>JAGCUN010000048.1 GCA_017962845.1 Bacteroidales bacterium | reverse complement strand
CACCCACTATTTCATTATTATTTAATAATCACATCTTGCGTCCACATCATGTATAAAAAAATCACCCTCATTCTCACCTGCGTATTATGCCTCGCCCTTGTAGGCGTTTCGTGCAAAAAGAAAGAACAGACCGAAAAGAAGCATACCCTGACAGAAGCCGAAATGACCAAGGCGGTGAAGGATTTCATCCAACAGGCAGAAAAAAGTGTCCGCGATGGCAAGGCCGATTTTCTCAACAACGCCGTTGACACGGTCGCGCTGAAAGTGGCGGTGGAGAAGAAAGGTTCCGCCCTCGACCTCGGCGCCGGAATGGAGATTTTCCATGGCAACTGCGCCTTCGGCGACTATCTGTGCGACATTGAGGAGAGCGGCGGCAGTTTCCGCTTCGACACCACCTACGTGAAGAACGGCCAGCACCATGTTGTGCTGCGCACCTACGACGGCAACGGCAACTTCCAGTTCGAGGATTTGCAGATAGGATTCAAAAACGGGAAAGCGCTCATCCAAGATGCCTTCCTCTACTCCATCACCTCCAACCTGTCCGACAAAATCGCTTCCGAGAGCACGCTCAATGTCTTCATGACCATCGACAATCCCACCGAAGATGCCCGCAACATGATTATGGCCACAGCACTTTGCGCCAACGGTGAGTATGGCAAAATGTGGAAACTGCTCAACGAGCAGCGGGCTAACCTGCAGCAATTCACCAGTTTCTACAAGTTCTATACCATCGGTCTGCACGAATGCTCGACCGATTTCACCGGCGACCTTGAAGCCCTTGGTGCCGACATGCGGTTCAACCTCTACCATCAGCTGTGCCACGCCATCCGTACCGGCAATGCGGAGGCCGCCATACAGCAGATCTCGCAGCTCATCGACTACACCGGCGACGACCCTATCTACTGGGTGCTGTATGCCAAGGCGCTGACCAACGCCAAGCAGTATCAAGAAGCCCTTGCCGCCTACAACACCGCCAAGCAGGGCATGGACTACATCTGGGACATCTGGACCGGCGAGCTCACCTGCTACAAGCGGCTGCGCGACACCGAGACCTTCAACAACTGTCTGCAAGCCGGCAAAATCCTGTACGGTCTGAGCGACGAAGAGATTGCCGACATGGGGCGCAATTTCTAATATCAACCCTTTTGGGAGTAGCCGAATTGCTACACTACAATCAAATCCACGCCGATAGCTGTTGATATTTTCGCAATGGTTCTCAACGTGAAATTGTGCGTTCCCCCAACCCATCGTGAAACCTCTGCCTCGGTTTTGCCCATTCTTTTGGCCAATTCCTTGTGGGAGATGTTTTCCTGTTGCAGAATACTTTCAATTTTGTCTGCAATGGCAAAAGACCAATCCACCTCCTTTTTTACATCGGCAGGAATATCGCACAAATAGTCCTGAAGATTTAGTTTTGCACTCATATTACAAATGATTTATCAGTGATATCCTCAATTTCTGTTTCGCTGATAGTTTATTTTTTAGACTGCAAAAATAATAATTTTTTCAATAAATTTGCATATATGCTAATTTTTTTCTTTTTCTTGGTCAAATAGATTAGAAATATGGTGGAAAAATTGTACTTTTGCAGACAAGAAACATCACCATGAATACCTGGTAAAAACAGTCATTTTACAAATCTCCTTTTCTATTATCTTGCAAAAAAAATAAAATGGAAATTAATCAATTAAATATCCTCACTGCCTGCTATACCACCGCGACCATCACCCGCAGCGAGCGCATTGCGCAGTCGGGTTCCAACCGCATCTATACCCGCCTGTTTTTGTCGGACGGCACCACCCTGATGGGGGTTTACAACGACGATGTGAAAGAGAACGAGGCCTTCTTCACCTTCACCGACTTCTTCTACCGCGAAGGCATCAACGTGCCGCAACTGCTGACGGTGAGCGACGACCGGCAATACTACCTGCTCTCCGACCTCGGCAACGAGACGCTTTTCAGCTACCTGTCGCGGCGGAAAGAGGAGTGCGGCGGCGAGCTGCCAGAGGATGTGGTAAACTACTTCAAGGCAGCGTTGCGCGAGCTGGTGCGCATACAATTGTGCGGCCGCAAGAATTTCGACTTCTCTGTATGCTACCCCCGCGAGGCCTTCGACCGCCAGTCGATGCAGTGGGACCTCAACTACTTCAAGTACTTCTTCCTCAAGGTAGCCTACATTCCGTTCGATGAGCAGAGACTGGAGGACGACTTCCAAACGCTGATGGACTATCTCACCCAGACCGAATCCGACTTCTTCCTGTTCCGTGACTTCCAGTCGCGCAACATTATGATTAAAGATAATGATGTATATTTTATTGATTATCAAGGAGGAAGAAAAGGCGCTTTGCAATACGATGTAGCCTCGTTGCTCTTTCAGGCGCGGGCAGGCTTGTCGGACCAACTGCGAGAGCAGTTGTTGGAATACTACTTGCAGGAGCTTCAGCAACAGCTGGAGGTTGACGCGGACGACTTCCGCAGTCGCTACTACGGTTTTGTACTGATACGGGCGTTGCAGGTGCTGGGAGCCTACGGCTATCGCGGTTATTTTGAGCGGAAAACCCACTTCTTGAAAAGCATTCCGCCTGCGGTAGAGAATCTACGCTATCTTCTTGACAACCAAAAGATTTCCATCGAACTACCAGAGCTTACGGCGGTGATGCGCAACATCATTGCGCGCCCCTGGCAGCCCCAGAAGAGCGATGACGGCAAATTGACCGTAGTGGTGAAAAGTTTTTCCTACAAGAAGGGCATCCCGCAGGATGAGTCGGACAACGGCGGCGGCTTTGTGTTCGACTGCCGCGCATTGCCCAACCCAGGTCGTGAGAAAGCCTACCGCAACTTCACCGGCCAAGATGCCTGTGTGATTGAGTATTTGGAGAAATATCCTGAGGTGGCGGAGTTCAAGCAGCACCTGTTTGCCATTGTGGATATGAGCGTGGACAACTACTTGGAGCGGCAATTCACGCACTTATGTGTCAACTGTGGCTGTACAGGCGGACAGCATCGGTCGGTGTATTTCGCCCAGAGCATCGCCGACCACCTCCGCGCCAAGTACCCGCAAATCAACGTGGTGCTACAGCACCGAGAACAAGAATAGTGCAGGGGACATCATAGTTAGGGCCGCTTCTCCCTGCGATTTGACTTTTTTTGAAAAGCAATTGTAACTTGTACGGCTTTTTTGTAATTTTGCAGCATCATATTTTCAGATGTTGTTCCATGGACTTCGCAAGGTCTGAAGATGTGAGTATAAAACTGCACCAATGAAGTCCTCAATAAAAATACCAACATGAAAAGAATCATCGGTCTGGTTTTCGGCTTGCTTTTGCTGGCATTTTCGGCAGCAGATGTCCTGGCACAGTCGGATGTGGAGAATGTGCCGTTGCCGAAGAGCCTTCAAACTCGTGACGGGAATCCGCTCAACGAACGGAAAGTGAAGTTTGTGGTCGGCGGTAACGTGGGCTTCGGCGTGAGCTACTCGCAACTCAACATGCAGCTGTCGCCCCATTTCGGCATCTGCCCCGGCATCGATTTCATCTGTATCGGCATCGGCGGCACCTACCATCTCAACTACTATAAGAGCTACGACGGCATCAAATACTTCACGCACATCTTCGGTGCCCGTGCCTTTATCGAGGGCTATATTTGGAAGCGACTGGTACTGCACGCCGAATATGAGTGGCTTAGCTTCCCGGGCGGCGTAGAGGGCCGTGACAACACCAACGGGGTGCTCGTGGGTGCCGGTTACAAACAAGACATCACCGACCACTGGTCGATGTACGGACTGCTCCTCTTCCCCGTTTACGACGAACTCAACGTCTATTCCATCATGGAAGTCAAGGTGGGGGTAAATTATAAATTCTAAGATAAAATGCCATCTATCAAACAGTTGCTATCGTCGCGCCTGCTGCGCTCCTCGCAAGGAAGCCAGAGCCGTCCCATCGTGCGACTCTCCATCGCAGGGATTGCCATCTGTTTGATTGTGGTGATTTTAGCCGTCTCCATCTCCACAGGCTACCGCCAAGTGATTGAGCAGAAGGTGATCGATATGGGTTCCCATATCCGCATCACCTATTACGATAAAGATTATGAGAACAACCCCAGCTACGACGTACGCCCCATCACGAAAGATGCGAGCCTGCTGAAAGAGCTGCAACAAAACTCCGACATCGCCCATATTCAGTTTGCGGCAACCAAGTGCGGCGTGCTGAAAAGCGACGAGCAGGTGGAGGGCATCATCCTCAAAGGCGTGGATGCCACCTTCGACTGGAAGGCTTTCCAGGGCAACATGGTGACTGGCAAGCCGTTAGAACTGTCGGGCGACACCACCACCAAGGGACTTTTGGTGTCAAAAAGCATCGCCGACCGGCTCCAACTCAAGGTGGGCGACAAGGTTTTCGGCTATTTCTGGAACGAGGGGAAGAAGTTCGACCGCGCCTTTCGCGTCAGCGGCATCTATAGCACCGGAATGCCCGAATACGACGACCATTTCGTCATCGGCGACCTCCGCCATGTGCAGAAAATCAACGGCTGGACATCCGAGCAGGTGGGCTGTATGGAAATCCTCATCAACGATTACGACCAACTCGATGAGGTGGGCGAGTACGTTCACCAGCATATCGGTCCCTACCTGCAGGCGCACACCATCCGGCAGCTGTATCCCGCCATCTTCAGCTGGACCGACCTGTTCGATACCAACGTGATGGTGCTGCTCACCATCACCCTCATCATCTGCATGATCACCCTCATCTCCACCTTCTTCATCATCATTTTAGAGCGCACGCCCACCATCGGCATCCTCAAGACCATGGGCATGACCACCACCGACGTGCGGGGCGTATTTGTGCGGTTAGGCCTTCGCCTGATTGTGGTCGGAATGGTCATCGGGAACATAGTGGGAATTGGCATCTGCTTATTACAGAAATATTTACATATCATCAAATTGGATGAACACTCCTACTACGTGCCCTACGTGCCCATCTCCTTCAACTGGATTTTCCTCGCAGCCGTCAACCTCGTGCTGCTGCTGATCTGTCTGCTGGTGTTGCTGATTCCCGCCACCTTCGTCTCAAAGCGCATCACCCCGGTGAATGCCATCCGGTTTGAGTAATCCCTCTTTACCATGATAAAAAGAACTCTCTCCATCCTCATCCTGCTGCTTGCGGCCATGGTTGCTCAGGCCCAGGATTATGGCAATATCCAATATTTCGACCAGATTTATGACCATGACATCACGAGCGTGCAGCTTTATAGCGGGGTCTATCAGATGGGATTCCCCATCTTTACCTTGAAAAGCGGCGAACAACTCACCCTCGCGTTCGACGACTTGCAGGGCGAAGGGCGTTATTTCAAATATACCTTCATCCACTGTTCGCACGACTGGAAGCCCGATGGCATGAATCAGATTGAGTATCTTGATGGTTTTCAAGAAGATGAGATAACCGACTACAGCTATTCGCTGAATACCTTGCAGAATTATGTCCACTACCGCCTCCAGTTTCCGGGCGACATGATGCGCATCACGCGGTCGGGCAACTATATATTATATGTGTATGAAGACGAACCGGATCACCTGGTGCTGACGCGCCGCTTCATGGTTATTGAACCGTTGCAGGCGGGCATCTCCGCCTCGGTGCATCGTGCCTCCGACGTGAACGTGATGCACGAAAAGCAGGAGGTGGATTTTGTGGCCAACACCGGCAGTTGGGTAGTGCGCAACCCTGCACAGCACCTCCACGCCACCATCTTGCAGAACGGCCGGTGGGACAATGCCATCATGGGTCTGCGCTACCGCGCTGGCAAGCCGGGCGAGTACAGCTTCGACTACGACGACAACAGCAACGTGTTCAATGGCGGCTCCGAGTTCCGCGCCTTCGACCTGAAAAGTCTGAAATACAACGGCACCCGCATCGTGTCGTGCGGACTGGAGCGAGGCCGCAACGTGGCCTACGTGGTGGAGGATATGGCACGACCCTTCGGTCCCTACGTGTCGGGGACTACCGCCGCCGGCAAGTGTTTCTACAAGACCGAGGATTTCGACGGCGAGAACCGCGAGGAGTATGTCCACACCTTCTTCACCCTCCGCTCCGACTACTCGTTGGAGGGCGGCAAGGTGTATGTGTACGGCCAGCTCACCGACTGGCGCATCGTGCCGGAGGCCGAGATGAAATACAACCCCGCCATCCAGTCGTGGGAGACCTGCCTCTACCTCAAACAAGGATTCTACAACTACCAGTACGTGTTTGTACCCACCGGAAAAACGGAAATCGACGAGACCTACATCGAGGGCAACCACTGGGAAACCGGCAACGAGTACGTAATTCTGCTTTATCTGCTGGATGAAGGCGGCGCGTACGACCGACTCATCGGCTACAAGACGCTGAAGGTGGAGTAACACTCTCGCAGCGAATCAGCACGTGGCGGCCATCGGCCACCGTGGTGCCCAACAAGGTGACCTCCCCCCCATCGTTTAATTTCAGTTTGCGCCGCAACTCCTCCGCCTTGAGGGGAAAATTGCGCGTGGTGATGCAGGCTTGCGTCACACCTTCCAGCCCCTCTTTCAGCTCCCGCTTCCCCATTCCAAACACACTCTGCACGGCAAAGATGCGCCCAAAGTAATCGGAATGCAATTCTGTGGAGGTGTATAAATGACTGTTATGATGTAATTTGCGAAGACCATACCGCACGGCTAACACATCCATCAGGCCCGATTTCATCACCGTGGGGTGGGGCTCATACAGGTAGGTCTCCACACTTTCGGCCAGCACAGGCTTGTTGTTGTTTTGTTCTGATGAATGAAAGGTGATGCTGCGACTCGGCACTGCCAGCTCGGCACACACCACGTCGGGAGTTTCAGCCGGCTTGTCGAAACGCACCTCCGCCAGCACCTCCTTCACCTCATGGTGTACCGACACGATATGGAGGGCAGTGATGCCGGGGAGCTGGCGCTGCAGCAGCGTGAGGTCGATGAGGGGCGACAGTTTCACAAGCAGGTGGCTCGTGTGGGAGCGCAGCAGGGGCAACAGCTGCAGCAGGTCGGGTTCGCAATCCTCAAGACGGAACACCTTCTGTCCACCCTTGCGGCGGGCAGGGTCGAGGTAGATGTGGTCGGCGGGCGGCAGGACGGCGAGCAGCTCCGTGGAGTCGCCGCAAACCACCTCGATGTTGCGAAGGCCGAGGAGGGGGAAGTTGTGGCGGGCGGCCTCAGCCACCTCGGGTTGCCGCTCAATGAAGGTGACAGCGGTGCAGCGGCGGGCGAAGGCGGCGGCGTCCACGCCCATCCCGCCGGTCATGTCGATCAAGGAGCCGCCGTGCGCGAGGGCCGCCTTGTAGCTGGCGGTCAGCTCCGACGAGCACTGCTCCACCGACAAGGGGGGCGGAAACAGCAAGTCGAAGTTGCCGTACCACGACGGCAACTTCGACTTGGCTTTCTGTCGCGACTGGATCTGCTGGAGCAGCCAGCGCTTGTCGTAAGGTTCGTGCCAGCGCGACCGGGCCGACAGCGTATAGATGTCGTCATTCAAGTGCTGTCGAATCAGTTCGGCGGCGGTGGTCACTACTCCTCCTTCGGTTTTTCGTTCATCATCTTGAGCTTGTACTCCAGCTCTTTCACCTCCTGCTTGGCGGCATCGATCTTCTTCGAGAACTCAGCTTTGAGCAGGTCGGCATTCTTCGAGTTGGCGAAAAAGCCGAGGTTGTTCTCCCAGATGGAGATATCGTTCTTCAGCTGCTCCAACTTGTTCATCAAGAAGCGTTTCTCCTTGTCGAGCAGACGGTCGGCATTGGGGTCGCTGAGGATGTTGTTGATGCGGCTGCGGTAGTTGTCGCGCTTGCGGTCTTCCGCGCTGATCTTGAGGTCGGCGAAACGCTGGTCAAGAGCTTCGCGGTAGGCGGCATAGATGCGGTCTTTTTCTTTCTTCGGAACAAAACCAATCTCCGTCCATTCGCGCTGGTAAGCCTTGATGGCTTCGAGGTTCTCGTTACGGTCGGCCCCGAAAGCGTGGTTTTTCAAACGCTCGATGAGCTCTTCTTTCTTCTTAAGATTCTCAGCCTCAATTTCTTGTGCATTATTGAAATAGTTGGATTTGGCTTCGAAGAACTGGTCGCAGGCGGTGCGGAAGCGTTTCCAGATGGCTTCGGAGTGCTTGCGTGAGGTGGCGCCAATCTCTTTCCACTCTTTCTGGAGCTGCAGAATCTCGTCGGTGGCCGCGCGCCAGTCGGTGCGCTTGGCGATGGCCTCGGCGCGGATGGCGAGGTTCACCTTCATGTTGTAGTTGGTCTGCTGCTCGTCTTTAATCTTTCCAAAGAATTCCTTCTTCTTCTCGAAGAATTTGTCGAGCGTGCCTTTGAAGCGGTTCCAAATCTCTTCATTCACTTTTGGCGGGGCGGCACCGAGGGTCTTCCACACCTTCAGCAGCTCGGTGAGCTGGTCGCTGATGGCGTTGAACTCCTTGGCGGTGGTGGCGGGCTGGGCGGTAAACTCTTCAGCCTTCTCACACAACACCACCTTCGCGTTGTAATTGTTCTGCTGCTCGGCATAGATCTGCTCGTAATGCTCGCGACGACGCTGGTTAATCTGGTCGGAAGCATTCTTGAAACGCTCCCAGAGCTCCTCTTTCTTGTCTTCCGGCACGGGACCGATCTCTTTCCACTTTTCGTGGAGGTCTTGTAATTCTTTAAATGATTGTTTAACAGAATCTTGCAAAAGCAGCGACTCAGCCTGCTCGCAGAGTTTGATTTTCTGTTCGAGGTTTTTCTTCAGGTCGAGGTCTTTGAGTTCGCGGTTGATGCGGAGGATGTCGAAGAATTTCTCCACATAGAAATGATAGTTCTGCCAGAGGTTGTTCGACTCGCTCTGCGGCACGGGACCCACATTTTTCCACTTCTCTTGCAGCTCTTTGAAGCTGTCGTTGAGTTCTTTCAGGTTCTTCGGGGTGGCCTCGTTCTCTTCGAGCAGTTTGCGAAGGTCATCAATGATGCCGTTCTTGGTTTCGAGGTTGCGCTGTTTTTCAGCCTCGATATTCTCTAAAAATTTGTTCTTATTATTTTTGAAAATCTGAAGGGCGTTGTCGAATTTGCGTTCGATATCGCTCTTTTCAGGTTCGAAATTCTCTTTCTGACCGCCTTCAGCGAGAAATTGCTCCAGTTTCTGGTTTCTCTCTTCTTTCAGCAGGGCGATGATTTTGGAGCGGAGCACCCCCACGCGTTGTTTGACGCGGTTGTAGTCGGGGTCGGCGGCCATGCGGTGCAGTTCTTCCACTGCATCTTCTAACGAAAGCTGCGCATACTCGGCTTCAATCTGCTCGACGGATTCTTCCGGCGTGTCGGTCTCGTCATCGGTTTCGGGTTCCGCATTGGCGTTTTCAATCTCGTCCATGATGGCCTGTGCGCCAGCGGGCTCGGCAGGTTCATTTTCCTGTGCCGGAGCGGGTTCTGCGGCCACGGGCTCCTGCACGGGTTCGGCCTCTACGGGTGCTTGTGCCGGTTCCTCTGCTGGGACTTCAGCGGCGGGTTGAGCCGTTTCTTCGGGGGCAACAGCCGGCTCAGACTGCTGTTCCGTAGTTTCTTCAATTACATTTTCTTGCGCCGTTTCTTCGGCAGCAGGAGTCGCATTAGAAAGCTGATTTTCATCATTTTCCGTGCGGAGAAGGTCTTGTTCTTGCATAATTTTTTAAGAATTGAAATGAATAAAATTGGTTGTTACAAATGAGCGGCAAAAATACGGCATTTTTGCCAATAATCTGCGATTAATTTTTCTTGAATAAAGAGATGGTGGAAACGATGGGATAGTGGTCGGAGATGCCCATCTCTTTGCCCACAGTATAGCCGTACGAAAGGTAGCAAGGAGAGTGCAAGATATAATCGATGCGGTAGTTGGGCATGGAGCTGCCGTGGTAGGTCACGCCGCGACCTTTGCCGCTCTTGCGGAAACTGTCGTCGAGATGACGGGCAACGGTGTTGTAACAGTAGCCGGCCGGCGTGTCGTTGAAGTCGCCGCACACGATGACCGGGTGGGGACACACGTCGATGTGACTGCGCAACGAGTCGGCCTGTGCCTGCCGGATGGCAGCAGCATCGGCCACCTTGCGGTACAGCTTCTTCGCATTTTTCTCGAACATCGGATCCTGTCCCGCATTGGTCGTGAGCTGCTTGCTGATGGCATAGTCCGTGGCCGTCATGTGAATCGACGACAAATGCGCATTATACACCCGCACCGTATCCTCCCGGAACTTGATGTCGGCATAGATGATCGCATTCGAGCTCTCATCGTCCAGCACCGGACCCGCATCCACAATCTTGTACTTGCTGAAAATCGCCACCCCGAAGTAATATTTGCTCTGCGATGTGTCGGTGAAGTAGAGGTAACAATGCTGCGGCGTCTCCTCAATATTCATAAGCGCCAGCACCTGATCCTTCGTGTGGAAATTCAAGGTCTCGCTCTTGTCCCAAAAGAACTCCTGGAAACAGGCGATGTCGGGATTCACGCCCTGCAAATAACTGATGATTTCCTGCAAGTCGGCACGGCGCCGCCCCATGTCGCTGTCCTGATACAACCCGAACAGATTGGCATTGTAACTCAGCACTTTGATGGAGTTGGGACAGTTTTCGGGCACATCCGCTCCCCGAAATTGAAAATGTTTATCTATTGTATTAATATTCAATAAAATAAGAGCAATAGAAATCAAACAAAAGCGATAATCAATAAACAGCCAGGCAAGCACAAAAGCGATGTTGATCAGCAGCAGATAGGGAAAGCCCAACCCACAGAACACCACCAGTCGCGAGATGGAGGGATGCACCAAGCCCGCCAGCCACGACAACAACAACAATAGCGCAGCTATTATATTGAGAGACAATACAATCCAAAAGAAAATCTTTTTAACCGACTCTTTCTTTGCCATAGTATTTTGGTTTGAGTATCAATAGTGAATGATTATTATGAGTCAAATGGGTATTCGTAATAGGAATTTCTGCTCCTATCCTTTTTTCTCCAAAACAAAATCAACAGCAAACCGAAGAGCATACCCCCGAGGTGGGCGATATGGGCGATGCCATCGCTGGAAGCGAAGATGCAATATAAAACCTCAATTCCGCCATAAATCAACACAAACCATTTAGCTTTCACAGGGATAAGGAAATAGATGTAGATGAGAGAGTTAGGAAACAACATACCGAAAGCCAGCAGCAGTCCGTACACCGCTCCCGAAGCACCGACCATCGTGAAATGATCCAAAAATTTCTCAACAGAGATGGTCCGGTTCTGCGAAATCTGCACACCAGAATAGTCCTGAAGGTGCATAATGTAAGTGAAGTCGACATACTGCCATATCTCGTACACCAGTGCTGCCCCTACGCCAGCGACGAAGTAAAAGATGATGAACCGCTTGGTGCCCCAATAGTTCTCGACGGCGGCACCGAACATCCACAGGGCAAACATGTTGAAGAACAAGTGTCCGAAGTTGCCGTGCATGAACATATAGGTCACCGGCTGCCAGAACGCAAAACTGGGCGCTTGGAAATAATGCAATCCCAGCCAATCGCTCAAGTCAATCCCCTTAAAACCGAGCACCACATCGGCCAAGAAAAAAAGCGCGTTGATAATCAGTAAATTCTTAACCACTGGCGGAAGAATCTGAAATTCTCCCATCCGTACTTCATTTCCCATAGACTATTTTTGAATTGAGGGTGCAAAATTACGTGATTTTCTTGAAATAATGGAGTAAGAATAAAAGATTTTGCGTACTTTTGCAGCCTAATTTGTCAAAGAATATGATTAGCAGAAGGTATTTGAGAATCAAGGTGATGCAGGCCATCTATGCCCGTCAGGCCAACCCCGATGTGGATTTGTATATGGGTGAAAAGCAGCTGGAAGACTCCATCCGGCAGTGCGAAGTGCTCTCCGTATATTTCTACTCCATCTTCCCTGAAATCAAACATTATATCGAAACCAAGCAGGAAGACCGCAAAAGCAAGATTTTCCCCACCGAGGAAGACCTGAACCCCAACACCCGCTTCGTGGACAACCGCGTGATTGCCCAGATGGAAGCCTCCGAGCAACTCAACCGCCGCTGGCGCGCCCTCAAAATCAACTGGGTAGAGAATAAAGAATTGATCATCAATCTTTTCAACCAGATTGAAGCCCTACCCGAATATCAGGCTTATATGAGTGCCCCCGACAGCAGCTATAAAGCCGACAAAGAACTCATTCTCACCATCTTAGAAAAAATATTCGCCGAAAGCGAACTGCTCCATTGGTATTTTGAAGAGAAGTTCGTGCATTGGTTCGATGACTACAACGACGCGCTGCTGCAGGTGTACCAGGGCATCAGTTTCTGGAAAGCCTCCCAAGAGCAGGTGAAAATGTCACCGCTCTACAAAGATGAGGTAGAGGATGTGCTTTTCTTCAAAAATCTTTATAAAAAAACCATTCAAAACGATGCCGAATACCAACAGATGATTGAGGCCAACCTCAAGAACTGGGAGAGCGACCGCATCATCGAAACCGACATGATTCTGATGAAGATGGCCATCTGCGAACTGATGGAGTTCCCCAGCATCCCCACCAAAGTCACCATCAACGAATACATCGAGATTGCCCGCTCGTATGGTTCCGAAAAGAGCGGACTGTTCATCAACGGTTTGGTGGACAAAATCGCCCGCGAGTTGCGCGAGGAGGGACGACTCAACAAGCAAGGAAGAGGTCTTCTGGATCGCAGTTTGAATTAGTAATTTATTAATAATGAGAAAGATAAAAATAGTTTTAGGTGTTGTTATGCTGCTCGCAGCCACCTGCTTGTCAGGTTGCGGAGAGAGCAAGAACCCTTCGGTGGTCAACATCCCCGCTACGGCCGACACCAAGAGCGGACAGACCTCCAAGGAAGACCCCAACGGTCCGAAAATCAAGTTCGACCACACCTCCTACGACTTCGGCACGGTGATGCAGGGCGAGAAACTCACCCACACCTTCACCTTCACCAATACAGGCAAGTCGGTCCTGGTGATTTCGTCCACCAGCGCCTCGTGCGGCTGCACCACCTCCACCCCACCCCGCGCCCCCATCAAGCCCGGCGAGAAAGGCAAGATCGATGTCACCTTCGACTCCAAAACCAAGATGGGCGATGTGGAAAACAAGGTGCGCGTGGCTTCCAACGCCTATCCGTCACCCGCCGTACTCACCGTTAAAGCGCACGTCATCAAACAGTAAATCTTTTTATCAACCATAAATTTATCATTATGTATTCTCTTTTCTTATTGCAACAGCAACCTCAGCAACAAGGCGCCATGTCATGGCTTCCCACCGTCGGTATGATTGTGCTGCTCATCGTCATTTTCTATTTCTTCATGATTCGTCCGCAGAAAAAGCAGCGTGAAAAACTGCAGGCTGCCCGCGACGCCCTCACCAAAGGCGACAAAGTGGTGACCGCCGGTGGTATTCACGGCAAGATTGTGGAAATCCGCGACCAGACCTTCGTCATCGCCGTGGAAGACAACACCCATATCGAAGTGGAGAAGTCGGCCATCACCTTCAACGAGGCCGCCCTTAAATAGTGTGCGATGAAAACCGCTGAACAGATCCGTCACGAAATCACCAACGAGCAGGGACATCTGAAGATGCCCCCGCTGGCTTTCATTCTCTGTTTGGCCATCAGCGCGATGCTGTGGGTCTTCGTGACCCTCTCGCGCGAATACACCGTCACGTACGATTACAAGGTGAACTGCATCGAACTGCCGGCCGGCAAAAACAAAGCCAACGTCTCCACTGGCGATGCCAGCACCGACCTGCGCCTCACCTTCAAGGCCAAAGGGTTCGCCCTGCTCAACCCCGCCTTCCGCGAGTCGAACCGCACCCTCGACCTGTCGGTCGAAAAACTGGTGAAACACAAGGGCGAGAAGCTGAACAGCTACCAGTTCACCCAGACAGAACTCACCGACTACCTGAAAGAGTCGGGCACCTTCGGCGAGGAGTTCGTGAAGGTGGAATCCCCCTCCATGACCGTCTATCTCTCCAAATAGAGGAGGGAAAGTCTATAATGACAATATTAAAATGAAGGGCGACCGTTTGGCCGCCCTTCGTTTTATGCCTCCACCTTCACAATGTGGTAGTTCTTCTTGCCTTTCTGCAAGAGGATGTACTTGCCATTGATGAGGCATCGGGCGTCGGCCACAAACTGGTCGTTGACTTTGTTCTTGTTGACCGAGATACCGTTGCCCTTCAGTTCGCGGCGAGCCTCGCCTTTGCTGGCGAGCATCTGCGTGTGGTCGGTGAGCAGGTCCACGATGCTGATGCCGGCGTTGAGGGCATCGCGGGGGATGGTGGTCTGCGGCACGCCATCGAAGATAGAGAGGAACATCTCTTCGGGCAGGGCCGACAGGCTCTCGGCAGTACCCTTGCCGAACAGAATTTCTGATGCGCTTACCGATGCATTGTAGTCGGCTTCGGAATGTACGCGGATGGTAAGGTCTTTCGCCAGGGCCTTCTGCAGCACGCGGAGGTGCGGTGCGGCCTCGTGTTCCTTCTCCATCGCTTCAATCTCCTCTTTGCTGAAGAGGGTGAAGATACGGATATATTTCTTGCTGTCCTCGTCGCTGCAGTTGAGCCAGAACTGGTAAAAGTCGTACGGGGAGGTCTTGGCGGGGTCGAGCCAGACGTTGCCCTTCTCGGTCTTGCCGAACTTGCCGCCGTCGGCCTTGGTGATGCGCGGGGAGGTGAGTGCGAAGACCACGCCGACGATGGTGCGGCGGATGAGCTAGGCGCCGGTGGT
>JAGCUN010000047.1 GCA_017962845.1 Bacteroidales bacterium | reverse complement strand
CATCTGCACCCGCAAGGCAGGTAGCGACCCGTATATTGAGCATGCCGGCGGCATCATACAGGCCACCAACACCCTGTTCCGCAACAACCGCCGCTCCGTGGAGTTCCTCAGGTATGAGAATCACACCACCGGTGGCGCCGTAACGGACAACGTGTCCTACTTCACCCGTTGCACCTTCACAGTGGACAGCAACAACCTGTTTGCCGCCAACGACGTCACCTTCAAAAACCATGTCACGATGTGGCACGTGCGGGGCGTGAAGTTCAACGGCTGCACCTTCCGCAACGAGACGGCTACCCACGATGGCAAGGCCATCTATACCGAGAAGGCGGGCTTCATCGCCAGGCGCGTGTGCCCGCTGCCGACCATCGAGCCGTGCGTCTGCAACAACTACGGCACCGACACCGTGAGGCGCTGCCTGTTCGTGGGCTTCGACACCGCCGTGCACGCCACCAACACGGAGGGCAGCTACCTTGTCACCCTCGACAACTGCGACTTCTCTGACAACTATATCGGCGTTTGCCTCGCCGCCGCCGACAACGCGCAGGTGAGCTTCTGCGACTTCGACCTCTCCTCACTGTCTTCCTTCTGCGGACTGGAAATGAAGAACAGCACAGGCTACACCATTGAGAGCAACACCCTGCATTCGGAAGCCGGCACCAATTTCCCCTTCGCCATCGGCATCAGGGTGGTTCACAGCGGCATCACCGAGAACGTCATCCGCAAGAACGAGTTCCGCAACCTGATGACAGGATGTGTGGCACAAGACACCAATGGCCGGCATTTTACTGATAAGCTGCCCGGTGGTCTGCAGTTCCAGTGCAATGACTTTCAGTACTGCGACTATGATGTGGCCGTGGTCAACGGACGGATAAGGAGTCTGCAGGGAAGCGTCTCTGCGGGCGCGGACAACAATTTCCGCTATACAGCTCACAGCAGCTTCATGCTATCGTCTGCCGACCCGTTCACCTACTGGTACAGCAACAGCGGCTACCATGCCCCTTACAACGCTCCGATTCCGGGTGTGACCCTCAAGAACACCGCTGCCGCCAACAGCTGCGCCTCCACCCTGTGCGGCGACATCCCGCTGTACCCGCGGGGAACAGCCGCCCTGTCGCAATACCAGGCGATGGCGGAGGAATATGCGGCCCTGTTGGCGGACGCACGGATGACGGACGCACGCGGTGCGTCCCTACAGATGGATGAAACCAGCGGCAATCCTGACAACGACCTGCAGGCCGGCGATGAGGGCGGCATCATCGACCGCCTGTCCGACCTGTCGGCACAGATGGGCAACCTGGCTCGCGCTGAGATCCGCAACATCCTGAACGACAGTGTGCCGGATATGGGCTTGCTGAAGGAATGGTACCGCACCATAGCCGCCGCACCCGCCGCGGGCGACATCCCCGTGTCGGCCTATCAGCTGGCGGAGGTGTACAGCCAAGCGGGCGACCTGGCCGCTGCCCGCACATTGCTGTCGGCCCTGCCGCAGCAGTTCAGCCCCGACGAGGCCGCCCGCAGCGAATACGCCAACTACATGGCTCTGCAGCAGCTGCGGGAGACAGTCGCCGGCAATTGGTACCAGATGACCGACAGCGACATCGCCGCCATGCGGCAGGTGGCGGAATACGACAACGGCCGTGCCGCCCGCATGGCGAAGGAGATTCTCTGTTTCTTCCACCACATCTGCTACGAGGACGACCCGCTGTGGGATTTGGACGGCATCGGGGAACGCGCCCTGCGAGGCGATGGGGCATGCCCCATCGCCACCACGGATGACGGCCTGCGTCTCCATCCCAACCCGGCCACCCACACCCTCACGGTGGAAACCGCCAGCCCCATCCGCACCTTCACGGTGTACGACCTCGCCGGGCGGGTGATGATGACGGCGGACGGCGGGGCGGTAGAGACGTGCCATGGCGCGTCTCTACAGGTGGATGTTTCATCCCTGCCCCATGGCATCTACCTGCTGCGTGCCGTAACCGACAACGGCGTGGACACGGGACGGTTCGTGAAAAAATGACATGTAGAGACGCGGTGCACCACGTCTCTACATTCACCACCACCCTCAACAACAAATCAACGCATCAACAATTCAACCCAATTGTCCGTAAAAGAAAAATCCGTATTTTTGCCGTTCAATATTGTTGAGAAAAAAAGATATGGATTTTAGGATTGAAAAAGATTCGCTGGGCGAGGTGCAAGTGCCCGTCGAACATCTCTGGGGCGCACAAACCGAGCGGGCTCGCCTCAACTTCGCCATCGGCTTCCAGACCATGCCGATGGAAATCATCAACAGTCTGGCCGTGGTGAAAAAAGCCGCCGCTTTTGCCAACTGCGACTGCGGTGTGCTGCCCGAGGAGAAACGCGACCTCATCGCCCAATGTTGCGACGAGATTCTGGAAGGGAAGTGGAACGACGAGTTCCCCCTCCCGGTGTGGCAGACGGGATCCGGCACCCAAACCAATATGAATGTCAACGAGTTTGTGTCGAATAGGTCGGAAATGATAAAAAATGGAAAGATAGAAGGGAAGGGGAGATTTGTGCACCCCAACGATGATGTCAACAAGTCACAATCTACCAACGATGTCTTCCCGACTGCTATGCGTATGGCGGTGGCGTTGTGGGCTACGGCCGGACTGAAACCGGCCCTGCAGACGCTTTACGAAACGCTCTGTGCCAAGGCCGACGAGTTCGCCGACATCGTCAAGATCGGTCGCACCCACCTGATGGATGCCACCCCGCTGACCCTCGGTCAGGAGTTTTCGGGCTACGCCTCACAGGTGGCGCACGGCATGGAGGCGCTCGACGCCGCGCTGCCCCACCTGATGGAACTGCCCGTGGGCGGTACCGCCGTGGGTACCGGCCTCAACACGCCGGAAGGCTACGCCGACAAGGCGGTGGCTTATATCAACCTGTTCAGCGGCATGAACTTCACCCGTGCCTCCAGCACCTTCGAGGCCATGATGTCGCACGACTCGCTCGTGGAGATGTCGGGCGCCTTGAAGCGCATTTCTGTTTCGCTGATGAAGATCGCCAACGACTTCCGCCTGCTGGGTTCCGGTCCGCGTAGCGGCATCGGCGAGCTGGTGCTGCCCGCCAACGAGCCGGGCTCCTCCATCATGCCCGGCAAGGTCAATCCCACCCAGTGCGAGGCCCTCGCCATGGTGTGCTGCCAGGTCATCGGCAACGATGTGGCAGTGACGACCGGTGGTCTGCAGGGTCACCTCGAACTCAACGTCTTCATGCCGCTCATCGCCCGCAACCTCACCGAGTCGATGTGCCTGCTCACCGACGCAGTGCGCTCATTCGAGGAGCATTGTGTGCGCGGGGTGCAGCCCAACACGAAGCGTATTCGCGAGCATCTCGACCAGTCGCTCATGCTGGTCACCGCCCTTAACCCGCATATCGGCTACGCCAATGCCGCCAAGATCGCACAGTACGCACACCAGCACGATGTCACCCTCAAAGAAGCCGCCATCGCTCTGCAGCTGGTGTCTGCTGAAGATTTCGACGCGTGGGTGGTGCCCGAAAAAATGGTTCGCCAGATTTGAGATTTTTTGTAATTTTGCATTCATCAATATTAATAATTATGTCATACACGACCCCCAAGCCTTATCCTTTTACGGATGAGCAAATTCAACAGAGAATTGCCGAATATCGTTCGGCTGAACTGAAGTATTTCGATGCGCCGAAGGCCTATCGTTTTCTTCTGAATGTCATCGACCTCACCACGTTGGAGGGCAGCGACAATGCCGCCCGTGTGCAGCAGTTGTGCGAAAAGGCACTGTCGTTCCGCGACGATGCCCACCAGATTCCCACTACTGCCGCCGTGTGCGTCTATCCGCCGTTCGCCGCACAGGCGAAAGCCATCCTGAAAGACACCGATTTGAATGTGGCGTGCGTGGCCGGCGCTTTCCCTGCCGGACAGTCGCCCATCGAGATCAAGATTGCGGAGGTGGCCTATGCCGTGGCGCAGGGTGCCGACGAGATCGACATGGTGATTTCGCGCGGCAAGTTCCTCGAGGGCGACTACCAGACCGTTTATGACGAGATTGCCGCCATCAAAGCCGCCTGCGGGCACGCCCACCTCAAGGTGATTCTGGAGACCGGCGAGCTCGGCACCGCTGACAATATATATAAGGCATCACAGATTGCCATTGCGGCCGGTGCGGATTTCATCAAGACTTCTACCGGAAAAATCAAGGTCAACGCCACGCCGGAGTCCTTCCTCGTGATGCTCGATGCCATCAAGGCACACTATGAGGCCACGGGCAAGATGGTGGGCATCAAGCCTGCCGGCGGCATCGCCGATGCCGAAACAGCCCTCCTTTTCCTCAAGATTTTGGAGCAGGTGCTGGGCGAAAAATGGCTCACCAACCGCTATTTCAGAATAGGTGCCAGCCGCCTTGCAGATAAGGTAAGAGCGGAGATCTGAAATTTTTTTCAAAAAAAAATATAATTTTGTGATTTAGAATAAAATAAAAGTTGTATTTTTGCACGCTTAAAAATCAGAGCTATAAACCATTACATTTTATAACCAAATTTAATACATTTCAATTATGACTAAAGCAGAAATCGTAAACGAAATCGCCAACAAGACCAACCTTGACAAGAGCACTGTTCAGGCTGTAGTAGAGAAATTCATGGATACCGTTAAGATGTCTCTTTCTAACGGTGAGCCCGTTTATCTGAGAGGCTTCGGTAGCTTCATCATCAAGGAACGTGCTGAGAAGACCGCCCGTAACATTTCGAAAGGTACTACCATCACGATCCCCGCTCACAAAATTCCCGCTTTCAAACCCTGCAAGACTTTCTCTAACTCTGTTAAGAAATAATTTTTCATAACCTTAAAATATTCACTACTATGCCTAGCGGTAAAAAAAGAAAAAGACACAAGATGTCTACCCACAAGCGTAAAAAACGCCTCAGAAAGAACAGACACAAGAAGAAATAATGCTTCTTGTGTTACCTTATTAAAACTAAATTGCAGTCCAATAGACTGCAATTTAGTTTTTTCTATTTATTCTCCTAAATCTAATTTATGGCTGATCTAACGAAAGAATTAATCATCACCAAACATCCTGCGGAGGTACAGATCGCGCTGCTTGAAAACAAGCGGCTTGTCGAACTTCACCAGGAAAAATCCACCGAACAGTTCAGTGTAGGTAATATCTACGTCGGAAAGGTTCGCAAAATCATGCCGGGGCTCAACGCAGCATTCGTCAATATTGGCTGCGACAAGGACGCTTTCCTCCATTATCTCGACATCGGCCCCAACACCCTTACCCTCAACGAATTTGTGAAAGGCGTCATCGCCGGCGGCAAACGCTCCCTCGGCGCGGTCACCCGCCAGCCTGCCCTCGAAAAGAACGGCAAAATCAGTGACGTGCTCTCCAGCGGACAGTCCATCCTGGTACAGATCGCCAAAGAGTGCATCTCCACCAAAGGCCCCCGCATCACCACCGAAATCTCCTTCGCCGGCCGCTATACCGTGCTGGTGCCCTACGGCGATAAGGTGTTCGTATCCCAAAAAATCAAAGGCTCTGCCGAGCGTAAACGCCTCCGTCAGATTGTCGCAGGCTTCAAACCCCGCAACTTCGGCGTCATCGTGCGCACCGTCGCAGAAGGCAAAACCGCCGAAGACCTTGAGAAAGACATCAACCAGCTGGTCAAGAAATGGCAGGTCATGATCGACAAACTGGTCGGCGCAGAACCGCCCGTCAAAGTGGCCTCCGAACTCGACCGCACCTCCTCACTCATCCGCGACGTCGTCAACGACTCCTTCCACGCCATCTATGTCGACAATAAGGAGCTTTTCGAGGAGGTGAAGAATTTCATGCACTCCTTCTCCGATGGCAAGGATGTGCCCGATATCGTCAAACTATACAAAGATAAAACTCCTATCTTTGAGCATTTTAACGTCGCCAAACAGATAAAATCCTCCTTCGGAAAGGTGGTCACCATCAAAAATGGGATCTATCTGGTCATCGAACAGACCGAGGCACTGTGCGTGATTGATGTGAACAGCGGCAACCGCGTGAAATCCTCCAACTCGCAGGAGGAAAACGCCCTGCAAGTGAACCTCGCCGCCGCCGACGAGATCGCCCGACAGATGCGCCTCCGCGATATCGGCGGCATTATCGTGGTGGACTTTATCGATATGTCCACCGCCGTCAACCGCACCCAGCTGTACAAACACATGTCTGAACTGATGACTGGCGACCGCGCACGCCATACCGTGCTACCCCTCAGCAAGTTCGGACTGATGCAGATTACCCGTCAGCGCATCCGCCCCGTCACCAATATCGACATCCTCGAGCGCTGCCCCGTATGTCAGGGTACCGGCAAAATCAAACCGGCCATCCTCATCGAAGAGAATCTTGAGAATATCATCAATTTCCTCTTCCAAGAACAGCGAGAAGGTAAAATTACCATCGAATTACATCCGATTTTATATGCTTATTTTACCAAAGGCTTGATTAGCAAGCAGGTAAAGTGGTTTTTCAGATATAAAAAATGGATTCGGCTCCGCCAGAACCCCGACTGCCATCTGTTGCAGTACAAGTTTTTCAACCAGGACATGGAAGAAATCGTGTTGTGGGACTCGCAGCCGAAAACACAAAAAGGTGACGACTGATGGCATTGATTCTCATTACCAATGACGACGGCTATGCCTCCAAGGGCCTCCGCACACTGGTGGAGGTGGCCAAGGAGTTTGGCGAGGTGGTAGTGGTGGCCCCCGACGGTCCCCGCTCGGCCACCAGCCACGCTATCACGATGAACACCCCGCTGCGGTTGCATCACTATCATACCGATGATGACGGCACCCGCTACTTCCGCACCAACGGCACCCCTTGCGACTGCGTGAAACTCGGTCTCCGTGTGGTGCTCAAGGACCGTCCCGCCGACCTCGTGCTGTCGGGTATCAACCACGGCTCCAACTCCTCCGTCAGCCTGATCTATTCCGGCACGATGGGAGCTGCCGTGGAAGCCACCCTCTCGCACGTGCCCGCCATCGGTTTCTCGCTGCTCGACTACCATCCGGATGCTGACTTCACCGCCGCCCGCCACTATGTGCGGCTCATCCTGCAAGAGATGCTGCGGCATCCCTTCACCGATGAGGCGTCGCTCAACGTCAACATCCCCAATGTGCCGCTCGAGGCCATCAAAGGGGTCAAGGTTACCCGTCAGGCCAAAGGCTACTGGCGGGAGGAAATGGTGGAGCGCACCGACCCGTACGGCGGTAAGTACTATTGGCTTACGGGCAGATTGGAAATTACGGATGATGGGGAAGATACCTGCGAATGGGCCCTGCAGCACAACTACGTGTCGGTGCAGCCCGTGCAGAACGACTTTACCCATCATGCCATCATCCCACAACTTAAATTTTTGGAAGAAATATGAAAAAGTTAATCGAAAAATTGCGTCGTGACTCTTGGGGAATGGGCATCTTCCTCGGTCTGGTGGTGCCCGCCATCACCTTCGCCATCTTCCTCGGCCTCTTCGCATTTGCCCTTCATCTGGCTCCACGTACCGAAGCCATCGATGTTTTCGACATCAATACCATCTGTAAAATCGTGCTGCTCAGCATGGTGCCCAGCGTCTTTGTGATGCGCTATTACCTGCTCAAACTGAAGTACGATTACACCGGACGCGGTATCCTTCTGATGACGTTTCTCATCGCCATCGTTTTCACGATTCTCAATTTTGTGAACTAATATTTTAGTGAAATCCCTGCATGATCTCCTCCGCCGACTTTTCATAGCCGTCGGCCTGTAGGTATGCGGCAATGTTTTTGCTCAATTCAGTATCGGGAAAACGCTCAACCAAAGCACGATAGGTGCTGGCGGCTTCTTGGCGCATCCCTAAATTTTCGTAAATCTGCCCTTTGTAATAATAGGCATAAATCATGTTGTGGTAATCGGGATAGTTCTGCCGCAATTTTTCCAAAATGTTGACCGCCTCAAGGGCCTGCTCCCTTCTCTGTTTCTCATTGGCATTTGAAAAGGCAACCTGCATCTGGTTGACACCAGCGTAAAGCAGAAAGTGAGGGGAAAGCGTGTCTTTAGGATGAAGTTGGGCGTAGTCAACAGCTTCATTGACAAATTGTTGCATCTTTTTCCGATCCATACTCCCGTGTTGCGTCAAGGAGTCCACCTCTTTGTAGAGGGCAATGATGGCCTTCGAATCTTTGTGCGGAGCTTCCATCTTTTTATCAGGTTGATTGTCAGCTTCTTGCGCGTTTTGACAACCCGATAGCAGCACCATCAACCCGAAGAGGAGAATGAGCGACTTTTTCATGGTAGATGAAAGGTTATTTGCGGGCGGTTTTGTAGTTGGGACGAACTTTACCCCCGGCAATGTCGGTGAGTTTGCGCTTCAAGATCATTTTTTTGAGGGAAGAAAGATGGTCGGTAAATACCTGACCTTCAATATGATCATACTCATGCTGGATGATGCGGGCCACGCAGCCTGAAATAGTCTCGGTCTTTTCTTCCAAATCTTCTGTAAGATAGGTAATTTCGATGGAAGTGGGACGATACACATCTTCGTGAATGTCGGGCAGACTCAAACAGCCTTCGTTGAAGGGCTGTTCCTCGCCAAAACGCTTGGTGATGACCGGATTGATGAAGGCCAGTTTGCGAATCTCTTCGTTGGGATAGCTCTCTTTGAAAGGTGCTGAATCAATGACAAATATGCGCAAAGACTTGCCCACCTGCGGACCGGCCAATCCGACTCCGTTGGCGTTGTACATCGTCTCAAACATGTCGGAAACCAGCTGCTTGAGCTCCTCTTTTCCCATTTCAACATTGGCGGCCTGTTTTCTCAAAACCGGCTGACCATATAAATAAATTGGTAAAATCATGGTTGTATGTTATTTCTAATATTTTCTATTTCAAGTTGTTGCATATAAGTTTGCAGAATGATGGTGGCGCTGATGGTGTCCACCAAGGCTTTGTTCTGCCTCTCTTTTTTCTTCAACCCTGAGTCGATCATGGTCTGAAAAGCCATCCGCGAGGTGAAACGCTCGTCCATGCGGGCGATTTCGATGTCGGGGAAACTCTTTTTCACACGGTTGACAAACGGCTCGATATAACGGGTGGAATCAGACGGGGTATTTTTGAGCGTTTTGGGTTCGCCAATCACAATCACGTCAACTTTCTCTGTTTCAATATAATGCTTGAGATAATCGAAAGCCTGGCTCACGTGTACAGTCTCCAAGGGATGGGCGCAGATGCGCAATTCATCGCTCGCGGCAAATCCAACCCGCTTCTGTCCGTAGTCAATGGCAACGATTCTTCCCATCAGAAACCCTGTTCAGTGATTGTTTTTTGAAGAAGATCAGAAAAATACTCGTTGTCTTCCTTTTTGTAACGGCGCAACACCCAGTCTTCGGCCAAATTGTGGAAGTGATTCTCTTTCACCATGTTGACATTGTTGGGTGCCTGTTCCATGGTGGCGTATGCCGTATTGATTTCTTCTTCGGAATATTCGCGGTAGGTTTCGTGGTGGATGAGGGTGGAGTTGGAAATCTTGGGGGTGAGGGGAGTGTCGGGATGTGCGGGGTAACCCATCGGGATGCATGCTACCGGTATGACATGTTTCGGAAGTTGAAGAATGTCAATAAATTGCGGTGTGTTATAGGTGATGGTGCCTAACCAACAGATGCCCAGTCCGAGCGATTCGGCGGCCACACAGGCATTCTGGGCGGCGATGAGCGCGTCGGTGACGGCCCACTGGTAGGCCTGCAGGTTGTGGTAGGCATCGGTGGGGGTATTGCGGCACTCGCAGTAGCGGTCGAAGCGGTGGAAGTCGGCGCAGAAGGTGAGGATGAGCGGCGCGTTGGTGGCGATGGGCTGGTTGAAATGTGCCGGTGCCATCTTGCGCATCATCTCCTTGTCCTGCGTCACGATGATGCTGAAAAGTTGCATTCCGCCCATGGTGGAGCCGTTGCACGCGGCGGCCAGGATCTGGTCGAGCGTCTCCTTCGCGACGGGCTGGTCGGCGAACTCGCGGATGCTGCGGTGCTGAAGCATAGTGTCGATAGCGTTCATGGCAGACGGTTATAGTTTTTTGATACCGATGATTTCACGCACGTCGCGCACGGTGGGGGCTGCACTGGCATGAGCCTTCTCCGCACCCCGCTCGATGACTTTGCGCAGATATTCGTCGTTGCCCCGCAACTCTAAAATGCGCTCGTAGATGGGAGCGTTGAAAGCCGTGATGTCGGCGGCCAGCTGCTTCTTCATATCGCCGTAGCGGATGCTGCACTTGTTGTATTCCTCTTCGAAAAACTTCACGGTGTCTTCCGCCGACACGGCGCGCATCAGCTGGAACAGGTTCTCGATGGCCTGCGGCTTCGGCTGCCCCGGCTCGGTCGGACCGCTGTCGGTCACCGCCTTCATCACCTTCTTCTTGATGACCTCAGGCGCGTCGGAAAGGTAGATGCAGGAATTTTCGTTGTCGGATTTCGACATCTTGGTGCTGCCGTCCAATCCGGGAATCTTCACCAATGCCTGTCCGAAGTTGTAGGCGACGGGCAGTTTGAAATACTCCACTCCGTAGAAGTTGTTGAACCGCTGGGCGAAGTCGCGGGTCATCTCCAAATGCTGCTCCTGATCCTTGCCCACGGGCACCTTGTCGGCGCGGTGTACAAGGATGTCGGCAGCCATCAGAATGGGGTAGGAGAGAAGGCCTGCGTTGACGTTGTTGGGCTGTCGGCGCACCTTCTCTTTGAAGGAGCTTACGCGCTGAAGTTCACCTACATACACATTCATCGAGAGCAGCAAACTCAGCTCGCAAACCTCCGGCAGGTCGCTCTGGATATAAAGGGTGGCCTTTTCGGGGTCGAGACCCGCTGCCAAGTAGTCAATCAGCACGTTTTTCACGTTCGTGCGCAGATCGGCCGGCTTGGGATGCGTGGTGAGGGAGTGGTAGTCGGCAATGAAGAAATAGCAGTCGTTTTCCTCCTGCATTTTGATGAAATTCCGTAAGGCACCGAAGTAGTTTCCGAGGTGAAGGAAACCGGTGGGCCTGATTCCGCTTAATACTTTATCCATATTACAAATTTGAGGCTGCAAAGATACAAAAATGTTCGGAATTGGCAGACCTCATCCTTCCTGCAATGCGCAGAATTTGGCATATTCTCCGCCGAGGGCAATCAACTCGTCATGGTTGCCCCTCTCAATGATGCGGCCGCCCTGCACAAACAATATCTCATCCGCCCGCCGGATGGTGGACAACCGGTGCGCCACCACTATCGTGGTCCTCCCTTCCATCAGGCGCTGTAACGACTGTTGCACAATATATTCCGATTCGGTGTCGAGGGCCGAGGTGGCCTCGTCCAAAATCAGCACCTGCGGGTTCTGCAGCACAGCGCGAGCAATACTTAACCGCTGCCGCTGCCCGCCCGACAGCATCATGCCGCGGTCGCCAATCACCGTGTCGTAACCCTCGGTCATCTCCATGATGAAGTCGTGCGCCAACGCGGTCTTCGCCGCCTCCTCCACCATCTCGCGTGTCACCCCCTCCTTGCCGAAGGCGATGTTATGATACACCGTGTCGTTAAACAAGGTGATATCTTGGTTGACAATTCCGAAAATACTTCGTAAATCGCTGATTTTCAGTTTTCTTATATCAATTCCGTCAATGAGAATTTGCCCCTCTTTCACATCATAAAATCTGGGCAACAAATCTACAATGGTTGATTTCCCACTGCCCGACGCGCCTACCAAGGCCACAGTTTTCCCCTTTTCTAAGGTAAAACTGATATCACTCAGTACCTCCTCGTTGCCATCCTCCCGATAAGAGAAATGCACGTGGCTGTACTCGATTTTGTCGTCAAAGGTCTTCTTGCCCACCGGCTCTTTCGCCTCTTCAATCACCTCATCTTCATCAATAACACGGAAAATGCGGTCTGCCGAAGCCATGCCCTTTTGAATGGTATAGTACGATGACACAATGGATTGCGCCGGCGGGATGATGCGGGCAAAGATGACAATGAATAAAATCAGTTTTTCGCCCGTCATCGCAGCATCCGACACCACGAAATTGCCGCCCAACAGCAGCACGATGACCAATGCGAGGATGCACAGGAACTCCACCAGCGGCGCTCCGATTTCCGTCTTGCGGAAGATGCGGCGGTTCAGCACAAAAAAGCGGTCGTTCATCTTGCGGAAACGGCGGTCGGCATAGTCGGTAGCCGTATGCCCCTGTATGATGCGCAACCCGCTGATGGCCTCGTCGAAAGCGGAGGTCATCCTGCCCAAAATCTGCTGCGCCTCCGTGGAATTTTTCTTGATGCTTTTCCCAATCTTCGCAATCAAAATTCCCGCCGGGGGAAGAATGATCAGGGTAAGGAGGGTTAATTTATAACTAATTGAAAATAATGTAATTAGAAATGCGATTACCAGTATTGGATCCCTGAAAAACATCTGCAGACTGCACACTACCGACCATTCTACCTCCTGCACGTCGGAGCCGATACGGTTGAGGATGTCGCCTTTTTTCTGCCGATTGTAAAATGAGAGAGGAAGGATGAGCAGCCGGTGGTAGACATCCCGCCGCAATCCTTTCGAGATGCCCGCACGAATCGGTGCGTTGGCATATAGACCGAGATAACGAAAAAGATTGGAAAATAAAGTACTGACAATCATTGTGATAGCAATGAATACCAGCGCATAAAATTGTCCATAGTCATGGATGATAATCCCCATGTAATAGTAGAAGGTGTTCAGTATGTCGTTGGCATTCAGCGAAAGTTCTGGCCGCTCGGTTACCAACGTGCCATTGCCGAAGAGCACCGACAGAAAGGGTGCCACCATCGACAGCGAGAAAACAGAAAAGACCGCATAGCAGAGGTTGAAGACAAATATCAGTACGATATTGATCTTAAAATCACGGAGATAGGTGAGAACTCGCCGGAATTGTTTCATGCCTTCAGGTTTAGGATTTTCTGTAAGGCGATGTCGGCATGCCGCTGCTCAGCCTCAAAGGTCTGTCCGGCGATGTGGGGCGTAAGAATCACATTGTCAAGCTGTGAAAGCGCTGTCAGGGGTTGGTCCCACTCCTCTTTGGGAGGAATTTTCAGCCGTACCGACTCGTATTCCAGCACATCCAATGCCGCGCAACCCACTCGTCCGCTCTCCACCGCCCGTGCCACCGCCGCTGTGTCCACCACACTGCCCCGGCAGGTGTTGAGGAGGATGACACCGTCTTGAACTTTGGTGAGAAAATCTTCATTTACTAAATGATGATTTTCGGGCAAATAGTTGATGTGTAGTGAAATGACATTGCATTTTTCTTGTATCTCTTCTATAGAAGACACTTGAACGAAGGTGTCGGTGATGTCGGTTCTGAACTTGTCGTAAACGAAAAGTTCGCAGCCGAAGTTCTTCAGGATGCGGGCGAAGGCCGGACCGGTATGGCCATATCCGATGATGCCAATTCGTTGGGAGGCCAGTTCGCGACCTTTGTTGGCTTCGCGCCGCCAGGCTCCGTCGCGCACCTCATGGTCGGCACGGGCGATGTGGCGCAGAGCCGCCATCAGCATTCCGAGGGCATGTTCCGCCACCGACTGCGCGTTGCCTTCCGGCGTGCTCATGCAGGTAATGCCGTGCCGCTCAGCGTATTCCGTGTCGATGTTCTCCACACCGGAACCGAGCCGCACGATGAAGCGGAGGTGCCGCTTGGTGTCAATCAGCGGTGCATCCACCCGAAAACGACTGCGGATGACCAGCCCGTCAAGGTCGTCATCCATCTTGCAGAAGTCTTCGTAGGTTAGGTCCGTGCGCGTCTCGCAGTCGTACCCATGCGCACGCAGTCCCTCCTGCAGCGAGGGCGCAGTGCGATCCACAATGATGACTTTTCGTTTCACGAATTCAGACATCGGTTATGACATTTGCTCCACGGGCATCACAAAGGCGCGGATGCCCTGCTGCGGTGCGCTGGCATCCAGACGATGGATCTCGTCCATCAGCGGAGCCACCTTCTCTTCAGGAATGAAGGTGAGGATGGCGGAGTTGAGCGTCGGCCAGGCATGCGTGCCATAGTGCGGCTCACCCGTCTCGCTGCCGCGCCCCTGCACCTCTTCCCAAAAAGTAAATCCGCGGATGTCCAATTGGTCAAGCGCATCTATCATTTCTGCGTAAAAAGCCTTGTAAAATGAGATGAATACTGCTTTCATAGAATCGCTAATTGCTTGGGAACCTCTAATTTGACTTTTTTGATTGCCACTTCCCCAACTTTGCGAAGTCCCATGGACAAAGTGCAGACAGATGGCCTGCAAAAGTACAAAATTTTCTTGATTATCTCACCACAAACTTCGCTGTTTGTTGGAAATGGTCCCCCGTGAGTTGTACAAAATAGAGACCACTTTCCAATCCAGCAACAGAAATGGTGCCGCTGGTAGTACCCGTCATCACCGTTTGGCCCAAAGTATTAAAGATGGAGAATTCTGCGGATTTTGCGGGAATGTTCTCCAAATAGAGCAGGTCGGTGGCGGGGTTGGGATAGACATGCAAGGGCTGATCGGCAGAAATTTGTTGAACCGAAGTCTGCGTGGGGATGATATTCAACACGATACCTTCCAACTTGGTCATCCCATAATAGAAATTCGGATCGGGGATGCTGTACCAGCCATCCTGAGAGCCGCCATAGCCAAAGTTCATGTGGAACTTGCCATCAATTTCACGATAGGCGTCCACCACGACGTTGTGGCCGACCGTTCCCTGAGGATTTTCTACGGCCAGATGGGCGGGATAACCGGCTTCCAAATTGGAAATCAAGGTCGCATACATCGTTGAGTCGGCCTCCGTAAACAGCTGACAGTCCGTAAAGCCGAAGCGGCGGTAGGCTTCATACGCCTGATTCACAGCAAATGTGCCAGAGCCCTGCGAAGTATAGACCTGCCTGCAGGCCGTGCCACAAGCAAA
Organism: Bacteroidales bacterium; assembly: GCA_017962845.1. Classification (GTDB taxonomy): domain Bacteria; phylum Bacteroidota; class Bacteroidia; order Bacteroidales; family WCHB1-69; genus UBA1756. The sequence continues at coordinate 17,955 of JAGCUN010000047.1, read as the reverse complement.
AACCACGGCGGCAGACAATATGTCGGGCAGCTCCTCGCCACGCTGGAAGACAGCATCCACAGAGTCCAACATCTCATTCAGCAGCGGGAACGACGGGAATTGCAGCGTCTCCCAGTCCTCATCAATGATATAGCTGCGACCTGCATAACTGTGTGCGTAGTCGTCGTTATCGTCGAAACGGGTGTTTTGTGTGGTGCGCAAATAATTGATAATCTGTCCCATAGCGATAGCCGGACATCCGGCATAACTATAGGAATAGTCATTCTGAGGGTCTCTCGGACAGAGCTGGTTGTAGGGAAAATCCTGGGTCCAATGCGAGGTGAGCAACCCCTCAGTGCGGAGTGCTGGCACGGAGGCATCCGGAAATTCTGCGGTTTTCAGCAGGGGAGTTTGCGCCCAGCTGGTGAAACTAACGATACAAAAACAAAGGATAAATATTTTTTTCATGATTCAAGATTTATTTTGATAAAACAAAAGTTCGACGAATTTGTACTATCGTTTAATGAACACGTTAAAGTCGTATGTGATGCCCATATTGATGGTGAAGGGCATATAGATGGCGTTGATGCCGGCGAAGGGTTCGTGATCCGGTCCGGAGCCCCACAGCTGGCTGTAGCCGAGGTTGAAAGTCCATTTCAGGTGCTGGCCGCCGGCGCGGAAGAAAAACTGGGGTTCGAGCAGCGCCATCGGGGAGGTGTAGCGGGTGATCCGCTCCGGCTGGCTCTCGGTGGCGGGAAGGCGGTCGATGAGGTTTGGGATGACGCAGCCGCTCTTCACACCCAGTCCGACGTCGATATGGCCTTTGGCGATGCCCGCCCAGCCGAATTCTATCTGTGCGTAGGGCAGATGGTAGAAGGCGTTGAACTGGCGGCCGTTATTCTCATTCTCCCACTGGTTGCCGCCTAAGCCGTAGCCGATATAGCCTTCCAGAACCGCATGGTTCCATGCCTTGAAAGCCCCCACGGCCGCTTGTCCGTAAGCGCCCTTGTAGCCGTTCCAGTTCACATGTCCCTGCACGGCCAGCCAGTTGGTGGCGCCGTAGGAGGCCGTCGTGCCCACATACGCATCGCCGAAAGGTGCTGAAAGACCGACACTTCCGTTCATCTGAAGCTCGCCTTTCTCATGAATGAGCGGCATCTCGGCCACCTGCGGACGGTAGGCAATGCAGGAGGTCATCAGCACGGAGACCATCAATATTACGATTGCTTTAATAGATTTTACGATTGACATAATGTTGTTATTTTATGGTGCAAAAGTACAACAAATTTTTGTACTTTTGCCACTCACAAAAGCAAACCATGAACGCTAAAAATCACACCGATCCACGCCATTCCGAACCGCAGCAGTCCATGCCTGTGATGACCAAGACCGAGAAGTACCAAGCGCTTTTGCCGCAGATAGAGGGTTTGGTGGACGGCGAGTCCGACCTGATTGCCAAGATGGCCAACGTGGCAGCGTTGCTGCACGAGGAGTTCGGTTTCTGGTGGACGGGCTTCTACCGGGTGGTGGGGGATGAGCTGGTGCTCGGACCGTTTCAGGGGCCGATCGCCTGCATCCGCATCGCATACGGACGGGGTGTTTGCGGCACCGCGTGGCAGCGTGGCGAGACGGTCATTGTGCCGAACGTGCACGAGTTTCCGGGGCACATCGCCTGCTCGTCGGCCTCCAACAGCGAGATTGTGGTGCCCGTAGTGAGCGGCGGCACCGTCATCGCCGTTCTCGACATCGACAGCACCGACTACGGCACCTTCGACGAAACCGACCGGCAGTATTTGGAGCATATCGTGAGGGGGATGGTGTAGGATTTAGGCATTAAAAATCAAATAGAATCATCCTCTGTAGCAATTGGAACAAACTCAGAGGCCTTTTTCGCTATAGGTATGTTGTCTTTTATACGTGCCATAACTTCCTTAATGGTATTGTCTCGGACAGCTTTGCTTTCATAAAGCGTAACATACCTTTCAATGTATTCTATAATTTTCACGTTCATATTTATATCAAAATTCTCACCGTCGTTTAAAGATCGCAAAGCATAGAACTGACGAAAAACATCCAAATATCTTATGTGGGATGTGATTAAACGTGAAACATAAAGTGTCCTTTTAATTAAAAAAGCATCGTCGGCAAATTTATTAATGGCTTTCATGCAATCTTCGCGCCAATTGTTTTCTCCTTTGGCACAATTTTTCTCTTCGGAACAAAGACTACAAAAGTATGTGTCTGCTTTTTTTATTATTTCAGAGGTTTTATGAAAAACTCGATTAACGCAATTCTCAATCTCGTCTTTTTTATTCATCTGGAATAATGATTGTTCGGGTTCTTTCAGTTTGGAATCCATTCGCAAATCCATGAGTGACATAACATTAAAGTATTCGAAATGGATAAACACTCTCTCTGCGTAAGCGATACATAATGGATTTACGGTAACATAAATATCGTTTAGCATGTTTTTATCATTTTTGTACAAATCAGAGATGTGTTCACATAAGGAAGAGAGACTTGCATTATATTGTCGGTCGGAAATATACTTGTTAACAGCCTCGCCTGAAAGCGTTGCAGGAATAGCGTGACTAATATTACCAGAAACGAATAGAGTATTATAAATAGATTTTACAGCAGCTTTTTTATGCCAATCCTGAATCCGCTGTGTGAATTCGAGCAATGAAACTCGATTCTTTTGATAGTCCACAGTCTCTGAATTATTTGTGTCAGATGGCGCACCTGACATGTTGGATAGGAGAGTAAACAACATGCGGAATATATTGCATCCATTTTGATTGATATCAGCTTCGGCATATGCCCGGAAACGGGAGGACGCATCATTAATTCTGCTATGAAAGATTCTAAACAAAATAAAACCTCTAGCCCCAGCTTTAATTCTAGGATCTTTTAATGTTTTATTTGATTGAAAATCACTTTGGTATTGAAAAACTTCTCCAATTGCATTTAAGACTTTTCGACAATCATAATTGCAAAGTTGACCTAAATCACTGAAAAAGCGATTGTCATTTTTTATGATTTCTAAAATGTTATTAACACGTGATCGTTCTTTGTCAGTTATTTCAGATTGACTTAAGTATTGTGTTGTCCTATTTTCAATCATTTCAGAGATACTGGCTCGAGAAACATGTTTAAAAACAATTGTTTTTGAAGTGGCATTCTGTCGATCAATTAATTGTCCAGCATTGTTATAAGCAGTGAAGGTGTTGCGGACGGATGTTATTATGGTACAATTATTCAAGAAATTGTACTTAGGGCAATATTTGTCAAAGAAATCTTGTGCTTTTGAAAATGCAGTATTGATATCATTGTTTAAAAAACTAAGCAGACTCTCTTGGCTTATTTCGTCAAGATTATCAAATATGAATACGCATTTTTTCTGCTCAGGTAAAGCTTCTTTAAGAACAAACGCGATAAGATACAGTGCTATTTTTTCAGTTACATTGTTTATTTCATTACAAAACTGAATTACAGATTGCCTTGAGTATGCATCTGCTGTTGAACCGATAAAGTTGTCAAACTCTTTATGATAATCATAAGTTGAACTATGCATAAAAATCGTATCCCATTGGTATTTCCCTCCTGCTTTTTGTTCGACATACTCGTCAATGAGTGATTGTATCTTATTGATGGTATTGCGGTCTAGTACATCTGCAATCTTATCATCCACGTTATTGGTTAAAATATCATTATTTATAGTTGAGGATGGCTTGTTAATAAGGTTGAAAAAGTCAGCAACACATTTTCCCCCATTTTTTATTTTTCGGTCAAAATCGACTTGATGAAGAAACGTGGTTTTCCCAGCTCCACTTGAGCCCATGAAAAGAATTTTGTGAATGTTGGGAGAAAACACAGCTTCTGTAAGGTCGTTGATAATGCGTTCTCTATTTTCTGTCGGAAAGTTCACATATAATTTATTCCAAAAAAAATCCTCAGCTGTCATGTTAGACGGAACAACACACTGAGAAATCTTATTGTCATAGGGGGTATATTTGAAATAATCAAGAATGCTATTCATCGGTTTTTTTAATTAAGTTCCTTTTTTGTTCAATTGTAGAATTGACTGTTTCCATCATTCTATTCTCCGCTGTGGTAATTTCAGTTAGATAAGCCTCTCTTCGTTCTCTTGTTGGAGCAATACCTGTCTCATTTTTCAATCTTTCAATAACTGTTGTAAGACCATTGAAAGAGGATTTGCTATTATCATTGTAAAATCCATAGCATATGAACATTTCCTCCAGAGTAGAGATGCTATTTTCGATGTGGTTGATAAGAGTAAGTACTCTGTCGTCTTGTTGAGTGGCAAAGCCCTCTTTTAGGATATTGGGGTTGCGTCTAAAATAGAAGCAAATTTCACTACAACTGGCATGGATTTCTTGTTTTTTGATCGCGATATCTGTCAAAACATTATTGAAAATCTGCGAATTGATCTTCCCTACTCCTTGTTTCAATCCGCCAAGAACCCTCAATCTGTCTTCTTGGGCCTTGATAGCGTTTTTTTCCTGACTATCGATGAGTGTTTTCAACTCCCCCAGTAATTTATTTGTGGATTTGCTATTCATTTTTGAATCAGATCGTTGTTTGCTCAGTTGCACTATGGCAACGATTAGCATAATTATACTAACAAATGGGGTGAGAATTGTAACCCAAAACGATATGTTGTCACGACAAATTTTCTCTTTGTCAATTTTTTGTTGCTGAGTATTGTCTTGGTCGGTTAGGTTGCTCTGAGGAACAGCGGCTTTTTGCACGTTAGGGGAATCGTTTTCTATTACAGATTCTTTGCCTAGTGAGTCGTGTTGATCGTTTGCGGCGAAAACTTTTGTGATAGTCATTGAAAGAGACAATGCTACTAACAATGTGATGATTGTTTTAAATTTCATTTCATTTGTGTATTAATTATTCTTTTTTAGAGGTTAGTGAATAGTATTTTGCACGAACCACCGATTGTTTTGATTATTTCGTTATAAGCTTGAGGCGGTTGAATAGGGTGGGGAGTTTCTCAAAAGTAAGGTTTGAGAATTCTGAAGAATTACAACTCCTACATATTAAGGTAATTAGCCACCTGCGAAGGAACACCCTGAATTTTATAGTCGATCCTTATTGATTCGAATGCACTTGTAATTTCTTGTAAATCTTTTCTTAGAATCGTGGTGATGTCATTCACTATTTCTTCATCTGTTGCCTTTGTATAAGAATCACTGAATATTGAGCCTAATTCCATTTTATCGAAATGTTCCTTGATGGATTTTAGGTTGGTTTTTATCAATTCCTCTGATTCTTCTAATCTCTCTAATATTTGTTCTATTCTCGAAGATAAATTGGTTAAACAACCATTGCTCACACATCCTTTTGCCCGTAATTCACATACAGCCTTATATTGCGCGATGTGTGCGTTTTTTTCAGTCTTCATTGAAAAATATAATGCTTCTAAATAGTTAGATATCAATTCATCAACTTCTGAATCACTTAGGGGAGCTGTTCTGCTTATTTTGTATTTATGGTATATGTAATTTTTTGCATCTTCTGTCTTGTTATGTGTGGCGCTGTCATCCGTGCCATCTTTACGGGCTATAAAACAGTCATAAGAATGTGTGAGTTCGTGAACGATTGTTGCTATGGGATGGTCGCCGTTTTCAGTAATGAACAGAAATGTACCATCGCAATTAGTCAGATAAAAATACGTATTGAAGCTGAGCTTTTCCTTTGAATCATCTAATTGGGAATTAGGGTCGTCAAAAAACGCGCAGGGTGCTGTAACAGTATCACCACAGTTGCTATAAACAAATACAAAATTTACTTTGCCGAAGTATTTAGGGGGTGTTTCAACTAAACATTTTGCGTCAATTGTGAGACAACCCTTTGCCTTGCGATATTCAGTGTTAACCCATGAATCATCTTGACATTTGGGTAAATTATCAATGGTTTTGAAATCAGAGATTTTTAGGCTGTTGATTTTTCGATTTAAAGTAACCGCAATGTTGTAAAACAATTTGAAAGTATCATCGTCATACGGGAGGAGGTCGCTCATCGTTCTATTTCTGTCACCGGACTTCTATTCATACTCTTTTTTCCTTTTGCCAGCTCCTCAGACCTTGCGAAGTCCGTTAAACAAACCCTGAGGAATTGACGCGGCAAAAATACGAAAAAAATAACACAAATTCTGTATTCGCAGAAAAAAATTACATTTCTGCTGAAATAATTAATAAAATAACAGAATAAAATCCCCGACTAGTACATATATTATATGTATAGGGAAATTCCGAACTTTATTGCATCATTCGTGGATTGTTAAGAACATCCCTCTTGCGCTTCTTCGTGGATGCCTTTTTCGTGGACGTTTGCTCCACATCGTTCTTGATCATCTCCCAAAACTCGGGCGCCAGATAGTCCTCACACTCTTTCCAGGTGATGACATCCATCGGCGTGCCCGCAGCGTAGGGCGCTATCTCGTATTGGTCGTACAGCAACACCACCCCCTGCTCACTAAAGTAAGGCATCGTGGCCGGCAAAGGCAACTCTTCCAGTGTGAGTAACAAACACTCTTCCAACGACTGCTTGTCGTTCACCTCAAAGTATTTCATCAGCCCCTTCACGATATGAGCCTTTACCTTCCTTTTGTCCTTGAAAATTTCCCAGCCGATTCGCTTGCCGCTGTTGTTATTAAAAGTAGCTGTCTCACTGATAATGCCGCCATGGGCACCTCCCGAATACAAATAGGTGGTAAGAAGCATGCTCGTAATCTGCTCCCCTTTAAATGTCGCATTGGCGGTGTGAGAGCATTCATAGCCCGTTCCCATCTCCCTGAGAAATTCCTTTTCGTCTTCGTCGAAATCAGTTTTCAGCTGCGACTTTGCATAATGCTTCACGAGCTTTTCCCCGTCAGACAAATCGCCTCTATACTTCTTTAATTTGCCATCTTCCCAGCTAAAAGCGTCTCTGCTTAAGTAGTTGTTGATCCAACTCCTCACGGAATCCAAAAACACCAGCTCTCCCTTTGTGGGGTAGTCTATGGTGAGCTCCACACTGCAAAAATCGTTTGCTTCTTTTGCCTTGAAGGTCGCAAACTCTGTAGTGATTGCTGTCTCTGCTTCTTTGTTTGCGGTTAGATTCTGTGTGTTTTGCGGATTATTGTCTCTGTTACAGGAAGATAACAAAAGTCCCAACGTCATGAAAAGACCGGCGAATCCCAATGAATATTTTCTCATACCACATTAGTTTAAATACTGCTGCAAAATTACGATAAATTCACCATTCAAATCGACAAAATCAGCCACCTCAACTCGAAAAAATCCGAGTCGACTTATTTTACGATAAGAAAAGCGTTGAGACAGAATGGCTTATTGGCGAATCACCTTCTGGGTGGTGAGCACGTTGTGGCCATCCACCACACGCAGGAAGTAAACGCCGGAGGCCTTGTCGGAAAGGTCGATTTCGGCAGCGGAGTTGGTGACCGTCTGTTCCATCAGCAGTTTGCCGTAGATGTCGAGCACCTGCAGGCGCACGTTGTTGAGACCATTGAGGTCGCAGCGCACGATGTCGGAGGTGGGGTTGGGAGAGATGGAGAGCAGGTTGCTGTGCTCGCTGACACCGGTATTGCTGGTGGAGGTGATGGTGATGTCGTCAATGAAGATGTCGCTGGAGAAGTTGGTCATGGCATCAGGATCCATAAAATCCATGATGTCAATATCATTGCCCATATTTTCCGCATTGAAAAGTCCCATAAAGGCCACCTGGTAGGTGGAAGAGGGGAAGGGCAGTGTTATCGTTTCCTGCGTCCAGTCGGTGGTGTTGGTATACTGCTGGAGGTTCATCCACTGTGCGGAAGGTGAGGTGCGGTACATCACGTAGAGGATCTGGGTAGTCATCATGGAAGTTTGCTTACGGAAGAAGGTGAGGGTGGCCTGGTCGCTCGTGCCGCCGAGGTCCATTACCGGGGAGATGAGGTAGGCGGATTCGCTTCCCAAGTTTTGCAACTGAGTCATCATCGACATCAGCTGCATGATGATGGTCAGGGGATCGTCGCTGCCCTGGCCGATGTTGAGGAAGTCGCCGAAGAGCGAGCTGGAGTAGGTCACACTTCTGCTACCGGCATGATGTTCGCCCACGATGCTGCTCCACACATCTGTGCCGACGTTGGCCTGGGTAGTCCAATCTTCAAGACCGTTTTCAAAACCGGTGGTGTACGGGTTGCCGTTGGTGACCACGATTTGTGCAGAAACGGTACCGACGAGGAAGCTCATCAGAAATATTGCACAAAAAACCTGACAAATTGCGTATAACTTTTTCATAAAAAAAGGGGTTTAGTTAATATTAAATTTTGGGGGCAAATATACGATTTAATTTTAAATAAACAAGGGTTTTGTTGAAATGGTCCATAAAATCAGGGGCGGGGGGGAGTGGATAGTTAATAGTTAATAATTAATAATTGATAGTTGATAATTGATAGTTTGATGGGGCTACTTGCCAATTTTAGTTCTGGTTGTTTTAACAATGCTTGACAGCAGCTTGACAAGTTCTGTTATGTCGGGGTGAATGGAATCAAATTCTACATCTGATATATATCCCGTATCTTTAAGAAGTTCCACCCAATACAACGTCTCGTTGGCTTCTTTTAGAGCGATGTTCATTTTGCTGAGGAAGTCAGCATTTGATTGTCCGTATACTCCTTCGGCCACCAATGCACCGATGGCGGTGCCGCTCCTGAGACACTGCTTTGACAGAACAAACTCTTTGCGATCAGTGGTCAGCAGTTTGTACAGCTTCACAATTCGTATGGCAAAAGCATACGATTTCTCTTGAATAACACTTCTTTTCATTGTTGTATAATTAACAAAACAACAACGTAACTATCCTGATAATATTTCATATAAAGTAAAATAATTATTAATTATTAACTATTAATTATTAATTAAAGACTAATTGTGTCTTCTCACAAACCCACAAGATTATCGAGAAGCGCACAGCATACAGTCAAAAAACAGGAAAGTCCCCGTGAGGGGTCCTCCCTGTTTCGCAACCAAAACATTAATTACAAACAACTTCAACTCAACAATCCTATCAAAAAAAGTGTGATCAGCAGTAGTCCTAACAGCAATTTTTTCATGATAAATTTTGTTTCACTGAATAATTTGCAAAAGTAGCAAAATAATTTGAATAATTCGCAGAATTTAAAAAATATTTTTTTAGCAAAATAATATCACTGTTCTGTTGGGTATGAAAAAATAATATGTACCTTTGCCGCGCCAATTTTTTTCAGCCTAGAAAAGTCTGGGATGTTGGCAAAAATATCAGTTATCACACCTTGACGCCTATGAAAAAACAAGTTATCTTATTGGTCATTCTTTTTATAAGTACTTGCACAGCCTTTGCGCAACAGTTTGTCATTGTAGATACTGTCTTTGCCAACAAGGATCGCTGCACACTGTTTGCCGATGGCGATTTCTGGTTCTCTCGCAACATTCACCACGACGAGGTCCCCTGCAGGAAGTGGGATGACGGGAAAACATTCCTCTATTGCACCGATATTGACACTGCAAAATTCAGATACGAGTACAACAGTTCCCAATGCACAAGATTGGTCGTCATCCGGAAAAGACGGGTCAGCTTTGTGGATTTTGTCGCACTTCCGTACTACATAGACACGTTGCGTGAAGGCAAAACTTTTGATGTTTCGCAGCAGCGCAACATCCCGGCGTTCACCTACCAGTCGGCCGATGCCCCCGAGTTGCAGTCGCTGCGGCTGAAGTACAACTTGGATTCTGTGGCCGGTACGGGTGATGAGGTGACCCGGATACTGAATGTGCTGCATTGGGTGCATCAGACAATCCGGCACAATGGTAGCGCCGGATTGCCCCCAACAGCGAGAAATGCGGAGACGATTGCCCAATTTGCCCAGAAGAGAGGGGTGAACTGCCGCGGTTTGGCGCTCTTTGCCAACGAATGCTACTTGGCGTTGGGCATCCGCTCGCGTGTGGTCACCTGCATGCCCCGGAATTACTACGACGATTGCCATGTCATCAACGAAGTCTATTCTGCGCAGTTGGGCAAATGGCTGTGGATCGACCCCACCAACGAGGCCTACGTGATGGATGATAACCAGCAGATGCTCAGCATCTTTGAGGTGCGTGAGCGGATTATCCAAGACCAGCCGATCGTACTCAATGCGGAGGCCAATTGGAACAATCAGTATCAAGTTCGCAAGGAGTATTATTTGGATGAATACATGGCCAAGAATCTCTTCTATCTCTCGTACATCCTTCACTCCTCGTATGGTGCCGACTCCCGCACATCGGGAAATACGATAGAGTTTTTGAGACTTGAACCCCTGGAAGTGGAGCAAGGAAAGGATGTGCGGATGAACCAATTCAACAAGTTCACATTACGAGAATACTCCACCAACAATCCCCAATTGTTGCGATAGCCGATTATTTCAACATTTTTTTATATTTGCCAATAGAAAAAATATTTTTTATTATCAATTTATTTTACTCATTATGAAAAAGTTATCGTATATTTTAATGTCTATTGGCCTGGTATTTTGCGTTTCTTGCAACCAAAATGGTGACAGTTTGCAGCTGCCTGTTGCAAGCTCAACAAAAATCCCGTGGCGATAAGTTCGGGAAGTCTCGCAAAATCAAGGGTTTAACACGAAACAAGACAAATGAAGCGGATAATATTATTATTGGGATTGGCTATCTCTTTTCTTGTTGGAAATGCGCAGGAGGCCAATTACCAAAAGCTGTATGGCGATTATATCAAAAACGTATTGACATACGATGAATTAATTGATGGTTACGGAAGTTGGGAATACATCTATCTTGATGCGGACGACATCCCTGAATTGGTGTTGTATGGTAGCTATTTATATGAGGGTAATTGCATTTTGTCGGTGCAGAATGGCAAAGTGTTGAAACAGGATCTCGGCGATTTCGCCATTCTGTATATCCCGCGCAGTGGTCTCCTTTATAATGATTTTGGTGGTGGCGGTATCTATTATACGACGGTTTATCGCTTAAATCAGCAATTCAACACGGTAGTTGAATTTTACTACACTATTGATTTTGAAATGGTGTATGATCAACTTGACGGTGATGACCCTGAGCGCGAAAGCGAATTGATTCAAAAGTACACCACCTATTATCGTGGAGATTCTGAGGATGCCCTCGAGGTCACCAGAAAGCAAGTCGAAAGCGACATAGCCGCGGCCTTCACTTCAAAAGGAGAATATGTTGAAATAAAATCCAATTCAGTTTCCACGCAGAGTATTGCCGCATTGTTGAGAGAATTACGGCTGTTGAAATAGAAAACTTTTAACCCAAAAAGCTAGTGTCAGGCTATTGTTGAAAAATGAAACGGGTTTCAACCACCACCCATTCTCCGTCTTTCTTTTCCAGGTACACCTTGCCGCCTTCATAAATAAAGCTAAAGTAAACAATGGCACGATTCATTTCTGTATTCAAGACGATACGGAATGCCTCCGGGAATGTCACATACTCCCAATAGCCACCCCAGTGCCCGTAAAATATGAGTGCGGCCTGGTTGAAGAACTCTTGTCTCTTCCGGCTTTTGCCTTTGGAAAAGGCGGTCTGCATAATATTGCGTTCCCCCAATTCGACATAGCAGTTCCCTAGAAAGGAGTTCAGCAACTCCTTGTATCCATCGGTCAGATAGACCACCTTTTTCCCGTCAAAATGTACCGGCGGACGAAATGAAAAGGCCGAATCCAACTTGGTCCAGGTGACATGTGTAAAGGGAGGCCAGCATTCTTGTCTATAATAGCACGGCTCAAAGTCTTCCTTCCGGTGGCGTTCGATCCACATATTCTGTAAACTGTCATCCATATAATACGTCTGCCGGATACGGCTCACCATGAACGAATCAATTTCAGCCTGTCCGCGAAGAATGCATTCCGCCAATTGAATTTCATAAAGCGAACCCTGCACGATGAAATAGGGTTTTTCATCATACAAAGTAAAACGCAGATTCGTATCTCGATAGGTCTGCGAAGGTTGGTAAAAGGCGGCGAAAACCTTGTGGGCCTCCGCCACGTACGGGTTCTCTGCCTCATTTTCATTGGACTGCACTTCCTCCGACCAGTTGTCGAAAAATTCATACAGCTTCTCGGTCGAATGCAATCTGTAGGCCTTCTTCAGCAGTTTCGCCTGCTGGCGGCCTTGTGCCATGACCGACATGACGGCGGTTAACAACAGCAGGAAAACAACGAGAATTTTTCTTGTCATAAAAAATATTATCAATCAATGATTGTTTTCTTACCCCCTAATCTCGCAAGCAACGCACCGAATAGCCACAACCAGCAGGGCAGCCACCTCGACCCACCGTGGCACTGTTGCAGTATAGTTGCCGTCCGTACATACTAGAGTAATCATTGTTAGAAGGCGATGTAGTGGTCCAAAAGACGGCTATGGCTCCGAAATAACTTTCATCCGTAGACATAGTGGGGTAGAAATAACCAGCCGGCATACCACTGAAGTTAGTGGCATTGTTGTTCGCTGGCGTGTTGCCCACAGCGCAAGCGTCTGATCCACCACTCCAGCCGGTAGTACTTGCCAAAGATTTGGCGACGTTCGTGTTGATGTTATCGCATACGTACTGGTCCTGATGTCCTAAGTAGTTGATGAGTTGCACCCACTCGGCATCGCTCGGCACGTGCCAACCTGTGGGACATATACCTTGCACACCGCTGGGGTTATCATTTGTGACAGATTCATTTCGCATGACAGCCGCATAGTTATATAACAAACCGTATGTGTTCATATTGGATGCATCAAAATGGGGATATGACCAAGCCGCTATAGAAGATCCCCCCACGCCTTGTGGGATGGATACACCATCGGCGTATTTCGTGGTTCTCAAATTCTCCCTCATCCAGCACTGTTCTCCTAACTCCACTGTGTTGTAAATATTATTGTCACGATCGGTCAATGTGGGAGTTCCTATGCAGGGCATCCCATCGTTGGGATTAGGCGCATTAAGCCAATCCAACAAAAGGGTGATATCTTCCGAAAAAGACTGTGTTTGCGACAGCATCTGCCCTTCTATTTCCATCCCATATCTTTCGGAATATCCTTTGTAAGTCATCGAATCTCCGCATGCAAACGGTTGGCAGATGAGCCCTTTCATGCCATTTTTGGTTTGGGGAGAATGCTGGTTTGCCCTAACGGCGCCTGTGTATTCAATCTTATTGGCATTCCCCGTTCCATTGCATACCATTTTGATGGACGACGTTTTCCCGTTTTGACAAGCGGTCATCACATACGTGCCGGCATTCGACAGGGAAACATGGAACTGGTGTGTGCCTGGCTGCAGGTGCGAATAATCTTTCTTCCCCACCACCGTTCGTCCATTCACATCCGTAATTTCCACAGTCACCGTCCCCATATCTGCCACCATTAAATTTATATCTGTAGAACCGGTAAATGGATTAGGATTGTTCTGCATCAGACCAAATGACATTCTTTGGACATGCTCCTCAATACCATTACCTATTGTCAAAATGGCTATCGTATCAGGATATGTGAGCGTTTCGGACCAGCCTTGTGACACGTTGGTGATTTCAATGCGTGACAACTGCACGTACGCATTGTTCGTTGAATCCATACCTGTGAAGGATAGGGCGACAATGACACTCTGTGCGAAACCAACAGATAAAGTCAGGATGACTACACTTAAAAATATAGCTACTCTTTTCATGATGGTTGGGATTTGATTGACGCTGCAAATTTACAAATGATTTTTTATTTACTATAGGAAATCAGAAAAGAATTTTTGTCATGTCTTCAGCATTCTTATTCTGAATATATTGCATGAAATGGTTCTGGGAGATTCCGTTCCCTCCTGCCGTCGGGAACGGAACGGACTATGGAGGACACGGCGAGGAAAAGTGTGCCGGCGGCACACACTCTTAGTAACCCCAGACGAGCGAAACGGAACGTGAAGCGCAGTCTGGGGTGGGGATGCGCCACACCGCCACCCGCGGCACGCCGGCAGGAAGATAGCACCTGACGGAGAGTTTGCCGCGGAAGTACCGGGATTCTTTCTCTTTTCTTTGCGATTGCTCAAAGAAAAGAGACAAAACCGCGAGTAAGCGAGCAAAAAGAAAGCTTGCTTACTTTTTCGAGCGAGAGCGGTTTATCCAAAAGAAATGCGCTTTGCCGCTGTGCAAATTCCGGCTAAAATCGGGGCTCGTGCGCTAAACGGCGAAAAACTTGATGAGCTCCACTGCGTTGTGCTCATCTTCGGACAATTCGCCGTTCTTTACGCTCACTCCCCCCGATTTCTTCACGCCGTAATTTACAAGGCGGCGGTGGATTGAACCTGCAAGGTTTATCCAAAATCTGAAGATGGCTTGCACCATGGCGCTGATTGTGGACGCACCACATTCTTCCGAGTGGGGATGTCACTGTACTGTCCTTGTGTGCCGGCGGCACACAATCTTAGTAACCCCAGACGAGCGAAACGGAACGTGAAGCGTAGTCTGGGGTGGAGATGCGCTTCACCGCCACCCGCGGCACGCTGACGGGAGGATAGCACCTGACGGAGAGTTTGCCGCGGAAGAACCGGGAAAAAGGATAGCAATTAAAGTTCGATGGTGCCGAAAATTCACAGCGTCATCATGCTAACAGGGGAATCCCGGACCAGGAGGATTATCCTTTACGTCCTTGTAGCACCCCCATATTATTACAACCCAAATTATAATAGCCGTAATCATTTCAAACGCATCATTTTTACCACTGCAAAAATATAAAAAAATCAATATGATGGGGCAGTTTAATAACATTCGAAATCCCACTGCTGTCTCACAGAATCAGAACCAATCCCCAAGAGCTTTTCTGATAGGTTCAGGCAAATCATCATTATTGGATTTCTTTCTTCCCTTTACAATTTCCACCACATAAATAATCAAACCCACAAAGGAGAGAATCATAAATGCAAAAAAGCCAATCGCCAAAAGTATCATTGGACCAATAATTTTAGTGGGTGCAAATATATAAAAAATATTACAATGAGCAACGATGTCGCTGATGACAGCCGAAACATCGTAACGTTAGTAGTTAATCAACCATTACCACCAAATCCAAGGTCCGGACTTGAAATGCTCATTATGAAACTTTTCGGCTTTTTTATTAAATGGTGACATGAACAGCGTCACCAGCCATATCAGATACCCAACAGAAAAAAACAATATCCCCAATACGGCAGCTATAACTAAAAGCACCCCTAAAATGACAAACACAATCATGGTGATGTTTTTGATGCAGCAAAAATATAAAAATAATCAATACGATGAGTTTGATGATAACCGAAATTCCACGGCGGTCACACTTAATGCCGATACACGATATTCCATCCGGCATTTTTTCTATCGGATGTGAAAACAATCGTGCAATCTTCCCATTCTTTGACATAACGGATGCTGAAATCGGCCTTGCTGCGGTCGTTGACAAACCGCCATTCACCACACTGTTTCGGAGTGTCGGAGGTCTTGTAAACGCTGAAGTCTGCAATGGCAGGATTGGAGACAACCTTGACCTCCAATTGCACTGGTTCCTTCGGGTCGGTTTCAACGTAAACATTGCCGTATGCGCTGAAGGTCTCTTTCATAAAGCCATAATCGCACGTCACCTTGCATTCGTCAATGACTACATTCTGCGCATTTACTGCGTTCAATGAAACTAAAAACACGAAAACAAACAGAAACTTCTTCATAGCAAGAATTTTCGGCAAAAATAGAAAAAAATATGGATACGTTGAGTGAATCAGTTAGATGATATCGGCAATCCCACCGCTGATTCACTTAATCGGAAGGGAAAAAATTAAAATGGAGGTGTACGGCCATTACAATTCTTGGATTTCTCGTAAATCCCAGCCCCCCAGAGTAACCATACAAGAAGTGCAATCATCAGCCCCATGATAATATTACTTGATGCTGCAAAAATACAAAAATAATCAATACGATGAGTTTGATGATAACCGAAATTTTGCGGCTGTCACACTTATAAAGTTAAAAGTTGAGAGTTAGGAGTAGGGCACTATTGGGAAAGGCCAAACTCATACTCCTATTTGGCAAGTGCAGGATTTCCCTCGATAACATCCAACATAATAAAAACTTTTAATTTTTAACTTTTCAATTTTAACTAAGAAAAGTTTGATTACATACGAAATTTAACAACTGTCTCACTCAATGCTCATCAATCCATAAAGGTTGCTTTTTCCAAGCCTCCCTTTTTTGACGGAAATAATTTCTCACTTTTTTATCGTTGGCTTCCAGTTCATCTTTAGTTAAAGTGCCTTTCCGATACTTGACAGAAGCCACGATAAAAGCCACCACAAATCCTATTACAAGCAGTGCCGCAACAACCAAAAGCCCGATAAAAATCACAAATGCAATCATAACGCTGCAAAAATAAGAAATAAATCAATACGAGGTTGATTAGGGTCATTTTTTTACGGTTGTCTCACTTAATATTCTAATTATTTGCATGTAGTTGATAACGACCACCAACATTGTTTTCCACAATCTTGATTACATTGCTTTGCTCTCCAAGGATCATGCAACAATGATGAATTCCAAGTACCAAATCCTGAAGTTCCTGTTGTT
This sequence comes from Bacteroidales bacterium, assembly GCA_017962845.1. Lineage (GTDB taxonomy): Bacteria > Bacteroidota > Bacteroidia > Bacteroidales > WCHB1-69 > UBA1756. The sequence goes on along the minus strand of JAGCUN010000047.1, from coordinate 1,334 downwards.
CCTCCAAATCAATAATGGATAATCCAGAATTTTTACACTGGCTTCTGTCTATATGCCTACTATGCGTTTTGCTGTGTTCATTTTTGCTGAACACCTTTTTGATACTTTTCTTTGCTGCATCGCTAAGTCCTTTGTCGGATAGAATCTTTTCTGTAAGTTCATCAGACAAGGCATCAGCCTGCTCACATAGAGTAATGAAAGTGGGATTCAACTTGGATATAATGGTTTGCCATAACCCCAAACTTGCCGGATGTCGTTCCACATCATCTATAGCTTTCCGGAACTCTCGAAGAACAGACTGACAGGGCACTCCATTCAGCTGAGGATCAAATGGCCCTATACACGACTGGCGACCCATAATGATGGATTTACATGAAACAGCAATCAACGATCCTGCTGACATTGCCATCTGAGGTACAATAGCTCTAATATCACTGTTAAAATACGACTTCAAGTAATAAATTATCTGTTCAGTTGCAGCAAGGTCACCTCCTGGCGTGTGCAGTATCAAGTCCAACCCTTTTTTCTTGTCCAGTTTATGCACATTTTCCATTAGGGCATTGATGTCCTTGTCATTGATAATGATTTCAGGATGCTTTGGCTTGTGCATAAAAGCAGAGAAATACAAAATGGTATTTCTCCCTGTGATTTCAGAAAGCCTCTTTATGTATTTCCCCTTCTCTTCAATTAAATAAGTGACACCACCGTTGGGATCTTTGGTGGTAATACGCTTTTGGGATTCCTTCAGCAAATTGCTCCAACTATACATACGACTTCAAAACTTTTGTTGCACTAACAGTTCCTGAAACCCCTGTACAGTTCTCATCAAATACTGAATACTGCTTATAAAAGCCATTCTGCATCTCCCATTCAGTATTAATATATTGAGAAGGAGTATGGTCTTTCGTTAGCTTTTCATAAGCCTCTTGGGTGTTTTGCAAAGATTCTTTCGGATCCATAAATACTGTTACTTGTTTTATCATTAAACTGACACTGCAAAAATACAACAATATTTTTTTAAATTTATTGTATATTTCAAAAAAATTGTATTTTTGCAGCGTAGAAACGGTTTGGAGTCCAGGAGCGCGGATTTGCGCTGAGTGACTTTAAATCGTTTCTATGTTTTCAGGGAGATTCTTTGTTATCGCATAGATATACAGGTTGATTAGGGTCATTTTTTTACGGTTGTCTCACTTCTTTTCGGTCTGTTCTTTCTTTTTGCACGAAACGCCTACAAGGGCGAGGCATAATACGCAGGTGAGAATGAGGGTGATTTTTTTATACATGATGTGGACGCAAGATGTGATTATTAAATAATAATGAAATAGTGGGTG
>JAGCUN010000046.1 GCA_017962845.1 Bacteroidales bacterium | reverse complement strand
TACGGGGAGGTCTTGGCGGGGTCGAGCCAGATATTGCCCTTCTCGGTCTTGCCGAACTTGCCGCCGTCGTCCTTGGTGATGAGCGGACAGGTGAGGGCGAAGGCCTCTCCGTTGGTCTTGCGGCGAATCAGCTCGGTGCCGGTGGTGATGTTGCCCCACTGGTCGGAGCCGCCCATCTGCAACTTGCAGTTGTAATTCTGGTTCAGGTACATAAAGTCGTAGCCCTGCACCAGCTGGTACGAGAACTCGGTGAACGACATGCCGTCGCCTTCGCCGTTGAAACGCTTCTTCACCGAATCTTTCGCCATCATATAGTTGACGGTGATATGCTTGCCGATGTCGCGGATGAACTCGAGGAACGAGAATTTGCTCATCCAGTCGTAGTTGTTGACGAGGATGGCGGCGTTAGCCTCTTTGCCATCGAAGTTGAGGAATTTCGACAGCTGTTGTTTGATGCACTCTTGGTTGTGGCGGAGGGTGGCCTCATCGAGCAGGTTGCGTTCCTGCGACTTGCCCGACGGGTCGCCGATCATGCCGGTGGCGCCGCCGAGCAGCACGATGGGACGGTGGCCGCACTCCTGCAAGTGCTTCAGCATCATCACGCCCACGAGGTGACCGATATGCAACGAGTCGGCCGTCGGGTCGATGCCCACATACGCGGTGGTCATCTCCTTGTTGAGTTGCTCCTCCGTGCCGGGCATCATGTCGTGAATCATGCCTCTCCATTTCAATTCTTCAATGAAATTCATAAGTCTGTGAGTTTAAAGGTGAGAAAAAAAGCCCCATTTTCATGGGGCTTGAACTTGTGTGAATGCAATCCGCTTAGCGGCCCATTTCAGCACCGGCTTTGAATTTCACAACCTTCTTTGCGGGAATGGTCATGGTAGCACCGGTTTTCGGGTTACGACCCTGTCTTGCACCGCGTTCGGAAACGGAGAAGGTGCCAAAACCAACGAGGGAAACTTTACCGCCGTCTTTCAGGGTTTCTGAAGTGGTAGCCATGAAAGCTTCGAGAGCATTCTTGGCATCAGCTTTTTTAAGGCCAGCTTTTGCAGCGATGGCATCGATCAATTCGCTCTTGTTCATTTGATAAAATTTAAATGGTTAATATATTAACTTTTACAGCGCAAATATAAGAGTATTTTTCATACTTCCGCAATTTTTCCTCAATTTTTATAAAAAAAATATAAATCAGAAAAACGGAATATTATAAATATCTTATAATCAATATTATATAAAAATCAATTCATAGTTTTCCGGATGGAATCCCCTTAGAAAATCGGTGATTTTCAGCCTCGATTTGCCCTGAAATTGGATGGTTTTTGCTGAAATTTTGCCATCTTTAGCGAAAATTTGGAAAGAATTGGGATGTTCTATCTCAATTGTACCCGTTTGTTTTACAGAGTTTAAGGGGATAATTTCCGCCTCGTAAATCTTCACCAGCTCCACCTCACCTTTCTTGTTGGTGATGCGGGTGCACGCCCCCGGGAAGGGCGAAAGTCCACGAATTTTGTTGAAGATGTCGCGGGCGGGCATATTCCAATCGATGTAAGTATCCTCCTTGAAAATCTTGGGGGCGGGCTTGAGGTCGGCGGTCTCCTCCTGCCGGCGCGTTTGCACCTCCCCGCGTTCGATGAGGTCAAGGGTATGCACGGCCAGCTCGGCACCGCACCGCATCAGCCGGTCGTACAACTCACCGGTGGTCTCATTAGGACCGATCTCCACCTCGGTGGTGTCGATGATGTCGCCCGTGTCAATCTGGTGGTTGAGGAAGAAGGAGGTGACCCCGGTGCGGGTCTCGCCGTTCATGACCGCCCAGTGGATGGGGGCGGCACCGCGGTAGTTGGGCAGCAGCGAGGCGTGGATGTTGAACGTGCCGAACGGCGGCATGGCATACACCACCTCCGGAAGCATGCGGAAGGCCACCACCACGAAGACGTCGGCATTCAACGCCCGCAGCTGGGCAAGGAAGTTCTCGTCGCGCAGTTTCTCGGGCTGCAACACCGGCAGCTGGTGCGCGAGGGCATACTCCTTCACCTCCGAAGCCTTCAGTTTGAGGCCGCGGCCGGCGGGCTTGTCGGGAGCCGTCACCACCGCCAGCACCTCATGGTGCGACTGGTGGATGGCCTCCAAGGCACCCACAGCAAACTCGGGAGTCCCCATGAAAACTACTCTCATCTTATTTCTTGCTATACATCATTTTATGGGTATGGAGCATCTGCAGACACGATGCTGCGGCCTCCACGCCCTTGTTACCATGTTTGCCACCCGAGCGGTCGGCGGCCTGCTCGGCGGTGTTGCAGGTAAGCACGCCGAAGATGACCGGCACGGTGTATTCGATGCCCACCTTGGCGATACCATCGGCCACCGCCTGCGCGATGAACTCAAAGTGACGGGTCTCGCCCTGGATGATGCAACCGAGACAGATGACGGCGTCAACATCCTCGTTGGCATCGAGCAGCATGGCGGCTGCGCTGGGGAGCTCGAAGCTGCCCGGCACCTCGAAATCGAGGATGTTCTGGCGGGCCACACCGGCCTCAAACAACGTCTGCATGGCACCTTCTTTCAACGCGCCCGTTACCTCTTGGTTCCACCTACTAACAATAATGCCAATTTTGAAATTGGCATTATTGGTTTTGGGAACGGAAATATCTGAAAGATTTTTTTTCTTGTCCATTATTTTCCGGCTTTGATTTTAGCGCGTTCATAATATTTGGCAACGCCCATCTGGTTGTATCTTTCGGGATACTCATTCTGGATCTCCGCATAGTTCTCGAAAGCGCCGTCCCAGTCACCCTCACGCTCGCAGAGCATGCCGAGTTTCCAGAGAGCGATCGGAGCCACAAAGTCGGTCTCGCCCTTGGCGGCCTTCTCGAAATACTTCTTGGCATTGTCCACATCGTCCTGGTCGTCGTACAGGTCGCCAATCAGCATCTGGGCTTCATACCAGAGGTAGTTGTCGCGTTTTTTCATTTTCAGCAGGGTCTCCAAAGCCTCATCTTCCTGACCGAGATTGAGGTAGCAGAGGGCTGCATAATATTTCAGGCTGAATTTGGCAGCGCGGGCGGTCTTGATGCCGGGATGATCGTAGCTCTCCATCACAGAGAGGAAGCCTTCGTTTTCGTCATCACCTTCCAGGGCGGCTTTCAGTGTGGCGGTGTCAGTGCTCAGAGTGGAGTTCTGAACAACCTGCGCGATGCTGGGCTGCGCATTCTGTGAAGCGTCATTGTTCCATTTCGGAGCCAACCACTGGTAATAGACAATGGCCAATAGAATCACAATGATGACTGCAAAGAAAATGATGTCGATGATTTTCTTGTTCTTCGCATACCAAGCAGCCAACTTGCCTTTTTCGCCCTGAACAGAGCCTAATTTGTCAGCAGTGGTCTGTTTTTTTGCATTTTCTTTTTCCACGTTATCTTTCAAATCGCCTAATTTTTCGGTATTTGCCATTTTTACTATATTTATAATTTTAAGGCTGCAAATTTACAAGTTTTTTTTCATTGTATAACACCCTCGTCAAAATAATTGAAAAAAATAAAGACCTGCGTTTCGGCAGGTCTTTTGGTTGGGCGTGAAGGACTCGAACCTTCAATGACAGGACCAGAATCTGTAGTGTTGCCATTACACCAACGCCCAATATGTTGGTCAATTCAACAGACTGCAAAAATACATCTTTTTTAAATGTTATTCATATTTTTTGAAAAATTATTTTAATTGATTATTTATCAGTAATTTAAAAGAAAATATTATCCTTTTATCGAGGATTTTATGAAAGATTATTTTTCAAATTAGAATTAAAAATCGTAATTTTGCGCCCACAAAAACCGCAAAAATGGATATTGAAGTCGAGATTGCCAACCAAGATTTTACCGATCCGATTGGGGAAGCGTACAATTTGGTTTTGAAGGAGAAGAACGGTGAACGATTCGTTCCGGTGGTCATCGGGCGCAACGAGGCCACCTGCATCCTCATGGAACTGAACCATATCACTCCCCCTCGTCCGATGCCATACAACTTGATAATGAACATTTTAGACCATTTTGAGGCAGAAGTGACGGGCGTTCAGGTATATAATCTGAAAAGGGGCATCTTCTTTGTTCATATTCAGATGGTGAGTCCGCATGGAAATTTAGTGTTGGATTCTAGGATTTCCGATGCGGTGGTGATAGCCCTCAAAGCCGGCGTGCCAATCTGTTTTTCGGAGGAGGTTTTTGAGGCCGCCTGCTACACCAAGAGCGGGAAGTTCAAGGGCAAAAGAGTGAAAAAACCTTCGGAACTTTGGGACGACTTGCGCCGCGAGGACGAAGGCGAGGTGGACAGTTTCAAACTGAACGATGGTGAAAGCGTTCCTTTTGACTTATCACAAGCCACCACCCAACAGCTGCAACAGCTGCTGCACCAAGCGGAGGAAAGCGAGAATTTTGAGTTGGCAGCAGAAGTGGATGAGGAACTTAAACGCAGAGAAGATGGAGAATAATGTCAAACATGAAGGTATTGTTCAATCTATTGAAGGATTGAATGTTACGGTAAAAATGACGGTCAACTCGGCTTGCGCTGGCTGTCACGCCAAAAGTCTGTGTAGCGCCGCCGACAGTCGCGACAAGGTGGTGGTGGCGCAGAATGTGAACGGTGCCGACTTCGTCATCGGCGAAACCGTAACCGTTCAGCTCCGGCAGACCCTCGCCATGAAAGCTGTCATCATCTGCTACCTCGTTCCTTTTATCATCCTGTTTTCCTCATTCTGCCTGATGTACGCCATCTGCCCTATCGAATGGGCAAATGTGCTGGTATCCTTGTCGCTCACCGCCCTATACTATATTATATTATGGTTCTTCCGTAAAAAAATAGAGAAAAACGTGACTTTTGTGGTGAACAAAACTTTCCAAAATATTTGACATGTCCATCTCATTTCAACGACACAGATTCTCTAACGGACTGAGACTCATTGTACATGAGGATTTTACCGCACAAAATGCCACCTGCAATGTGTTGTATCAGGTGGGTTCGCGCGATGAAGACCCGCACCAAACCGGACTTGCCCACCTGATGGAGCATTTCATGTTCTGCGGCTCGAAGCACATCCCCAACTACGACAACCCTTTGCAGAAGGTGGGCGGCATCAACAATGCCTACACCTCACAGGATCACACGCAGTATTATTTGACGCTCCCCGCCGGCAACCTCGAGACCGCCCTGTGGCTCGAGTCGGACCGTATGCTGGAACTTGCATTCGACCCCGTCGGCCTTGACACACAGAAGCATGTCGTGATTGAGGAGTTCAAGGAGGTGTCGCTCAACCGGCCCTTCGGCGACCTGTGGAGCGGTTTCAGCAACTTTGTCTATCGCAAATACCCTTACAAATGGATGCCCATCGGCAAGAAGATTTCTCATATTGAATCGGTTACCATGGATACTGTACGCGATTTCTATCGCCGGTACTATCAGCCCGCCAATGCGATTTTGGTGGTGGGGGGACCTGTTCGTTTTGAGGAGGTGGTGCCTTTGGTGGAGAAATGGTTCGGGAGCATTCCGTCGCACGAAGCCCCACGCAAGGATTTTCCCCGTGAGCCGCAACAGCGGGCCGGACGCACCCGCACCGTGCATCGCAACGCCCCCTACCCTATGCTGCTGAAAGGCTGGAAGATGCCTCCCCGCCTGCACCCCGACTTCTGCGCCTTCGACCTGCTCTCCGACCTGCTCGGCAACGCCCAGTCGTCGTACCTCTACCGCGAACTGGTGACCGGCAAAGGACTGTTCACCGACATCTCCATGACCGTGTCGGGCACCGACGGCCCCGGCATCCTCGCCCTCGTGGCACGCCCCGCCGACGGAGTGGACATCCATAACGCCGACAGCCAACTTGAAGAGCTGCTGTACAACAACTTCCAGTTCGGCCCCGACTTCGCCCACAACCTCCAAAAGGTGAAGAACAAAAACGAATCCACCCTCCTCAACAACGAAATCAAACTCGACAGCCGCACCTCCATCCTGGCGGTGGAAGAGTCGATCAGCTGCATAGAAGACTTCCAAGATGACATACAAAAGTATCGGAATGTGACAGAAGAGCAAATTCTCAAGATCTTCCATCACACTGTCAACCCGCAGTGCGACAACACCTACTTTTATTTTTAGTCCAGCATATTTTTAATGTACTCAATCTGCCGGCGGTCGCGTTTGGTGGGACGGCCCTCGCCGCGGTCGCGCCGCTCGAACCGCATGTTGAGCATCCGCACGCGCTCGTACTCTTCGGGCGGGGTGAGGTCCTCGCAGTACTGCGGTACGAGCGGCGCTCCCACCCGGCTCTTCGGCGCGTCCAACACCTTCACGGTCTTCACCAGCTGCCCGATATGCACCTCGAACACCTCGTCGGCCTTGATGTTCTTGGACGGCTTCACATTGGTGCCGTTCATCTTCACCTTGCCGGCGTTGCAGGCGTCGGTGGCCATGGAGCGCGTCTTGAAAAGACGAACCGTCCAGAGCCATTTGTCAATGCGCACGCTTTCCATGTCAATCCTTGTTTTCGCAGGCGTGCAAAGTGTTCAGCATCAGGCAGGTCATGGTCATGGGACCCACACCTCCCGGCACGGGGGTGATGGCCGCGCATTTGGGCGCCACCTCGTCGTATTTCACATCGCCGCAGATGCGGTAGCCCTTCTCGCTGCTGTCGGGAATGCGGTGGATGCCGATGTCGATGACCGTCGCGCCCTGTTTCACATAGTCGGCGGTAATCATCTCGGGCTGCCCAATGGCCACCAGCAGGATGTCGGCGGTGGCGCACACCTCCTTCAGGTTGGGGGTGCGGCTGTGGCAGATGGTGACGGTGGCGTTGCCGGTGTCGGACTTTTCGGCCAGCAGCATCGCCAGCGGCTTGCCCACAATGTTGCTGCGGCCCAGCACCACGCAGTGCTTTCCCGCCGCACTGATGCCCGACCGGCGCATCAGCTCGATGGTGCCGTAAGGCGTGGCCGGCAGGAAGCAAGCCTCGCCCAAGAACAGCTTGCCGCTGTTGATGGGATGGAAGCAGTCCACATCCTTGTTGGGATCCACGTGCGCGATGACATTCTCCTTGTTGATATGTTTCGGCAGGGGCAGCTGGATGATGTAGCCGTCCACCTCATCGTCGCGGTTGAGGAAGTCGATGGAGTCGAGCAGCTCCTTCTCGGTGATGGTGGCCGAATATTGGTAGATGGAGGAGGTGAAGCCCACCTCGCGGCACGACCGCTCGATGCTTCCGATGTAGGTTTTCGAAGCCCCGTCGTCGCCCACGATGATGGCAGCCAGATGCGGCACCCGCTGGCCCGCTTTCATTCTCTCTTGAACTTTCTTTGCGATTTCGTTCTTGACCTCAGTCGCAATTTTCTTTCCGTCAATGATTTTCATACTTTTTTTAATAAAATGATAATTCCCCCATTTAATCCTTCACCTTCTTGCAACTATAATAATTTTGGCAACTGGAGGCTGGGCTGGCAAAACTGTATGTAAAATACAAACTGTCAGGGCTGACGAATCTTCCAGTGAAATGATCGTTGCTTGAACTTGGAAGAGATGTCACCAAGCTGAGCGTATGGTCTTTATTCATAGTGCATTGCCAAGCTTGAGAAGAGTCTGGTAATAGTGCGATAAAGATATCTTTACTACCTTTAACTTTAGATACTAAAAGTGTGCCATCCGTGTAAAAGGTGTTTTGTTCATTATGGGGTCCCGTACAAGTATGGATTTCACAATTATAATGATAAACACCCTTCCAATACTGACGATAATCCTCTTTTGTGCAGGTACAGAGACTCATAATTGCCATACCGAAAACTAGAAGCACCATCATTCTTTTCATCATCCTACCTAAATTCTCAGTTCTCAGTTTTCAGTTTTCAGCT
>JAGCUN010000045.1 GCA_017962845.1 Bacteroidales bacterium | reverse complement strand
TATCCCCATTTGTTGGGTTATTTCGATAAAAATGAGGTAGGAATAATTGAGCGGTCAAAATCTATCGAAGAAGCACAAAAGCGCTTTATGCGAGACCAGAAGGATATTTTGGAAGCACAATCATTGGAAGGTGACAGGTATGATAAGGCATTGGACGTGTCTTCACGGACTTTAGCCCAATACATTTTATATAGGGAAAAGATAATCCAAAAAGTTGAGGCTATAACAAAAGACAATCCTGAAGCAGACATTCACAACATTATTCTCCCTCAAAAGAATGTGTTCAAAGAAGGTGATTTAGATTGTATTTATAACAATAATCTTTGGCTACTCGATAACAAGTATATGACATACACTACCGCGATGTCAGATAAGACAATGAAGCAGGTCGTTGAAGAGATTACGCAAACTTCAGCGGAAACTGACAATGATCGGCCCGATATAGTAGTGATGTTTTCAAATGATCCTCAGAACTCTCAAGACAAGTCGGTTGATGTTGTTGTTATTGAACTCAAGAAAAGAGGTATTAAACTTGCAAAAACGGAAGAAGCCATCAGCCAACTGAAGCAACGCGCTATTAAGTTGTTGAAGTATTATCCAAACAAGATACAACGGATGTGGTTTTATGCCATCGTTGAATTCAATGATGAGTTCAAGTTATCACTAATCAATGATGAATATACGCCTTTGTTTTCCAAAGATAGTTTGTACTATAAAGAGAATAAGCTTCAACTATCTCTTGATGACCCGACCAAATATCCAATCGGAACGTATGTGCTTTCCATTGATGCTTTTATTAAGGACGCGAAAGCAAACAACGAAGTGTTTTTGAATATACTTAAAGATGGTTTTAAGCAAAAACAACAGTGATATGGAAACAGGAGAAAAGAAAAATATACCTATCCGGAGGTTCCCCGAATTCCTGAATGATGGGGAATGGGAGGTGAAGCGATTGGGAGAGGTTGCGGAATTCTATAAGGGGAAAGGAATTTCTAAAACGGAGGCATCTGACAAGGGCAAAACGCCGTGTGTTAGATATGGTGAATTATATACGCATTATAAAGAGATTATTAGAGAAACTAAATCATTTACAGATGTTCCTGCGGAGGAATTGTTTTTAAGCAAAGCCAATGATGTCGTGATTCCATCTTCAGGAGAAACGAAAGAAGATATTTCTACGGCATCTTGCATAATGAATGACAATATTGCATTGGGTGGCGATATAAATGTTATCCGAAGTTCAAATGATGGTGTGTTTTTGTCGTATTATCTGAATAATGCAAAGAAGGATGATATAGCCAAAATTGCTCAAGGTGTTTCAATAATTCATCTTTACAACGAACAACTTAAAAATCTTCAAATATGCATTCCTTCCATTGAAGAACAGCACAAGATAGCTGCTTGTCTTTCTGTGGCAGATGAAATGATAGCCTCTACCAACGGGAAACTCGAACAACTGAAAGCCTACAAGAAAGGTTTGATGCAGAAACTCTTCCCCGCAAAAGGTAAAAAACTGCCCGAACTGCGCTTAAAGGAATTTGAGAAGGATGGGGAATGGGAAGAAAAAAAGTTGGGAGAGGCAGTTGATGTCTTCCAAGGGTATGGTTTCCCTGAAAGAATGCAAGGCAAAACGCAAGGTAAATATCCGTTTATAAAAGTTAGCGACATTTCTACGACTGTTAATAATGGGAGAAAGTATATTGATGTTGCCAATAATTATGTTGATGAAGAAGAACTTTCCATATTGGGAGTGACACCTTTCCCTATTGGAACAATTATTTTTGCTAAAATTGGAGAAGCTATCCGACTGAATCGTCGCGTAATTCTATCCAAACCGAGTCTTATTGATAATAATGTGGGAGGTGTAAAAGCCAAGGATGGATTGTCAAATGATGATTTTGTTTTCTATATTATGTCAATGATAGATTTGGTGAAATATGCAGGAGGTGTTGTGCCCGCAGTGAAGAAAACGGCAATTGAAAATATAGAAGTATTAATGCCTCCTACATTGTATGAGCAGCAAAGAATTGCTGATTGTTTTGACTTGATTGATGAAATGATAAACCAATACACCAATAAGGTTACAGTCTTGGAATTGTATAAAAAAGGATTGATGCAACAAATGTTTCCAACTTCAAAATAAAAAGACATGCCTAATCAATTAAAAGAGTCATATAAGGAATTGAGTGAACTTGCTCAAGATTTAAGAAATAGCGTAAAGAAACATACTGTTATATTCGCACACAATGGTGTGGGTAAAACGAGCCTTTGTGTCGCATTTAAAAACATTGCCAAACAGAGTGGTGCAGGAGATACATTATATTACAATGCCTTTACAGAAGATTTATTCTATTGGGATAATGATTTGGATAATGATGAGGAAAGAGTCCTGATGTTCCGTAGAGAATCCCATTTCTTTGATGGCTTGGATGCGAATGAAATGGAAACTCGTATACGTTCGATGTTAGGGAGATATTCTGATTTTGATTTTTCCATCAAATTGGATGTCGTGAAAAAGAATGCTCAGAATAAAGACATCATTGTGAATTATGTCACGTTCAAACGAATGTCATATAACGAAGAAACAAAAACTACGGATTGGAAAGAGGATATAAAAATCTCTCGAGGTGAAGAAAATATTTTCAAGTGGTGCTTTTTCTTGGCTGTTGCTCAAATGGCTATCGATAAGGCAGATGCCTATAAATGGGTGAAATATATTTATATTGACGATCCGATTTCATCCTTGGATGATGACAATGCTGTGCTTGTTGCCAATCATTTGGCAACAATGATAAAAGTTGATACGAACACTCTTCATACAATTATTTCTACACATCACGGATTGTTCTATAACGTTATTTATAATGAATTGAAAAATGCAGACAAACTATATTTATACAAGGAGAAAGAGCAAAATGATGATGTGACACGGCAATCAACTTTTGCTTGGAAAGTAAAAGATTTGAGTGATACGCCCTTCTTTCATCACGTTGCAATAATAAAAGAGTTGAATAAAGCAGTAAGTTCTGATGGCCGTTTGTACACTTATCATTTCAATATGCTTAGAAACTTATTGGAAAAAACTGCCGCATTTCATGGCTTTGATAAGTTTGGTGATTGTATTAAGAAATTTGATAATGACCCAGATGAACAATTATATTCAAGAATGATTAATATAATGAGTCACGGTAATTATTCACTATTTGAACCAGTGGAAATGAATGAAGAGAATCAAATCTATTTCAAAAGAATTTATTCAGACTTCAAAGCCCAGTTCCCATTCAATGAAAATCTATAATGTATGACACAAAATAACCAACAAGAACTCGGTAAGACCCTTTGGAACATCGCTAACAACTTGCGCGGGGCGATGATGGCGGATGATTTCCGCGATTATATGCTGTCGTTCCTCTTCTGGAAATACCTGTCGGACAATTACATCAAATCCGCCAAAAAGGAACTGGGGTCTGATTATCCCGTCAATGACGACACGAAACGAATCCCTTTACAAATTTGGTACGACAACAATCCGAACGATGTGAAATTGTTTGAAGACCAAATGCGTAAGAAAATCCACTATTTTATCAAACCAGTTTATCTTTGGGACAATATAGCGGAGTTGGCTCGCACCCAGAGCAACGACTTGTTGGATATACTCTATGATGGTTTCAAACATATTGAAAATGAGTCATTTGGTAGTTCATTCAAAGGGTTGTTTTCAGAAATCAATCTGCATTCGGAGAAATTGGGGAAAAATTATACTGAGCGTAATGCCCTTTTGGCAAAGGTCATCCAAACAATTGCCAATGGCTTGGCAGATAGTGGGGCAGAGGGAGATTCGTTAGGCGATGCCTACGAGTATCTTATTGGCCAGTTTGCGGCAGGTTCGGGCCAGAAAGCAGGAGAGTTCTATACTCCACAAATGATTTCCACCATCCTTTCGCGCATCGTTACCTTGGATTGCCAAGACCCATCCACTGGGAAGAAAAAACGCATTGATAAGGTACTCGACTTCGCTTGTGGTTCGGGTTCCTTGCTTCTGAATGTGCGCCGCGAGATGGAAGGCTTTGGCATTGGCAAGCTTTACGGGCAGGAAAAAAACATTACTACCTACAACCTCGCCCGAATGAATATGCTGTTGCATGGCGTGAAGGACACGGAGTTTGAAATCCATCACGGCGATTCATTGGCCAACGATTGGGACATCCTCAACGAGCAGAATCCCGCCAAGAAAATGCAGTTTGACGCTGTGGTCGCCAATCCTCCTTTCAGCCTACGCTGGGATCCAACCGAGGAAACCGCCAAGGACTTCCGTTTCAGTCGCTATGGTGTGGCACCCAAGTCCGCCGCTGATTTTGCATTCCTGTTGCACGGTTTTCATTTCTTGAGCGACAATGGCACGATGGCCATCATTCTGCCTCACGGCGTGCTGTTCCGTGGTGGCAAGGAAGAAGTTATCCGCAAGAAACTGCTCGAGGATGACAACATCGATGCCGTCATCGGTCTGCCCGCCAACTTGTTCTATTCCACGGGCATTCCTGTTTGTATCCTTGTGCTTAAAAAATGTCGCAAAAACGACAAAATCCTGTTCATCAACGCCAGCGGTGAGGAGCATTACGAGAAAGGCAAACGGCAGAATTACCTTCGTGATGATGATGTGAAAAAGATCGTGGAGACCTATCAGTTCCGCAAGGAGGAAAGCCGTTTCTCACGCTTGGTGTCGTTGCATGAAATCAAGGAGAACGACTTCAATCTGAATATCACACGCTACGTCAACTTGTCGAAAGATGAAGAGCCGATTGACCTTAAAGCTGTTACTAAGCAATTGAAGGAGACAGATGCGAAAATCGAGGAATCACGTGGCAAACTCAACGTGTTTTTGAAGGAGTTGGGACTGGAGGAGATATAGAATCCGCTCCCTATGCACCTCCCCATCCGCCCCGCACGTTTGCCGCAAGACGCTGAGAGAATCCTTGAGGTTTTCGCAGCCGCCAAAGGCATCATGGTGGCCGACGGCAATACGAAACAGTGGGTCAACGGCTACCCGTCGTTGGAGGTGGTGCAGGCCGATGTGGAAAGAAACGGGGCCTTCGTGGTGGAAGACGGCGGCCGCATCGTGGCCTACTTCGCCTTCCTGCCCTCGCCCGAGCCCACCTACGGCACTATCTACCACGGGCGGTGGCTCGACGACAGCCAGCCCTATCACGTTATCCACCGCATCGCCAGCGTGCCGGAAACACACGGCATCTTCCGCACCATCACGGAGTTCGCCTTCGCCCACGACCGCAACATCCGCATCGACACCCACCGCGACAACCGCATCATGCAGCACAACATCCTCCAACACGGATTCACCTACTGCGGCATCATCCTCCTCGCCAACGGCGACGAACGGTTGGCCTACCAGAAAATAATACAACATAATAGATTGTGAATAAACACATCTCCGCCTCCGACACCATCTCCTACCTCGAATCCCTGCGCAACGAGAAGCAGCGGGCGGTGCTGATGCGGTTCTTCAAGACGGGGCCGGGACAGTACGGCGAGAGCGATGTGGTAATCGAAATAATCCGTATTTTTGCAGCTTCAAGAATAATGAAAAAACAGGAGAAAACTATTAACTATTAACCTTCACCCATTCCTATGTTTCTCGGTGAGCTGATATCTCTTTTCGTTGCCATCTCTTGGACCGCCACCGCCCTTTTCGCGGAGGTAGGCTCGAAACGCATGGGCTCCTTGCCGTTCAACACGATACGGATGACGATGTCGTTGTGCTTCCTCGTCCTCACCCTCTGGCTGGTGATGGGCGTCCCTTACCCTCGCTTTGCCGACGGCGGCACCTGGGGCTGGCTGCTGCTCTCGGGGGTGGTCGGCTATGTCATCGGCGACTACTGCCTGATGCAGGGCTACATTCACATCGGCTCGCGCTTCGGACAGCTTTTCATGACCCTCTCGGCTCCCACGGCAGCGCTCACCGGGCGACTTTTCCTCGGCGAACGAATGCATCCCGTCGCCATCCTCGGCATGGTAGTCACCCTGAGCGGTATCGCCATGTCAATCCTCTCCAAAAGCGACACCTCCGAACACCATGGTCTGCATTTCAAATTGCCGGCTAAAGGTATTTTCTATGCCGCCATGGCTGGCATCTGTCAGGGTTTCGGATTGGTACTCAGCAAGGTAGGCCTCCAACACTACGACGCGGCTCTCGCGGCTCTCAACATCTCCCAAGACGCGGTTTTCGAAGGGGCTGTGATACCATTGCCCGTCAGCATCTGCGTACCCTTCGCCGCCACCACCATCCGCGGATACATCGGACTGGCAGGATTCTTTCTGTCGCTGATGCTGTTCAGCAAGAATGGCCTTGCAAAACTACGTAGCGCCATCCGCGACCGCAAGGCGATGTGGTGCGTGCTCGCCTCCACCATCTTCGGCCCCTTCATAGGGGTCAGCGCTTCGTTGTTGGCCACGATGTACACCTCCGCAGGCATCGCGCAGACCCTCTTCGCCCTCACCCCGATTCTCATCATCGCCCCATCTGCGTTTCTGTTTCATCAGAAAGTTACTGTGTCTGAGGTGATTGGCGCAGTGATCAGTGTAATAGGAGTTTGTCTGTTTTTTGTATAGTATTTATTGTATTTTTGCCGCAGTGAAATCATCATGAAGCAACAGCTTATGAATCAGCGACTCACGGCAAAAGACACCATCTCCTACCTCGAATCCCTGCACAACGAGAAGCAGTGGGCGGTGCAAATCGCTGCTAACTACTTCAATATCTGTGCCGTGTGATTCTTGGTGTCCACCTTGCCGATGGCCTCCACAATCACACCGTTTTCATCGATAACGTAGGTGGTGCGCAGCGTGCCCTCTGTCACCTTGCCGTACATTTTCTTCTCGCCCCACGCCTCGTAGGCCTTCAGGATAGTAAGGTCGGTGTCGGCGATGAGGTGGAACGGCAGTTCGTACTTGGCGATGAACTTTTGGTGCGAGGCGGCACTGTCGCGGCTCACCCCTAACACGCTGTAACCCAGCGCCAGAAAACGATTGTAATTGTTACGCAGGTCGCAGGCCTCGGCCGTGCAGCCGGGAGTGCTGTCCTTGGGATAGAAATATAACACCAACTTTTTCCCAGCGAAGTCGGTCAGTTTGACGGGATTTCCGTTTTCGTCAACTCCCTCAAAATAAGGGGCTTTGGTTCCTTTTTGCAGCATAGCGGTTTGTTTGTTTTGGAGGTGCAAAGATAGTCACAATTTCGGATATTTTGCTCACAAAACTTCCATTTGGGTGCAGAACGAGCGCGGCGGTGGCGCGCTTCTTATCGTTATGTTCATTTTCTTTTCGATTGCAAAAAGAAAACGAACCAAAAGAAATGCGCTTTGCCGCTGTGCAAATTCCGGCTAAAATCGGGTAAAGCTCGCTAAACGGCGAAAAACTTGATGAGCTTCATTTCATTGCGCTCATCTTCGGACAATTCGCCGTTCTTCACGCTCGCTTCACCCGATTTCTTCACGCCGGAATTTACAAGGCGGCCTGTTCATCGTACCCTCCTTGTCCTATTGTCGTGGCCTGCTGGCGGTGGCTCATCATGGACGCGCTCCCGGAGGGAGCGAATTTCAATAACCCCACATGCAATGTGGGGAGGGGCTGCGCCCTACCGCCAACCGCGGCACGCTGGCTGGAAGATAGAACCTGACGGCAGGTATGCCGCGGAAGAACTGGCGGTGTGTTTCTTGTGGGTTCACCCCCGCGACAGAATGGGAATGCCGACACCGCCTCAAGGCTCGGTCGCGGCAGGGATAGGAGCGAGCACGGAGCGAAGCGCAGTAGAGCGTATAGCCCGACGGCGACCGCAGGGAGCCGGGCCGCCCTAATAATCAGTCTCTACCTCATACCACAACCGGACATATATTTCACATCCGGCAACATCATTGATGGCTTCTTTGACCTTTTTGATTTTAGCGGTTAGTTTGGCATATTTGGATTTCTCGAAAACGGGTTCCGCGGGAACGGGCTTCTCAACAACTGCGGAATCCATATTGCTTGCCTCAATTTTATCATTCTCACCATAAAGTTCTTTCCAACCATAGTACGATTGTACACGCAGTTGCCCATGAGGAATACGTGCGTTATCGCGCATTTTCCTTTGTTTGGCAGATAGTTTGGCAGATAGCATGGTTCTTTGGTACTCAAGTTGATTTTTCTTTTTCAATAATTTTTGGATTTTTTGGCTCTGCTGTCTTGACAAGTATAGTGTAGTAGGTGACGTTGATTCTTCTTTCTCTGATACTAGTTCAATGGTGGCAATACTATAATCATAATCATAGTGATTCACTTTCACATATTTTTGGAAATCTTTGTAGAAATCTTTCGCAAAATGATTGTATAGGGGACTTCCTTCCTTTAAGTATTCGAGTATAATATCCTTATTCTCTTCGCCAATAATAAGAAATTTATGATAAAAATCCACTTCATCATCTACATATACCCCTAAATGAGGGGGGTATTCGGGTAAAAATCTACAATGGATGGTGTCTTTCAAAGAAGCCTTGTAATAATCCGCCAAACTTTTTTTCTCATAGCCATTGGAGGAGAGAATAACGATAATGTCATCGTCACAATCTAAACCATGTTCCGCAATATAACAATCCTTCACATCGTAGTCTTTGTAATAGTCATAGTTTATTTCGCAGTCTTTATAATACCCAATATTATTGAATGATACTATTGTTCTATTATCCAATAAGGTATATGTTCGCACTGAATATTCGGATGGAAGATCATAGTCATATGGAAATAATTCATCAATGACAGAGCGGCCTCTTGATTCATCAGCAATCAATTTCAAGAGGGAATTTTGAGGTACGAGATAGACATTAGGGGCGTGCTTTATCGCATGGTTGGCTAATTTCACCACCGACAATGATGGACTTGGGGTAGGAGAAATGGCATTATGGTACTCACTTTCCAAACGAGTGATTGTAGAATTAAGTTCGCGTTGCCACGGGAAATTGAGATTTGTATCGTTGAAATCATAAAGGATTCTGATACGTTCAGTAATCAAACTGTCAAGGATGTAATGCACATCGGCATCCAACCTTTGTTGGACGTATTGCTCAAAAATGGTTCGGCTTGGCGTTGTGGCCGAAAATTGGGCAGCGTAGGGGAATACCACTTCCCTTACCCTTTGAAAATATTGGAGTTCCTTTCCTTCAACGGGCAACCGCTGACCATAGAAAAACAATTGAGAGAGAGGCGACGGCATAAAGCGGAAGTTCGCGCCTTTGGGAATTGCATAAATATAGTAGCGTTGTGTGTAATAGGCGTGTCTAAGGCCAGCCATGTCGAAAACAGAATCTTCTCCAACAATAGTACCTGGTTCGATAAAGATGTCCCAGTGCTGGAGATCTGCATAATACTCCTTAGATAGATTTTTCAGCGAATCTTCAATCGTGTAAGAAGAATACCCCATTATATCACTAACATCAATTTGGCTGTGTGCGGTGAATGGGAATGACAGTGCTGCCAAGAGGCAGAGAAAAAACAGTTTGTTTTTCATAAAAACAGTCTCCATACGCTGGATGTTGCGCACTCTTTGAGCTCTGAAGAATGATAAAATGGCAAAAAAAAGCGTGAGCCCCGACTTTAATGCCCTTTGAGGTTTTCCACGACCTTGCACAACAGTAAAGTAAAGCCCACGTATCACGTGAGCGTTACAACTTTACGACTTGCTGTGCTTTGGTTTGTGGAAATTTCAAAGGACAAGGAAAGTTATACGCTTCGATGGTTAAAAAAGAACGGATGCCAAACGGCGCGGCAAAATTATGAAAAAAACTAACATTGAAACATCACGGTTACAAGATTTTTTTCAAATGAATGCCCGCTTTTGCCACTCTTTCCCGAAATACTTGTATTTTTGCACCACGAAACGAACCAGCCTATGCGACTCGACAAACTTTTGGTGGCACGCGGACTGTTCCCCTCGCGGGAACGGGCACAGGACGCCATTGTGCAGCACACCGTTACGGTGAACGGCAAGCTCATCGACAAGCCCTCGAAGGAGGTGGCCGACGACGCTGCTGTGGAGGTGATTGACATATTCAACAAGTATGTAAGCCGCGGCGGTCTCAAGCTCGAAAAGGCCATCGCCGACTTCCAGCTCGACTTCGGCGGCAAGAGCGTGCTCGACATAGGCAGCTCCACCGGCGGCTTCACGGACTGCGCCTTGAAACACGGCGCCGCGCACGTCACCGCCGTGGATGTCGGCACCCGCCAGTTGCACCCCTCCCTGCAAGGCCATCCCGCCATCCTCTCCATCGAGAACCGCGACTTCCGCGAACTCACCCCACAGGAGGTCGGCAACCGCCAGTACGACTTCATCGTCTCCGATGTCTCCTTCATCTCCCTTACCTACATCATCCCCTACTTCCACCCCTTCCTGAAACCCGACGGCCAGTGTATGCTGCTCATCAAACCGCAGTTTGAAGCCGGCGCCTCGTTCCTCAACAAAAGCGGCATCGTGACCGATGAAAAAGGCTACAAGGTGGCCATCCACCGCGTGGAGATGGAAGCCCTCAACCACGGCCTCCACCTCAACAACCTCGCCATCTCCACCCTTTTCGAAAAAGTGAAAAATACCGAATTCCTGTCTCTTTTCTCCCTTACCGACAACCACTTCCGTATCGACTACCCCGACCTTTTCAAACAGGTGAAGGAGGTGCGGAAAAACCTGAAATGATGGACCATTTTTTACCCACCACCAAGAAAGAAGTTGAAGCCCTCGGCTGGAGCGAGCTGGATGTGATCATCATCAGCGGCGACGCCTACGTGGACCATCCCTCTTTCGGTCCGGCGGTCATCGGACGGTGGCTGGAGGCCATGGGACTGAAGGTGGCCATCGTGCCGCAGCCCAACTGGCAGGACGACGGTCGCGACTTCGCCAAGCTGGGCCGGCCCCGCCTGTTCTTCGGCATCACCGCCGGCAATATGGACTCGATGGTGAACCACTACACCGCCACCAAACGTCTGCGCCACGACGACGCCTACACGCCCGGCGGGCAGCACGGCTTCCGTCCCGACTACGCCACCATCGTCTATACCCAGTGGGTAAAACGCCTCTTCCCCGATGTGCCCGTGGTGATCGGCGGCATCGAGGCCTCGCTGCGCCGCCTGTCGCACTACGACTACTGGCAGGACCGGCTGCGTCCCTCCATTCTGATGGACTGCGGCGCCGACCTGCTCGTGTATGGCATGGCCGAGCGCCCCATGACCGACCTTGTGCGCATTTTCCAGACCGACAACTGGCGGGCGCACCTCCACGAGTGTTCGCAAATTGCTTTTATTACAGACCATTACAAAGATTATTGTGGCACCGAGCCGCCCCTTATGCTACATCCGTTCGAGAAAGAGCTGAGCAACAAGCGGTTCTACGGCGAGAACTTTGTGGCTTTCGAGACCGAGAGCAACAAGCGCCAGCAGCGCGTCATTGTGCAGCCGTACAATCGGAAACAGTTGGTGATATTGCCACCCTATCCTCCTGCTACTGAGGAGGAAATGGACCATTACGCCCTTTACGACCGGATGATGAACGCCCCGCACCCCAAGTATGCCAAGCGTGGCGACATCCCCGCGTGGGAGATGATCAAGAACTCCATCACCATTCACCGTGGGTGCTTTGGCGGGTGCAGCTTCTGCGCCATCACCGCCCACCAGGGACGGTTCATCAGCTCGAGGAGCGAGCGGTCGGTGCTGGCGGAAGTGACGGATCTGGCACGCCGTCCCTACTTCAAAGGGCATATCAGCGACCTCGGTGCGCCGTCGGCCAACATGTACCGCATGCATGGCCGCAACCTCAAGGCGTGCCAGTGCTGCGCCCGCCCCTCGTGTATCTTTCCGGAGGTGTGTAAGAACCTCGACATCAACCACAAGCCGTTGATTGCGCTTTACCGGAAGGCAGCCGCCGTGAAGGGGGTGCGCCGCATCACCATTGGCAGCGGCATCCGGTACGATTTGTTGCTTGCCGATGAGGGTACCGACCGCGAGAACGGCCTCACCGACTACTTCCGCGAAGTGGTGCGCCATCATGTGTCGGGTCGCCTGAAGGTGGCGCCCGAGCACACCCAGACCAAGGTGCTCAACAAGATGCGGAAGCCCTCCTTCGACCAATTCCTCACCTTCAACAAAAAATTCCAGCAGCTCAACCGTGAGGCGGGACTGCACCAGCAGCTGGTGCCCTACTTCATCTCCGCCCATCCCGCCTGCACCCTCGACGATATGAAGGCGTTGCACAAAGCCACTGAGGGAGAGCATCTTCACATTGAGCAGGTGCAGGATTTCACCCCCACGCCCATGACCTATTCCACGGCCATGTACTTCCTCGGCTATGACCCCTACACGGGCGAGAAGGTCTTTAGTGCCAAGAGCAAAGGCGAGAAGGACAAGCAGAAGGGGATGTTCTTCTAAATTTTAATTATTTTATTCTTAATTCTAATTTTTTTTTGTAATTTTGCAGCCGTTATTTTACTCGGTAGACTGTTTATTACTAAATATTAACTAAATAGCGAAATGATGAAAACCAAAGCGATAGAATTGAGGGGTGCGGTAGAAAATGCGATAGTAGTAAAGGAATGCCAGAATATTGAATACAAAAGCAATTGGCACGATGACTATTTGAAATGGATTTGCGGGTACGCCAACGCACAAGGCGGGGTGATTTACTTCGGCATGGATGACGACCATAAGGTGGTCGGGCTGGAGGATGTGGAAAGGTTGTTGGAGGACATCCCCAACAAGATTAACACCACCATGGGCATCGTGGTGGATGTGAACCTGCGCGAACAAAACGGACTTTCCTATATTGAGGTGGTGACAGAGCCCAGCAACATCCCCATCAACTACAGGGGCAAGTACTACTATCGCTCCGGCAGCACGTTGCAGGAATTGCGCGGCCCGGCTCTCCAGCAGTTCATCCTCAAAAAGATGGGGCGCTCATGGGACGACATCACCAACGACCGCGCCACATTGGACGATATCGACCGCGATGCCATTGAATATTTCCTTCGGAAAGGCATTGAGGCAGACCGTATTCCTGAAGACCAGCGCAATGCTTCCACTCAAGATGTGCTGGGAAGCTTGCACCTGTTGGACGATGACGGCCACCTGAAGAATGCGGCGCTGCTGCTGTTCGGCAAAGATCCGTTGAAGTTCTTCCCCAGCGTACAGTTCAAGATCGGCCGTTTCGGAATCGATGAGGCCGACCTGCTGATACAGGATGTAATCGAGGGCAACCTCATCCAAATGGCCGACCGTGTGATGGACGTACTGAGAGCCAAGTACTTGGTGTCGCCTGTCCGCTTCGAGGGAATGCAACGCTACGAGGAGTTGGAAGTGCCCAAAGCGGCTTTGCGTGAGATATTGTACAACGCCATCACCCACAAAGACTATACCGGCCCCGACATCCAAATGCACGTCTATAACGACCACGTGGAGATTTGGAACGAGGGCGAACTGCCGAGTGGCTATAGCGAAAAAGTGCTTTACGGGAAACACTCCTCGAAACCTCGGAACAGGAACATCGCCAATGCAATGTTCAGAGTGGGCTTCATTGACTCGTGGGGACGGGGCTATTCCAAAATCTACGATGGCTTCAAAGCCGCCGGCCTGCCGATACCCACCGTAGAACCGCACTGCGGTGGCACATTGGTGAGCTTCCAACGCGGCTTCGATGTCGTAAGAGGAAGGAAAAATGTCACTAGTAATGTCCCCAGTGATGTCCCCAGTGATGTCCCCAGTGATGTCGGTAGTTCTGTCGGTAGTTTGTCAGTAGTTCAACTATCTGAAAGACAGAAGAAAATATGCAAATTGATAAAAGAAAATCCTTTCATTTCAACACAACAAATGTCGGTAGTTTTGTCGGTAGTTAAGAGGACTGCGGAGCGTGATCTTTCGGACATGGAGAAGAAGGGCGTTCTTATCCGCGAGGGCAATACAAGTGCGGGACATTGGGTGCTGCTATTAGATGTTTGAAATAAGACATTGCCCTCCATTGAAAATTGGAAGAACTTGTTGGAAATGAGAAAATAATGTGTAATTTTGCAGCGTCATCTTAAAATTCCCCAATGACCATGAAGCGTTTGAAATGGCTTGTCGTATTCCTCGTTATATCTTTCCCATCCTTTGCCCAGCAGTTCCTGTTAGTGGAAGATACCGTGCGAATCAACGCCAAAGATTATATAAGCCCCTTTTCGAGATTTGAAATGAAGTGGGCAGCGAAATACCACGGATATTATTTCTGTATTTTCTTAGATCAAAATATTTTTGAAGGATGGAATTGGAAAAACCGATTGCTGATCATTTCAGAAGATGGGAAAGAGACGGTTGAAGTAAGTTTGCCCGAAGATTTTCAAGGGAGTATTTATGGGGACCTTTTTGTTCGCCACGACACCCTCTATTTACGCCCCTATCCCTACGATGACGAACAGAGCGGCTATTATTTTGAAATGAACAACTGGAAATGGAAGTCCATGAAAGTGGTTTCCGACGTGATCTATGATGATGACCAATATACTATCGCATTTATAGATATTGGTGAATGGGGAGACTACACTTGGTTCATGGAAAATTCCCGCCATTACCTTATGCCAGAAAACTTGTCGCGTATCATTAAAAAAGACAATACCTATTATTTCATTCGGGGTAGCAAAATAGATACCTTGAATTCATTGGATGGGAAAGTGAAGTTGTGTGAGAAAAACATCACTTACGAAAAGGCAGCTGCTAATCACTGGGCTTTTTTGGAAAAACTTTGGGCTTCAGGCGGTTTGAAGGTGGAACCCGTTCCTAATTTTTTCCATTTTACTGGCAGAGAAGCAACTCTGGAAGATTATTTTTGCTGGAATTTTCTGGCATACGGCTACGGTTCGCTGGTATACGACACCCTGTTTTCGAATGCTTTTCTGACGAATGGGGACATATTCTATTTGGTGAATACGAAGGAGAAAACATATATTGCCCAAATTGAGGATGGAAAGCTGCTCGAAAAATTTGATTTGGGACACCCATACCAGTTCTATCGACTGCACGACTACTATAGAGGTAAGAATGTTGCTCCTAATCAATGTTTTGAGCACTTTAAAGAGAATAATAATTCGTTTGGTGTGTTGGAAATCAAAGACACCCTCATTCACATTCGCCATATCATCCATAACCAAGACTCTTTGCCCCATATCGGCACAGATCATATTGAGTCTCTGCTCCAGTATTTACTGAATCATATTGATCATCTGACATATACACAAGTCGATAGCGTGGAAAAGATGTTGCAGGCCACATCCGATGGGGAGTTTAGAGATTTGGCCAATGGATACTATCCTGATAAGTATCAAAATGGCAAGTATAAAAAATATACCTACTACACGGTGATTGATAGCGAAAAAACTTTATCCGTGGACTATTGCGTACACAAAAGTGATTCTGTGGTTAAAGGAGCTTTTTTTGAGTGGATGAAGACCAGATTGTACAATGCAAACGATCATTATATTTTGGGAAAAACGGACAATTATGAGGAAAAAGTTGAGGAAGTCCGACAGATTTTGACCTACCTGACAAACCAAGTGCCTGTCGCAATTACCGATAATAGCACCTACTGGATGTGGACGTATCATAATCTCACGATAAAATTATACGAAGGCGGACGAATGGTGATGTATCTGACCGAAAAGTAGTTTTTTTCATTTCGCATCCGCTATGTGGGTAAAATTACGTAATTTTGCCAAATTTTTTTAAGATGGAATTTAAAATCGCTCAAATCGCCGGACTGCTCTCCGCAGAGGTGGTCGGCAACCCCGACGGGGTCATCAACACCGTTTGCAAAATTGAAGAAGGCGTCCCCGGCGGACTGACCTTCCTCGCCAACCCGAAATATACCCACTACATCTACGAGACGAAGGCCACGGCGGCCATCGTCAACCTGAGTTTCCAGCCGGAGAAGCCCGTTCCCTGCACCCTCATCAAGGTGCCGGATGCCTACGTGGCCTTCGCCAAACTGCTGGATTTCTACAACCAGTCGAAACGCCACAAGCCCGGCATCTCACA
This sequence comes from Bacteroidales bacterium, assembly GCA_017962845.1. Taxonomy (GTDB): domain Bacteria; phylum Bacteroidota; class Bacteroidia; order Bacteroidales; family WCHB1-69; genus UBA1756. Next base: position 77,983 of record JAGCUN010000045.1, on the reverse strand, counting down.
GCACGCCTGCATCGCCGAAAGCGCCAAAATCGGCAAGAACGTCTATATCGGCGAGTTTGTGAGCGTGGGTGAAAATGTGGTCATCGGCGACGACTGCCAGATCTTCCCGCACGTGTGCCTCGGCGACCATGTGCGCGTGGGCTGCGACACCACCCTCAACTCGGGCGTGAAGGTGTACGCCGAATGCGAAATCGGCAACCACTGCATCATCCATGCCGGCGCGGTGATCGGCGCCGACGGCTTCGGCTTCGCCCCCAAGGATGGCGACTTCATCAAGGTGCCTCAGATCGGCAACGTGCGCATTGAGGACAATGTGGAGATCGGTGCCAACACCTGCATCGACCGCTCCACCATGGGTTCCACCATCATTCATAAAAATGTGAAACTCGACAACCTCATCCAAATCGCCCATAATGTGGAGATTGGCGAGGCATCCGCTTTCGCGGCACAGACCGGCGTGGCGGGTTCGGCCAAGATCGGCAAGCACTGCATCATCGGCGGTCAGGGCGCGGTGGCCGGCCACATCACCGTCGGCGACGGCGTGATGGTGGGCGCACAGTCGGGCGTGTCGCACTCGATCAAGGGCGGACAGATTGTGCTGGGCTCTCCCGCCATCCCCTTCGGCGAGGAGAAACGCCTCATCATTTACAGAAAAAAATTACCCGAACTCTACAAACGAGTGGACGAATTAGAGAAAAAACTTTCGAAGAATGAGTAAACAAACTACTATTTCCGCATCTATCTCCCTTTCTGGCAAAGGGTTACATACCGGCAAGCAGGTCACGGTGACCTTTCTGCCTGCCCCCGCTGGCCACGGCATCGTATTCCGCCGTGTGGATCTGCCTGGCACCCCCACCGTGAAGGCGTTGGGCACCAACGTGTTCGACACCTCCCGCGGCACCTCCATCCGTGAGGGCGAGGCCGAGGTGCGTACCATCGAACACCTGATGGCCGCCCTCGCCGGACTGCAGATCGACAACGTGCTCATCGACATCGATGCCTGCGAAACTCCTATCTTGGACGGCAGCTCGCGCCTGTATGTGGAGGCCTTGCAGAAAGTGAATATCGTGGAGCAGGAGGCCGAACGCGAGTATTTCATCGTGAAGGAGCCGGTGACGTTCACCCATCCCGAGAAACAGATTTCCATCACCGTCACCCCTGCCGACGACTTCCAAGCCGAGGTGGAGGTAGACTACGGAACGCAGGTGTTGGCTTCGCAACATGCTGAAATTAAAGATATTAAAAAGTTCGTTCCCGAATTATACAACTGCCGTACGTTTGTGTTTCTGCACGAGTTGCTGTTCCTCATCCAGCATGGTATGGCGCACGGCGGCGACGTGGACAACGCCATCGTCTTTGTGGCGCAGGTGCCCCCGCCGGAGGTGCTGGACCAGCTGGCCGCCTTCTTCCACAAGTCTGACCTGAAGGTGACCGAGAACGGCATCCTCAACAATGTGGATCTGCACCACGACAACGAGCCGGCGCGCCACAAGCTGCTTGACCTCGTCGGCGACCTGTACCTGCTGGGCCGTCCGCTGAAAGGCCATGTGGTGGCCTCCCACCCGGGTCATTTCGGCAACACCGAATTAGTGAAAATGCTTCTTGCCAACAACCAATAAACCATGGAATATTTCTACCTCGGCCTTATCACCAAGCCCTTTGGCTACAAAGGGGAACTGACGGTTTTTCTCGACACCGACGAGCCGGAAAAGTACACCAACCTGCGTGCGGTTTTCCTGTTGGAGGGCGACGAGTACATCCCCTACATGATCGACAGCATCGAGCTACGGGGCGGCAACAATGCCGTGGTGAAATTCGCCGATGTGGATGGCGAGGAGGCCAAGTCGCTGGTGAAAATGGAGATGTATCTTCCCATCACCGAGCTTCCGCCACTGACGGGCAACAAATTCTATTACCACGAAGTAATTGGTTTTCAAGTAATTGATAAGATAAAAGGCAACATCGGCATCTGCAAAGACTTTATCGACATCAGCAACCAGCCCATCATGCAGGTGGACTGCGATGGCAAGGAGATTTTGATACCTGCGGTGGACGACATCTTCGAGGAGGTGGACCGTGAGAAGCGCATCCTGCGGGTGAATGCGCCAGAAGGGCTGATAGACATTTATTTGGAGGAATAATAGACATTCCTAAAAGTTGTAAAATGCCGTCTATTTTTCAACATTTGGCCACAGAAACATTTTCATTACTTCTGTTGAAATTTTGAAAAAGTTGATGTATCTTTGCAGCTTCAAAAATTAGGCAAAAATATCTGTTAGAAAAAGTAAAAATAATGGGCAAACAACCGGAATCGTTAGATAAAATCACCAAAGCACGACTCGCTTTCTCATCCATAGGATCCATTTGCAGCATCGCACTAACCATGTTTTTTGTAGGGATGACGGCTATGATAGCGGTTTTCTCCACCCAATATCTTCAAAGAATTTCTGAAAATCTAGAACTTGAGGTGTTATTTTTCGCCACCACCCCTCAGCAAACCACCAGTACTGTAGATTCTGCCACAGTGGTAACCACGGTCAACCAGCCTGTTCCAGAATCTGACATACGCGACTACGAACTCCGTCTCAAATGCGAACCTTTTGTCAAAAGTTCCAAATTCCATTCTCTCGCTGAAAATACGGAAGTGACCAAAAAGATTCTCGGCAACAATTTCGAACAGTACTCCGACAACCCCCTTAACGCCTCCATCACTTTGACTCTCAAAGAAGAATACACCCATCCCGACTCTCTCGCCAAGATCATCCAACTCATCCAACAGAACGAACAAGTTCAGGAAGTGAGCTACTCCAACGACATCGCTCATTTTATTCAAAACAATCTACGCAATATCCAATGGATCATCATCGGTATCTGCGGGGTATTTCTCTTCATAAGTCTGATTCTGATCGGCAACTCTCTCCGACTCAACATTTATGCCAAACGCTTCAATATCAGAAGTTTGCTACTAATAGGCGCTACTCGCAGCTTTGTACGCAAGCCCTTCCTCACCAAAGGATTCGTACAGGGACTCGTTGGTGGAGCCATCGCCACGGGTCTCGTAGCACTAGTTATTCTCGGTGGGAGCAACTGGCTGCGCAACATCGTCATTATCAATGGCAATGAAGTCATCATCGCCATCCTTCTCGGCGGAGTTTTCTGCTTCAGCATCCTCTTTACGACCATCTCCGCCCTCATTTTCACCAACCGATATATTAAAATCAATCCCGATAGCTTATACTTATAACTATGGCAACTGTTATCAAAACCGAACCAAAGAACGCGGCACAGACCAACTATCGCGTGTACGGCAAAAAAGAACAAGGTCCTAAAACGCCCCTCTTCCGTATGCCCAACTATATTCTGATGGGCATCGGCGTGGTGGTCGCTTTCGTGGGCTATATCCTGCTCACCGGCGGCGGCTCCAATGACCCCAACGAGTTCAGCCCCGACATCTTCGACACCCGCCGACTGGTCGTCGCTCCCATCACCATCCTCGCGGGCCTGATCATCGAGGTTTTCGCCATCATGCTGCGCTTCCCCGACAAGAAAAAAGACAACCAACCAGCTGAACAATACTGGAGTGGTTTGAAGCCATCATTTTAGGCATCATACAGGGCCTGACGGAATTTCTGCCCGTCAGCAGTAGTGGACATCTCATCATCGGAAAAGAAATTCTCGGGGTGGAACATTCTGAGAATGTGGTGTTTGAGACCATCGTGCACGGAGCCACCGTTTTAGCGACCCTCACCGTTTTGTGGCGCGAAGTGTGGCGACTGCTCACCCGTTTCCTCAAGCTGGAATGGTGCGAGGAACAACGCGTCTGCAACTGGAGTCCCGAAACGCACTACGTCGGCAAAATCCTCCTCTCCATGATTCCCGTCTTCATCGTGGGCATGTTCTTCAAACACCAGGTGGAAGCACTCTTCGGCGAAGGCCTGCTGCTGGTGGGCATCATGCTGTTGGTGACCGCCTTGCTGCTCGCCCTCACCAAGTTTGTGAAATTCAAAGAGAGCAAGCCCGTCGGCTACCTGTCGGCCTTCATCATCGGTATCGCACAGGCCGTGGCCGTGCTGCCCGGACTCTCACGCTCCGGCACCACCATCGCCACCGGACTGCTCCTCGGAGTGAAGAAAGAGGAGGTGGCTCAGTTCTCCTTCCTCATGGTCATCATCCCCATCCTCGGCGAATGCTTCCTCGACCTCATCGGCGGCGATTTCAGCGTGGCCAGCTCCGGCATCTCCGCCACCGCCCTCATCTGCGGTTTTGTGGCCGCCTACATCTCCGGACTCTTCGCCTGCAAATGGATGATTGCCCTCGTCAAGCGCGCCAACCTCGCCTGGTTCTCCCTCTATTGCGCCGCCGCCGGCATCCTGTCCATCATTTTTGCCAGCCTTGCCAAATAATTATAACATAATGAAAATCAAGGAAGTATTATCACACTTAGAGCAAAAATTCCCCCTCTCCTATCAGGAGGATTTCGACAATTGCGGCATACAGTGCGGCGACAAAGAGCGCGAAATTACAGGGGTATTGGTTTGCTTTGAGATGTCGGATGCCACCATCGACGAGGCCATAGCCCTCAATGCCAACTTGGTGATTTCGCACCACCCGCTGATTTTGCGGAAGGGCATCATGAAGGTGGAACCCACCCACCGCGTGGGACGCATCATCTGCAAGGCACTGGAACACAAGATGGTACTTTACTCGATGCACACCAATCTCGACAGTGCGCCGGGCGGGGTGAACGACCTTTTCGCCGCCAAACTCGGGTTGCACGATGTGGAAGTGTTGAGTCCCGCCGATGGCAATCTGCGAAAAATCGCCTTCTTCGTGCCAGAGAGTCACTGCGAGAAGGTGCAGGAGGCCTTGTTTGCTGTGGGCTGCGGACGGTTGGGCAACTACGAGCAGTGTGCTTATCGCGTACATGGCGAAGGAGGATTCCTTCCCAACGAAGCGGCCAATCCGTTCATCGGGACGGCTGGAAAGCGCGAGACGGTAGAAGAGGAACGTGTGGAGATGGTGTTTCCGGCTCATCTGCAACACACAGTCATACAGACACTTTACGCCAACCACCCCTACGAGGAACCCGCCTTCGACATCTATCGGTTGGAGAATCCTTCCCGTACTGTCGGGTTAGGAAGAGTGGGCAATTTGGCGGAGGCCGTGGAGGGGGAAGCGTTTCTGCGCCACGTGAAGGATATTTTCGGTGTGGAGGCGGTGAAATATTATGGGAATTTGTCGAAACCGGTGCGGCGCGTGGCCGTGTGCGGGGGCGGCGGCAGCTCGTTCATCTCGGATGCGATGGCGGCTAAAGCCGACATCTACATCAGCGGCGACATCAAATACCACGACTTCCATACCGCAGACGGAAGGATGATTATCGCCGACATCGGACACCTCGAAAGCGAACAATTTGTAAAAGAAATAATTTATAACGAATTAAAAGAAAATTTTAGTAATTTTGCCGTTTCATTTGCAGAAGTGGAAAAAATGAAAATTGGCATCATATAATATTGTTAATCAAAATATTACAGAAAATAGTATGGCAAAGAAGAAAGTAAACGAAGAAGCCGCGGCTCCCGAAGTTGTCGAAGTAACCATCCCCTCGACCGACACCAAAGAAATTATTATTGAGCGTAAAGAAGAAGAAACTGCCGAACAGCTTCAAGAAGAGCTGAGCATCGCCCAGAAACTGCTGTCCCTCTATTATCTACAGCAGGTGTGCTCCAAAATTGATAAAATTTTGGTCGAAAGAGGTGAGCTTCCTAATGAGGTGCGCGATTTGGAAGACGCCCTTGAGGGACTGAAGACGCGCATTGCCAAATATCAGACCGACATCAAAGAGATTCAGGCCAAAATCGCTGGCGAGAACGCCAAGATTATGGAAGCCCAGACACTCATCAAACGATACACCGAGCAACAGCAGAACGTTCGCAACAACCGCGAATATGAGTCTTTGGCCAAGGAGATCGAATTCCAAACCCTTGAAATCCAGCTTTCAGAGAAGAACAAAAGCAAACACAACGCTACTGTTGAGGCGAAGACCGAGGAAATCAAAGGTTTTGAGGAGAAGGTAAATGAATTGCAGGAGATTTTGAACCAGAAGAAAGGTGAATTGAAAGGCATTTTGGCAGAAACCGAAGAAAAAGAGGCTGAACTGCGCAAAGAGGCTGAGGTTTACAAATCCAAAATCGAGCCGCGTCTGCTCACCGCTTTCGAGCGCATCCGCAAGAACGCCCGCAACGGTCTGGCCATCGTGCAGATCGAACGTGACGCCTGCGGCGGTTGCTTCAGCACCATTCCTCCTCAGCGCCAGCTCGACATCCGCTTGCACAAGAAAATCATTGTGTGCGAAGCCTGCGGCCGTATCTTCATCGACAAACAACTGGTGGAAGAACACGAGAATAAAGATCTTCAAGAAAACAAAGAATAGTTTTCTAAAACCGCTTTAGAAAAAGACTTGCCACCAGCGGCGGCAAGTCTTTTTTGCATCACCCTACACGCATTTGAAAAAATTAGTGTAAATTTGTCGCTTCAAATTTCGTTTCCGTGAGCATCAAGGATTCCATCAAACTCAAGCTGAAGAAACTCAAGTACCAAATTCTCTACCCGAGGAGTGTCTTTGAGTATGAGGTGGCGGAAATCCGCATTTCAAACGAAAACATACGCCGATACAAGTTCCAACATCTCAAGAAAGACTTCTTCTCCATCTCCATCAAAGGAAAAGATGATGTCTTCAAATACTTATATTACTTGTTGTCACTCGTGCTTCTGATAGCGTTGCCTATCATCGGCGTACAGAACGGCATCTCCGATAAAGAGATCGAACAGCACCACCGTGCAGAACTACTTTACCAGTATTACGCCGATGACAACCCTGAAATCCTCCAATATCCTAATGCCAAAACACAAACGCAAATCGTTGATTTTTTGTGCTATTGTGCCACCAAATGGCTTCATTTTGAGAGTGTTTACGACTTCCGGCACGTCATTGGAGCCCTGTTTGCATGGCTCATTATCGTAGTGATGGGCTCATTCCTGATGAACCTTTTCAGCTGGCGGGCTGCCTTCTTCGGCGGGCTGATGCTCGCCTTGTCGCCCCACTTCTTCGGACAGTCGTTCGGCAACCTCGCCGACATCTCCTTCACCTTTTTCTACCTCCTCGCCATCCACCAAATCTTCATCCTGATTGGCGAACTTCCTATCCTAAAATGGAAACGACTGGTATTCATTGTTTTAAGTATTGCCATAGCCAATGCCATCCATGTCGGCGGCTTCGTTCTTCTCCATTACCTGCTGATTAGCGTCAACCTCTCCTTCATTCTCGCCAACCCCATATCCAAATTCTTCACCAGGAGTTACTTCCGCAATTTTGGGAAACTCCTGCTCATCATGATTTGCGTGGTGGCGACCGTCTATGTGCTCTACCTGCTCTGTCCGCTACAAGGCATCGGCTCCATCGCACTCTTCCCAAGTTCGGGCATCCTGAAGATGGCTCAGCACCAGCCCGTCACACAACTCCTGTGGGGCGGACAATTGGTGTCCACCCACGACCTCACCGTTGGCTTCATCCTGCAAAGAATGCAGTTCACCGTACCGCTGTTAGTGATTATTGGCGCACTGGTACATCTGACAGTGGTGAAGCAGGTGGTGAAAAAGATTCACTTCACCAACATCATCATCCTGCTGCTCGCCACACTCCACCCGCTGTGGACACTACATGGCGAGACGTGTGAGATTTACGACGGCTGGTCCATCTACCTGATGATATACCCGTTTGTCGTCATGTTCGCCGCGGCGGGCTACGAGGGCATTCTTCGCAAAATCGACGACAAATATACCAACTTCGTCATCGTGAGCCTGGTGCTGCTGTTGTGCCTGATGCCCTTGCGCCACATCTTCTTCCACTACAGGACCTTGGAGGTCTATTTCAACGAACTGTCGGGAGGCATCGCCAACGCATACGGGAAATATGCCATTGACGAAGGGGAAAATGCCAACAAGGCAGTCTGTCGCTGGCTGATTGAAAATGCTACTATTCAACATGATACCGCCCGCATTAAAGTTTTCACCGACGGCAACGCGGGCTGCGACTACTACTTCCGGCAACACAACGACCTTTTCTCCCTCACTCACACTACCCTTCAAAAGAGCGACACCGCCCAATGGGATTACTTCATCTCCTTTGCCAATGCCGTACCTGCCCAACAACTTCTGCACAAACGCTGGGAGAACCGTAAAGCCGTGAAAAAGATTTATGTGGAGAACAAGCCCATCGCCATTATCCTGCACAAAACCCGCTCCCGCAACATTCCCGACACCACCTCCACGCCAGAAGTGCCCTTGTTAAATGAAACTCCCATCCCCTCAAATACTACCACTCCTTATATCCCCTCCTTCCCCAGTCCCCGCGAAATCCAAGAACCACAAGAAATCATCGAACCAGAAGAAATTTCCCACGATTCCATCTAATACAAAATAATAGGATGAAAATCTCGTTGTAACAACATGAAAAAAACTTTACTAGTTTTCATATTTTTCACAGCACTTTTATCCGGCTGCCAGAGAGAAGAAATCAAGGTCGCGTACCTCAATTTCAGCGAATCCACTACTATCACTATGGATGTCAGCACGTTCAACCAAGAACATGGCACAAACTACGATGCCAGCGAACTGGCCTCCATCGCCAATCAGAAATTCCCCGACCTGTGGGTCTATGCCAACAGCACCACCCTCGGCACATGGGAAATGCCTTGCAAAGTACCCGTAATCTTCAACGACAGCACCCTCTTCAGCATCTTCCCCGGAATAAAACTGAATGGGGTCTCCACCATGCGCCCCCGCTATCCATTTGTAGAGCCCTACACCATGACCGTCAATTTCCAAAATGGTGAAATACTAGATGTGGAGAATATCACTTTCAAATATGCTCCCACCACCCACTTTGAATTTATCGAGAATTTCACCAAGGACTATAATAGTATCTTCCATCCTTCGAAAGACAACGGTATCAATTTCGAACATATCGCCGACCCAGAAGAACCGATCAACCGCATCGGCAGAATCTCCATGGATGTGGATTCCATCACCGAATTTGAGGTGATTTCTAGCGACATGACCTTTGGCAACGTGCTCCCCGCCGACATCTTCCTTGAGATGGACTACCGCTGCGATGTGGAGGCCGCCGAATTCACCGTGACCATGCTGGTGGATAAGTCCACCACCTCCGTCACCACCTCCGAACCGCTCGTGGTGGCCAACGCCGGACCCCAATGGAAAAAAATCTATGTCAACCTCACCAAATCAGTACACCGCAACTCTCTGAATGCCATCAACTACCGAGTACAGATCTCCGGAGGCCGCGACGATAACAACCCCGTACACCTTTATTTCGACAATATTAAAGTTATCTACATCACCAGTTACTAATCCACGATGTCACACAGAAAACAAGTCATCTTCCTCTATCTTTTCTTCGATATTCTGGCCTCGCTGGTCACCTGGTGCTTGTTTTTCACCTTTAGAAAATATAATGTCGATCACTCCGTCATCCAACACCTGAACGAGGCTCTCCTCAACGATTACAAGTTTTACATCGGACTGGGAGCCTGTCCTATCTACTGGGTGTTTCTGCATGCCTTCACTGGCTGTTATAACAAAATTTTCCAAAAATCGCGTCTAAAAGAACTCGGCAACACACTGATAGTCACCCTTATCGGCTGCCTCCTCTTTTTCTTCGCCTTCATTTTGGATGACCATGTGATAGTTTATAATGACTATCTTCTGTACTTCCTGATTCTGCTGGGACTGCAGTTTTTCACCACCTACATCCCCCGCGTGTGCATCACCACTGCCACCATCAACAAGATTCGTAGCGGTAAAATCAGTTTCCGCACCTTAATCATCGGCAGCGACGAAGTGGCCATGCAGACCTACAAGGCCATCGTGGAACGCAACCCCAATGCCGGCAACTGTATCGTCGGATATATCAAAATGGCCAATGACGACCCCGATGTGATGAGCCAGGCACTTCCCTGCTGCGGCACGATTGATCAGCTGGTGGCGATTGTCAAAGAACAGGAAATCAAAGAGTTGGTAATTGCCATCCAAAACGGCAAACGCAAACACATCGAATCCATCATCACGATGATTATGGATTATGACGTGAATTTGAAGATTATTCCGCAGATGCAGGACGTGCTGATGGGAACCGTAAAAGTATCTTCCGTTCTTTACGAACCCCTCATCTCCATCACCCCCGACTATCTTCCCGACTGGCAAAAACACCTGAAAAGATGCTGTGACGTTTTCTGTTCCCTTTTAGCCATTATCATCCTGTTGCCGGTGTATCTTTTCTTGATTATTGGGGTGAAAAGTTCCTCAAAAGGTCCTGTCTTTTATCTGCAAGAACGCATCGGACTGCATGGCAAGCCCTTCAAAATCATCAAATTCCGTTCGATGGTAGAGAATGCTGAACAGAGCACCCCGCAGTTGTCCAGCACCCACGACCCCCGTATCACACGGTTCGGCAAGTTTATGCGCAAAACCCGCTTGGATGAGACCCCTCAGTTTTTCAACGTGCTGATTGGCGACATGTCGCTGGTGGGTCCGCGTCCCGAGCGGCAATACTACATCGACCAGATTGTGGAGAAGGCCCCCTACTACAAACTGCTGTTCCGCATCCGCCCGGGCATCACCTCATGGGGCGAGGTCAAGTTCGGCTATGCCGAAAATGTGGACGAGATGATCGAACGGCTACGTTGGGACATTCTCTACATCGAGAACATGTCGTTACAGCTCGATCTCAAGATTCTTATTTACACAGTTTTAATTGTATTAAAACGTGCAGGGAAATAAGCCTCATCTGCCTGCGGCTGTCCCAGAAGTCCACCTCCACGTGGCCATACCGGCCATGGATGAGCGAGAATGGCTGCCCCGCACCCTCGACTGCATCGCGCAGCAACGCACTTTCCACCCGTTCACCGTATATCTCTGCATTAACCAGCCCGACGGATGGTGGTACAGCGCCGACAAGGTAGAAATATGCCACCACAATGCCGATCTCCTGCAGTGGGTGGAAGCGTACCGCACGCATGCCCCCTTCCCGATAGAAATCATCGACCGCTCGTCGCACGGCAATGGCTGGCACGGCAAGAAACATGGCGTCGGCTGGGCACGGAAAACCCTCTTCGACCACATCCTGTCGGTGGCCAACAGCCACGACCTCGTCATCAGCATGGATGCCGACACCGAGTTCGGCCCCGACTACTTTGAGTCGGTCGCCCGCAGCCTCACACGCCATCCGGCATGGGTGGCCTTGTCGGTTCCCTACTACCACCGACTCACCGGCGATGAGGAGAAAGACCGTGCCATCCTGCGTTACGAAATCTACATGCGGCACTATGCGCTCAACATGCTGACCATCGGCAGTCCGTACTCGTTCACAGCCATCGGCAGCGCCATCGTGGTGCGGGCGACCTCGCTGCGGAAAATCGGCGGCATCACGCCCGTACAGAGCGGCGAGGACTTCTACCTGCTGCAAAAGCTCCGCAAGATGGGCGAGGTGGGCAGCTGGAACGAGGAGTGTGTCTATCCGGCCGCCAGGTTCTCCGACCGCGTCGCCTTCGGTACCGGTCCCGCCATGATGAAAGGTGCCGCCGGCAACTGGGAGAGCTACCCGCTCTACAGTCCCGCATCCTTCCAGAAAGTGGCAGATACCTACCAGCTCATCGACCGCCTCTACACGGAGGATATCGACAACGACTTCACCCGCTTCCTTCAGGCACAGTTCAAAACCGACGACCTGTGGGGACCGCTGCGTGCAAACGCTCGTACCATAGAGCAGTTCCGCCGCAGCTTCCACGAGAAAGCCGACGGATTGCGCATCCTGCAGTTCCTGCGGCAAGACTACCCACAAGAATTAAAAAGAGAGCTCCCCGAAACCAACAGCACTTCAATACTAAACTTACTACTCAACTCTACAAACATGGAACAACAGAACACTATGTTGGAAGCCCAACACGATAGCGCCATCGAAATCGAAGAGACTCTCCTTAACTGCTACAATGCCCCATTAGACGAATGGACCACTGAAGATCTCAGCAGACTGAGGGATGAACTGTTTCGCCTTGAAATGGGAATCCGCAGACGGATGGTTTAGAACGGCAAATCGTCGCCGGGAGTCGGTTCGGGATTGGAGAAACTGACCGGCTCGGCATTCTCCACCCGCTGCTCCGTAGATTTTCCATCACTGCGCGACCCCAACATGGTGACCGCATCGGCGATAATTTCTGTAAAATACTTTTTCACACCGTTTTCCTCCCAACTACGGGTACGGAGACGCCCCTCCACATACAGGAGCTTGCCCTTGGTGAAATACTTTTCCGCAATATCGGCCAACGAACGCCAGCACGCAACGTTGTGCCACTCCGTGTACTCCTTGCGGTTGCCCTGCTTGTCCTTATAGCTTTCAGAAGTGGCCAGCGTGAAACTGACTTTCTTCATACCGCCTTCAAAAACGCGAACTTCGGGATCTTTGCCCACATTTCCAATGAGAATAACTTTGTTAACTCCAGACATAATAATTAGTTTTAGTTAGTAATAAATTGATGCTGCAAAGATAATATATTTTTGTTAATTTTGATATATTATCAACAAATTTTTATAAAAATTTTAACTTGTTCTATTTCTGTGGTTTATATCCCGATTTTTTTAACATTTCATTCATATCCGTCATTTTCATCATCTCCTGGAATGAAATTTTCGGATTATTTTCCATAAAATGGCAAACAATCTTCCATCCGACAAACGCGCCCATCCTGCCAGGCGACCCCTTGAAAGGCTTGGTTTCAGGAGCCACATCAATCAGATGCTGCGCCACAGTAGCATCTTTGGAATACACCAACTCATTTTCAATCAGATAATTCCACACATCTCCGTGATGCTGCTCAGCCCACTGCAATTCTTCGGTTGTATAGGCAAACACATCCTCCAAGGGACGATTGGGAAATAGCATCTCGGTGAAATACAGCACCTTACCCGCCATCAACATATTGTCCAACAAGGTGATAGGCTCCTTGTTCGGCAACTGATCCCACACCAGCACGTTGCGGAAACAATCAATGGCAAGGTACTTTTTGTCGCACTGACGGCGGATATATTGAGGCAAAGCCCCATAATATTTATTGTCTTTCCCCAAATACCAATCCAAATGAAGAATCAAGGACAACTTTCCATCAATCACTTGTCCCTCAACAAGTTTTGTATAAGAATCAGGATCGATGCCGCCTACAACACTATAAAAAACAGGCAATTTTGCATCTGGAAAATAGTATTGGTAATAGGCCAATGCGTGCCGCAACTCATCCTCCAACTCACCAATATTCGCATATTGGCTATTGACATATTTATATAACTCCACAAAATACGGATCCGCAAGAAAACCCTTCATCTGCGCAACAGCTTGAGGATAATGCCAAGCCGTAGAGTCAATGAAAATGCCATGATATTTCTTACCCAACTTCCGAATACCATCCTGCAACGCATTGGTATCCAAGTGGTAAACATCCTGATCAAATCGAAGAATCTTCACATTAGTCTTCTGATAAAGATCCTCGATGGTATCTTGCACCGCCTTCGTCTCCACCTGATACTTGCGCTGATTCAACCCCTCGTGCTTCTCCTTCTTGTTCCGATTCACCAACCAGAACACCAAAACAACAGCAAGCGCCACCACGATGACACTTCCCGCAATGATCAAAATTTTCTTCTTATTCATTGTTTTTCCATTCAAAAGTTTGAATCATCCGCAGGGCATCCTCGCGGATAGAATTGATAACCGGCTGCACCGAATCGTTGTTGGGCGTAAAATGGAAATAGAGAGTGGCGCGCATGAAATTATGCTGCTCATCGGTCATCCAATAATGAAACGGACAGGCCACCTCCTTACCATATATATCATAGAAAAGTCCGCTCACATGCTCCTTCGCACCCAGCTCGCGAAAGTCGCGGGTGGTCACCCCAGAGGCCTTCTGGTAATGAAACTCCACAAAATCGCGGTCGGCCAACATCAAGCGCGTCAAATCCGCACTGTCTTTCGCCCACTTATACAACATCTCGATCGAAGCATTCTGCTTCGGGTAATGAATCAACACCCACGTGGCCGTGTCGGAAGATTTCGGCACCTCATAGTAAGCACTCCGGGAATAGTCGAAAGTGAAAGGCAGCAGAGTCGTATCAAACTTCTGGTATTCCTGCGACGGCAACTCCAACCGGAAATATCCCACCGGCTTGGGCTGCTCAGCCTCCTTGTCAGAATGACAGCCTGCCAACAACAGCAACAACAGTGAACCGAGCAAATAATTTCTTATCATATTATTGAATATCAGTAACTTCAATCGTCATAGCCAAACTTACCTTCCCCCTGATTTTCTCTCCATCACCAGCCAATCCATACCCCAAAAACGAAGGAATCACCACATGCGCCTTCCCTCCTTTCCGCAACGACTTCACAGCCTCGTTCAATCCCACCACCTCGTCAGACTTGTCCACCTTGAACTCCTTGGGACCTTTTACCTGCGAAGAATAAACCGTATCGCCCGTCAACAAGCAAGTGGTATATTCCAGTGTGACAATATCTTCCGACTTCACAAAAGGACCACTCCCCTCCTCCAACACCTCCACACGCAGTCCGTTGCCACGCCGTTCGGCCTTCCAGCCATAACGTTGCAAGAAAAAGTCAATATCCTCATCCTCGCGGGCAGCATTCACACTGTTCCAATCCATCGCGGCTTCCTCACCATTCTTCTGATGCGACTTGGACTCAAATTCAGCATACTTTCCATCCGTAGAGCCAGAATCTTTCTTTTCCTGACATCCACAAAAAACAAAAAGAAATGCTAATAAAATGAATACCAGTAATTTATTCATAATTTTCAGGGCTCAATATTTCCCGATATTCTTTCATCACCTTCTCAAAATATTTCAGGGTATTTTCCAACGAATCATACCAGAAAGCAGCGGAGGCATTCTTGTGACCACCCCCGTTGAAATGCTTGCGGGCAAATTGGTTGACATCGAAATTGCCTTTCGAACGGAACGAGACACGGATGCGGTCTTCGCGCTCGGTGAAGAAAGCCGTGAACTGAATTCCTTTCAAAGAAAGACCATAATTGACAAAACCTTCTGTATCGCCCACCACATATCCATTCTCCTTCAAGTCTTTCATGGTCAGATACATATAGGTCGTAGAAATCGGCCGCATTACCTTGAGTCTTTGCGACAGGCAGAGGCCGAGCAGCTTGATACGGCTCTCGTTATAATTGTCATACACCTGGCGGTGAATGGCCTCTCCGTTAATCCCTTTCTTCATCAACTCTGCAATGATGTTGTAAGTTTTGGGATTGTTGCACATGTAACTGAGCGAGCCCGTATCGGTAATCATGCCCACGTAGATGCAGGCAGCGACATCCTTGGTGATTTTTTCTTTGGAATCAGCGATTTTGGAAAGAAACTGATACACCAACTCGCAAGTTGAGGTCGTTTTGGTAGTAGAAAACATCACATCGCAGTCGATAACTGGAGATAAATGATGGTCAATCAGCACCTTGAAGGCTTTGCTGCCCACGATAGAGGGTTCGAGGGCATTGCCGCTGCGGTGCGAAGCGTTCATATCCACCACAAACAGCATGTCGGCATCGGCCAACGCCCGCTCAGCGGTCTTCATGGCCCGCTCGGCAATAATCACCTTCTCCATCCCCGGCATCCAGCAGAGGAATGCGGAAACCGGATTCGGCAACACCACCTTCACTTCAAAGCCCTCACGAATAAAGTATTGGTAAAGGGCTAAAGAAGATCCCACGGCATCGCCATCGGGATTAAAATGCGAGATGATCGTAATCTTACGGGTAGTTTTCAGCTTCTCAGCCACCTTCCCAATTTTTGCAGATGTGAACAGACTCATGATCGGACATTAAGAAAGTGCAAAAATACGACTTTTTCATGGGTTAAACGAAAATTTCGGCAAAAAATTGGCTGTTACCAAATTTATATTATTTTTGCAAATCTTAAAAAAACTTAAAATGAAATTGGTACGCTACCTTTTGATATTTTTATTATCTATCTGTTTTTCTGGAATTTACGCTTCAGAAACCGATAGTTTAAAAACGATGTCGCAACAGCAGGATTTGGCAAAAGGAAAACCCAAAAAGGAAAAAGACCCTGACCGGAAACGTACGGGATGGACCTTCGGCATCCTGCCGAGCGTGGCCTACGATGCCGACCTCGGTTTCCAATACGGTGTTCTTTCCAACATCTACTACTTCGGCGATGGAAGCACCTATCCCGAATACCTGCACTCTCTCTATGTGGAGGCGGCCTACACCACCCGCAACTACGGACTTTTCCGCCTGTCGTACGACTCCAAATACGCCATCCCCAACCACCGTCTCACCGTTGACCTCGTCTACATGCCCGATGCCATGTGCGACTTTTACGGCTACAACGGTTTTACCACCCTCTACCACAACGAATGGCGTGATTCCAAGCATTTTACCGCAGAAGAGGGATATAAAAGCCGCGCTTTCTACAAGATGAAACGCGACCTCTTCCGTGTCGCCGCCGACATCCAAGGTCCCATCGGCGGCAACTGGTACTGGAACGGCGGCGTGGGATTCCTCGGCTACCTCCTCAACTCGGTGGACATCGACATGCTCAACAAAGGAAAGAAGCCCGCTAAGCAACTGCCCGACATTCCCGGCCTGTACGACAAGTTTGTGCAGTGGGGCATGGTGGGCGCCAACGAGAAGAACGGCGGCATGCACCCCTACCTGCGCGGCGGCATCACCTACGACACCCGCGACCGGCAGACCAACCCCACGCACGGCATCTACGCCGACGCCTTCCTCACCTACTCGGCCGGCTTCAACACCCAGAAGTTCGGCAACCAGCGCGAGTTCAACAACCTCCGCTTCAACTTCACCTTCCGCCACTATGTGCCGATTTATCAAGACTATGTCGCCTTCGCCTATCGTATCGCCACCCAGCTGACCGTGGCCGGCAAGAGCCCGTTCTATATGAACAACTATTGGAATACACTTTACATACAACGTGTTTTGTATGAAGGACTTGGCGGATGCAACACCATTCGCGGACTGTTGCGCAATCGCGTACTCAGCAACGGCTTCGCCTTCGCCAACCTCGAGTTCCGCTTCAAGGTGTGCAAATTCCATGTCAAAAAAGAGAACTTCTATATCGGCCTCACCCCCTTCCTCGATGCCGGCATGGTGCTGCAACCTTACGACATCGACGAGAACGAGCTGCGGAAAAACATTGCCGAGAACGACCCCGACTTCGACCTCAACGAGCTTTCCGACTACTTCAACTTCGACAAGAAAGCCATCTACCGGCCGCACCTCTCTGCCGGTCTCGGTCTGAAGATTGCCATGAACGACAACTTCGTGCTTTCCGTAGACTGGGCGGTGCCGTTCAACAAGCAGGACAATGCCAGCATGGCCAATCTTTACGTGAAAATCGGTTATATGTTCTAATAACAAAACCCACCCATCATGAAAGTTGCGCTTATCACCGCCGGATATTTCATCTTCCCCATCATTATCATCATGTTGTTCAGCCGCTACAAATGGGCGAAGGCGGCGGGCACCGTCATCCTTGCCTACGCGGTGGGCATCATCCCCGCCCTCTTCGGCCTCACCCACTTCGAGGAGGGCAGCACGGGACTCAGCATCCAGAAGATGATCATGAACATCACCGTGCCCATCGCCATTCCGCTGATGCTCTTCAACTGCAACTTCAAGCTGTGGACCAAGTCGCTGCCGAAGACCGCCGCCGCGCTGGCCGGCGGAATCATCGCTGTGCTGACAGCCATTGTCAGCGGGTTCTTCATCTTCCGTCACGCCGGCATCAGCGACATCGCCAACGTGTCGGCCATGATGACCGGCATCTACACCGGCGGCACCATGAACTTCAACGCCCTCGGCGCAGCATTGCACGTTGACTCCACCACCATCGCCACCGTGCTGGCCTTCGAGATGGTCGTCACCTTCCCCGTCATCATGTTCATCGTGGGCGGCGGGTACAAGCTGTTCCGCAAACTCCTGCCTTACAGCGACGAAAGCACCTCCGAGCAGACCGATGCCGGCAGCGACCTCGACCACGGCATCGAGCAGTATGGCGCCCTGCTGAAAGGCCGTGTCTTCCTGCGCTCGCTCATCGGGCTCGCCATCTCCATCGGCTTCCTCGCCATCGGAGCAGGCCTATCGCTACTCATCACCGGCGGCCTCAACGAGCTGGTCATCATCCTCACCATCACCACACTCTCCATCATCGCTTCCTTCTCCAAAAAAATCCGCGAGATTCCCAAAACCTTCGAGTTAGGCATGTTCTTTATCCTCGTTTTCAGCGTGGTGGTGGCCTCCCAGTTCGACATTCAAACCCTCAACAGCGGAGCGCTGGCCATCGGCGGCTTCCTGCTGTTCATCGTGGTAGTGGCCACCCTGCTGCACCTGCTCTTCTGCCGCATCTTCAAGGTTAGCGGCGACCTCTTCTGCGTCGCCCTCGTGGCCCTGCTCTGCTCCCCGCCGTTCGTGCCGCCCGTAGTCGGCGCCATGGGCAACAAAAAAGTGCTCATCAGCGGTATCGTCATCGGACTCATCGGCTACGCCATCGGCACCTACATCGGCGTCGCACTCGCCTACGCACTCACTGCCGTCGCAGGTTAACACTCCACCATCTTTCCTTGCTCTTTCTCCAAAAAAATTCGTATCTTTGCAGCCGAATTTTAAGACCTATCCATCATGGCAGAATTATCAGAGCAAGAAGTCATTAGAAGAAAGAAATTAGACGATTTCACCCAGTTAGGCATCAACGCATATCCCGCTCCTCTCTTCGAGGTGAATGCCAATTCGAAAGAAATCCTTGAAAAATATCCGACCGACAACTCCCTTTTCCAGAATGTGAGCCTCGCCGGCCGTATCATGAGCCAGCGCATCATGGGCGCCGTCTCCTTCTACGAACTCCAGGATGCCGTCGGCAGAATCCAGATCTACGTCAAACGCGACGAGATTTGCCCCGGCGAAGACAAAACGATGTACAACTCCATCTTCAAGAAACTCGACATCGGCGACATCATCGGTGTGAAGGGCTTCGTGTTCACCACACAGACCGGTGCCATCAGCATCCATGTTAAGGAGTACACCCTGCTCTGCAAATCCATCCGTCCCCTTCCTATTGTGAAAGAAAAAGACGGCACCACCTACGACGCCTTCTCCGATCCCGAACAACGCTACCGCCAGCGCTACCTCGACCTCATCGTCAACCCGCAGGTGAAGGAGACCTTCATCAAGCGTACCAAGCTGGTGAACACCATGCGTAATTTCTTGAATGACAAGGGTTATCTCGAAGTGGTAACCCCCATCCTGCAGCCTCTCTACGGCGGTGCGGCGGCTCGTCCCTTCAAAACCCACCACAATACCCTCGACATGACCCTCTACCTCCGTATCGCGGATGAGCTTTATCTGAAAAAACTCATCGTGGGCGGCTTCGACGGCGTGTACGAGTTCTCGAAAGACTTCCGCAATGAGGGTATGGACCGCTTCCACAACCCCGAATTCACCCAGATGGAACTCTATGTGGCGTATAAAGATTATGAATGGATGATGAATTTGGTGGAAGAGATGGTGGAAGCTGTGGCCATCGCCCTGCACGGCACGACAAAGGTGCAGGTGGGCGAGAACATCATCGACTTCAAGCGTCCGTGGAAACGCTACACCATGTTCGAGGCCATCGAGCATTTCACCGGCACCGATGTCTCCAACATGAACGAACAAGAGCTGGCAGCTTTCGCCAAGAGCGTGGGTGTGGCCGTAGATAGCACGATGGGAAAAGGCAAGCTCATCGATGAGATTTTCGGCGAGACGGCTGAGTCAAAACTCATCCAGCCGACTTTCATCTATGACTACCCTGTTGAAATGTCACCGCTTACCAAGATGCACCGTACCAAACCCGGCATGACCGAACGTTTCGAGGCGATGTGCAACGGCAAGGAGCTCTGCAACGCCTACTCTGAGCTCAACGATCCCATCGACCAGCGCAAACGCTTCGAGGCCCAGCTCGAACTTGGCAAACGCGGTGACACCGAATCCATGGTGCTCGACGAAGACTTCCTCCGCGCCCTTGAGTTCGGCATGCCCCCCACCGCAGGTCTCGGCATCGGCATCGACCGCCTCGCCATGATCATGACCAACTCGCCTTCCATCCAGGATGTGTTGCTCTTCCCCCAGATGAAACCCGAAAGGAGAGAAGAGAAAAAAGAGGAATAGCCGTAACCCTTCACAAAGGCCATGTTCAAGTTTATCCGCATTTTCTTCATCGAGTTCTTCACCCAAAAACTCCATTTCCCGGAAAACCTGGGCAAACTCTGTACCCTGCTGATTATTATCGCCGCCACCCTTTTCATCGGTGTGGTGGTATATCAGCTGCTGCGCCTCCTTTTTGTCGGTTCTGCCAAACTCCGCCTGAAACGGAAGCCCAACATCTGGCTGCAGGCCATGCTGGAGCAGAAATTCTTCGCCCGCATCTCCATGCTGCTTCCCGCCTTTTTCGTGTTCCGCCTATCGGGCGAAATCTTCGATCCGGAGAGCATGAGCAGCGGCTTCTTCAGAGGGATTATCAATATTTATATATTAGTCATGCTGGTGCGATGCATCTGCTCCTTCCTCGACGTGCTGGAGAGTGTAGCAGCAGAGAAACACCACCGCAAGCCCATCAAAAGCTACCAGCAAGTCGTTAAGATTGTGCTGTGGGTGCTGGCCGTCATCCTTATCGCTTGCATCCTCGTCAACAAGTCGCCGGCAGGACTCATCGCCGGTATCGGCGCCTTCTCGGCCGTTCTGCTCCTCGTGTTCCAAGACACCATCACGGGGTTCGTCAACAGCATACAACTCTCCTCCAACGACATGGTGCGCATCGGCGACTGGATCACCGACCCCAACGGACAGGCCAACGGCATTGTGGAGGAGGTGAACCTTATCGCAGTGAAGGTGCGCAACTTCGACAACTCGATTGTCACCGTGCCTATCAAGACCATGGTGGGCAGCGACATACAGAACTGGCGCGGCATGAGCGAACGCAAGATCCGACGCATCACCCGCTCTATCCACCTCGACGTAAACTCCATACAGGCCTGCACGCCCGAAATGTTGGATGAGTTCCGCAAGATTGACCTCGTGCGCGACTATATTGACCAAACGCAGGAGCGCATCAACCAAATCAACAGCGAGCGCAACCTCAGCAACCCCGACATCCCTAATGCCGAGTTCCAAACCAACCTCGGTGTGTTGAGGGCATACATGGTGGCCTACTTGCAACAGCACCCCATGGTCGATGAGACCGCCCTGCTGATGGTGCGCCACCGCGATCCCGACGAGAACGGGTTGCCGATGGAGCTGTACTGCTTCGTTCGTGCCACCGAGTGGCGGGCCTACGAAGACCTGCAGGCCGACATCTTCGACCACTTCTATGCTATCCTCCCCTACTTCCACCTTCGCGCCTTCCAACGCACCTCCGATGTCCTTTCCCAACCAACTGTCTGATTATTAGTTCACTCCACCATTCCATCGCCAACAGTGATGGAATCCCCACAGCCCCTCATCTCTAAAAAAAACTTAAAAACCTTTTACCCCATTAAACTCACCCACCCACAGCATCGTCTATCCCTCCAGTTTTCGCGAAAATATAAAAAAAGTTAAATAAAAAGAAAATTCAACGAACATTGTACCGCACATTAAAAAATGTAGTATTTTTGCATCATTAAACATTAATTATTAACCAAAAATTCAAAACAATGAAAAAGAGCATTTTAAGCGTTTTCGCAATTGCCATCGTGGCTGTCTTCGCATTCACTTCATGTAAACAGCAGACCATGACTGATTATCTGACCACTGAAAAGGGTTGGACCCTCTCCGCTGCTGAATGCACCAACGGTTATGTTTTTGATGACAACACCACCATCAACAACCTTTTCGACGGTTATGTATATGACTGCGAAAAAGACGACATCATCAAATTCAACACCGACAACTATGAGTATCTGAATCCTGGTAGCGACGTTTGCGAATGGCAACCCAGCCAGGAAAGCTCTCTCGGCAAATGGGCTATCAACGAGGAAGAAAAAGTTCTCGACATGCAGATCCCCTTCTTCTATGATGAGGAAGTTGAAAGCTGCAAGATCATCAACCTGGTGAAAGACGAACTCAAAGTTTCCTTCAACTTCGACATCGTTGAAGGCGAAGCTAAAGGCAAACCCGGTAACTACACCTTCGTTCTTACCTATGTTCCTGCCAAATAATTAAAATCTTTCAATTTTTTATAAACCTTAAATTTTTTAACAATGAAAAAAGTATTCTTAGCAGTTTTAGCAGCTGGTCTTTTCTTTGCTTGCAGCAACGACACTAAAGACAAAGCTAATGAAGAACAGGTTCCGGAAACCGAAACCGAAACCACTGTTGACGAACCCACTCCGGCTCCGGAAGCTACCGCTACCGTTGATACCCCCGATCCTGAAAAGAAAGACGGCGTGAAGGTTTCTGCTAACAAAGACGGTGAAGCCAAAGTTGAAAGCGAAGGCGTCAGCGTTGAAGCTAACAAAGATGGCAATGTTGAACTCAAAGTCAACACCAAAGGTAAAAGCAGCAAGGGCAACAGATAATCTGTGAACTTTGTTTTACCTACCCAAAAGCGGAAGATTGCTCTTCCGCTTTTTTTGTGCCCAGTCACAAATGAAAAAATTTTTCACTTAATGGTTTAGATTTGAACTATTATTGGTGTTTTTGCCGCGTAAAAGTTCAAAATTAAACCTTTATGGAGAATATTTCTTTAGAACCTAAAGTAAATAAACGGATTCAGGCCGCCGGCCAACAACGAACCGCCACACAGCACGTATAACACTACCGCCATTCCAAACCCTACCAACAGCCACTTCCGTTCAGGCTGTTCGGCAAAAAACTTGTACTGGAACTGCTCGCCTTTCTTGAAAATCCCCCAAAAAGAACCCACTATCGCCACGAAAAAGATAAACAGGAATCTTCTGTCGCAATAAAACTCATCCCACCGCCCATCGAAAGCAAACATGCGGCGCAGATAAGCAAAAGCATAGGTCAGATTGTCGGCACGGAAGAAAATCCAACCCACCATCGCCACAAAAAAAGTGAAGATGACAGCCGGCAATTTTCCTATCCTCTCCAATACTTTCTTCAAACCTAATCTATCCAAAATCAAGAAAAAACCGTGGTAAAGTCCCCATACGATGAAGGTCCAGGCGGCACCGTGCCAAAAACCGGAGATGAAAAATGCGAACACCAAGTTAAAGTACATACGCGGCACTGCCACCCGATTTCCTCCCATCGGGATATACAAGTAATCTTTAATCCACGAACTCAACGTGATGTGCCACCTCCGCCAGAATTCTGTGATACTTTGCGAGATATAAGGAAAGTTGAAGTTTTCAGGAAATCTGAATCCCAACATCAACCCCAAGCCTAAAGCCATATCGGAATAGCCCGAAAAGTCGAAATAAATTTGGAAGGTGTAAGCCAAAATGGCGATCCACGCCGTACCAGATGAAAAGTCACCAGGCGAAGCGGCGAACACTGCATCCACATATTCCGCCAAAACATTGGCAATCAACACTTTCTTTCCCAATCCAAACATAAAGCGCGAAAAACCCACCACACGCCGCTCGTAGGTATCGTCGGCTTGGCGATCGGCAAGCTGCCCTGCAATATCCTTATACCGCACGATAGGACCGGCAATGAGCTGCGGAAACATCAGGATATAAAGCATCAGATCTTGCAACTTGCGCTGCGGCTCCACCGTACCGCGATACACATCCACCATGTACGAAATCTTCTGGAAGGTGATGAACGAGATGCCCACCGGCAAGGCCACCTCCACCCAACTAAAGGGTTGCGCACCCACCAGAGAATAAAGCGCCTGCAGGTTGGTAACGAAGAAATTAGCATACTTGAAATAAAGCAACAACCCCACATTCAGCACCAACGACAAGGCCAACAATCCCTTTCTCCGCCGCCCTTCACTGGCCGCCATCTTCCGGGCAATGAAATAGTCGGCCACAATCGCCGCCACCACCGCCATCACAAAAAATGGTTCTCCCCACGAATAGAAGAATAGACTGCCTAACAGCAAAATCCAATTCTTTATCTTATAAGGTGATAACCAATAGATTATCAACAATATAGGAAGAAAAACAAAAAGGAATATGGGGGTACTGAAAACCACGGAATATTATCTTTTCACAATTTTCACCACCTGCACTTCCCCGCTGTCCCAGCGCAGCTGCAAGAAATACATCCCTTGCGCCACATCTCCCAAATCGACTTCAAACTGGGTGTAATTCTCCTCAAACCAACGCAACTGGCGGCCCGACATATCAAACAGCCGGCACTGAACCTGCTGTCCGTCAAAACCTTGCTGCTCCACAGTCACTCTCCCCGTAGTGGGGTTGGGGTACACCTTGACGGTTCCTTCCGACACGGCGTATTCGTCAACGCCGGTGTTGACGGCCACCACGGTAATCGGCACCTGCACCGTATTACCCTCCTGTACCGTAGCCACCAAGTTGGCATGATACACCCCATCGGGCATCCCCGCCAGATGAAGGCTCAGATTGACCTCGCGGGAGGCCAACGCATTGAGGCTGCCGCCCGGCGACTCAATGGAAGCCCACCCGATAGGCTGCATATCCTCATTCACAATGCGGTTCTCATACAGAAGGTAAATGGGCGTGACAGACTCGTAGAGCAACGGAATATCCATCTGTTCCACGCCAGCGGTCACTTCCACTACATTCGGCGAAATCTGCAACTCAGGCATGGCATCGTTCTCCAAGGGGAAACACACATCATCAATCCACACTTTGTCGGCATTGCCATCTACCGAATAGTCTTTGATATATTTCCACACTAAAGTATGCTCGCCCGCCAAAATCGGCGCCTCATAGCGTTCCCAGTCGTGAACTCCCGACCAGCGCATCTGCTGCGTGCCGTCGATGAAGAAATAGAGCCAGTCGTAGTTGTTCTCCGTGGAGGTCTTGTAGCTGAACGAGATTGTTCCCTCTCGCACAGCAGTAAACTGGCAAATCACAGTAGAGGTATCGTTGTGAGTAATATTTCCCGAACAAAGACTAAACACTCCATCTGCCGCTTCATCGGAGGTAGAATACCATGCGTAGTTGGCGTAGGAGAATCCTTCGGGAAGGCCACTTTCAAAACTCTCACAATTGCTTTCGCCAATGAGGGTAATGACTTTAGTATCACTATATTGAAGGCCTGAATAAACATCTATCAGCACATCCAACGCGCTGAGTGTCTGGTATTGTGCATCCGTGCGGAACACAAACTCGGCCATCCTGACCTCGCCCGGATCCATCAAATAAAAGTCATCACGAATATCCAATAAGGTAATATGTTCCTCCAGCAAGCGCATCTCGAACATCAAATCGGTCAACGTTTCAGTCCCTGCATTTCTGAACCATACGTGCAGAGTGTCGGTCTCGTTGGCATCCACCCGATGGTTGCCACCGTCCATGACAGCATACGACACCACCTCCAACCAGTTAGAATAGATAGTGAACGGCATCACGGTCGTCATCGGATAGTGGTCGTTGGAGAGGGTGACCACAAAGTCGGCGATGGTCATGTTGGGTGTTCCGGAAGCTGTCCGGAAACGGATAGCATGATTGAGCGTGTAGGCGTTGCCGCCGCCAATATAACCGAAATACTCGTTATCGTCAACCATCTCCACATAGGGACACGGGGTGCTGAAGCGCAAAAAGCAATCCGCATACGGGATAGTGTCGAGATTCCTAACAGTGAACGACAAGGTCACTTCCTCACCGGCAGAAATCACCTCATCGCCGCCTGCATCCACATGCATATCGGTAATCACGAGCATATTGCCATATTCGCAGCTGAGATACACGAGCGTATCGTGCCGCTGGTCGTTGATGTCGAAACAGGTGACGGGCACCGGCAGGTGGGTGAAGGCCGTTTCCGACATGCCCGACAGCACACCATCGCGGCTCAGCTGCAAGAAATCAACTCGCTGCGGTGGGGTGAAACGAAAACAACGGTTGGCAAACTGTGCGACAGTGCCCTCTGAAACGGGAGTTTTCTGGTAAATACGAGTATCGCCACGTGAAAGGAGGGAGAGTCCGCCATTTCCCGTATAACTCATGGAACCATAATAAAATTCAATTACACCATCAGAATAAAGTTTGACGGCGTAGGAGATGTTGCTCGAACTCTGTCCGTTGATTTTCGCCTGAACAAAGATCGTCACCTCCGACGAACTCTGACTCTTCTTCACACTCGTCACAACGAGATCTGCACGGAAAGGTGCAATCATCTGAGTGGCCTTAATTTGCTGTTCTGGGTCTTTGAGGAACGGCCAGTTGTAGGTATCGTAGCGAAAGCTCATATAGCCATCGGCATAGATGCAGAGCTGGCTGTATTTTTCATCATAATAAGGAAATTCAAATGGCAAATTCACCAACGCATAGCCATTATTGGTATTGGAGAGAGACACATTTGAACCGGTAGCCGTCGGCATCGACTCAGCAAATTCCTCAATACCGTACTCTTTGGTAAACTCAAACCGATAAGGCGCATTGCCGCCTGTCACAGGAATCTGATATTGGAAGTCGGTGAAGGCCTCCATGACCGGCGGGTTGGGCTGCATCTGCGGACGGGTAAAGTCGATGCTGCTCACCACCGAAAGCGTGGTAGTGCCATTGTTCACCAAAGGCACATTCGCATCCGAACAAACGGTTTGAACCGGCAGAATAGAGCCATTATAATCCATCAAGGCAAAATCGACCACCTGTCCGTCAGCAGTACCATTAGGGTCATCTTCAATTACTTGCAGGAAAAACTTGGCTGATTGACCAGGTTCGATGAACTCGAGTAGGCGGCTCACATCCAGTCCGAGTTCGAGCACGCGCTGTTCGTCGGTGGAGTCGCCCTGCATGTAATGCTCTCCGCCCTGGAAGTTGAACACGGCCCAGTCGATGGTATGGTCGGGCTGGGTGGCGCTCAAGTTGGTGGAGACCCCTGCCTGTAGTTTGATTTTATTGCGGCAGGTGTGGTCGAGGGTCACTTTATAGGTAAGTCTCGGGCTCACCTGATCTTTCACGTTCACCACATAGACGCACTTGTTCCAGATGCCGCCGTTGGCGGGCAATTCCGCCAGTTTGCGATAAGGCAAATAGCAGTAGCCCTCATTGGCGAAACCTGTGCCAAAGGAGTTGCAGAAAATGACTGCGCCCACCTCCCAGTCGCGAATATCAACTACACCATCACTGTTGAGGTCGCGGTCGTTGGTGTACATGCCGTCGCCGTTGTAGTCCCAGCAGATGGAGTCGTCGTAGCCGACAATGGTCTGTCCGTGGTTGACGTTGGATTTGAAGTTAGGCACGATCCACATACCCGCGTGTGGGGTGCCTTCCGGAATCTGGCGCAGCATCTCCTCACTGCCGTTAGGCACGTGGGTGGAGTAGAAGTTGGCCAAGCCTCCATGTTCGTCACCGCAGAGGTGATTGTCAAGCCAGTGTTTCAGCGTCAAAAGCCCCTCTTCCGAATCGGTGGGAATGGCGAGGAACTCCACGATACGGTTCTGCATCGCCTTGTAGTAGAGGTTGTAGCCAGAAGCCCAGCGCGACGGACCGCCCGTGCTGTACCAGCCACCCCAGTCAGACACGTTGGGGGTTCCCGCCGTGCGAATCACTTCCCAGGTGTCCATGAAACTCACGCCCGAGCTGGAACCACCATTACAGAAATTCCATGCGAAATGGGTTGGGTAGCGGCGGTTGAAGTTGTCGTTGTTGGTGCCTCTGCGGCAGT
Organism: Bacteroidales bacterium; assembly: GCA_017962845.1. Taxonomy (GTDB): domain Bacteria; phylum Bacteroidota; class Bacteroidia; order Bacteroidales; family WCHB1-69; genus UBA1756. The sequence continues at coordinate 50,051 of JAGCUN010000045.1, read as the reverse complement.
TGATTTCGTAAGAAAAAGTGTAAACAATGCTGGATGCCTGGCCGCACTCCAACGCCGACTGGCCATAAATCGGGGTCATATACGGAAGCTGGGAATTGTCAACTTCCGAGGGCAGCGGACGCGCCAGCTGCTGGGCGTTCAACTTTAGCACCGGACAAGCCCGCAGCATCGCCTCATCTTCAGAAGTCAGAATATTTTCCACCTGACTATAGGTGTGGTTCAACATCTCTACCTGCTGGCCCAACAAGCACAACGGCAGAACACCTAACAACCAAAGAATCAGCGATTTTTTCATAATAAAAAAATTATTGAATACTATCCTGCAAACTGAAGAGCCCATCCATCACCAAAATCACACGGCTCTTGAAAATTCTTTTCATCGTTTGAATTCACAAATTCCCAAAATGATGGTGCAAAAATACAAAAAAATGCCAATCATTCCAACAGGTCAACATTTACGATAATAAAAAAAGGCCCGCATTTTCATGCAGGCCCTTATGATCAGAAAATCTCAATGATTAGCGAACCACATTGACTTTCTTGGTGGTAACATTCTGACCGTCAACGATACGCACGATGTACATACCTTTGGCGATAGAAGAAGCGTCGATAGCCTGGTTAGCGGAAGCGCTCTCCACGCTGTTGACCATGCGGCCGTTCATGTCGAACACGCTCACCTGTGCGCCTTCAGCATTGGCAACATAGATGACATCGGTAGCGGGATTCGGGTAAACATTGATCTCGCCAGCAGCGATATTCTCGATGCCCACATCACCACGATGAACCATGACGCAACCCTGGTTATTAGACGGATCAGTATCCGTAGCATTTTTAAGTCTCATCGTGATACAGAGTTCGAATTCATCTGGGAAGAACTGAGCATATTGTTGCATCGTAGCAGCATCAAAAAGACCAAGTTGGGCAATCCAAGGAGTACCAACCGTCAACAAATTTTGTTGGCTCATTTCAGCATAACTGTAGCCACCAGAAGCCAATGTCAATCCCTGAACAGAAACATCCATAAGCAATGAATCACCTGCAGCAAGTTCATCGGGGCCATTATTGATCACCACAATGTTAACAGAGAGATCCTCATCTAATGAAATATACAGATCTGAAATGGGATTCTGCTCATTATCGATGAATCCACCGCATTCATAATCAACACTTTGAGCATTAACGGCAACCATAGTTACCAAAGCGGCAAAAAGGGTAAAAAGTTTTTTCATAATGTTTTGGTTTTGGTTAATAATAAGATGAAATTTTGAATGGCAAAATTACATTATTTTCTAAAACGTTTTTCTTAAAAACACTAAAAAAATGATTTATTTCGCTATAATAATCTTCCGTACTGTCTCTGTTTTTCCATTGCTCATTTTCACAAAGTAGAAACCCGCAGGAAAATCCGAAACATTGAAATATAAATCATCCTCTATCATCGTGTCAATCAACAATTTTCGCCCCGACATATCAAAAAATTCCACCTGCGTGCCAGCGGGAGCTTGCACACGGAGCACGTCATGCGCCGGGTTGGGACCCACCCGGAAGTCACCTTCCGCATATCCGGGCACAGGCAGCGGGCGGTTCACCTGCACACAGGCACGATTGTTGTCCGCCACGGGGTCATGGGCACTACCCGCAATCCGCACCTCGATACAGATCTGGCACGCCGTGATGACATATTCGTCCATCTGCGCAGCCGTCATCAGCGGTTGTGGCAGCGATACCGTGCCTTCCTGCCCCGACACCAAACTCTGCAACTGGCTCCCTCTCAAATAAAAATAGGTGAGATAACTGCCATTATAGTAAATATCAAAATACACCGTGTCGGTAGCCGCTGGCATGTCAGGTCCGTTGTTTTTCAAACGCAACGACGGCGTGAAATCCTCGCTGGCCGTCAGCACCAGCTCCTCTACCAACGAATCACGGCTGTCCAAAAATCCCAACAGCTCATAATCTACCGACTGTGCCTGCATAGCTAGGCAACTTACCATCAACAAAAATAATAGCGTTCTTTTCATCTCTAATTATTTGATTTAGAAAATTTTATAATAATCTCTTGATTTTTTTGCCACCTCGGCACTATCACCAATCTCGCCCCATAACTCACAATCTCCAGAACCCCAAGGGCATTCGGCACCAAATAAGGCTCACAGTCCTGCTCATATCTCTCATGAAACTTGCGGATGCTGAAACCACTCACGACAAGTTCAAAGGAATAATCTTCCAAAAAGCCTTTGAATATCTCTGCCGGGATGTTCGTCACCACATTATGATGACAGTCAATATACATCACATTCCCGCGCAGCTCCATTTTTCCCTCATTATAGGCATAACGCAGAAGAAATCCCGCCTCACTCAATTGGGTATCTTGCGTCACTTCCTCAAAACGCCCTGCCAAACAGGCTTCCGCCAGCAGACACATCTGCTCCAAACAATCGCTACCCTCCCCTATCCAACGGCGTACGCGCAACTTCCCATCCGGCAGTATAGAGGGCAAGACCCCGTTGTCAATCCCCACAAAATAATGCCCCTCCGCCTGTACGGCCACCAAATTCTCAACCGTCCAGCGAGACACCCCCGTCAACATCAAATGCACACTCCCAGAAGGGAAACGCTCGTACAACCTCGACATGATAAATGCCGTCTGCCCCACATCCAACAACTCCACATCATGCATCAAATCCACCATGAAAGCATCTGGGACCCGCTTTTGCAACTCCCATTTCATCAAGCCCAACGACACATCCTCCCAACCCCAGTCGCTAATCAATGTGATAATCGGTCTCTCCATCGGTCAAATATTACAATTTCGTTCCCAAGCCCATCATTTTACAAACAGGTCAAGATATATCTCCTCCTGCACCAACAGCCGCAACCGGCTTTTCGACAACAGATTCTCTTCCGCACTTGGATACACGCGGTTCGACAAGAATATATAGATGACATCCATCTGCGGGTCACACCAAAACACCGTTCCGGTAAAACCCTGATGGCCGTAAGTCTTATTCCCAGCCATTGCAGGAAGTAATCCGCTAGGAGCGGCAAACGAAGGAGTATCAAATCCCAATCCCCGACGCTGGCAACCATGCATCGGACAAGTGCTCACAAACTGCAAGACAGTCTTTTCGGAGAAATAACGATGGTTCTCCCACTCTCCACCATTCATCAGCATCTGCAGAATGACGGCCACATCATGGGCAGTAGAGAACAGTCCGGCATTACCACAAACGCCGCCAAACACCGCCGCCGACTGGTCATGCACATACCCTCGCAGCTGCTGCTTGCGGAAATAGGTATCGTTTTCAGTGGGAGCAATATTCTCAACAGAAGTCCATTCCGTCGGATTGAAACCAGTACGAGCCAACCCCATCGGCGCATAGAAATTCTCATTCAAAAATTGATCCATCGGCATCCCTGCAATCTTCTCCACGATCTCCTTCATCAGAATAAATCCCAAATCACTATACACATACTTTTTCTGACCCAACTTATAGATGGCAATCTTATGCAGCACTGTATCAGGGAAATCATACCTAAGGTAAACACTGTCGGCCACCTTGACCGAAAAGAGCGAATCGGGGACAGAATGAAGGTAGCGGGCATCCCACACTCCTTTGGGCGAAATATCACGGTAAAAGGGGATAAAAGCTGACAAACCTGAGGTGTGCGTCATCAATTCAGCAATCGTGAGATTTCCGACAGCTGTCCCTTTAGTATAATCCAAATACGCAGAAACATTATCGGTGATACGCAAAAGATGGTCGTCATAGAGTTTCATCACCGCCAAAGTGGTGGCCAACGACTTGGTCATAGAGGCCACGTCGTACATGGTGCCATCATTGACAGGGAAAGAGGTATCGTAAGTCTGATAACCAAAGTTACGGTCATAAACAACATGTCCATGATGCAATGCCAGTATCTGGCATCCTGGGATGATATGTTTATCGATACAACGCTGAACCATAGAGTCAATCCGATGATTCGCCTCAGGAGACAAGGCACTATATTGCGAAGCGATGTCTTGAGCCATAACACTCTCATTCACAATGAGAACAAAAGAAAAGACAATAAAAATCAGCCGTTTAAACATAACTCATCAAATATCCGCAAAAATAAGGTATTGGAATGGGAAATGTTTAATGAAGAATGAAAAATTATAAACAAGACAATGTAGAAAATCAGCGAGTAAAGGGCAATAAAAAAGGGGCCACCAAAAGGCAGCCCCTTGAAGTATTCAATGTTGAATATTATCGGATAATCACCACGCGCTTGGTCACGATGACATCTTTGCTACGAGCGGTCACCATATACACACCCTGGGCGTAGTCGCTGGTGTTGATCTTGATGATCGGAGTAGCATCGCTGTCGATATTGAGGTTGGTGTTGGTGAGAGCCTTACCATTACCATCGGAGAGGATAACAGAGGTCTCGCCACTGAAGCCGTTAAGTTCAACCGTGACATAATCGCGGGCCGGGTTCGGGTAAGCAACCACTGTGGGAACATTGCCCAGCTCATCAACAGTAACAACACCTTCCATAGGATCAACCATAGGAGCAGAACCGGAGAGCGGCAGACCCGTAACGGTCAAGTAAATGTTGGCAGAAGAGATAACGCGTGCGGTCGCAACAGCGTTCTGACCACCCACCTTACCATCATCGTGGCAGTAACCTTCACCACCCCAGCTGCTACCACCAGTATACTCAACCATGTCAACTCCGATCATATACTCACCAGGAGTTCTGAACTGGGTGAAGCCGATCGTATTGGCACGACCATACATATAACCAGTACCAGAGTTGGTCAAGAAGGTGAATGAGCAGTTGTATTCAGGTGTCAACCAGCAGAGGTCGAAGTAGTTGTAATGGTTACCAGCGGAAACACCCATACCAATACTCGGATAATTGTTAGGAATAACAACCGGTCCAGTAGTGATGGTCTGTGCGTTCAATGAGTACTGGTCCATATAAGTACGATAGGTAGGTGTGAAGTAGTCATCCACATCGTTCGTGATTTCGAGAGTATCGCTACCCACGATACGATAGAGCGTGTAATGCAAGCCAACCTTCACATTGGTACAATTCATACAGTTACGATCCACAAAGATTTCGAAGCCCTTCTGGCCAGCAGGATAGTTGCCAGTTTCAAAGGTACCGCGAATTTCGCGCTCAACCAGCGTGCTGGCATCTGCGTTGTCGTTCATATCACGTACCAACAGGTAAGCATCGTCAGTAACAGTCAGGTGGAGAATCCAGACGCTGTCGCAACCGTGGATGGTTAACAGACTGTCATGGATCTGGTAAACGGTATCGTTGACGGTAATCACAGTGTTATCAATCACAACAGGATCAATACCACGATCAGTATGACCAGTCCAAGTGAACGGCAAGTGAGAGATACACACGCGAGCGGTATCGTGGAACTCATAGGTCGGATAAACCGTAAGCATAGCGGAAGCAGTATCGGAGCAACCACGTGCATCCACCACCTCAACCACAAACTTGTACTCACCTTCTTCAAAATCAGACAGAGCAGGTGATGTGATGTCAGTAGAGTTCACATTTTCAGCAGATCCCGGCCAGAGTTCAACAGTGTCCACACCATTCTTCACATAGAACCAAGTGTAGGTGTAGGTCGGAGTACCCTGCTCGCTCGGAGTCGGGAGGTTGGTCACCAATCTGAAATCAACATTATCGCAATTTGTCGTGATCGGGTTAGCAGAAAGGTCAGTGACAGCGAGAGCTACAACCAAGGTATCGGGCTGCTTCACCTCGATGATGCTGTCAGCAGCAGGACAACCGTCAGCGTCGATAGCCTTCACAGTGTAAGTGCCAGCGGCCAAACCGTGGAACACCATGTAGTTGTCGGTGATGGAGTCGCCCAGAACCTGAACAGAACCATTCCAAATGCTGATGGTATCGTTGTCGGTACCGCCAGAGACCCAAACCATGATGCTACCGTCGCTCATGCTGTGGCAGCTTACGCTATCCATTCTCACAGAGTCGATAACTAACGGAGCAGGAACAGTAACGCGGATAGTAGCGGTGTTGGTATTACCGCAGGTGTCTTTGTAGGTAATGGTAACGTCAGTAGTATCAGAAATCACGAAACCAACAACAGGACTTTGAGTAATCTCCATGGCTGCGCTGGTGCAGTTATCCGTGTAGTGAGCGCGGATAGAGTCAGAAACATCCGGGATAGAGAATGTACAACTACCTTCAGAGACAGCAGCCACATCACCCAAAGCAGCCACATCCAATGAAGGACGAGTGGTATCCTTGATATTGATGATATGGTCAACAGTGCTAGCGTTGCCGCATTCATCCGTCACGGTGTAAGTTCTGGTCACAAAGTTGGCAGCCTCACAGCCTTGACCGTCACGAGTCTCGACATCAGCGTAGGTAACCGTCACATTGTGGCAGTCGGTAATCGTCAGACCAGCAGTTTCAATAGCAGCCTTATCTGCATAAGGAGTCAAAACGCTAAGGTCATAGCCACAGCTAGCATCGGTGTAAACTGTATCGTGTTCAAGCACACCTGCAATCACAGGTCTTACAGTGTCATACACGAAGATGTACTGCATGAAGTAGGACTCATTACCAGTGCTGTCAACGACAGTGTACATACGAGCAATCGTATCGGGACATGTACCAGCGTAAGGCACAACCGTGAAAGTAAGTTCGTTCTTCAGTTCGCAATCCACAATGCTGGTCATACCCGGATAAGCGAGAGCCTCTGCAACCGTAGTGAATTCGCCAGGTACAGGCGCGATGCAACTAAGAGCGGTGGTGTACAACAGAGAATCCTGAACCTTCGGCAGATTCGTCAAAGCATCGGTCTCAACGGTCGTAATAATCGGGTTATTCGTATCACGGACGAAGATGTCGTGAGTGAAGGTAACCGTATGCGTACAGGTATCAGCAATCGTATATGTTCTGTGAATCTTGGCAACATACGGCAGGTTGGTAAGAGCCGTGTAAGTGGTGTCAGCCACACAGGTCATGTTGTCATCAAGGTTGCAGTCGGTAACCGTGTAGCTGGTGTAAGCGGCCAACAGGTCAGTAACCGTGGTGAACTCAGCAGCTGCATTGAGGTCGCAATCTGCATGATTGTTCATGTAAGAAGTGTCGCCCGGGAGCTCGGTGAAGCTGAGAACCGGTGCAGTAACATCCTGAATCTTGATCAGGTGGGTAAAGGTTGTAGCAGAGACATTACCGCAGCTATCAGTGATGTTATAGACGCGGGTCACCACACGTTCGCAGGAGATAGCGGAAGTATCTTCACTGAAAATGCTCACAACAGAAGTATTACCCACATTGCAATCCTGAACCTCGAAGGTCGGGTCGAAGGCAATCACTTCAGCGTAGGTGGCGAACGGAATGACTTCGTGACCTAAGCAGTTAGCGCTGGTCTCGTCCATATTGATAACGCTATCTCTGATAGTAGGAGTAACCACAACCGGCTTAGAGGTATCCAACATACGGATGGCCTGTACAAACTCATCAGAAACATTACCACAGGAGTCAGCAACGGTGTAGTAAACCGTATCAACGGAGTAGCAACCGAAATGCTGCCAGCCAGAGGTACGGGTCTGTACGAATTTAGTAGGATCAAGGTGGCAATCGGTAAAGGTGTAGCCATGATCAGTAGCATTCGTAAGAGCAGTCCAATGCAAACCAGTAGTGTCGGTGCTCGTGCAATACGGATAAGTCATGTAAGTGGTATCCTCGGCCAAGGTAGCAGGAGCGGCTACAACAGGAGCGAGCTTGTCAACATACTTCACACTCAGGGTGAACATGTTAGCAGAGATATTACCGCAAGCATCCTGAACTCTGTAGTAGTAATGGATGTAACGCTCACAAGCATCGTCAGTGGTGTCAATATGATCAGTAATCAGAACACTGCTGTCAAGTTTGCATTCCGTAACATAGTAGCCATTATCGAAATCATACAATTTTTTGTAGGTATCAATGTCCAGAACCGTATCCAAAGCATACACGCCGCAGTTAGCATCCTGAGCGGTGTCAATAATATGAATATAAGAGTCATCAACAACCGGTTTCACGGTATCCACAGCGATGATGTACTGATAGAGGGTATCAGACACATTACCGCAAGAGTCTGCGATGGTATAAGGAACCGTAACCTTAATGTTGTTACAACCTTCTTCCTCTTCACGTTGCGGATATTGAGTAAGAGTAGCCGTAGTAGTATTAATGTTACAATCGGTAATGCTATAACCATGATTAATAGCATCGTCTCCGTACATCCAGTAAGTGCTGGTCAGAACCGGGAGAGTGCAATCAGCTTGTCTGTAAACCGTGTCATTAGCAATCGTACCAGCAACAACAGCAGGTCTCGTGGTATCGATAATCACCACATTGAGGGTGAACTTGCCATCGGAGACGTTGCCGCAGAGGTCTTGGACTTTATAATAGAGATGTACAATACGGGTGCAACCAGGAGCAGTGGTGTCGCTTACGAGCGTAGCGTCATCAGCTGCGGTCACGATAGCGTTGCTGTCGAGTCTGCACTCGGTAACTGCGTAGCCATGGTCAATGTTATAGAGGTCTTTGTAAGAAGCGATAGCCAAAATGTTAGCCGGAACCTCGAAGGTGCAACCAGGCTCAACCAAATAGATGGTGTCATTATGTTCGTACGTAGAAACGACAGGTTTCACAGTATCGGTAATGTAGAGGGTATCCACAAACTGGTTCACATTACCGCAACCGTCAGTCACATAGAAGGTGGTGAGGATGGTCTTTTCCGGACAGTCAGCCTCGGTCACACTGCTGGTACCGCGAGTGATGGTGATGCCTGAGCAATCAGCGATTCTCATCGACCAGTTATAACTTGTGTAAGCGGTGGTATCCATCAAAGCGGCATAACGGGCAGCTGTATCAGGAGTAACAGCATCGCAAGTGTTATTCATATAATATGTGTCACTCGGCATAGGACCACTAATCACAGGTTTGATAGTATCCATCACACGGATGGTATCCACCACAACGGTATCATTACCGCAACGGTCGGTGATGGTGTATGCACTATAGATAATGGAGTCGCAAGTAGCCATACTACCTGAATAGGTATAAACAGGAGCGCTGACGGTCAGAGAGTCAATGCTCGGGCAATCTTTGATATCGGCACCACGAGCAATCAACTCGGCAACGGTAGTGTAAACCGGGATAGTGAAGGCACAAGCATCATCCACATAGAGCGTGTCAGCGAAGTTCTTAGCTGTCGGCTTAGTGGTATCGCTAAGAATCACATTCTGATAAAGCGTATCGGCATTACCGCAATGGTCTTGAACAACGTATGCGACCCGATAAGTCTTTGCGCAAGGTGTTTCGCTAATGAGCTCAGGAGTGATAGCGCCACGAATCACAGTAAGCACTCCGAGCGGATAAGAACAATCAGAAATATTAGACCAGCCCAATTCTGTATGAGCAGCCAAGAAGTCGGCCAATGCATTAGGATTGTGGGAAGAGACAGTATCAATTCTCCACATAATGTTCGAGATCGTATCAGTAACGCTATTAGACGCATCGCAATCAACGTTGTAATAGATGTTGAGATCAGGCATAGAAGCTCCCGACAAAGTAACTACAGGGGCAACCGTATCGATAATCGTGAAGGAACGCTGTTCGGAAGTGGATTTGCCACAAGCATCTGTAGAGGTGAAGGTGATGTAAGCCGTACCAAAAATATTTCTGCCTAATGTATAGCAACCACCAAAGAATGACGCAGCACCATTATTATTATTGGTAACAGGGTAAGTCACCTGCTGGCACTGATCGAAAGCATCAGGGACACTCAACCAATTAGCATAATCAGTTTCCCAGTTAGCGCAGTCAACCGTGGTGTCATTAGGAGCAGTAAACTCAGGTCCGACACGGTCGATGATACGGAAGTGCTCAATCACAGGAGTGGAGGCATTGCCTCTACAATCCTTGGCTATCCATTCAATGGTATATCTACCATCGCAATCGGTACCCTGCCAGCCCACAAGATGTATGCCATCTGCCATGAACGCAGTAGTATCAAATATAGCGCGGCTAGTACCATTAATGTAGTAAATCTCAACAGTGATATCATCATCACACTCATCAATATACTGGACATGGTTGATCCAATTCTTGAGAGTGTCCAAATTACCATGACCATCACATTCAACCTCAACCTCTACCTGAGGACCAACTGCCATGTAGGGAGGAGTGATGTCATCAATGGTGAATACGGACATGGCTGAGTCAATATTACAACCATCCGTGAAATACCAGTATGCGGTATCAATGAATGAAGAAGTACACGGAGCGGAAGGATAGGTTCTATAATTGACGAAGTGATCCAGCCAGCAAGTGTCATTGCAATGATCAGTAATATAGATATCGTCCTTCCAATTATCATAATCTGCTTGCGAAGTAGCGCAGTCATAAATAGTGACCTCGAACCACGGGCGGGTCAGCACCGGAGGAACGGTATCAAGAGTATAGATATTAGCGTTAGCAACGGTAGTCAAACCGCAAGCGTCAGTCAGCGTGAAGGTGTAGTACTCAATGGTAGTCTTATTGTTACAGAGCGTATCAATGCTATCCAAAACAACCGTCATCGTCACTGTCGGGCAGTTATCGGTGTAGGTCGGATAATTCTTGAATCTGTTTCTGACATTATCCAAATCGTCAACATCACAATAAGCGGTGTCGTTCTTCGGAGCGCGGGTGAACCAAGGATGGATGGTATCCACGATGGTAATAATCTGAATCTGATCAGCGGCTGCGTTACCGCACTCATCCACCAAGCTCCAAGTTCTGGTGATGGTAGAAGCGTTCGGACAGGTAGCGTCGGGAGTCTCCACATCAACATAAGTAGCGGTCAAACCGGTAGAGCAGTTGTCGGCCTCATTGGTCACATCGCCAGTAACAGAAGGCGTCACAACCACATTACAGGAAGAATCCTTATACACAGTGGTGTCGTTCGGAGCAGTGAAGGTAGGAGCAACGGTATCTTTCACCGTAATCGTATAAGCAACGGTAGAGGTGTTACCGCACTTGTCAGCCACAGTGTAAGTTCTCAAGATGGTAGCTTTCTTTTTATCCACGCAAGCCACATCGGTAGTATCATCAGCGAAGGTTACCGTGAAGTCAGTAGCAACAGTGGTGCAATTATCGGTGATGGTATCCAAACCAAGAGCGATAAGGTCTGCGAAGTTGTCAACAGCTGCGGGAACCGTAGCGGCATCTCTACCACAACCAATCACGATAGTATCGGCGATCGTACCGGCAATCACAGGATTGGTGTTGTCAACGATCTGGAACTGGTCGGCGTTCTTGGTAGCCTCGCAGAGTGAATCATCAACCACCTTGAAGGTGATGTTGAAGGTCGTATCGCAAACAGCCGGAGTGCTTTCAGTATAAGTATAAGTATCGGTCAGATTGGCATTGCTGGCAATCGGATAATCGGTACCGTTCACGGTCCATGTGAAGGTGTGGTTGGTAGTACCACCAGCCACGGTAGCGGTCACATCATAGGTGCCTTGATACGGGCATTCGATAGCGTTGGGGGTCACAATGCTGACCACCTGCAAGCTGTCGTTCTGCTTGATGGTGTCGTTCCAATCCACGCAGGGGCAGTTGTTGACGTCGGTGACATGGATGGTATAGACGCCGGCAGCAAGGATGCGGCCGGTAGTGTCGGTCGTAGCAGTTCTGGTCTCAGTACGGACAGCGTTGTTGAGGCTGTCGTTCCAAGTGTAGGTATAATCAGCAGTACCACCAGCGATGGTAACAGTCATGTTACCATTGCTTTCACCATAGCACTTCACATTGTTGAGAATGGTGAGGGCAGTGATCTGCAGTGAATCAGGCTCAGTAAGGGTGAATCTGATCGTATCTTTACAGTCGTGACCATCAACAACGGAAAGAACGTAGTTACCTGCGTCGAGGTTACCAACATGATAGGTGTTATTGTCGTTGATGGTGGTGTCCATAGCCACAGGGCCTTCGAGTTTCACCACGTAAGGCATGCTACCGCCTGTCAGCTGATAATCGAAGTTACCGCTGGCGTTCTTCCAGCAGGTAAGGTTCGTCACGTTGGCGGTGTCGAGTTCGAGGATGTTCGGTGAGCTCACGTCGAGTGTGTCGGCCTGATAAGTACAACCGTTAGCATCTTCGATAGCCACAGCCCAGAGACCTTTCACGAGGCCTTCGAAGCGGAAGGTGGTGTCGGCATCATAACCGCCGTTCTGAGTGTAAGTAGTGGTTTCACCCACAAGGTTGATGGTGACGGTGTAAGGACGAACGCCGTTGGCCACCATAATATCTACAATACCGTTGGCGTCGCCAGAGCAAATCACATGCTGGAAGACGCTGTCGGTAGCGGAAACGTGAACGTAAGGAATGGTAACAGTTACTTCGATGCTGTCTTTATGACCGCAGTTGTCGGTAGCCACAACCCAGAGGGTAGTGTCTCTATAGATACGGGTATCAGCGGCGATGGACTGTGCCCAAGTAACGGTGCCGCAAGCGTCGATAACAGAGTCAACGATCGGAGTAACGTCAGGAATCAGATAGGAGCAGTCGCCATCGTATGAGGGAGCTGCGGTGGTGTCGGTGCGAGCCATGTAGATGTGAGGCACATCGGTATCTTCAAGGACATAGTAAACATCGATGAGGCTGCCCAGGGTGATGGCGCAACCGCGTGCGTCGGTACCGGAAAGGATGGTATCGGCGATCGTGATGGTGTCGCAAGTCGGGGTGCCGGTGAAGGTCACCGTAGCGATATTGCCGCTGATGGTATGGGTGGCGGTGGTGTTGCTCCAGTTCAAAGTGTAGGGAGCGGTACCGTCGGTAATGTCAGCGGTAACGACATGGTCAACATCCGTCATACAGAAAATGCCGTTGTCAGCAGCCGTGATGCTGTCGCCGTCGAAAGTGGTGATGGTGACAGTAGCGAAGTTGGGCTGGATGGCGATACGGATTTCGGTGCTGTCTTGGTGACCGCAGTTGTCGGTAGCGACGATCCAAGCGGTGGTGTCGTTAAAGATTTCGGTGTTAGCGGCGATGGTCTGTGCCCAGGTGGTCGTGCCGCAAGCATCAACGATGGAGTCGATGAGCGGGGTGAGGTCGGGCATCAGATAGGAGCAGTTGGTGCTCGTTGACGGGAAGGCCGCAGCGGAGTCGCCGTTGACGTAGATGTGCGGAACGTCCTCATCCTGCAAGGTGAAGAAGACATCCACAAGAGCACCACTCTTGATGGAGCAGTTGTGGGCATCGGTACCACCAACGATAGTATCATTATATATAGTAGTATCGCAGGTGGGGTTCGGAGAGAAGGTCACCGTATCACCAGTGGTGTTGTAGGTGACGTAAGCCGCGGTGTTGCTCCAGTTCAAAGTATAAGGAGCGGTACCACCGGTAATTTCAGCAGTGATGACATGCAGAGTGTCGGTCATGCAGAAGATACCGTTATCAGCGGTGTTGATGCTGTCGCCATCGAAAGTGACGATGGTGGCGGTAGCGTGCTCATACACCACGAGGTTCACGCTGTCGCTGGTAGCGGGACAGGCAATTGCGGTATTATATACGCTGTGATAATTGGTGTCGATGACATTGGCGTAGTAGATGCCGGAGTCAGCGAGCATGATGGGATCGAGCGTGAGCGTAGTAGAAGTTTCACTCAGCTGATTGTCACCATGGAACCAATTGAAGCTGTCGTAAGCCATGTCGAGGGTAAGGGTGATGGAACCCTCCTCGCACTGCTCGGTCGTATCGGCTGTAACGTGCGGGTTCGGGGTGGCATAGACCTCGGTGAACACCCGTACGGAGTCAAGGCTGACGCAGCCGCCTTCCGGATTGTAGGAGAAGGCATAGAACTCAGCCGATGCGGTGAGGTGCTGGGTGATGGTCGTGTTGGTGTCGATGACATTGCCGAGGCCGTCATACCAGATGCAGGATCCGGATGTGCCGGCGTTCTGCGGGATGGCCACGAGGGTCACATTGCCGGAGTCGCAGAGCTGGGTGAGGCTGTTCAGGGTGTCGAAGATAGGAACGAGCGGGTCGATGACATGGAGGGTGAGGTTAATCACGCTGTCGATGGAGCTGCCGCAGGATGACACACCATTGAACGGGACATAGGCGTCGGTGGTGTCATGGTCGAAGGTCTGGCCATTCAGCGTATAGGTCTGACCAATACAGATAGAAACCTCGAGTGGGATCGTGTCGGGCATGGGCTTCAGTGTATCTGAAGAGAGCAGGCCGCAGAGATCACTGGTATGACCACCCACATAGTAGTGCTGATCGTTATTGCAGTTAATGTTATCCCATTTGGTACCACCGCATCTTCTATAGAGATGGAGGACAATTTCGTAGTTGCCATCCTCTCTGGGCTCAAGAATCAGTCGGTGGGCTGAATTAGCTGCATCTTTAAAATATCTGACGAAGAAATAGTCAAACTCATAGGGGTTATTCTGACCAGGCAAGGTGATGCAGAAGTGACCGCTACGAGCGCATTCCCGTCCGAGGGAATCAAGAAGCGGGGTATAGGCGCCCGGGTAGCTACCGAAGCCATTGCCGTTGTAGCAATAGTCATCGGTGTAGGAGCGTCCCCACCATCTTTCGGCGCTACCGATATTGTAGCGCGACTCGAACTTGAACTCCACGAAATAACGAGTCAGGGAGTCGGTTTCGATACGTGCGCCGTCCTTCAAAATCTCCCATTCTATAGAGATCTTGTCGTTGTCTGCAAGCCCAAGTGCGTCGAAGCAAGCGTCAGGAATCAGATAAATGGTATCCTGAACACCCACTTGAGGCGTAATGTTGGCGGGAGAAAGCGTCAGTCCCGATGGGGTCTGGGCCTTCACGCCAAGGCTAAGCACAGCCAAAAGCACACTAAAAATGCAAAAAGATACAACTTTTTTCATAATCGAGAAATTTATATTTTTATTATTTTTATTCCTTTTCTTGTTATCTATCAATAGCTTATGATTTTATTTTATCAAATTTATCTTTCTTATACCAATTCTGCAAAAATACAACATTTTTCTTAATTACGTTGAATTTTCGTTTTTGTTAGCGTTTTTTTTGACTTGATTTTTTTTTGATTTCATTGAATTATCTTGCTTCTATCTCAAAATGAGCAACTAACAACTTCATTTTTCAGATTTTGCATCAATTGTTAACAAGGTAAAGTGAAAAAAAAACCACAGTTCATCCTGTTCTTCACGCAAAAACAGGCCGATTAGATACGATTTTTCCTTTATAGTTTAAGGAAAAACCCATCAATAAAGGGATAAAGCGCGATTATTACTTCACCAGTTCGCAGATAAACCAATAGATGGAGGCGATGGGGATGGCGAGGAAAGCAGAGTCGAAGCGGTCGAGCACACCGCCATGTCCAGGAAGGATCGACCCTGAATCTTTCACGGAACAGCTACGTTTGAAAAGGGATTCCACGAGGTCGCCTGCTGTGGCGAACACAGCGATAACAAAGGAGAATCCCATCCAACACCAAGGAGACGGGAAAACCTCATGAAAGAAAGGAATCCAATAGAAAATCGTGGAGAGCCCCACTGTAAAGCAAAGTGAAATGAGGAAACCTTCAATGGTTTTTTTGGGTGACACCCGCTCAAAGAGCTTATGTTTTCCGAACAATCGTCCGGAACAATAGGCCAAAGTATCGCCCAACCAGATGATGATGAAGATGGCGAGGACCACTGCGACTTGTTGATAACCGAGAAGCAATCCGATAATAGAAAACGGTACTGCGACCCAAAGCATGGGCAAGAGAGAGAGGGAGACATTGCCTATCGGATTTGCGTGCCCTCGAAACAGCTCCGTTGTCATCAGGACCAAGCCTATAAGGAGCAGCAGGACAGTGGCAGTCAAAAGCACATAGAGTGCGAAAGCGCCGTGGAAGAGAAAGAGTACGGGAGGAACAGAAAAAAGAGTCACGGAAAGCAGCAATGCCAATGGGAGATTGCCCACCAATCCGGTATTACGGGCCATCCGGACCAGCTCATAAGTGCCCATCACGGTAAAGAAGAGAAAAAGAAGGTAAAAAAAAACGCTACTTTTCTCATAGAAGAGGAATGAAGCGACAACTGCCACAACAAAAATCAAACCTGTGATAGTACGAATGAGCAGATTTTTCAAATTAAAATAATTTATTGTATATATATATAAATTAAAGAAATTTAATGGTTATAGTTGTTCAGACCGTCCACAACGAGGAGGAGGGAGAAATGGGGCTGCGTGGGAGAGAGTGAAGCATCGTCGGTCTTGCCGGGGCGGATAATTTCAAGCATATCGAAATCGAAATCCACCTCTTCACCTCGGTTTTCCTTCTGCTGAACGGTCGTCATGCTTTCTGTCAGGTAGCGAAGGTCGGGGATGATGCGGGAGGCTTGACTCAGCACAATAATGTTACGGGCGAGATTGCGAATAGAGGGGTAGAGCATCAATCCGCCGCGCTGCGAGAGCACGATGCTGCCCGTACGAGCGATGAGGAACTCGGCATAGACGATGACGGCATCCACGGGTTCAGAATTCCTGATGAAGTCGATGGTGGGGATATTAAAATTGGCGAGCACGGGAGCCAGGTGGGAGGAGGTATTAAGCACTGTCATGCAGCGACTGGTCTCGAGTTCATAATTTTTCAGATAATCATAAACTTGCTTTTGGAAGTTAGCGGC
This sequence comes from Bacteroidales bacterium, assembly GCA_017962845.1. GTDB lineage: Bacteria > Bacteroidota > Bacteroidia > Bacteroidales > WCHB1-69 > UBA1756. The sequence continues at coordinate 33,360 of JAGCUN010000045.1, read as the reverse complement.
ATAAGTGCGGTCGTTCATGAGTGACAAATCCATGTTGAAGGGCACCAATTTGCCACCAGCGGCCTCAAAGTTTTGCTGGAAGCATCCCAGCAGATCGGGGATTGGGGCGAACAGATCCTGATCCGTGTTGATATCGGGCACATGCACAGGGGTGGCCAATGCTTCACGGATAGACTGGCAGATTTTGTTTTTGGCATTGCCCATGCCATCGAAGGGGCTATTCTTTTCCATTTTGATCGATATTATCTTGCGGTTGGGTCTCTGATGTGGCCTCGGAAGTATTTTCATCATTCACAACTTTCTTATCATCAATCACTTCTGCTGCATCAGAAAGGCGTTTGCCATAAATTTTCTCCAAATCTTCAGCGAAAATCACCTCCCGGTCTATCAGGATTTGAGCCAAAACATTGAGTTGTTCCTTATGCGTCTCCAAGATCTCTTTGGCCTTGGCGTAGGCAGATTCCACGAGCTCGTGCACCTGCTTGTCGATTTCCTCTGCTGTTTTTTCGCTATAGGGGCGTTGGAATGCGTAATCGCTTTGTCCGGTAGAATCGTAATAGCTAAGGTTTCCGATGGATTTGTTCAGTCCGTAGTAGGCGACCATGGCGTAGGCCATCTTGGTAACTCTTTCGAGGTCGTTGAGGGCGCCTGTGGAGACCTGTCCGAAGTTCACCTCTTCGGAGGCGCGGCCGGCGACGAGGGTACAGAGTTCGTCGAACATCTGCTCGAAGGTGGTAATCTGCCGTTCTTCGGGGAGGTACCAGGCAGCGCCGAGGGCCTTGCCGCGCGGCACGATGGTGACCTTGACGAGCGGGGAGGCATGTTTGAGCAGCCAGCTGACGGTGGCGTGGCCCGACTCGTGATAGGCGATGACCCGTTTTTCGTGTGGTGAGATGATGCTGCTGCGTTTTTCAAGTCCGCCAATGATGCGGTCGATGGCGGCGAGAAAGTCTTCTTTCCCGATGGTTTTCTTAGAGTTACGTGCAGCGACGAGGGCGGCTTCATTGCACACATTAGCGATGTCGGCGCCTGAGAAGCCCGGAGTTTGTTTGGCGAAGAAGTCGAGATCCACATCCTCGTTCAGCTTCAGGTTGCGCACATGGACCTGGAAGATGCCTTTACGTTCGTTGAGGTTGGGGAGTTCAACATGGATCTGGCGGTCGAAGCGGCCGGCGCGGAGGAGTGCGCGGTCGAGGATGTCGGCTCGGTTGGTGGCGGCGAGGATGATGACTCCCGCGTTGGTGGAGAAGCCGTCCATCTCTGTGAGCAGCTGGTTGAGGGTATTTTCGCGTTCGTCGTTGGCACCGCTGATGGCGTTGCGGCCGCGTGCGCGACCGATGGCGTCGATCTCGTCGATGAAGATGATGCAGGGGGCCTTCTCTTTGGCGGTTTTGAAGAGGTCGCGCACGCGGGAGGCGCCCACGCCGACGAACATCTCCACAAAGTCGGAGCCTGACAGGGAGAAGAACGGCACCTTGGCCTCTCCAGCTACTGCTTTGGCCAGCAGGGTTTTACCTGTGCCAGGAGGACCCACCAGCAAAGCTCCTTTGGGGATTTTTCCACCCAAAACCGTATATTTCTTGGGATTTTTCAAGAAATCCACAATCTCTTCCACCTCCTCTTTCGCCCCTTCCAAACCGGCCACATCTTTAAAAGAGACTCCTTGTGCAGTTTTGCTATCATACACTTGGGCCTTGGACTTGCCGATATTGAACATTCCACCGCCCATGCCACCACGCATGGAGCGGGCCATCAGGACGAAAAGCATGATGATGAACGCCATGGGCAGCAGCCACAGCAACAGTTCCCCACCCCATGCTTTGCTAGTATCCTCTGTGATCGGGAACTCATAATCTTGCACCATCTGATCAGCCAAATCGTTAACATAGTCCGGCTGGTTGATAGCAGCTCTTTGCGTAGTATCTTGTAAAGACTCCAATTTTCTAACAGAATCTCGTGCACGCATCCTCGCTTCCCTCTCAATCCAATCCTTCACATCATCTTTAAACACTTTATAATCAGACTGTTCTAAAGAAAAATGCGGTCCATCAAGATTCTTTTCGCGGAATTGGGCAAACTCGCTTTTAGCATCAATGCTTTCTTTTTTGATGTAAATATGTACTTTCTCCTCTTTCTGCACAAAAACCGCTTTACTGACATCCTTATTCAGCACATACGTTTTCAATTCCTTATCGGAAATCGTACTGACATTGGCATTGTTACGCCCGCCCCAAAAATAGTAACCTATGAGTACCGCCACGATTATCAGATAGATCCAAGTCCAACTGAATTTAAATTTCCGGTTGTTATTGTCGTCCAGACGTTGCTTTCTGTTGTTTTCCATTATAAAAGGTGGTGGATGAGATTAAAAATGTTGGATATCGGCATCGCTCCAGAGGCTTTCCAGCTGGTAGAACTCGCGGAATTCGGGCTGGAAGATATGGACGATAATGTCAAAATAGTCAAGCAAAATCCATTCGCCATTGGCGACACCTTCTACGAAAGTAGGGAGAATGCCTGCCTCGCGCTTGGTAACTTCTTGTACATAATCGCAAAGCGTTTCAATATGTGTTCTTGAAGTGCCTGAACAGATGACAAATTTGTCAAAATATACGTGATTGATTTTTTTCAGATCGATAACTGCGATGTCCTCCCCTTTTTTCTCCATCAAAGCTTGGACGATCAGTTCACTCAAATCCCCTTTAAAGAGGTCTTTTTTCTTAGTAGCGACTTTAATTTTTCCCATTTGCCTATTTTAGAATTAGCTTGCAAAAGTACAAAAATAAAATTGATTTTCGCACCTTAAAAATTGAAACAAATGTTTCAAAATTAAAAAAAAATGTCTAATTTTGCCAGCTTGATTTCTTATGTATAAAAATCTGCGTATGAAACACTTTAACATTGTACTTTGCTTCCTAATTTTCAGTGGGTTAGGTTTTATTATCAATACGTTTGCCCAGCATCTGCCTGGCACGCATCCCGCCAGTTACGAGAGTGTCTTGATGTTCTCCCCTATTAACGAGGCAGTGGTAGCACCCGCTGATGCCGCTTTTGTTGCGGCGGCCATGAACGACCATGACAAAAGCGGAATGTATGTCATCGCACAGCTGAAAGATGTGGACTTGAGTCCTGTCAATGCGGGAAGTTGGGAAGAGTTGGAGGATGGCACGATGATTTGGAGAATCCAGATCACGAGTCCGGATGCGAGAGGGTTGGCCTTGCATTTTGACCGGTTCAACCTGCCGGTGGGCGGTCGTTTTTATGTATATGATGAAGACCGCACCCAGCTTTTGGGCGGTTTTTCAGAATTAGACAATACCGATGACAAAGGTTATTCCATTGGTATGATTGTCGGCCACACGCTGATTGCGGAGTATGTGGCGCCCGCACTGCTGACTCCCGGTGAAAAGAAGGCCATTCTGAACACAGAAATCATCGTTCCTGACATTCATATCTCACAGGTTTCCTATATTTTCCGTGGGGTTGACGACTTTCAGCATGCCAAAGACATTGGCGACAGCGGCAATTGCGAAGTGAATGTCAACTGTCCGGAAGGTGACGACTGGCAGATGCAGAAGCGGTCGGTAGTGCGCATCTACGTGGTGGAAGGCAATTCAGGCGGCTGGTGCACCGGCACACTCATCAACAACTTGGCCAACGACGGCACGCCATACATTCTGACGGCCAACCACTGTGGTCCTAATGCCACTGCGGCCAACTTCAACCAATGGCGTTTTTACTTCAACTTAGAATATACGACCTGTACGGGCACCACGGTGCAATCCTCATCGCAATATCGCACCGGATGTTCGAAAATAGCTTACGGCAGCATCAATGGGGGTTCTGACTTCTTCCTGTTGCAGCTCAACCAGGCGCCCGACAACTCATGGAACCCGATATATGCCGGCTGGCGTCGCGACAACACGGCGGCCACCACCGCTACCGGAATCCATCACCCTGCTGGTGATGTGAAGAAAATCTCCTCTTCCACCACCATCTCTACGGGTTCCTACTCGGGTTGCGCTTCCAGTGCCCACTGGCGCATCACCGACTGGCGGCAGACCACTACCAACCGTGGTGTTACGGAAGGAGGTTCCTCTGGTTCAGCACTTTTCGACCAAGACGGATACCTTGTAGGCACCTTGACTGGCGGTGCGGCCACTTGCAGCAATCCTCACAACGACTATTATGGAAAGCTTTATTACCATTGGGATCAGAATGGCAGTTCCAGCGACCAGCAAGTGAAACCCTGGCTCGACCCTAACAACACGGGAAGCACCACCTGCCCCATGTATGACCCCAACAATCCTGACAACCCGATTGACCCGGGCACTCCCGACGATCCGGATGATCCGGACAACCCGGATGACCCCGACAACCCCGATAACCCTGATACACCCATCATCCCTGGCGTTTGTCATTATATGCACTATCCGCTCGGTGGCACCCTCACGCTGTACCGCACTCCCGACAATGGTTATCTGACGGGAACCAACACCTACGGTGACTTGGCCAAAGCTGATTATTTCCAGAAAGACAGCACATTAGAATATCTTGTCAATTTGAAAATGAATGTGGGCGTTGCCAATGGAAACGGCAACATCACTTTCTGCATTTGGGAAGACAACAATGGACAGCCTGGCGCATTGATTGCCAGCAAAACGGTATCTATCAGCACTATAGCTTCGCAAAGCTATACTGAAAACGACCCGCAGATGCCCACCTCCTATCCTCAGTTCAAGCGCCGTTATGTCTGCCAATTCTCCCCGTCTATTCCCATCAGTGGCAGTTTCTTCGCTGGCTACACGGTTCCTACCAGTGGTCAGTTCGCACTGGTGACCAACAGTCAGAACCAGGCGGCCAACACCGGCTGGGAGATGAGAAGCGACTCTTCTTGGATAGAGTATTCCGACCCCTCTTCATGGGGAATTGCCCTCACCCACGCTCTTTTCCCGCAATTGTGCGACAATGCTGAAACCAATGATATTGAGGAGTATGACAACTCCAGCGTCATCTACCCCAACCCCACTACAGGCATCGTCAACATCCGCCTTGCTGACGGAGAAGCCGACAATGCCATTGTCAAGGTATTCGACATGAACGGCAAGTTGGTCAACCTTGCCCCTGTCCATAACGGCAATCAGATCACCCTCAACCTTTCTTCTATGAGAAGTGGGCTCTATCTTATCTCCATTCAAACTTCCAACCAAACCATCACCAAGAAAATTTCACTTATTAAATAATCTTAAATAACAGAAGATGAAACATTTATTACAAGTTATTGTCATCGCGCTCCTTTGCATGGCTGGCACAGAGGTCATGGCACAGATGAGCTATGGTGGAGAACCCCAATCTTTCAAACTCACCATCTCGCAGAACATTCCTACGATTGAAGTTGAGGCTTTGGATGTGGATGCCTTGCTAGCAGAAGATGCTTCCATCGAAGGCAAAAACCATGCTCTACGTATTGGTGTCAACAAGGATGTACTTTACACATCAGATAATTCTGGCCGCATCGACCTTCTTCCCAACGGTGCCAAAATCTGGCGTTTGAAATTCCACATGGATAAAGCCACTTACACTTCCATGCACTTTTCCACCTTCCAGATTCCCGATGGCGCAGAGTTGTTTTTCTATACCCCTGACAGAGAATATGTGATTGGCAAATTCACCAATGCCAACCTTATGGAAGACGGCACTTTCTATCCGCAGGAGTTGCCCGGCGACGAGATTATTGTAGAATACTATGAGCCCGCCAATGCTGCCTTCGCTGGCAAGCTGGTTATCGACCAAATCACACAAGGTTACTATGATTTCTTCCACATTTACAGAGATGAAAAGGAGGAAAAGGGTGGTTTAGGCAATGCTGAAGGCACCTGTCACCCCAACGCCATCTGCTACGATGCCACTTGGCACGACCAGATTCAGTCGGTAGTATGCTACACGATGCGAAGCGGCCAGTACCAATACATGTGCTCTGGTGCCATGGTGAACAACACGGCCCGCGACGGCAAGCAGTATCTGCTCTCCGCCAACCACTGCTACGAGGCTGGCACTTGGACTTTCTATTTCAACTATCAGGCCACCACGTGCACTGGCACCAATGGTTCAATTCTTAGAACTGCCACTGGCTACTCGCTGAAGGCAAAAGACGATGGCAACACCAGCTCTGACTTCATGCTGGTGGAAATCACGGGTACTATCAACCCCAATTACAATGTGTTCCTCGCTGGCTGGACCACTGCCACCACCCTTCCTACCAATCCGACCGACTGCGGTGCTATCCACCATCCAGGTGGCGACATCAAGAAATTCAGCGTTCCCCAGCACATCAGCGCCTCTGGTAAATTCTGGTCTGTCAACTGGGCAACGGCAACGGGTGCTACCGAGCAAGGCTCATCCGGCTCTCCCCTCTTCAACAAAGACAAACTTATTGTAGGCCAGCTGTATGCAGGTTCCAGCAGCTGTTCCACTCCCACCGGTTGGGACTATTATGGTAAGTTCTCCAACTCTTGGACCAACAGCAACAACAGCAGCAATGCCAAGAAGTTGAAACCGTGGTTGGACCCCAACAACACTGGCGCCACCTCCTTGCAGGGCGAGTACCTTAACACTGTGGGTATCAATAACTACACGCAGGTAGTGGATGCTTTGAATGTTTATCCCAACCCGAACAGTGGTATGATGACCATCAGTGGTGCTTTCACGGAAGGCGAAGGCGTTTGCAGAGTGTATGACATGCTGGGCAACCTCGTGATGAACCGCAACATCACGCTGGCTCCTGAATTCACCCTGAACCTCGACCAGCTGACTCCGGGCATGTATATGCTGGAGGTCAACAGCGGCGACCGCACTTCACGCGCTAAAATCATCATTTCCAAATAATGAACACGGAGAAAATCGTCCTTTCGACGGCCTATCTCCCCACCATCGAATACTTCGCTTTTATTGCTAAAAGCGAAGTATTTTTTATGGAGGGGTGTGAGACCTTTCAGAAGCAAAGCTACCGGAACCGTGCCTATATTATGACGGCGCATGGGGTGCAGTCGTTGATTCTGCCCACACGGCACGTCACCCAGCGTTGCATCATCCGCGATGTGCGCATCGACAACAAGGACAATTGGCAGTTGAAGCATTGGCGGGCCATTGAGACTGCCTATAGTGGCACGCCATACTATTTATATTATAAGGACTTCATTGTTCCTTTTTTTGAAAAGAAGTATGAATTTCTTTTCGATTACAATCTTGAGCTGACTGTTTTGTTGCTCAAAATGCTGAAAATCAAGAAGGCTCCCATTATCACGGAAGCCTTCGAGAAAGAGTATAATGATCGAACAGATTTGCGTTCAGCGTTGCATCCCAAAAGGGAGCGTTTGATTGAGCCTCTACCCTACCCGCAGGTTTTTGCTGATCGTCAGCCTTTTACAGACCGAGTATCGGTAATTGACCTGTTATTCAATATTGGGCCTGAGGCGGCTGAATACCTTAATCGACTGAAGGTATTACATTAAAAAACACCGAATTTGAGTAGCTGGCCTGTGGAATCACATTACCGGGAGAGGTGATTTGGGCCACTCGCTCAGTCTGCACAGAAGACATCTCCTGCATACGGCGGTAGGTGGGTTTGTCCAAAAGTTCGCGGTAAGATTTGTCATCATCATAGATGTCATCGTTGTGGTCGGGTGAGAAGGTCACCGTATTGGTAGAAGCCGGGAGGTCGATCACGACAGTCTCTTTAGCAGTGTTGTAGGCTGCAATGGGTTCTGCCGGCTGCATGGTTTGTTGGGGTTGTTCGAGGAACGAGAACCTATCGATGGAACCTCCTAACACGTCAGGAGTAGATGGTTGGAAGGAGTCGGTAGGGCGCACATTTCCGAACAAATCGGGTTGTGATTTCTCTTTCGTCGGAGTGGGAGCAGGGGTAAAATCGGCAGAAGGAGACGGGGAGGATTCGGTATTGACAGGAGATGTTGACGGCATAGCAGGAGCAGTGGGGGTTGTATCCACTGCTGGTTCGTTGCTAATGAAAGGGTCTACGATTTTTTCATCGGGCAGTGGAGAACCTGAGATGGCGAATTTCTGTTCCAAATTTTTTTCGATGTCATCCTTGATGGAGCTGCCGAACTCGCGATTCTTTCCTTCTCGGGTATAGTTGGTAATGATCACCGACAGTTTGATTTTGTCGCCGAGGTCTTTTTCAGCGGCGTGACCCCAGATAACGTTAGTGTCATCATTTCTGTACTTATCGAACTCATGGGCAAGTTTCTTCAATTCTGACACTTTCAATTCGTTACCTTCACCGTAGCGCACGAAGAAGAGGAAGTTCTGGGCGCTGTCGATATTGGCGTCATCGATGAGGGAGCAGGTCATAGCTTCGCTGACGACTTTTTCGATACGGTCTTCGCCGCTGGCTTCAGCGAGGCCGAGCATAGCTTCACCGCTATCCTTCATGATGGTAAGGATATCGTTGAAGTCCACATTCTGGTAACCATCGAGGGTGATGAGTTCGGCGATACATTTGACGGCATTTTTGAGCACGTCATCGGCATAGCCGAGGGCCACGCGCAGGGTTTCATCCTCATAGATTTCCATGATTTTCTGGTTCTGTATGACGATGAGGGAGTCCACATATTTTTTCAATTCTTCGATACCCTTGTCGGCCTTATCGAAACTTTTCTTTCCTTCGAGGTCGTAGGGGTAGGTGACAACGGCGATGGTGAGGATGCCCATTTCACGGGCGATCTTAGCCACCACGGGAGAGGCTCCCGTACCTGTTCCTTTACCCATACCGGCGGTGATGAAGAGCATTTTGGTTTCCGAACCTATCAGGTCGCGGATAGCCTGTTCGCTCTCGATGGCCAGTCTTTCGGCCTCCTTGGGATTAGCGCCTGCGCCGAGGCCTGTGTCGCCGAACACGAGCTTGGTAGGCACCTCGTTTCTTTCGACAGCCATTTTGTCGGTATTGCAGACGAGGAAATCAACGCCCACGATACCTTCTTTAAACATGTGTTGGACGGCATTATTTCCGGCGCCGCCCACGCCGATTACTTTGATGATGGATCCTTTTTTCTGTACGCCGTAGCTAGTTTCAAAACTGATATCTTCCATTTTTGTATTACTTTCAAAAAAACGTAAAAACTTTAGTTAATGCCATCTTTATTGGGCAATACGATGAATTGGCCGAACCAATCGACCACAGTGTCGAAGAACGAAGTGGTTCTCCCCCGTTTTTTCTCCTTACTTTCTTTATCTTTCTTTTTGTTTCCGGATTTCGGATTGGGGTGTTCCTCTTCTTCCGAGACAAAATCGTCTTGCATGGCGCCTGGTTCTGAGAGGCAACCCAGACGAAGAAGTCCGAGAGCTGTGGAGCAGGCGGGTGATTTAAGAGCATTGTCGATAGTGTTGGTGAGTCCGTAGATAGGATGGCCTATACGGGTGCGACGTTGGAGGATGAACTCTGTAAGGTTGGGCAGGTTCTTGAGTTGGGAGCCGCCGCCCGTCAGCACGACTGTCTTGACGGAGTTCGCATACCCTGACTCATCGATAGCGCGTTTAATAGGTTTCAGGATATCTTCTGCCACGCGGGCGTTGATGACGGTAGCGAGGTCGCGTTCGTTGATCTTGAGCGACTGGCCGAATCCCGAGCTGTCGGGGATGGTGATGAAGTTGTTAGGATTGGCCATTTCTGGGAGGCAATTGCCATGATTCACCTTCAGGTATTCGGCCTGTTCGACGGGGATGGGGATATTCTCGATGTCGGTGGTGATGGCTTGGCTGCCGACGGGGATCACTTTGACATAGACAGGGCCACCTTGGTGATAGATGACGAGGTCGCTGGTGCCGCCGCCGATATCGATAAGGGCGACTCCGTTCATTTTTTCCTGGTCGGAGAGGCAGACATCACCGGAGGCGATGGGTTCGAGCATCAGGCCTTTGGTCTGGAGACCTGCGCCAGTAACGCTGAAGGTGATTCGTTTCACCTCCTCCACGTCACCGGTAACCACTTGGTAATAGCCGACGAGTCGCTGGCAGAGGGTGCCCACGGGGTCGGCGAGATTTTTGCCTTCCACCTCATAGTATTGGGGGATCACGGTAATCACTTCAGCTCCCTTCACATTCATTTTTCGGAGCTGGCTAAGCATATTCTCTACCTCTTCCTCGGTTACCATGTTGTTGAGTCCATCAGGGCGGAGGGAGCTGTTGGTGCAGCCCACGCTTTTGATATGGCGGCCTGCCACGCCGACATAGACCTCGCTGACGGGTTCATCAATGCTGGCCACCAGTTGGTTGAGGGCGACCTTAATGTCCTCGATAGTACGTCCAGGACGAAACACGCGACCATTTTCAACGCCGGTGGACTGGCTCTTGCCATATCCGCACACGTCGACTTTCCCATCGCTGTGGATAAATCCGGCGACCATCAGGATCTTCGTAGTGCCGATGTCAAGGCCCACTACCATTTTGAGGGCTGAGGATTGAGTTTGTGTATTGTTGTCCATATAAAGGTTAATTGGTTTCTAATGTGCTGCGTAAATTCTGTCTTTGAAGCGGAGGTCAAGGGTGGTGTAAGTGCCGGCATCGAGGAGGCCGTGTGAATAGGCGGCATCGAGGTTGGCCAGTTTATCGGAGAGGTGGTCGGCGTTGCCGAGCAGAATGGCATGTCCGCCGAGAATGCTATAGAGTTCTATTTGTCCGTCCTGTCTCACGAAGATTTCGGGGTACTGGGCGGCATAGCTGCTGTTCGCGGCAATAGCCTTGGCAACAGCATAGGCGTTGTGCAGGGCGCTTTTTTTCTTGACGAATGCGTGGGGGTTGCACTTGCCGACATTGCCGTTGATGACCAGCAGGTTGCTGCAGCGCGAATCATCGGGAAGAAGTTGGCCGTTGTTCGCGAGAATGAGTGGAGGCGCATCAGCTGGGAACACCAAGGCGAGCGGGGTTTTAGTGGCGATAGTGACCGTAAGACAGCTGCCATTGATGGCAGTGGACTGGATCTCCTTCACCCACGGGTTCTGTTTCAACGCCTGTTCGATACCCTTCCTGTCAAACTTGCGGACCTTCTGCCCCACGGGGTTGGCGGACGAACGAAGAATAAGCTTGCTGGCCTGCTGTTCCGTCACCATCGTATGGGTGTTCTTGTCGGCTATCACAACCTTCACTTCTGTACAAGAGAGGTTGAAATAGCGATAGCCAGCCAGAGCGACCAACACCAGCGCGACGACAAGCAAAAAAACAACAAGAATACTTTTCAGTTTCTTCATTAAAGGCAGGAATAATGGTTGAATGGGGGGAGAGATTGAGTACACTTTCGGGGAACAACCACCCTTGGTGAGCAGATATTTTAGTAACCGCAAAGATACTTCTTTTTCCCCTTTTTCTTCCCAAATTTCAACAAATAAAACAAACATTATTTTGTTAATATTTTATACCCGTTTGTAAAACTATAAAAAATTAATTTTCAATATTTTACAAAAATTAGGATTGTCCATAGCACCCATTTTTTCTCAATTTATCCCCTTAAAATAATAACTTTTCCAAGCCCTCAGCAGAATTATCGGGAAAAAGTGCAAGATGGGTTACGCATTTCAATATGTAAAGAGAAATATATAAACTAAATTACGATTTTTGGGGGTTGAAAAAAAATTAAAACAAGGGTGATTTTTGTATTAAAAAAAGTTGTACTTTTGCACCCCTAAAATTTATCAACAAATTATAAACAAAAAAATCAGTAAAAACATGTTGAATCATTACGAAACCGTTTTCATTATGACTCCCGTTTTGTCTGAAGAACAGATGAAGGAAACGGTTAAAAAGTTCGAGAAAGTGCTTCTCGACAAAGGAGCAGAGATCGTGCACCAGGAGAACTGGGGCCTGCGCAAATTAGAGTATCCGATTGCCAAAAAAACGTCGGGGTTCTATCATCTTTTCGAATTCGTTGCTGAAGGCAGCGTTGTGAAAGACTTGGAGCTTCAATACCGTCGTGACGAGAAGGTGATGCGTTACCTGACCGTTTCCATGGACAAGCACGCAATCGCTTACGCAGAGAAGAGACGTAACCTGAGAAAAGAGAGAGCAGCAGCTGAAACCGAAGCCGCTCCCGTGGCTGAGCAGCCCGCTGAAAACACCAATAACGAATAAGGAGGAAGAATTATGGCACAACAAACCGATATCAAATATCTGACCCCCATTGCGGTTGACATCAGAAAGAAAAAATATTGCCGTTTCAAAAAGAGCGGTATCAAGTACATCGACTACAAAGACGGTGAATTCTTGAAAAGATTCGTGAACGAACAGGGCAGAATCCTGCCCCGCCGTCTCACGGGTACCTCATTGAAATATCAGAAAAAAGTGGCACAGGCAGTAAAAAGAGCCAGACATCTTGCTTTACTTCCTTTCGTTACGGACAATTTGAAATCTAACAACTAAGGAGGGCATTATCATGGAAGTTATCTTAAAACAAGACGTTAAGAATTTAGGCTACGCCGATGATATCGTAAAAGTAAAAGACGGCTATGCCAGAAACTATCTCATTCCGCAAGGTTATGCCGTCCTGGCTACCGAGCCCAACCGCAAAATGCTTGCCGAAACCATCAAGCAGCGCGCATTCAAAGCTGAAAAGATCCGCAAGGAAGCTGAATTCCTCGCCGGCAAGATCGAAGGCCTCACGGTGAAAATCGCCGCCAAGACCTCCGACAAAGGCACCATCTTCGGCTCCGTCACCAACATCGACGTCGCAGAGGCCCTCAAAGCCCAGCACGACATCGAGATCGACCGCCGCCAGATCAGCCTCAAGGACGAGCACATCAAAGAACTCGGCAACTACACCGCCATGGTGGACCTGCACAAAGAGTTCAAAGTTTCCCTCAACATTGAGGTTGTGGCTGAAGAAGCATAATATTTTTCTTCATCATACGTTTGATAAACCGAGGGGAATTCCCCTCGGTTTTCTGTTTTCATCCCAAAACCATAACCATGAAACTGCTGTATATCTGCTCGTTGTTCCTACTGATGGCCGCTTGTGACACCACATCATCCAGCGACCCGAGACCTCAATACGACAACATGACCATTGAGGACTATGACACCCTCCTCACGGTCTATTACCCCAACTTCAGCACTATTGAAATGGCCTACGGGAGCACCGTGCCCACCGGCGACGATATCCTCTTCTGCTGCGGCGCGGCCTTCACGGCAGAATGCCTCAAACACTTCACCCACACGAACATACGCTGCAACCACGTCAACAACGGGCACTTCTACCACGGTTCCGACGAGCCGGTTTGCAACGGAGCCTTCACCTTCTACGACGGGGAGTGGCACTTCGACCGCATCAGCGACTCGGTGCTGCACGCGGCGGCCCACCACAAAGGGATGGGGTTTTGTCAGGTACTCACCATCTTTGAGGGTGAAATCGCCTATACCGACACGCTCAACCAGGACTTTTGGATACACAAGGATTATGTGTTTCGCGCATTGTGCGAAAAAGATGGAAAACTCTGTATCATAGAAAGTAAAGATAAAATTCCATACGGAACTTTCGCACAGTATCTGCAAGATTTTGGCGTAACCTACGCCATCAACCTCGACATGGGTGGGTGGAGCCATGCCTGGTACCGCGACAATTACAACGACGTGATAGAGACCAACAACAAGCCCATCCGGTTTGCCACCAACTGGCTGCTATTCAAGAAATAAACTGCAAAATAGTTTTACTCCTCGCCCTCTTCCGGTTGCGAGGCGCAATCCAGACTTTTGAATTTGGCCACAAAAGCCTTCTGGGCTTTTACCACCAACGGTTTCAGCGCCTCACGCTCCGTGGAATCGGGCACCTCCACACGCGCCTGATCCTCGTAGAAACGGGCAGTGGCCGCCTCCAAATCATTGCAATCCTTCGCCGACTGGATGGCCTTCTCGTAATCGAGAATGCACTTTTCGGCTTTCTTGTAATTTTCACTGTAATCTTGCTTTGAAGTTTGCTGATCCTCAGCACCTTTTTTCTCCCCACAGCCCGTCATGAGAGCCAAACTCAGAACCATCACACCAAATAAGAAAAATCTTTTCATAATAAATCCATTAATTTATTAAATATCAATAATATAAAAGACGAATTATCGCACAATTATCATTTGACAAAAATACGCAATTTTATCATGAAAAAATAGCCATTCCCCCTCACAGATTGAACAAAAAAACGTAATTTTGCACGCTATCATAAAAAAGTCACATTCATGAAATTCATCCGCACAATACTCCTATCGGTTGCCGCACTGCTGATGATGGTGCGTTTAACAGCGCAACCGCAGCTACCCAGAATCGAATCGCAAGACATTGTCATTCTGTATGATAACGATGTGCATTGCGCCATAGATGGTTATGCCAAGATGGCAGGCGAACGTGATCACCTTTTGGAGACGACACCCAACGTATGTTTGGTGTCGAGCGGCGATTTCGTGAGCGGTAGGGCGTTAGGATCGGTTTCGCAGGGCGAATACATCATCGATGTGATGAACGCTGTACATTACGATTACGTGACGATAGGCAATCACGAGTTCGACTTCGGCATCCCGCAGATGACGCATCTTTTCAAGGAGCTGAACGGCAAGGTGGTATGCTGCAACCTCTGGAAGATAGAGAACATTTCGACCGGGTATGAGGCCACCTGCGTTCCGATGTACGATGGCTACGAGATTCGAAATTTCGGGGGCAAAAAAGTGGCCTTCATCGGGATTGCCACGCCGGGCACCATCAGCAGCAGCACTCCCTCCTACTTCAAGGACGACCAGCAGCGGTTTGTCTATACTTTTGGAAAAGAAAACTCATCCTACGCGCCCCACTATCTGGTAGATGAGGTGCAGGAGCAAGTGAATGCCGCTCGCCATGCGGGCGCCGACTATGTGGTGGCACTCTCCCACCTCGGCATCGATCCGCCCGCCATCACCTCCACCGAGTTGATTGCCCAAACCACTGGTATTGACGTGGTTTTAGATGGTCATTCGCATAGCGTGATTGAAGAGCGCACCCTGAACAACAAAGACGGCCATCCCGTCATCCTCACCTCCACGGGCACCGCTTTCGCCAATATTGGAGTATTGGTGATTCGCGATGATGGCACGCTCGAGACACGCCTGCTCCCCTGCTCCGACATCCCCTACATCCATCCCGGAGTGCAACAAAAAATTGATGAAATCTACAAAGAATATGAGAAAGTGGGAAGCCGAAAGATTGGCTACAGCGAGGCCAACCTCACCATCAACTACCCCAACGGAAAGCGCTTGGTACGCACAGGAGAGTGTTCTTTGGGCGACTTTGTGGCCGACGCCATGCTGGCGGTGACGGGAGCGGAAATTGCTTGGATGAACTCGGGCGGCTGCCGCAGCAACATACCGGCAGGCACCATCACCTTTAACTCCATCTTCACCGCGTTTCCCTTTGACAATCAAGTATATCTGTGCAAAATTCCCGGACAAGACCTGCTGGATGCCTTAGAGATGGCCGTGTCGTATCTGCCTACCGAAGGCGGTGTTTTTCCTCAAGTGGCCGGATTCCGATTTGAGATCGACCCCTCTGTGGCCTCCCCCGCGGAGATGAACCCCACAACGCAAGTTTTCGATCTGAATAAAGGTCCACGACGCATCAAAAATGTGGAAATCTTCAATCCTAAAAAGGGAAAATACGTGAAACTTTCCCCTAAAAAGCAATATACCATTGCCGGCACCTCCTATAGCATGGTGGACAACGGCGACGGGCTCCAATTCCCACACATTACGATTGTAAAAAGGGGATTCGGCACCACACGGGAAGTGATAGAAAAATACATTACCGATTTTTTGAATGGGAAGATCGGGAAAGAGCGTGAAGAGACCGCAGGCAGAATCAAAATCATCAACCAAAACTAAAGCATGCCAATCAACCAAGCGATAAAAGTCATCGCCTTTGACGCCGATGACACCCTGTGGGACAACGAGCCCTATTTTCGTCAAACAGAGGATGAACTCTGCCAAATAATGGCAGAGTATAGGGATGTTTCTGACTTCAAGAAGTATCTTTTTGGGATCGAAATGGACAACATGCCCGACTACGGATATGGGGCGGTGGCGTTCACTATGTCATTGATAGAGAGCTCGATAAAATATAGTGATGGGAAAATTTCGGCCAGCGACATCGGGCGAATCATTGAGTTGGGGCGAAAATTGGTAAGGTTGAGTGCAACGCCACTTGCGGGAGTGGCGGAGACGCTGAAAGTGCTCCATCAGCGCAGCCGGTACCAGCTGGTGGTGTTCACCAAGGGGGAATTGCTGACGCAGGAAAACAAGTTGAAACGGTCGGGCCTTCTCCCCTATTTTGACCGCGTGTTCATCACCACCGACAAGCAGCCGGACGACTACCGCAAGGTGTGCCACGAGATGGGGATTGCTCCTGAGGAGTTGCTGATGGTAGGCAACTCGCTGAGGTCGGACATACAGCCCGCGTTAGAGGTGGGCGCATCAGCCATTTACATCCCCTCCGAAGTGATGTGGCAGCACGAAATCATTGAGCATTTCGAGCATGAGCGAATGTTTCAAATCGTGACCTTCTCACAAATATTAGATTTGGTATAAAATTCTATCTCACAAATCATTAATAAAAATTACCCCTCACAAAAAAGCACCTGACTATGCAAAAAATTGGCAGAATCTTATATCAAGAGTTCGTAGAAGGAGGAGACCTTGCCTACTGGTTATTTCTCGGCTTAGGCTTGCTGACGCAGGTAGTGACCTACTTCCTGATGGTGTTTTACTTTCCGATGGAGGGGATGGACGGACTGTCGTTGTTCAGCGGCATTTGCGGGGTGATGTCGGTACTGTTGTGCAGTCGGCGGAAGATCTCGTACTATGTGTTCGGGTTTGTACAGGTGGTTACCTACATCATTATTTCTTACCAGTCGAAGCTGTACGGACAGAGTGTCATCAACCTGGTATATTTCGTTACGATGGTGATCGGGTGTGTCAATTGGGCGAGGTCGTATGATGACGGAGTGGTTGAGACGAGGAAGTTGCCCCTATGGGCGAACACTTTGCTGCCGATCATCACGTTGCTTTTCACAGTCGGTGTGGCATGGATTTTGTGGAGAACCAGCGACCAGCATCCTGTGATGGACGCTTTGACGACGGTGCCGGCTTTTGTGGCGCAGATTCTGATGGTGACGCGTTTTCGGGAGCAGTGGTGGTACTGGATTTTTGTGGATGTGGTGGCAGTGTGTATGTGGATCATGGCCAGCAACTGGTGCATGGCGGCGCAGTATCTGTTCTGGACGGCAAACTGCGTGTACGGTGTGGTGATGTGGAGGAAGAACGGGTGAGAAATAGTAATAATTGAGATTTTCGCGTTTTTCGCGCAATCCTCAATTGTAATCCAACAAAATATTGTACTTTTGCATCGTTGTTTGCTTGCGGAGCGGATGATTCTTCTCCAAAACCAATAACAGATATAATTTATTCATAATCAATCTAATCCAAAAGAAATTCTAATGGAAAAGAGAATCGGAAGCATCAGCATCCTTATCAGCAATCGCGACATAGTTCCCCAAGTGAACGAGCTTCTCTCGGAGTTCTCCGAAATGATTTTGGCCCGTCAGGGGCTCCCCCTGCGCGACAAAGGCATCCAGTTTATTTCCCTCATCATCGAAGGCACCACTGACCAGATCAGCGCCCTCACCGGCAAATTGGGCCGTCTGCCCGACGTGGAGGCGAAATCGATGGTGGCGAAGCAAGGGAGGATGTGATGAAAGGAGGAAGGGATGAAAGGAGGAAGGGATGAAGGGATGAAGGGATGAAAGGATGAAGGGATGAAAGGATGAAGAGATGAAAGGATGAAGAGATGAAAAGATGAAAGGATTATGTGAGGATGATTGTGGGATGCCATAATATGACATCCCTACAAATAAACGAATAAACGAATAAACAAAACAAATAAACAACCAATCATGAAATTCAACCCAGAAAAATGTCGGATTCCCGACGAAATCGGCAAACCGTTTATCGATCCTGATGAAATTTGGGATTACATCAACAACACGAAAAGCACGCCCGAACGGGTGCGCGCCCTCATCCAGAAGTCGCTGAACAAGGAGCGACTGACGTTGGAGGAGACCGCCGTGCTCATCAACACCACTGACCCCGCGTTGGTGGAGGAGATCAAGGAGGGTGCCCGCGAGCTGAAACGCCGCATCTATGGCAACCGTATCGTGCTGTTCGCCCCCCTGTACGTGGGCAACTACTGCGTGAACAACTGCAAATACTGCGGTTTCCGTTCCTCCAACCACGAGCAGGTGCGCACCACCCTCACCGATGAGGAGTTTGTGCATAACATTGAGGCACTGGAAGATGACGGTCAGAAACGTCTTATCTTGGTATATGGCGAATCTCCGAAATACTCGCCGGAGTTCATCGCTCACACCACCCGCCTCGCCTACTCGGTACACAAAGGCAATGGTTCCATCCGCCGCGTGAACATCAACGCAGCCCCGCTTGATGTGGAGGGCTTCCGCACCGTGAAAGAGGCCGGCATCGGCACCTACCAGATTGTCCAGGAGACCTACCACCCGGAGGCTTACTCATGGTACCATCCCGCCAACACCATCAAGGGCAACTACGAGTGGCGCCTCACCGCCATGGACCGCGCCCAGCAGGCAGGCATCGACGACAACGGTCTCGGTATCCTGTTCGGTCTGTACGACTGGCGTTTCGAGGTGATGGCCATGATTCGCCACACCAACCACTTGGAGGCCTGCTTCAACGTGGGTCCGCACACCATCTCGTTCCCGCGTATCAAGGACGCTTCCGGCCTGGACATCGACAAAAAGTACTTTGTGGATGATGAGACTTTCGAGAAGATCATCGCCATCTTCCGTCTGGCAGTGCCTTATACCGGCATGATCCTCACCGCCCGCGAAAATGCCGACTTCCGTGCCAAGGCCATCCAGTACGGTATTTCGCAGATCGACGGCGGCACCAACCTCCAGATTGGCGACTACAAGTACCACCATGAGGAGACCGAGAAGAACAGCGACAAACAGGAGAACCAGAACCTGCATCGCGAGCAGTTCAAGATCGGCGACGACCGAAACCTCGGAGACATCATCGAAGAGCTGTTGGACGGCAACTACATCCCGAGTTTCTGCACGGCTTGTTATCGCTTGGGCCGTACCGGCGAGCACTTCATGGAGTTCAGCGTGCCAGGCTTCATCAAGCGTTACTGCACGCCCAATGCCATCCTCACGCTCAGCGAGTACCTGGTGGACTACGCCACGCCCGAAGTGGCCGCCAAAGGCTGGAAGGTCATCGAGAACAACCTCTGCAACGTGGATGAACAGTTCCGCGACGAGCTGCTGAACCGCATAGAACGTATCAAGCAGGGCGAACGCGACCTGTATTTCTAAGCTGAAAACGCTCCCTTTACTACTGCACGGTGCTCCCGGCATTCACATCCTTGCCGGGTTGCATCAGTGCCAGACTGCCGTCGGCATTGGCGGCCATCAGCACCATGCCGTGTGATTTCACTCCCTTGATCTCCTTCGGAGCCAAGTTGATGAGCATCAGTACCTGCTGGCCCACGAGTTTCTCGGGCTCGTAAAATTCGGCAATACCCGACACGATCTCGCGCTCATCTACGCCTGTATTTACTTTCAGCTTCAGCAATTTCTTGGTCTTCGGCACCCGCTCGGCTTCCAACACTGTCACCACCCGCAAGTCCATCTTCTGGAACTCATCGTAGGTGATGTCGTCCTTGGCAGGCGTGGCCGGTGCATTCGCCAGGGCATTGGCCTTCTTCGCATCGTCTAATTTCTTCACCTGCGCAGCAATGGCCTCATCTTCCACCTTCACAAACAGAAATTCTGGGGTATTGATGGTGTCGCCTGCCTTCAACAGATCGGTACGACCGCCATCATTCCACTTTTTATTGCTCATATTCAGCATTTTCTGCAATTTCTCAGCGGTGAAGGGCAGGAACGGCTCGCACAAAATCGACAGGCTGGCACAAATTTGCAAGGAGATGTGCAGGATACTTCTCACATAGTCGGGATCCTCTTTCTGCTTCTTCCACGGCTCGGTCTCGGTGAGGTACTTGTTGCCGAGACGGGCCAGATTCATCAGTTCGGCCTGTGCCTCGCGGAAACGATACCGCTCCACACTGTCGCCGATGCGCTGCGGGAACTGCCGAATCTGCTCCAGCACCTCTTTCTCCAAGTTGGTCACGGGGCCCATCTCGGGAATCACGCCGCCGTAATATTTGTGCGTCAGCGCCACCGTACGGTTGACAAAGTTGCCGAAGATGGCGAGCAGCTCGTTATTGTTCTTGGCCTGGAAGTCGCTCCATGTGAAGTCGGCGTCCTTGGTCTCCGGCGCAATGGAAGTGAGCATATAGCGCAGCGAATCCTGCTTGCCTGGGAACTCGCGGAGGTACTCGTGCAGCCAGACGGCCCAGTTGCGTGAGGTGGATATTTTCTCACCCTCGAGGTTCAGAAACTCGTTGGCGGGCACGTTCTCCGGCAGAATGTAGCTGCCGTCGGCTTTCAGCATGCACGGGAAGATGATGCAGTGGAACACGATGTTGTCCTTGCCGATAAAATGCACCAGCTCGGTCTCCTCGTCTTTCCACCACTTCTCCCAGTCGCTGCGACCCTGTGCGGCTGTCCACTCCTTGGTGGCGGAGATGTAGCCGATGGGCGCATCAAACCAAACATACAGCACCTTGCCTTCGGCCTCTTTCAACGGCACTTTCACACCCCAGCTGAGGTCGCGGGTCACCGCACGCGGGTGCAATCCAGCCTCAATCCACGACTTGCACTGTCCGTAAACATTCACCTTCCAGTCCTCTTTGTGACCGTCCAAAATCCACTCCTTCAACCACGGTTCATACTGATCCAAAGGAAGATACCAGTGTTTGGTTTCTTTCATCACCGGCGGGTTGCCGCTCAGCGTGGATTTCGGATTGATGAGGTCGGTGGCGTTCAGCGTCGCACCGCACGCCTCGCACTGGTCGCCATACGCCTTCTCGTTGTGGCAGTGCGGACATTCGCCCGTGATATAGCGGTCGGCGAGAAATTGCTTGGCCTCCTCGTCGTAATACTGCTGTGAGGTCTGCTCAATGAGCTTGCCTTTGTTGTACAATTTGGTGAAGAAGGCCGCCGCCGTCTCGTGGTGAGTCGGGTTGGAGGTGCGGGAGTAGATGTCGAAAGAGATGCCCAACTCCTTGAACGACTCTTTGATAATGTTGTGGTAGCGGTCCACTATGTCTTGCGGGGTCACGCCCTCTTTGCGGGCTTTCAGCGTAATCGGTACGCCGTGCTCATCGGAGCCGCCCAGGAAAAGCACCTCCTTGCCGTTGTTGCGGAGGTAGCGGGCATAGATGTCGGCAGGGATGTAAACACCGGCCAGGTGACCGATATGTACAGGTCCGTTGGCATACGGCAGCGCCGAGGTGATGGTATAGCGTTTGGGTTCTTTTTTCATATCAGGTGATTTTATTTTCGTTTTTATAATGGATGTTTTCGATAAAAAAGGGGCTCACCAGTGGAGCCCCCTTCTATATCCTATTCCACTGTCGGTTTAGTTGTAGAGGAAGCTCAGCAACACACCGGCAGCTACGGCACTACCGATGACGCCGGCCACATTGGGACCCATAGCGTGCATCAGCAGGAAGTTGGTCTTGTCGTATTTCAAACCCTCCACATTGGATACACGGGCGCTGTCGGGCACGGCCGATACGCCAGAGTTACCAATAAGCGGGTTGATTTTATTACCATCTTTGAGGAAGAGGTTGAAGAGTTTCACAAACAGCACGCCCGTAGCGGTGGCGATGACGAACGACACAGCACCGAGGAAGAAAATCAGCACCGACTTGGTGTTCAGGAAGGTAGAAGCCTGCGTGGAACAACCTACCGTCAAACCGATGAGGATGGTGACAATGTCGATGAGGGCGTTGGAAGCCGTGTTGGCCAAACGCTTAGTTACACCACTTTCTTTCAATAAGTTACCGAAGAAAAGCATACCGAGCAGCGGCAGGCCCGACGGTACGATGAAAGCGGTGAGCAAGATACAAAGGATGGGGAAGAGGATCTTCTCGCGACGGGTAACCACACGGGGCGGACGCATACGGATGCGGCGCTCCTTGTCGGTGGTGAGCAGGCGCATGATAGGCGGCTGAATCACCGGCACCAAGGCCATGTACGAGTAGGCCGAGATGGCGATGGCTCCCATCAAACTCGGGGCTAACTTCGAGGAGATAAAGATGGCGGTAGGACCGTCAGCACCGCCGATGATGCCGATAGCACCAGCTTCCATCGGGGTGAAATTCAGTGCCAAAGCGATGATGTAGGCGCCAAAGATACCGAACTGCGCCGCCGCTCCGATGAGGATGAGCTTCGGGTTGGAAATCAACGCCGAGAAGTCGGTCATGGCACCGATGCCCAAGAATATCAGTGGGGGGTAAAACCCCTTTAACACACCGAAATACAGGTAGTTGAGCACGGCACCATTTTCATATACACCTATTTGCAAACCATCAACAAAGGGGATGTTACCCACGATGATACCAAAACCGATGGGGATGAGCAACATCGGCTCAAACTCTTTCAGAATAGCAAGGGCAATGAAGAAAATGCCGATGATAATCATGATGATGTTTCCGAGCTGCGCATTGGAAAAACCAGTGTACCCCCAGAAATTTTTTACACCCTCTAAAAAGTCAGCGCCAACGCCCAATAGACTTGAAGTGAAGATACTATTCATAATAGGTTAAAATAAGTCTGTTTTATTTGGTGGGATCTTCGCAGAGTTCGGTAAGAACGCCGCCGGTGCTCTTCGGGTGAAGGAAGCCAATCTGAAGGCCTTCAGCGCCCGCACGCGGAGTTTTGTCAATCAGGCGGACACCTTTGTCGGCCATCTCGTTCAACGCATTGGCAGCGTTGTCCACGCAGAAAGCGATGTGATGGATGCCCTCGCCGCGCTTCTCGATGAAACCGGCAATGGTGCTCTCCTCACAGGTGGGCTCCAACAACTCGATTTTGGTCTGTCCGACCATGAAAAATGCGGTGCGTACCTTCTGGTCTGCAACCTCTTCAGTGGCATAACACTTCATGCCAAGGATGTTTTCATAATACGGAATTGCATCTTTCAAACTCTTAACGGCAATCCCAATGTGTTCAATATGTGATATTTGCATAACAAAAAATGTTTTCCAAATTAACGGCGCAAAAGTACAAAAAAAAGTAAAAAATTCAAACCTTTTCTGAAATATTATTTAATAAAAAAAGCGGCCGAAATTTCAACCGCTTTTTTGACCTGTCAATGAGGAAGAATTTAGGCGTGCAAAGCCTCCTCTGCTGCCTTCTCCTTTTGCTCATACTGATAAATCTCGCGACACAAAGCGTCGTATTTTTTGTACAGAGCCGCACGGCGCAACTTCAGCGTCTGCGAGAGTTCGCCCGTCTGCGGACTCCACGTGTCGGCCACCAACCGGAACTTGCGAATCTGCTCATGTTCCGCTAAAGTGTCGTTCAACTTCGTGATTTCACGCTGAATACGCTTGATAACCTCGGCATTGGTACACAGCTCCTCGTTCGACGAATAGTGAATCTTGTGCTTCGCGCACCAGAAGTGCAACGTGTCGAAGTTGGGCACCAGAATCGCCGCCGCAATCTTCTCATTCTCTCCAATCACCATCGCCTGCTCGATGAAGAACGACTCTTTCAAGCGGTTCTCCAACACCTGCGGCGCCACATATTTGCCCGTCGAGAGCTTGAAAATCTCCTTCTTACGGTCGGTGATCTTCAAAAAACCATCCACCACCGCGCCGATGTCGCCCGTGTGGAACCAACCCTCCTCGTCAATAGCCGCCCGCGTGCTCTCCTCATCCTTGTAGTAACCTACCATCAGACAGTCGCCCTTGGTCAGGATCTCACCATCTTCAGCCAATTTGAATTCAATACAGTCGAGCACCGGTCCCACCGTGCCAGGATGCAGCTCTTTTTTGGCCGGGTTGTTGACCGAAATGACGGGAGAGGTTTCTGTAAGTCCATATCCTTCAAATACATACATATTGGCCGCGGTAAATGTGCGAATGATGCGTTCTTGGATGGAAGAGCCTCCCGACACGATAATCATCGGGTTGCCGCCCATCTGCTCGCGCCATTTCGAATACACCAACGTGTCGGCGATTCTGTATTTGGTCTTGTAAAACCATCCAGTACGCTCATTATCATATACTTGTGCAATTCTAAAAGCCCAAGAGTAGATGACCCTTTTCAGACCTTTCAGGTCTTTGCCGGCGGCCTGCAACTTGTCGAACATCATCTCCAAAACCCTCGGCACAGCGCAGAAACCCATCGCATGGATGTCTTTCAGGTCTTTTCCGATAGTGGCCAAACTTCCTGCATAATAGATGGTTCCACCCAAAATCTGGTACATGTAGTTGCACACTCTTTCATACACGTGGCATAGCGGCAGGAAGCTCAGCACGCAGGCGTGATAATCGTGCGTGTTCATCGAGGCCACCTTAGCCGCATTGATGACCATGCTTTTGTGCCTCAGCATCACTCCTTTAGGTTTCCCTGTCGTGCCTGATGTGTAAATCATTGTGCCGATGTCCTCGGGAGAGGTGTTCTGCTTGATTTCTTCAATCACAGGGCGCCATTTCTCGATGTTGGCCCGCCCAATTTCCAGCAAGTCGTCAAAACTGCGCCTGCCCTCGATTTTCGCGATGGTAAAAATCTCGGGTTGTAAGGTCAGGTCGGGGATGGCCGGTTCCACCCTCTTGTAAATCTGTTCCACACCGATCACAATCAGCTTGGTGTCGCAGTGGTTGAGGATGTAGCGGTAGTCGTTTTCGTTAAGAGTCGGATATACAGGTACATGAATGCCGCCTGCCATCGCGATACCCATGTCAAGGAAGTTCCATTCCGGACGGTTCTGCATGATGGTGGCCACTTTGTCGCCTTTTTTCACACCCAGTTCCAAAAGGGCGGATGAGATGGCGTACGCGTGCTCAACATATTCGTCAATGGTATATTTTTTCCATTTGCCATCGGCCTCGCGACGAGCAAGAATGTCCTTGTTTCCGTATTCTTTCAGATGGTCTAAAATGTCAAAAATTCTCAGCATTTTCATAGTTCAATAGTTTTAAGACGAATGTGAAATTTTTGGGGCGCAAAAATACAATTTAATTGCGAAACGGCAAAAAAATTACCACCACCACATTCTCCAATCCAAATGAATCACCAATTGGATACCCACCTCAAGGGAGGGGAAATCTTGAACTTTTTCCCCTGAATAGAAGCATCGTTTGTCCAGTCGGTTGAAACGGTATTGTGCGTAAGCGGAAATGATGCCATAGCCCAGCCGCGCCCGAACGCCCCATTGGAAAGGTGACATATCGGCCGCTTTGGTGGATATTTTGGTACGAGTTCCAGCGTCTTTTGTAACCGTATTGTGACGTATTGAGAAATTCCACCCGGCAAAGAGTCCCACATCCACGAAGAGGCCGTCGTACCGGCTTTCGCTGTAGCCCGCTTTTTTCCACAAACGGAACCTCTGGAAGAACTCCGCCGACAGGTAGCTCACTCGGATGTTCTCTTTTTTTAGCCCTACATAACGGAACTGGTCCTCGCGACCTCCGTCCAGTCGGGACTGTTTGAAATTGTACCAAGTGGCGCCTATTTCAAGAGCTGCACCCAGGCTATACCATTCGCGGATATACCCTCTGAAACGATAGCCAGCAAGGAAACTCTCAGATTTTCCATAATGCAGTGGTTTGAAATCGGCGGCGCAGGTGGGGGCTACAAATCCCCAATTGATATAAAGGTCGAGATAATAATTTTGCCGGCTGCTTCTTACTTGCGGCACCTCGGTGGTGTCCTTGATGGGTTCCTGCGGATATTCCACATACAATGGGCGGTCTTTGGTGAAATGGGAGGCTTGAGGCACGCCGAATCCTAGCTGCCAGCTGTGTTGCGGGTAGTTATCGCCCGACTTCTCTATTTCCGATTTCAGCTCCATATTGTTCAATTCGGGGTGGAGTTGCCAGGCGCAAGCGGCAAATCCAGCCACCAAGGGGGTCGCAAAAGAGGTTCCGTCGGCTTGGGTGTAGTAAGGTTCTTTTGGGGTGGCTTTGGCGACGTATGCATGTCCGTAAGCGCACACATTGGGCTTCAATCGCCCGTCGGCAGTGGGTCCCCATGAGGTAAACCATAAGGGGGCTCCTCCGGGCGCGATTCCTCCGACTGCCAGCACACTGTCGGCGTCGGCGGGGGTTTCGAGAGTGTACCACGAGGCGTTGTTTCCTTCGTTCCCCATCGAGTTGCAGACCAGTATCCCTTTTACTGCCGCCATATTGGCTGCCTTTGCCACCCTTGAGGTTCCATCCATGTCAGCTGGAGTGTATTGGGGGCTCATGTATCCGAGGGAACTGCTGACAATGTCGGCCCCATTCCGGTCGGCCCACTCCAGCGCCATCATCCATTCCACCTCACTTCTTGCAATGATGAGGGGACTTGCCGAAACTGCTGCCAGCAGGAACTCTGCACCCGTGGCCAATCCCAATTTCCTCCCATTTTCTATGCCCGTGATGCAACTGAGTACCATTGTACCATGTTCCTCTGAGGTATAAACATCGGTTGTTTTGTTCTTAAAATTATAGGTTTGTTTGATGAGATTTTTCTCGCGCAAATGCTGGAAAGCGGGGTGTTGGTCCACGGTCTTGAAACCCGCGTCGATGACGGCAATTCGGATGCCTGTGCCGTCGATGCCTCGTGCGGCGAACATCTCTCCCTGCATACGGAGAAGCTGTGAACAGAGTAGCCATGCCGAATCGGAAGCAGCGGTCGGAGAGTTCGGCTCATAATGCGTATCGGCAAAGGTGATTTGCGACTGTATGGGTGCGACAGAGGCCACAAAGGGCAGCCTGCGAATTTTGTCAATCTGGTAGGTGCTGACTGCCAGTGCGTTAAACCAGCGCGATTCGCCTATCACCTCCTCCGAGAGATGGGCAACAGCAGTCACGTACGATTCCTTGAGCGGATAATCGGTGCTGTCGAGCAGCGAAATTTCCAACTTTTCGCGTCGTTGGATGGCCTTCTCGTCGAAAAAAGCATACGGATCGAACGACGTTTCCTGTCCTTGCTTGTCGGTGAAAAACACCCAATACACCTCTTGTGCGGAGGCGATCCCCGCCCAGACGAATAAAATAGCAAGCAGAAAAATCCTTTTCATCATGGGGGGTTAGTACGGAATCTTGTGCAAGTAGTTCTTCCACTTGAATAATGCGGAGACTGCCTCTTCACGGTCGTACTGCTCGGTTGGAATCTTTCTTTCGGCAGGGGGCACAGCGATTTCGTGGTAAATCATCGAGTCGTCGAAGCCGATCTCCGAGCAGTCTTCGCGCTGAGCGGCATAATAGATGTGATCGGGACGGGCCCAGTAGATGGCACCGAGACACATGGGACAGGGTTCGCAGCTGGCATATATCTCACAACCCGTGAGTTGGAAGCTCTTCAAGTGCTGGCAGGCCTCGCGAATGGCCATCACCTCAGCATGGGCCGTCGGATCGTTGTTGGCGGTCACTCGATTACTGCCCCGTCCGATGATTTCTCCGTCTTTCACCACCACCGCGCCGAAAGGACCGCCCTTGCCGTCTTCCAGAAAACGCTGCGACAGCGCTATTGCTTCCATCATAAACTTCTTTTCGTACATTTTTTTGCTAATTTGAGGTGCAAAATTACAATTTAATTACAAACTGACAATCTTTTACTATTTTTATGAGTCTAAAAGCAGTTTTTTGAAAAAAATGACTATTTTTGCAGGATAATATTTTAAACTTGGAATTATTGTATATAAACCTATTTATTAATTAAAAATCAATCAGTTATGAAAAAGATTTTTGCAATTTTTGTGTTGTGTTTTGCCGTTTTTATGGCGAATGCACAGAAAAGTGCCGGTCCTGCTCCGCGCGTGCAGAAGCAAGTGAAGAAAACAACGGCCCAAGTGGCTTTGCGCTCTTTGCAGACTGAAGCTATCGTGGCCGTTGGCGGTACCGACCTCAGCCATTTCACCCTGGGAACTCCTGCTTCCGTTACCAGCTATGGTGTGACGGCTAGCGAGTTCACCAACTCCTGTGAGTACTTCAACCTGAACTACTACTTCGCCACCTCCAGCAGCGGACAATTTGGTACCATCAACCCGAATACGGGTGTGCAGACGATTATCAGAACGGGCAACAACTCAGGTGCTGTAGCTTACAACTATGCTAACAACACCATGTATGGTCTGTCGCTGGGAAGTGCTTCCACACTTTACACCATTGATCCCGCTACGGGTGTTGAGACCCCGGTGGTGTCTATTACCGACGCTGCTGATTATTTCATGATGGCCATGACCATCACCAACGATGGCCGTTTCATCGTGGTGAATGCAAGCCGTGAAAGTGTTGATGAGCTGGATCCTACTACGGGTACCCTCACAGAACTGGTTCCCGCCGGTTTCAATGTGAACTACGGTCAGGACATCGCTGTTGACCGTGAGACCAACACCGTGTATTGGGCCGCCTACAACGCTGACGCTTCCGAAGGACAGCTGTATGCCGTTGATCTGGCCGGTGCTACGCTGAACCTCATCGGTGCTTTCTCCACCCAGGTTTCTGGTTTCTGCCCGCTGAACTATTCTGATACAGAATTGCAGCGCCCCGCAGCTGTCAGCGACTTGACCGCTACTCCCGACCCGAACCACGGCCTCAGCGCTGACCTCGCTTGGACCAACCCCACCCTCACTGTAGGTGGCGAGGCCCTTACCGCTCTCACCTCTGTGGAACTTTACCGCGACGGTGAACTGCTCCACTCTTTCACCAACCCGACCGTGGGTGGTGCGATGAGCTATACCGACAACACCATTCCCGCCGATGGCGCCTACAATTACACCGTTTATGCTGTTAACGCTGCTGGCGATGGCCTTCAAAGCACTGTCAGAGCACTTGTGGGTAACCTGTGCGAATATTCCATTGAGATGGTTGACTCTTATGGCGACGGTTGGAACGGCGCCGCTATCGAAGTGTATGCTGGCACGACCTTGATGGAAACGGCTACGATCTCTTCAGGCACAGATGCTACGGTTCTTGTTGCCCTGCCGCTTGGCGAATGCAGCTTCAATTGGGTGACCGGCAACTACGATTCAGAATGCAGCTTCGTCATCTACGATCCCTTCCAGGTTCCTGTTTTCATTGCTGACGCCGCTCCCGCTGCCGGCAACTTCCTCACCATCCAGAACACCTGTGAGGCTCCCGCCCCGTTCATCCATCCCGATGAAACCAGTGTTTCTTTCGTGGCTATCCCTGTGGGTACAACCTCTGGTGCTCAAACCATCCATCTGCTCACCTACGGTCTTACTTCTGACATCACCGCTACCACAGAGGCCCCGTTTGAAGTGTCTGCCGACAATGTGACCTTCTCCACCACCGCTACCATCGCTGCCACCGAAGCTTCCGAGCAGCATGTTCTGTATGTCCGCTTCCTCCCCACTGAAGCTGGCGATGTTACCGGCGTTGTCACTTTCTCTGCCGACAATGCCAGCGATACTACCGTGGCTTTGAATGGCAATGCTGTTGACTGTAGCGGCAATATCGGTACCGTTCCGTTTACCGAAAACTTCGAAGGTGGTGCCTTCCCGCCCGCTTGCTGGACGCTCGAATCTAACAACTCAGTGACTTGGGGATCAGCAGTTTCAGATAACGACCAATCCACCTGGGCTTATTGCAACTATGGTGCTGCTGGTGAACAGCAGGATGAGAGATTGATTACCAAAACCCTCGACCTCACCACCAACCTCACCAGCCTTGCTCTGACTTTCGACTTCATCGCAAGCTACTACTATGTTACCAATGAGGATCCGGAAGAACAGTACAACCTCCTCATTTATGTCAGCACCGACAATGGTGCCACCTTCTCCTCCACTCCTATCTATGATATGAGAAACGACCAGGAAGAGTTTGAAAACTGGGAAATCACGAGCGCTACCGTTGACCTCACCTCTCTGATTGGAGAGACCAATGTGAAGCTGATGTTCAACTACTATGGTATGTACGGCGCCGAAATGTGGATCGACAACATTTCGATTGACGAAAGCCATGTGGGCATCGAAGAGGAAGCTATGAACACGGTTTCCATCTACCCGAACCCCGCTACCACCGTTCTGAATGTGGAAGCTGAAGGTTACAACACCCTTGAGATTGTGAACCTCCTTGGCCAGACCGTTTACACTGCCAATGCTACCAGCAGCATGCAGATCAACGTCAGCAACCTCAACAGCGGCGTTTACTTTGTCCGCCTGAACGGTGCCAACGGCACTACCACTCAGAAATTTATCAAGAAATAGGATTTGTCATTCTTGATTTTACAATGTAGGGATGCCATGTTATGGCATCCCTACATTTTTATACTCCCTCTACATCAAATTAAATTTGTAATTTTGCAGCCGTTTTTTTGAAATGTGATGACAGACTTCGCCGCTATTGATTTTGAGACCGCTAACGAGAAATACACCAGCGTGTGCGCCGTGGGTGTGGTGGTAGTGCGCGGAGGACAAATTACCGACCGCTTCTACAGCCTCGTCAAACCCACCCCCGAATATTACCCGTGGTTCTATACCCGCGTGCATGGCATCCGCCACAAGGATACCGTCAACGCCCCCCGCTTCCCCGAAGTGTGGCACCAGCTCGAACCGCTCATCCAAGGTCTGCCCCTCGTGGCCCACAACAAGTCGTTCGACGAAAATGTGCTGAAAACCACCTTCAAACACTACAAAATGCGCTATCCCAACTATCCCTTCTACTGTACTTTGTTGGCTTCTCAAAAACTGCTTCCATCTCCCGATGTGATTGAAAATCATCGGCTTCCTACGGTAGCCAAATACTGCGGCTACGACCTCGAAAAGCATCATCATGCCCTCGCTGACGCGGAAGCCTGCGCCGCTATCGCCATTCAATTATTATAAGAAAATGATGTAACCATGAATAAAGCACTGCCTCTTTTCATCTTTTTCCTCACATTCGGTATCATGTTCGCTTGCGCCCAGAACGACGGAAACGGCGGTGGTGCCGTGCGCATCAGCTTCGGCAACGAGTATGTGGAGCCCGTCTCCCTTTCCGGCGATGACCCTTCCATTCCTCCCAAACCCAAGAAAGAATTTCATACCAACAGCATCATACTCAATCAGATTTTGGCAGAGTGCGACAACCTTTCCGCCCTTCAAGATTTGCTGCAAAAGTTGCAAAATGCTTCCAAAATCACGCTTCTGACTATGCCAGAAAATGGCAATTGTTTTGTGATTGTTAATAAAGTTGATACAAAAGAAGTGGTGGCGGTTTTGGATAAAGGGACGGGAAAAAGAATGAATCTTCTTAATAATCAATTTGAAACAGAAGATATTTATAGTGGGGAGAATTTTGAAAAATGCTATTTTTTACTTTTGGATTAAAAGTTATTAACAATATATTTTCATTTAAAATTTCTATAGTATTTTTGTGATGTTAAAAGTAACACAAACTAACATCACACATCATGCTCATACGAACTCATAGTTGCGCCCTGATGGGCGTGTCAGCCGTCCCCATCACCGTTGAAGTCAGTGTAGAAATCGGAGTGGGTTATTTTTTGGTCGGATTACCTGACAGTGCAATTAAAGAGAGCCAGCACCGCATTGACACGGCTCTAAAGAATTACAATTACAAGATTCCTGTTCGCAAAATCATTATCAACATGGCGCCTGCCGACATCCGGAAGGAGGGTGCTGCCTTCGACCTCACGCTTGCCATAGCCATTCTGATCGCCTCTGAGCAAATCAAGGGGTCGGAAATCGTGGAGGACTATTTTATTATGGGCGAGCTATCGCTTGACGGCACGCTGCAACCCGTCAAGGGGGTGCTTCCCATGGCCATCGAGGCCCGTCGTCGCCACAAAAAGGGGTTGATAGTCCCCATTCAGAATGCCCGCGAAGCAGCTGTCGTTCAAGGAATTGAAGTGTTAGGGGTAGAAAACATCAAGCAGGTAATAGATTTCTTCAACGAGGGTGTTCCTATTTTGCCCACCACCATTGATATCCGGCAGGAGTTTCAGAACAGCCTCAACAATTACGAGTTCGACTTTGCCGATGTGAAAGGACAGGAAAACATCAAACGGGCGTTGGAAATCGCGGCCGCTGGGGGACATAATGTCATCTTGATAGGTCCTCCAGGATCCGGTAAGACCATGCTGGCCAAGCGATTACCTTCGATTTTGCCGCCACTTACACTGGATGAGGCTCTGGAGACCACCAAAATCCATTCCGTAGCGGGCAAGATGAGCCGTTATTCGTCTCTCATCTGCGTCCGACCCTTCCGCGCGCCACACCATACCATATCGGATGTGGCGCTGGTGGGAGGAGGGCAGCATCCTCAGCCCGGAGAAATCTCCCTCGCCCACAACGGTGTGCTCTTTCTGG
The DNA here is from genome assembly GCA_017962845.1 of Bacteroidales bacterium. Taxonomy (GTDB): domain Bacteria; phylum Bacteroidota; class Bacteroidia; order Bacteroidales; family WCHB1-69; genus UBA1756. The sequence goes on along the minus strand of JAGCUN010000045.1, from coordinate 862 downwards.
ACGAGCTGACAGAAATGAACCGCGCCACCCTAGAGGTGTTGCGCCAGCCTCTCGAAGACCGTCACATTACCATTTCTCGCTCCAAATATACCGTCGAATTTCCCGCCTCTTTCATGCTTATCGCCGCCATGAACCCATGTCCCTGCGGTAATTACAACAACCCGAAGATTCCCTGCACATGCGGTCCCGGAGTCGTGCAGAAATATCTGGGCAAAATCTCCGGACCATTACTCGACCGCATCGACCTGCACGTGGAGGTAAAACCCCTCAGCAACGACGAACTGTTGCGAAAGCAGACAGGCGAGTCCAGTTCAAGCGTGCGCGAAAGAGTAGTCCGTGCACGTAATATTCAGGCCGAACGCTATCGGTCGTGCCCCGACATTCACTGTAACGCACAGGTTAACACCAAGTTGCTACACCAATATTGTTCTATCGACGAGGCGGGGAATCAGCTCATGAAGGTCACCATGGACCGGCTCGGCCTTTCCGCCCGTGCCTACGACCGCATCCTCAAGGTGGCCCGCACCATCGCCGATCTCGACGGCAGCCCGAATATCACCACCGAGCATCTCTCAGAAGCCATTAATTTCCGCAGTCTCGACCGCGACAGCTGGGGAAGGTGATCATATCCCCCACTTATTGTCTCCCTAAATACGCTGCAAATCAATACAGCAATGATTCCATAAATGATAAAAAAAATTGTGGAAATCATGTTAGATCTTGCAGCGTTTTTTATAGGAATGCGTCTTTGATGACAAATAGATGCCATGTCAGTTTCGTTATTTGTGCAAGAATGATACGACGTTCAGGGGAAAAGCAAACGGAGGACACCTTTCGGCGGCCTCCGCTTCATAATTAATGG
>JAGCUN010000044.1 GCA_017962845.1 Bacteroidales bacterium | reverse complement strand
TCGTTCTCCTTTGAAATATTTGGAAATGAACTTTTTATAATCCATTTGAAAATAGTCCTGCACATATTGTAAGGCGGCGTCATAATCGCGCACCATCATATTGGCATATTCGCCGACAATATGAATCTGCTGACGTTTTTGCTTATAGAATTCGTCAAGCATTCTGTAGTCCTCCAACTTGTAGCGAAATTTCATCTCTTTCAGTCGATGAACTTCCATTGCATTGTAAATCACCATAAAGCCGCCTTCCAGCCTCAAGGAGCCGATTGTAGAAAGATACAGTAAAGCATCCTCAATTTCTGCAAGTTGAAATCTTTCTTGTGCATGAAACAGGTCGTTACTCTGGTGAGCATTCAGCTCCTTCAAAAGAGTGACAACGGAGAACTGCACTAAGCTTCCTTTATTCTCGGTTGGAGGAGTTTTTGCCAACGCCGCAGTGTAGAGCTGTCCGATGATGAAACGGCAGATGTCGTGTCGCCTATGACAGGTCTGTAAAGTCTTCTCCACATCTTGGCATAAAACCGCATGAACCATTCCATTATAGGCATTTCCCTTCTTTTTGATGTGGGATTTCACTGCCAGATAATAAAGTAGGGTCTTGATTTGTTTTATCGTAGACGGGATTTTTGCTTCGCACGCCTTTTCGTTAAGTTCTTTGAGAAAGAAATCAGTTCTATCATTTGCCAAAGTGTTGAGAAGGAACAACTCTAATTTTGCGAATTGCTCAAAAATTTGTTTTGATTTGGTTTCCGAATGGTCGATATAGGCCGACATGTCGTTTGAGTCAGCCAATATCCCATCTTGCCTCATCTGGTTGACGGTGCTGATGACCGTCTCTTTACTCATACCCAAGCGATCGGCTAAATAATCCACGCGTGATTCGGCGTCATCGTCCAGGTTAGTGGCGCGTATTTTGCTGGAAATGAGTGATTTGATGATGCGAATTGCATTCTGCTTCTCTCTGTCGTCAAGGAACAGTCGAGAATTGTTGATGCGTCGGTGTGCCTCTTCCATGTTTTTCACCATGATTCCTGTAGCAAACACATGGGGTACATTGTTGCCTCGGCTCACGTACCCCGCTTCCTCTAGTGCCGCGATGGCAGTGCGTACGCGGGTCTCGATATCACTCACGTCGTCATTCCAGCCCGCCTGACGGGCAATTTCCAATGCTGAGCAAGAAATCTGCTTTCTGTTTTTAGTGAAATACTTTATGGCCGACCATACCTGCTGGATCTCGCTGATACTTATCTTTGTTTGATTGAGCAGGATAAAGTGCTTGTCCAAGTCATGGTCGCTGTAAAGCACATAGCACTTGGCCGCGGTTTGAGGATCACGACCAGCGCGTCCCGCCTCTTGCACATAGTTTTCCAACGAATCGGAAATGTCGTAATGAATCACCAATCCGACATCTTTCTTGTCAACTCCCATGCCAAATGCTGATGTGGCCACCATGGCTCGCACTCTATTGGAAATGAAGGCGTTTTGATTGTTAATTTTGTCATTGGCATCCATCTTCCCATTGAAAGGCAGAGCCTCTATACCGTCAGAGGTGAGTTTCAGAGCCAATTCTTTGGTTTTTCTTGTACGAGAAACGTATATAATTGTGGGACAGTTACTTCCCATCATCAGATTACGTAAAGTGTTGTGCTTTTCCTCCTCTGTCTCAGAATAAATGACCGAATAATGGAGATTTGTTCGTGTTGATTTGGAGGCGAATATTTCTAAATCCAAATCCAATTTCTGTTTAAAATAGTCGCAAATATCGGTGACAACCTTCTGCTTAGCTGTGGCTGTAAAACAGGAAATGGGAATAGGGTGGGGGAGCCGCTTTTTTTCTTGCAGTTTGCGGATAAAATCGCCGATATACAGGTAATCAACCCTAAAATCGTGTCCCCATGAGGAAAAACAATGAGCTTCATCAATGACGAAACGCACTAAGTTGCGCGACAGTAGCAGTTTCTCGATTGTCTTCGAACGTAGCATTTCGGGGGCTATGTAAAGTAAAGTGGCACTTCCGTTGGCCACTCTATCGAACGCATTGGCACGGCTGACAGGGTCAAGCAGTCCATTGATGGTGACTGACTCCGTGATGCCTTGTTCGGCTAGGTTGTCCACTTGGTCTTTCATCAGTGATTGTAATGGCGAGATAACTACTGTGAGACCATGGACCGCCCTGCCAGAAAGGATAGCTGGTAGTTGGAAGGTGAGGGACTTCCCACCCCCTGTCGGGAAAATTGCTAAAAGAGATGTGCCATCTACTGCGGCTTGCACGCTTTTTGCTTGTAAAGGCTCCCCATCATAGGTTCTAAATGACTCAAATCCAAAGACATCCTTCAAGCCCTTGTGGATGTTCAATTTGTTTTCACAATGGGTACAATGACTATCATGGCACGGCGTGCTGCAAAGTAATTGCAGGACATTCTCCATATTGGGGAATTGATGCAGCAGCCATGGGGGAGTAATGGAATAATAGTCGCCACTCGAAATTAATGCCAAGGCGTATGCCAGTTCGATAGGATGCTCTTTCACTATGAAACTAATGGGACTATGTTGACATATTTTTTCATTAAAAGTGCTTGAAATCAGTGAATTAATAGAAATAGTACTGGGACAAAATTGCAAATACTCGAAAAATGCGGAAAACTGAGTCACTTGATGCAACAATCCATAATAGATGGTTTGCAGTTCTGGGGCTAAGGCGCGGAAAGCATTTACTTCATCATAAAACAAATCACGGGCTTTAAGACAGTCATTCAGTGGATTGTTCATTTCCTCAGTTTGCAACTTGTCATCCTTCAGCAGTTTGTGGTATGGTTTTCTGGGAAACAATAACGGGGAAAGGAATAGAGTGTCAATAGGCTTCTTATCTGCAATATGTTTAATATCTGATAGATATTTTAAATCATGTTGGATAATGTTGTGTCCGCACAAAAATTTAGCATCTGATATAAAGTTTGAAAAATTCTGTCGTGAAGCAGTGTGGAGTTCATTACCCGAGTCATTAACAGCGCCATAATCATGGGCTTTTTTATCTTGCAATCCCACCTCAACATCTATAAATGCGATTCCAGTTAACTTATTCCTGCTTGAAAATAATCCCTTTCTGATTGTGTTGAAATAACTGCCAAGCTCTGCCATTTTAATTGTCTCTAATTTGAATTGCAAAAATAGACATTTTTTTCAGAATTATTGTTGATTTTCAACTGCTTTTGTAAATTGTCCTATAATTTGTATTATGTTAAATAAAGGGGCGGAGACATAAAAAAGGGCGAATAACATTCGCCCCAAGATATGTCTGTGAAGATTACTGCAATCTCCTCCATTTGCGGAACCAGCTGCGAATCTTCAATCCGATCACACCAAATATGGCCTCGGAGAAGATTCCTTTGCTCATCTTTGAGGTTCCTAATGTGCGGTCCTTGAATATGATGGAAACTTCCTGAATCTTGAATTTCAGCTTCCATACATTGAATTTCATTTCAATCTGAAATCCATAACCCACATGTTTGATTTTTGAGAAATCAATGGCTCGCAGCGTGCTAGCTTTATAACATTTGAAGCCTGCGGTTGTGTCATGTACAGGAATGCGCGTAATTAAACGCACGTACGCCGAACCATAATACGACATGAGCAGTCTGGACATGGGCCAGTTCAGCACATTCACACCGTTGCAATATCTCGATCCAACGGCCAAATCCGCGCCATCATCGGCACAAGCCTTATACAATCGTGCAAGGTCGTGAGGATCATGCGAAAAGTCGGCATCCATCTCAAACACATAGTCATACTCATGCTCCAATGCCCACTTAAAGCCTGTAATATAAGCAGTTCCAAGACCGAGCTTTCCTTTTCGCTCAATAATAAACAGACGGTCGGGGTACTCCCCTATCAGTTTTTTAACAATTTCAGCCGTGCCGTCCGGAGAGTTATCTTCAATAATCAATATATGATAATCACCCAAATCGAAAGTAACGCGAATGATATTTTCGATATTTTCCTTTTCGTTATAGGTAGGAATGATGACTAACTTTCTATCCATTTGATTTACTGAATTTTATCTAATAAAATATAGACTGGCAAGTGATCGCTGTAGCCGCCCAGATAGGTGCCGGCAGCGAAAGTACGCAACGGTGTGCCTTCATAAGAACCGCTTTTGGTGAGCAAGAAATTAGCCCTATAGATCTGCACACCTGCATACTTATAGCCCTTCTTCGCATTGAGCAGCCCGTAAGAAATGATGATTTGGTCAATCACATTAGGCTCATCACGATACACATACGACCAGATGCCATCCATATACAGCTTGTACATGGGATTGAACAGCTGGTTGACCTGAGTATCTTTGGCTTTTTTCTTCGCCTCCAAGTAGTTCAGAATACTTTTGGCATTCGGATTGTCGTTCAAGTCACCCATAATCATCACCTTAGCAGCAGGATTTGCGTGCATGATGGAGTCGGAGATGTGCTTGGAAAGTTCGGCGGCGGCAATTCGTTTCGGCATACTGCGCTGTTCACCACCCAGCTTCGACGGCCAGTGGTTGACGATGATGTGTACGGTATCAAACCCATCAATCAAGCCCTTTACCAGCAGTTGGTCGCGGGTACGGAAGGTGGTATCGTCGGTGTACAAACGATAAGGCACCACATCCAGCACCGTGAAACGGTCCTTCTGGTAGATGAGTGCCACATCCACGCCACGACGGTCGGGTGAGTCGTGATGCACCACACCATAGTTGAGCGGCTTCAGGTTAGGATGGTTTACCAAATCCAGCATCACGCGCTCATTTTCAATCTCCGACACCCCCATCGCCACACAGTTGCCATACTCTTTGGCCACCAGCGAAATGACCTTCGACATATTGGCGAGTTTCTCCGCATATCGCTCTGCTGTCCACTGGTTTCCGCCAGTAGGGAGAAATTCGGCATCGTTGGTAAGCGGATCATCAATCGTGTCAAAAAGATTCTCCAGATTATAGAAACCTATAGCGATGCGGTTGTTATCCTGTGCAAAACCAGCTAATACCAGCAGCGTTAGGGTGAGACAGAGAAGGCATTTTTTCAGCATGAGGTGCTTTTTTAATTGTTGAGTGCTTCCGCACCGCTGACAATCTCAATCAACTCGTTGGTGATGGACGACTGGCGGGCGTTGTTGTATTTGAGTCTCAAATCTTTAAGAATTTCAGTAGCATTGTCGGTGGCCTTGTGCATGGCAGTCATACGGGCACCGTGCTCCGAAGCGATGGAATCCAACAAAGTCTTGTAAAGCTGCAACTTCAAAATTTTGGGAATCAGCTCGGTAAGGATGCTCTGCTGGTCGGGTTCGAAGATGTAGTCGTGGTTGAGTCCCCTACCCTCCCCTTCAGTATTTAAATTGCTGATTGGTAAGAAGTTCTCTTGAACCAACTCCTGGGTGGCCTGATTCAAGAAACGATTGTAGACAATCTTCACGCAGTCAATCTTCTTCTCCATGAAATCGGCCATGAGCTGCTCGCCCAATTTGGCAATCTCCTCAAATTCGGAATTGTCCACCAAAGTCTCATTCGACCATGTGATGGTGTGGTGTTTAGCGAGTTGCTCTTTTGCCTTTTTACCTATGCAATAGAGACTTACATTGCCGGCGGCCTCTTGCTGTGCATACTCTTCTTTGAGCATCGACTCCACTTTCTTTACTATATTAGTATTAAAGGCGCCGCAAAGTCCGCGATTGGACGAGATGACCACAATAGCCACTCGCTCCTCCCCTCTCTTCTGGAACAGCGGCATCGCGTCGAGGCTGTCGGACGAGCCGGAGAGGTTCTGCAGGATCTCGTTGAGCTTGTTCGAGTAAGGCCGCAGGTTGAGAATAGCGCCCTGTGCCTTCCTCAGCTTGGAGGCCGACACCATCTTCATCGCACTCGTGATTTTCTGAGTCGATTGGACGGAGGCTATTCTGACACGTATTTCTTTTAAACTTGCCATAATCTGTTATAATTCGTACTTTTTGACCACTTCGGCGCACACGGCCTCGAGTTCGGCGGTGAGCTCGTCGTTGATTTTACCGCTCTTCAGCTCGTTCAACAGGTTCTGGTGACCTTCACGCAGCGTGTTGAGGTATTCGGCTTCGAAGCTGGAGATACGGTTGGTGGGCACCTTCTGCAACAGCGCCTTCACACCGCAGTAGATGATGGCGATCTGCTCTTCCACCTTCAGCGGCGAATACTGGGGCTGTTTCAGGATTTCCACGTTGCGCACACCTTTGTCGAGGGTCTTCTGCGTGGAAGCGTCCACGTCGGAGCCGAACTTGGCGAATGATTCAAGCTCGCGGTACTGGGCCTGGTCGAGTTTCAGCGTACCGGCCACCTTCTTCATAGACTTGATCTGTGCGTTACCACCCACACGCGACACCGAGATACCGACGTTGATAGCCGGACGGATACCTGAGTTGAACAGGGAGGTCTCGAGGTAGATCTGACCGTCGGTAATGGAGATGACGTTGGTGGGGATGTATGCGGAAACGTCGCCGGCCTGCGTCTCGATGATCGGGAGAGCGGTAAGGGAACCACCACCCTTGACGAGGGGTTTGAGGACAGGCGGAAGGTCGTTCATCTGGGCAGCAATCTCATCAGACTCGATGATCTTGGCGGCACGCTCCAGCAGACGGGAGTGCAAGTAGAACACATCGCCCGGATATGCCTCACGTCCCGGCGGACGACGGAGCAGCAGAGAAACTTCACGGTAAGCGACGGCCTGTTTGGAAAGGTCGTCGTAGATGATGAGGGCCGGACGTCCCGTGTCGCGGAAGTACTCGCCGATGGCGGCGCCTGCGAAGGGGGCGTAGAACTGCATAGCAGCGGTGTCGGAGGCGGTAGCGGCTACCACGATGGTGTAAGGCATGGCGCCATGCTCGGTGAGGTTCTTCACGATGCTGGCCACGGTAGAGCCTTTCTGTCCGACAGCTACATAAATACAATATACAGGATTACCTTCGTCGTAGAATTTCTTCTGGTTGATAATCGTGTCGATGGCGATGGCGGTCTTACCGGTCTGGCGGTCGCCAATGATCAACTCACGCTGGCCTCTACCGATCGGAATCATGGCATCCACAGCCTTGATACCGGTCTGGAGCGGTTCTTTCACCGGCTGACGGAAGATGATACCGGGAGCCTTGCGTTCGAGGGGCATCTCATAGAGGTCGCCCTCGATGTTGCCCTTGCCGTCGATAGGGTCGCCGAGGGTGTTGATGACACGTCCGCAGAGGCCTTCACCCACGCGGATGGAGGCGATACGTCCGGTGCGCTTGCACAAGTCGCCTTCGTTCAATGATTTAGAATCGCCGAGAAGCACCACACCGACATTGTCCTCTTCCAAGTTGAGCACGATGCCCATGATGTTGCCTTCTTCTTTCTCGAAAACCACGAGCTCGCCCAACTGGGCGTTCTCAAGGCCATATACACGTGCGATGCCGTCGCCGACGATCAGCACGGTGCCGACCTCTGCCAGTTCAGCTTTCGCATCATAATTCTGCAGCTGCTGACGCAGGATCGCAGTTACTTCTGATGGTTTAATTTCTGCCATATCTATATTTTTTAACTTATTTCTTAAAAACTGGTTTGGTAAATGTTGTGCGAGAACTCGGCGCGCAACTTGTTGATTTTTCCGATGATGCTCCCGTCGAACAAGAAGTCGTCGACATGCACGATCAATCCGCCGATAATCTTGGGATTCACCACTTTGTTGATCAGGATGGTAGAGTGGGTCTGCTCCTCCAACAGGTGTTTGATTTCCTCCATGAGGGCATCGTCAATATCTACAGCCGTGGTGATGGTGGCAATCTTGATATTGTGGCGGCGGTAGTAGATCTGGATGAAGTTCTCGAAAATGTCGCCCAAAGAGGGTTCTCTCCGTTTCTTCAGGATAAGGAGAAGGAATTGCAGGGTGACGTCATTCACTTTTCCGTTGAAAAGGGCTTTGAAAATGGCCTCTTTCTTTTCCGCTGGCATGATGGGGCTCTCGATGATGACGCGCAGCTCGCGGTTTTCGGAGAAAACCTGGCGGAGCAGCTTCATGTCGGCGAACACATCCTCCTCAAAATGCTGCTCAACGGAGAAATCATACATGGCGGCTGCGTAGCGGCCCGATAATTTTGTCTTTTTCATCCGTTCAGCAAATTAGTTGATGTTGATTTCTTTCAGACACTTGTCCACCAGCTCCTGCTGTTTCTCTTTCTGAGAAAGCTCTTGGGTGAGAATCTTCTCAGCGATTTCGATGGACATTTTGCCAATCTCATTCTTGATGTCGGTGATGGCCTTCATCTTTTCGTAATGGATGGTCTTTTTGGCCTCATCAATGAGGTTTTGGGCCTCGCGGGAGGCTTTCTCCTTGGTGTCATCGTACATTTTCTCGCTCATCTTACGTGCTTCAGCGAGAATCGCGTCGCGTTCCTCTTTCGCCTTGACGAGGAGAGCCTCGTGTTCCGACTTGAGATTCTTCATCTCTTCGCGGGCTTGTGCGGCGGCGTGAAGCTGTTCGTTGATGCGCTGCTCTCTCTCAGAGATGGCTTTGGTGATGACGGGCCATGCGAAAAAGCGCAGAATCAGCACGAGAATGCCGAACCCAATAAGCATCCAGAAAAGCAAACCAATTGAAGGAGTAATCAGTTCCATAGTGATTTTGTTTAGAGGTTAAAAAAGCGCGGCAAATATACGGAAAATATTCCGATTTCAAGCTAAAAAGCGGATTTTTTTCGATATTTCTTCATATCGAAAAGAAACCCGCTTTCGAGTGTTGTATAAAATATTGATAGATAACTGATTAAGGCTCTATGGTCTGAATGGCGCGTTCCACACGTCGTGCGGTTTCGGGCACGCCGATGGCATAGATGATCTCAAACAGGTCGGGGCCTTTGGCCGCACCGACCAATGCGATGCGGAAGCTGTTCATGATGGCGCCCATATTCAGCTCATTGCCTTGCACATACTCCATCACCAGGTCATGCGTTTTCTCCTTGCTGAAAGGCTGTACCGACTCCACAATCTCCATCATTTTGCGCAGATGAGCTGCCGTGCCGGGCTTCCATCTCTTCTTCACCGCGGCCGGGTCGTATTCAACCGGCGCGACAAAAAAGTAGGAAGTCTGTTCCCAGAATTCTGGAATAAAATGCACACGCTCCTTCATCAGGTTGGCGACATACGCCAGGAATTCAGGTTCTGCCTCCACGCCATGTTTCGCGAGTTCTGCCTTGAACATCGGGAGCAGCCGCTCATTCGATGCCATCTGGATGTACTGGTGGTTGAACCACTTGGCTTTCTCCAAGTTGAACTTGGCGCCTGACTTGCTGATATTCTCGATGGAAAAGAGCTTCACGAGGGTGTCTAAGTCCATGATTTCCTGCTCAGTACCGGGGTTCCAGCCGAGCAGTGCCAACATATTGATGACCGCCTCCGGCAGGTAACCGCTCTCGCGGTAGCCGGAAGACACATCGCCAGTTTTCGGGTCGGTCCACTGGAGCGGGAAGACCGGGAAACCGAGACGGTCACCGTCGCGCTTGCTGAGCTTGCCGTTGCCATCGGGTTTCAACAGCAGCGGAAGATGAGCGAAGGCAGGTGCCTCCCAGCCGAAAGCCTTGTACAGCATGACATGCAGCGGTGCGGAGGGCAGCCACTCTTCGCCACGGATGACGTGAGAAATCTCCATCGTATGGTCATCCACGATGTTGGCCAAATGATAGGTCGGCATTCCATCCGATTTAAATAAAACCTTATCATCCAACAGATTGGAGCTTATGGTAACATCGCCACGAATCAAATCGTGTACCGTGATGTCAAGGTCAGCGGGATATTTGAATCGCACCACGTAGGGCGCGCCAGAAGCGATTCTCTGCTTCACCTCTTCTTCGCTCAATGTCAGCGAATTACAGAGCGATCCACGGGTGTTGGCATCGTACTGGAAGGTCTTTTTCTGTGCCTCGGCCTCTTTTCTTTTGGCATCCAACGCTTCCGGTGTGTCGAAGGCGTAATAGGCCCAGCCGTTTTCTATCAGGTAATCAGCGTATTGCTTGTACATGGGCTTGCGTTCCGACTGTTTGTACGGACCGAAGGGGCCGCCGATGCCGACACCCTCATCAAAGCGGATGCCGAGCCACTGGAAGGCCTCGATGATATACTCTTCCGCGCCAGGCACGAAGCGGGTCTGGTCGGTATCCTCAATACGGAGGAGGAAGTCACCGCCGTTCTGCTTGGCGAAAAGATAGTTGTACAAAGCCGTGCGCACGCCGCCGATATGGAGCGGGCCGGTCGGACTGGGGGCAAATCTTACTCTTACTTTATTCATAAAATTATGATCTTTTTTAGTCTAAAAATGATGGGAAATTAGTGTGTGCTGAACTTTTTCTCCAAACGTACTTCATTGTAAATAAGGGTGATAACCTCTTTGGTATAGAGGGGAAAGTCGGCTTTCATCATCCAGGCGTAGAAGGCGGGTTCGGTGCGGAACACCTCCTTGACGCTCTGGCCTTTGTGTTTGCCGAAGTTGAAGACCTCTTCATCCTTGTCGTTCAGCACGATATGGGCGGCGAAATCGACGTTGCGATGTACGCGGGTGAAGCTGTCCAAATCCTTCACGTTGGGCGTGACTGGGCAGCTGACCTTGCCGTTCCGCTCCTCGTATTCCACGCCGGCGTAGCGGGCCACTTGGGCTTCCAGCACCTCGTAGGTGGCGCGCGTGTCGGCGTTGGCGGAATGGGCGTTCTTGAGGTCTTTGCCACAATAGAATTTGTATGCCGCGATGAGGTTGCGGGGTTCCATCTTGTGGAAAATCTGCTGCACGTCAATCACGGCGCGGTTGCGCATGTCGAAGCGCTTGCCGATGCGCAGGAACTCCTCGGCCAGCAAAGGGATGTCGAACTTGTTGGAGTTGAAGCCGGCGATGTCACTATTCTCGAAGAAGGCCAGCAGATCGTCTGCCACTTGGGCGAAAGTGGGTTTGTCGGCCACGTCGGAGTCGTAGATGCCGTGAATGGCGGAAGTCTCTTCCGGGATGTGGCAGCCTGGGTTGAGCCGCATGGTGCGCTCCTCCTCGTGACCGTCGGGGAAGACTTTCAACAAGCAGAGTTCCACAATTTTATCTTTGCCAATGTTAAGCCCCGTAGTTTCCAAATCGAAGAAAATCAGCGGGCGGGTTAGTTGAAGATTCATAATGGTTATTATTGTATAAAATATTGATTTTCAGAATGGTATAAATTAAAGCCCCAAAGTTTTGATACCTTGATTGAAGCGGATGTCACGGGGAATACCGGCATTGTTGATGCGGTCGAGGTCTTGCTGGAGTTCAGGGGTGATAACGCCATATTTAGAGCGGTAGTCAACAGCTGTTCGGAAATCTCCTTCACCTTGAACCATAAGGATATAGGAAGCCCACTGACTGATGGCTATTTGGGCAAGTTCGTAGTTGATGGTATAGATTCCATCTTTGTCGCGGGTGAAGGCTCCCATTCTTTGCAAAGAGTTGAAGCACATCATATTGGCTTTTCCGTGCGAACTGGCTGCACCGAAGCGCACTGAGCGGAAGATGCCGGCGATAAAGGTGGTGATGGCATCTTCTACGGTGATATCTGTGATTTCACCCTCTTTAATCAGATGGCACACGATGAAAAGTCCCACGATGTCAGCTTTGGCCTCCTCCCAAGAGGTCTTTTCGGTCTGCAGGGCATCGTCAACGGGACGGTGGTCATAAACGGTCTCTTTCACTCCAAGGCCGTGCGCCACCTCGTGGAAGGTCACATTCCAGAAGAAAGCGTCGAACTTCAGATGTTGCTGCTGTTTGGGGTTGAGGACGATTTTGCCAATGGGAAGCATGATCTTCTCGAACTTGGCCTGCATGCTGTTGCGGAGTTGGAGGCGGCGGGCGCCTTTCACGGCCTGCACACGGTCGTCGTTCGGGAGGTTGATGGCGATGGTCTTGCTGCCTGAGTTGCAGTCTCCTGCATAATAGATGGCGTCATAGACATTCAGGTCGGAAGAGGTGCCGGGGACGAAGGTCTTGTAGATGGGGGCGCACGGGAGAATCTTCTGGATCTCAGGCAACATCGCAATGAATTTGGTGAGTTGCGCGCTGCGTTCCTCATCTTTTACCAAAATAAATGCCTCGTAGGAAGCCTTCGCCTCGTTGAGCTTGTCATCGTAGTTTTCGATGGGGCCGACCACAAAGTCCAAGTGACTGTCTTTCATGTCCATCCATGCCAAATCGCTGGCGTAGTAATCGTCGGTGAGGAAGGCTTTCTTGCGCTCGGTGAGATATTTCTTCATGCCAGGGTCTTCTGCGATGGCGATGGCCTGGTCGAGCAGGTCGCATACCTTAGTGATTTCCTCCTTATACTCATCATGATACCATACGGTTTTCAGGTTGCCTTGCCCGTCGCGGCGCAGCACGGTATAGAGGCTTCCCTTATTGGGGTCTTCATATGCGGAATATTCTTCTGGGGTGATGTCTTGCGGATAATATTGGCAGGCATCGGGTTTCTCCCCTACTCCATCCACAAACGACTTGTTGTCGTCAAGTCGATCCCAAGGGCCATAGTTTATCTTAATGTAATCCTTTACGTAAGGGTCTTTAATCTTTTTGAAATCAGACATATCACCATACGTTTGTTTCCAGAAAAGTTGATCCATGATGTCCGCAATCTGTACAAAGATAGGGATGAGTTTTTTGTCGTTATCCGACAATTTCGACACGTCTGTTTTCAGGTCATAATAAGCATATTCTGCCACGCGAGCCTTTACGTCAATGTCATTGTTCTGTCCGAACATGACGGCTCCACATGAGAACAGCAGGAGGAATGAGAATGTTTTTTTCATAGTTTTATGATTTACGAAATGATTGATTTTTGTGGGAAAAGAGGGCTTTTGGGTTTCAGCTCTTCGGCAATAATCTGTTGGGCGTAAAGGGCGATATTGCGCAAGAACTGTGTGGCAGCAGCAGCTGTTGTAGAATCTAAATCTGTTGATTGATGGGAATATTGTCCATCAATGCGGGGGGTCAAGTCCACATCAAAATAGGGGAATTTTTGGTGGAAATCCTCCACGAACATTGGGATATCCTTGTCTTTGTCGGCAAAGACATACAGCAGGCAGGTGATGTTGTAGTAGTCCCATTTCTGAAGGCAGAACCCTGCAATGTTGAGCGCATAGCAGTGGTCTTCGTCAACGCCGTTTTCCATTTGGGCGATGTCAAAGATATTGAGTTGCGGCCCGATAGCGGAGGAACGGTCGAATGCAGTGGTGCGGTTCTGCACCAGCAGGATGTTGAGCTGCCGTCCGAAGCGGGAGCGGTCGGTGTCGGTAGGCCCCACCATGTCAAAATGTGCGTGTGCCAGCCGGAAGCGGGCGTGCATCGGGTCGTTATTCTTACACAAGTCAGGCAAAAACCTCAGATTACAGTGGCAACGAGTGGCCACTTCATCACAAATTTGCAAAAAGGGAATGTCAGAATAAGTGCCCAACAGCCGATATTCCAGCGAATATCCGAAGGTATTGTCAGACGACAGACAAATGCCACTAGGCTTATTGTTCTGTAATTTAGGCATTTCTGATGATTCCTTAATTTTAAATAGATGCTGCAAAATTAAAAAAAAAATACGAAATTTGCACCTTGAAAATCTGATTGCGATGAATTTGAAAAATTATCCCGAAATCATAGCCCATGAGCTGGGTTTGCAGGTGAAACAGGTTGAGAATGTGCTGGAACTGCTCGAATCAGGAGCCACGATTCCCTTCATCGCCCGTTACCGCAAGGAGGCCACCGACTCGCTCGACGAGGTGCAGATCGGCAATATCAAAGAGCGGCACATCCGGCTGGTGGAGCTCGACAAGCGGCGGGCCGCCATTCTCGACTCCATCCGCGAACAGGGCAAGCTGACCGCTGAACTGGAAAGCCAGATTGAGGCGGCCGTCGGCATGACGGAACTGGAAGACCTCTATCTCCCCTACCGTCCCAAGCGCAAAACCCGCGCTTCCGTGGCGAAAGAGAGAGGTCTCGAACCCCTCGCCGCCATCATTATGAGCCAGCGCGAAAACAACCTGTTAGGCATCGCCCGTCGGCACGTTAATCCAAAAATTGGCATAGTGTCACCCGAAGATGCCCTCGCCGGAGCACGTGACATCATCGCCGAATGGGTGTCGGAAAATCCCAAAATTAGGGAGAGACTGCGCCAGTTTTTTGCAAAGGAGTCGGTCATCTCCTCCAAAGTGGTGAAGGGCAAAGATAAAGAGGGTGAGAAGTTTAGCATATATTTCAATTTTTCAGAAAGGTTGGTGAAATCGCCCTCACATCGCATCTTAGCGATGTTCCGTGGCGAGGAGGAAGGCTTTTTGCACCTCACCATCGCGCCCGACGAGAGCCGAGTTTTGCCCGGCATCCGGAAGTACTTTGTCAAAGCCGACAATATGTGCAGCGAACAGGTCGTTCTTGCCATCAACGACGCCTACAAACGGCTGCTGCAGCCGCAGATGGAGACTGAGATGCGTAAACTATACAAGGAGAAGGCCGACCGTGAAGCTATCGGCGTGTTTGTGGAAAACCTGCGGCAGCTGCTGCTCGCCCCGCCGCTCGGGCAGAAGATTGTGATGGCCATTGACCCAGGCTTCCGTACAGGATGTAAGGTGGTGATTCTCAATCGACAAGGAAAATTATTGCACAACGAGACCATCTATCCTCACCCGCCGAAGCCGCAGTACCGGCTGGCCAGCGACAAACTGAAACGGATGGTGGAGCAGTACAAGGTGGAGGCTATTGCCATCGGCAATGGCACCGCCGGCCGCGAAACCGAGTTTTTCATCAGCAAGATTCCTTTCGACCACAAGGTGCAGGCGGTGGTGGTGAACGAGAGCGGCGCCTCCATCTATTCGGCCTCGCAGATCGCCCGCGATGAGTTCCCCGACTATGACGTGACGGTGCGCGGGGCAGTAAGCATCGGCCGCCGCCTCATGGACCCGCTCGCCGAATTAGTGAAAATCGACCCCAAGTCCATCGGTGTCGGTCAGTATCAACATGATGTGAATCAGACACTTTTGCAGGAAAGCTTGGATACGACTGTGGAGAGCTGCGTCAACTATGTGGGGGTGGAAGTCAACACGGCCAGCAAGGAACTGTTGTCGCGAGTGTCGGGTGTAGGCCCTGCATTAGCCAAGAACATTGTGGAGTATCGCAATGAGCATGGGCCTTTCGCTTCGCGTGCGGAGCTGAAGAAGGTGCCTCGCTTTGGTGAGAAATCGTTCGAGCAGGCCGCCGGCTTCCTTCGCATCCACGGGGCGGCCAACCCACTCGATGCCAGCGCGGTACATCCCGAAAGTTACGGCATTGTGGATGAGATGGCCTGCCGCTGCGGCTGTTCAGTACCCGAACTGATGAACGACGAGGAAAAGCGGAAAAGCATTGTCCTACAAGACTATGTGAACGATCGCGTGGGACTGCCCACCCTCACCGACATCATGCAGGAGCTGGCCAAGCCCGGCCGCGACCCGCGTACCCAGTTCGACATTTTCTCTTTCGACTCTTCCATCCACACTATTAACGACTTGAAAGAGGGCATGGTCGTGCCTGGTATCATCACCAATATCACCAACTTCGGCTGCTTTGTTGACATCGGCGTTCACCAAGACGGCCTCGTGCATGTGAGCCAGATTACCGACCATTATGTCAGCAACCCCAACGATGTGGTGCGCTTGAACCAGAAGGTGATGGTGAAAGTGATGTCGGTGGAAGTGGACCGAAAACGCATCAGCCTATCCATCAAAGACGCAAAATAACCCCTAACATCCTCAAAATCATGGCTAACGATTACTTACAGACTCCTATCGAATTTCTCAAAGGCGTGGGACCGCAACGCGTGAAGGTGCTGCAACGCGAGTTCAACATCTTCACTTTCAGTGACCTGCTGTACTACTTCCCTTTCCGCCATGTGGACAAGGCCACTATTTATAAGGTCAGTGACATCCAGACCGAAGGTAACTATATGCAGTTTAGGGGCGACATTACCGGGTATCAGATTTTGGGAGAAGGTCGCTCGAAGCGAATCGCCGCGCAGTTCACCGACGGCACGGGAACCATTGAATTAGTGTGGTTTAGCACCAGCAAGTGGATAGAGGACATGCTGGCGAAATGGCACCACAATGTGCTAATTTTTGGCAGACCCACCCTCTTCAACCATCGGTGGAGCATGTCGCATCCCGAGATCATCGACCCCAATGCGGAGCAGCGGGGTAACACCATCACGCAACACTTCTTCCCCCTTTACAACACATCCGACAAAGCCAAAAAGGCAGGTTTGGACACCAAGGGCATGGCGAAGCTGACGGCGGCATTGCTGTTAGATTTGCGCCAGCGCATGATACCTGAAACACTTTCTTCGGAAATTATTGAAAATCACCATCTTCTTTCGCTGAAAGAGGCTCTGTTTCAAATTCATTATCCTGAAAATCAGGATTTGCTCACGCGTGCCACCATCCGGCTCAAATTTGAGGAGCTTTTTTATACCCAATTAAAATTGCTGAAACTCAAATTGTTGACAGAAAGAAAGTTGCGAGGCCATATCTTCGCACGGGTGGGTGAGAGTTTCAACTATTTCTATCATCATTGTCTGAAATTCGAGTTGACGGGAGCGCAGAAGCGCGTCATCAAAGAGATTCGTGCCGACATGGGAAGCGGCCGCCAGATGAACCGCCTGTTGCAGGGCGATGTGGGCAGCGGCAAGACCATCACGGCCCTGCTGGTGATGCTGATTGCCAACGACAACGGCTTCCAGTCGTGCCTGATGGCGCCGACCGAGATTTTGGCGCAGCAGCATTACGAGAACATTGCCCGCCAGCTGTCGGGGATGGATGTGAAGGTGGCCCTGCTGACTGGCTCGACCAAAACAGCCGACAGGAAGGCCATCCACGAGGGACTGATGGACGGCAGCATCCGCATCCTCATCGGCACCCACGCGCTGATCGAGAACGACGTGCAGTTCCAGAACCTTGGTCTGGCGGTGATTGACGAGCAGCACCGGTTCGGGGTGGAGCAGCGCGCCAAGTTATGGAAGAAGAACACGACACCGCCGCACATCCTGGTGATGACGGCCACGCCGATTCCGCGCACGTTGGCCATGACCGTTTATGGCGACCTGGACGTGTCGGTGATTGACGAGCTTCCCAAAGGGCGCAAACCCATCATAACGAAGCATTTGTACGAGCAGGACCGGAACAAAATGTTCTACTTTTTGCGTCAGCAGGTGGATGCGGGCCGGCAGGTGTTTGTGGTCTATCCGTTGATTCAGGAGTCGGAGAAGATGGACTTGTTGGACTTGCAGGCGGGTTTCGAGGCCATGTCGCGAGCCTTTCCGCTGCCCCGTTACGCTGTCGGTATGGTACATGGAAAGATGAAAAACGAGGTGAAAGATTTTGAGATGCAGCGATTTAGCCGTGGCGAGACATGCATCTTGGTTTCCACTACCGTCATCGAGGTGGGCATCGACATCCCGAATGCTACGGTGATGGTGATTGAGAACGCGGAGCGGTTCGGCTTGTCGCAGCTGCACCAGCTGCGTGGCCGCGTGGGGCGTGGTGGTGAGCAGTCGTACTGCATCCTGATGTCGGGCCACAAGTTGAGTTCCGACGGCAAGCAGCGGCTCGACGCGATGGTGGCCACCACCGACGGTTTTGAGATCGCCAACTTCGACCTCAAGTTGCGCGGTCCTGGCGACCTGCAAGGCACGCAGCAGAGCGGCGTGCTCGATTTCAAAATCGCTGATTTAGTGAAAGATGAGAAATTGGTGGGCTATACGCGCGACCTGGCAAAAGCGGTTTTGGAGAAAGACCCCAACCTCTCTTCACCTGAAAATCAAACCTTAGCCATCAATTTACAAAAACTGATGAAACGGGAAAAATTCTGGGGATTGATCAGCTAAGACTACTCTTTTGCGTTCTTGCGCGACACCGATTTATCATTGATGAACTTCTGCAAATCTTCTTTATACGATGCGCTGATGGGCAGAACTGTGCCGTCGGTAAGTTCCACCTCTCCCCTACGCACTGAGGCAATGGAATCCAATGCGATGATATAGGAACGGTGGATGCGCATGAACTGGTTGGCGGGCAGCGACTCCGACATCAGCTTCACACTCATGAAAGTCATGACAGACTTTCCTTCCTTGAAGTGGATCTTGATATATTCGCTCATGGCCTCCACGTATAAGATGCTGTTGAACATCACCTTAACGCTTTGATTATCGGCACGGACAAAGATGAAATCATCATCAGACGAATTGTTTCCTGCTTGGACAGCTGCTTCGCGCCATTCGATATACTGGCGGGCTTTGGTGGCCGCCTTGAGGAAGTCGTTATAACCGTATGGCTTCAACAGATAATCAATAGCATCAACTTTAAAACCATCTAAGGCATACTCCTCGTAAGCCGTGCTGAAAATGACCAGCGGAGGCTCTTGCAGGTTTTTGATAAAATCCAATCCACTGGTATCGGGCATGTTGATGTCTGTAACAATCAGACTCACAGGATTGTCCTTCAGGAAATTGTCCGCCTCGGTAGCAGAGGAAAAAGTTCCGGAAAGGGTCAGAAAAGGAGTTTTTTTGATATAGCCCGACAGCTGTTTCAAGGCAAGGGGCTCGTCATCAATGGCAATACAGGTGATCATTGTACTGGAATTATTAGTTCAACAAAGTATTCATTTTCAGCTTCTTCTACTTTATACTCATACTGTTCGGGATAGAGCAGGTCGAGTCTCTTTTTCAAGCTTTTAACACCAAAGCCTGTGGAATCTGCCGCGTTTTTGTGTTCATACTTGCTGTTGCGAACCTTGCAAATGACATGCGAGTCATCCACTTCCAACGTAAAATGGACGAAAGAGGCGTGCCCGTATGAAATACCATGTTTCATGGCATTTTCCACAATATTGACAAAAAGATTGGGGGCCACTTTAACATGAGGTATTTCCTCCGGCACATTAAACTGAAAGTCAACCCCATCGATATAGCGCAACTTCATCAGCTCAAAATAAGACTGCAGAATCTCCATGTCTTTGGACAATTCCACGCGTTCTTTGGAGGTATCGTAATACATGTAGCGCATGATTTTCGAGAGCGTACGCACGGCATCCTGTGCCTTGTCACGGTCGTCCTCAATGAGCGCGTGAATGTTGTTCAGCGTGTTCATGAGAAAATGCGGATTGAGCTGGTATTTCAGAAGGTTCAACTCCAACTGCAATTTAGTCTTCACTATGTGTTCCTGTTCCCGTTCTATCTGGAATGAAAACGCGAACATGTTGTTGGCGGTGACGACAAAAAATAATGTCAAACACATCAAGAAACAAACTGTCCAGCGTAAAAAAGAGAAATACGAAATGTTCACATCTTCAGTGATGTGCGGACGAATCAGGAAAGTCCAAATCGCAGAAATCGCAACAACCAATATTAAACATACTACAGCATAAACCCTCACACGTCGTTTGCGTACATAATTCGGAAATAGCCAACACTCCAACAACAAATACAACAAAATATATGGCGTACAAAGCAACAGATTGCGCAAATTCCAAAAAATCGTCTGGGTCTCAATATTGAGTTCCAAACAATAATATACAACCACAAAGAGCACAAACAACAGATTTACCAGATGCGCAAGACGCATTATCCTTCGTACTTTCGATAATTTCTGCATGCTTATTTGTTCTTGAAGTTATACTTTAAACCAATATAGTAAACATTTTCAGGCTCAGACACTTGCACCTCATTGTCAACTCGCAAAAAGACTCCCAAGGTGTGTCCATTACCGACCTTAAAATTACAGCCTGCAATAGTACGGAAATTTTCAATAAAAATGTCATTTTTTTTGTATAAACTTAAAAAAAATTCTGTAGAAGCAAAAATTGACATGCGCAACTGCGAAAAAGTATAGTCAAATTGAAGTCTTCCACGCAGATAGGTTTTAGGGTTAAATTTATGGTAGCCACGCTGCATGTCGTAAAAGGTGGACTGCACCCGTGCGCGCAAACTCAACTTGAAATCGGAGAATTTTTCGGTATAAGTAAGAGAACCGATGATTCTACCTCTATTTTCTATCGTCCCATAATGGTTGTAAAGAAGATAAGCAGCTCCCAAGGAGACTTTTAAGCGCTTTTTCTTGAGGAAGGAGTAGTCCAAATCGGCCCCGATTTTCAGGCGGTTGAATGATGTGAAGCAATGGTTGAAACGCCCTTCGCCTTCCAGACCCAGATCCAGACCTTTAGCCAATTTTTGTTCAAAGCCAAGATCCACGATGCCGCCAAAGTCGTGCGACTGTCCCCGCATCACCCAAGGCAGCGCGAAGAGCAACAACAGAGATAGGAAAGCACTCTTTTTCAGCATCACGGCGTGTTTATCAGTTTATTTTACAAACTCTTTAGGCTTAACAATCAGGTCGATGGTGTTTTCGTAGGGATAAATCGGTTCGTAATGGATCTTGATGTAGGCCACATCGCGCAGAAAGTCGATATGTCCCACTTCCATCTTTTTGATTTTCAATCCTGTACGCTCTTCCAAGTCGGCTTTGAGTTCCTCTTCCCTGCCGTGTTTCACCAGCTCGATTTTATCATAAAGAACAATCTTCGCGGGCACCCTCTTCGCACCGAACAACCCATCCACCACTGCAATCACAACAATAAAAAGTGCATTGATAATCAGCAGATTGATATATCCGTGCGACATGGCCAGTCCGTTGATGACGGCGATACCGATGGTGACAAACAGATAGGTCATCTCGCGGATGGGAACCATCTCGGTACGGTAACGAATCATGCCGAAAATGGCGAAAAGTCCGAGGGCGAAGCCCATGCCGAGGTTCACATTGTTGAGCAGGAACATCAGCAGGAAAACCGTCACGCTGAAAAGCATAAAGGTGTAGTAATAGTCTTTGCGTTTGCTTTTGCTATAATAGAAAAAGTGGACGATAATCCAGCAAACCAGCAAGTTGAAGGCGAAAAGAATGCCTAACGAGAGCAGGCTGTTGGTTTGAATAAGCGGGATGCCTAGAATATCGTTTTCGGAGGCGATTTCTGTAAGATCGCTGGAGAATTCTCTTGGGAGATCAGGGTCCCAATTTTCTGCTTGAAGTAATAAATTATTGAAAATCATTTTGTTATAAATTTATATTCAAGAATTGGATTTCAGTTTTTCGATATAGCGGAGTTTTTTCTTGAAGCGGTTCATCTTTACAGAAGGATTGGTGAGCATGGTGCCAAGACAATATTTGCTCACCCGATAGGGATGGATGCGCATTTCTTGTATTACACTTTTGAAAAATGAGGGGATGTTGCCGTCCTGTTTCAGCTCAATAATCACCAAATGAGGCACTTCCGCTTCGTTATGAGTATAACGATTGCTGAAATGGATATTCATGTCGATGGTGAGGCGTTCGCTCTTGCCCATATTCACCAGCGTAATTCTGTCGAATTCGTTCTCCACCTGCGGCACCAGCAGTGCAGGGTCATACCAGAGTTTTTTGGAGACAAATTCACGGATATCCGTATTTGCCAACATATTTCCGAAATCAGACAAGTTCAGCTCCACGCGCTTTTTCTTGGTGCGTTTCTTGTTGTTTTTGGTTTTGATTTCGCAGAAAGCGGTGTCGGTTTCGCAGTAGATGCGGGCCCGAAGTTTCTGCCGGTTGAGTTTGCCGGCATGATGCACGTGGTACATCTGCACATCGGGGGTGTCGTAATATAAGGTATGGTAATGGGCGATACGGCGTCCGGCGAGTTCCTGCACGTAAAAATGTCCGGTGAGTTGCGATAAGATGTCGGGCAGCCGTTCGCGCGACACCAGATATTTGGTGTCGATGCGGTTCATCAGCTTCACCGCCTGCATCTCCTCCAACGAAATAGGTGGAAACTTTTGTAAAATGTCGGACAGCTCACCCATGCACTTCTATTCGAAGATATACTCAAATTCTCTGGTACTCACCAACTTGCCATCTGGGTCGTAGTTATACTGCTTTTTCTTGCTGCCGTCAGAGTAGTACTCGAACTTACGGATGCGCACGATCTTATTCTTGCTGTCGTACAGCACATGTTTCACGCAATTGCCTTTGTCATCGTACTCGTAAGTAGTGCGTGATTTCTGTCCGTAATTGGCATACTCTATCTGCTCAATTTTCTGACCTTTAGTATTATATTTGGTCATCTCGTCCATATAGCGGGTGCCTGTTTTGGCCGAGGTTTTCCACTCTTTTACGGTCACTGCCTTGCCGCTGGAAGTTTTGCTTTGGGAGAAAGTGGCGGTCGAGAAGACCAAAAGGGCAATCAATATCAGGGTTTTCTTCATCATTCTTTAAACATTAACAACAATACTAAACAACTCTAAATCATATATTTGTCCTGCCTCCGTAACTGTAATCGTTTGTGAGACTGGGGACGGAACTTCGTTGAGGTCTTCGGTGAAGGTGAACACCTCGTATTCGCCGGGGAGCAGCTGCTGGAAATAGAAGTAGCCGTCGATGCCCACGCGCACATCGTCGAAATGGTAAGGCTCCCCTACCCTTCGGATATAGACACGCTGCTCGTAGGCCCAGCCGCTGCCACGCAGACTGTTGTTGTGGTAGTAGCTGGCCCACACCTGTCCGCGCACCATGGAGGTGCCATAGGCTTTCCCCTCATGGGTGTAGATGGTAGGCACGGTGACCGTTTCGCCATTCTTTACTGTAACGGTCTCAGAAACAGCAATTTTCTCGCCGGTGGCGAGGGTGGAATAGGCGAAGATGGTATAGGTGCCTTTCTTCAGATAACGGAAGCAGTAGCTGCCGTCGGGACCGGTCTCCATGTCGTCGCCATACAAGACCTCATCGCCATACACGATGAAAACGTCGGTTTTGGCTCCCACAAGCGTGTCGGTGGTAAGGTTATAGTTGTCGTTGTCATGAACCACGGTCATGATTTTGCCCTGTATGGTGGCGGTGCCGCCCTCCCCTTCCTTGTTGCAGGAGGCGAACAGAAGCAGCATGGCCGCGAGGCAGAAGGCTGTATTGAGTATTTTCTTCATATTATGATAAAAAAGTGGGAGACGATGAATGATAACGTCTCCCATTGTGGTTTATTGTGCAGATACTGAAGTTCCGCTGCCGGAGGTGGTAGCCGAAGCGCCCACGTAGAGTCCGTGCCAGTTGACCGTACCGTTGATGGTGGGGTTGGAATAGAGGGTGTAGGTGCCGCTGGTAACTTCCGGACTGGTAAAGATGAAGCTGGCGGAGCTGCCGCCACCTCCCGGAGGTCTCAACCCTGCGGTGGAGGTCATGAAGCCGCTTCCCGACACCGCCTGATGGTTGAAAATCATGACGGGGTCGCCGCCGCTGTTTTTGATGCAGTAACGGTTCCCGGTAGAGATATTCGAGGGGGCGAGGTATTTTTGTCCGTTCATGTAGGTCGGGCTGTCGAGCAGGGCCATGCCGCCGCCCATGCCGCCGCCACCGCTGGAGGCTCTGAACACTATGATGGTAGCGCCGTTGATTTGCAGGTGTCCTTGGGTGCCGCCCATGCCGTCGCAGTTGGCGTCGATAGCCTCCTCGGTGCCGGCCGCGATGATGATGCCGCCGTTGTACTGCGAGTAGGCGCCGTTGCAGTCGATACCGTCGTTGCCGCGGGCGTAAGCCCACACGTAGCCGCCGTTCACCTCGATATGGTTGGCGCAGTTGATAGCGTCGTCGTAGGAGTTGGCCTCCACAAAGCCGCCGTTGATATAGATGCCGTCCTTGCTCTCGATGGCCTCGCCGGTGGGGTCGCCGGAGGTCTGTGCGCAGTAGGAGGAGATATGTCCGCTGTGGATGTAGATGTTGCCGATGCTCTTGAGGCCTTTGGGCTTGCAGTAGTTGGTGGTGCTGCCACCGCCGGGCCATCCGCCGCCGCCGCTTCCGCCCACAGGTGCGCCGGAGGTCATGATGTCGATGTCAATCAGCTCATTGTCGCCGCCCTGCACGCCGATGGTGGTGATACCTTCGACCTTGATGCCGCGGCCGCCGGTGCCGGTGCTCTGGCAGTCGATGACGCCCGCCGTAACGGTGAAGTTGCCATCGGTGGCGATACATACCGGACCGTAGCCGTCGGTGGTGCTGCCGTTGGTGTAGGTGGTGCCGCTACCCTGAGTCTTGAGGGTGAGGGTGCCGCCGCCGATGGTCATGTTGCCGTCGGAAGAGAGACAGCGGCCGCCGGTGTTGGTGTTGGTGCAGGTCACGGTGACATCGCCGCCGTTGATGGTGAGCGTGCCCGATGACTTGAGTCCGGAGCAGTAAGCCGGGTTGCCGCTGGTGACCACGGTGGAGCCTGAGGCGGTGACGTTGACCGTGCCGTTCTCCACCAGCAGGGCGACATCGGCCTTCATGGCCTTGCTCACGTTGCCGGAAGCGGTGAAGGTGACGGTGCCGTCGTTCACGGTGATGGTATTGTCGGCGGAGATGCCCTTGCTGTCCACACCGGAGGCGGTGAAGGTGAGGTTGCCACCATTGATGGTGACATTGCCGTCGGTGGAAAAGCCCTTGCTGTCGGTACCGGAGGCGGTGAGCTGCATGACCGTGTTGCCCGTCTGACTATTGATTTCGATATCGCCATTGCTCTTGATGCAGGAGGCGGAATAGGAGTCGCTCTGGTTGCTGGTATTGGTGTAGGTGCCGCCAGCGCCAGCCACCGACAGGTTGACATTGCCGCCGTTGACGACCACGCGGCCGTCGGCATTGATGCCCTTGCCGCCCGTTGCGGCGCTGCTCATGGTGACGGTCAGGTTGGCGCCGCTGTTGACATAAACGCTGCCGTCGCTCTTCAAGCCCGTGCAGTGCGAGGGGTCGTTGTCGGTGACCACCGTTGCACCGGAGCCGTTGATGGTGATGGTGCCGCCGTCGAGACCGATGCTCTGTCCGGCCTTGATACCCTTGCTCTGTCCGCCCGTAAGCGTCATATTGATGGTGCCGCCCGACATGGTGAAGGTGCTGTCGCAAGTGATGCCCTTACCGTCGGCCTGGGCCACGTTGATGGTGATGGTGCCGCCGCCGATCTCCACAAAGCCGCGGTCGCCGTCGATGCCGGTCTTGGCGTTATCAACCTCCACACTACCGGTGTACATCTGGAAATAGTCGCCGTGCAAACCATCGGTAACCGCGTTGTTGACTTTGATATTACCGCTGAGGATGCGGATATAGTCGTTGCTGAAGATACCGTGTTTGACGTTGCCGTTGACGTTGAGGGTGCCGTTACCCGCGAAAACAATCTGGCCTTCGCTGTCGAAAGCGGCCTTGTGGGTGGTGGCATCGCCGCCGTCGGCCAACGTGCTGGTATTCTCCAAGGTAACCGAAACCTTCACATCGTCAATCATCTTGATGGCCGCGCCGGTAGGGTTGGTGATGCTCACGCCGTGCAGAATCAGATTGAGGCGGCGGTCGGACTGCACGAGCAGCGAGCCGTCGGCAGTGGTGCCAGAGAGGTAGTAAATGATGTCGGGAGTGCCGGAGGCAGCCATGACCGTCACATCAGCGCCGTTGGCGGTGACCGTCACACCACGGTTCGCCCACGGGTTGATGATGGAGGCGCTGTTGCCGTTGTAGGTGATGTAGATGATGTCGCCCGTGTCAATCGGAGCATCTTCATTGGCAAAGACAATACTGTCGATGCCCACCACGGGAAATTGGAAGTCGGTTTCTCCAATATTGTTATGAACGATAGAAATGTTGTTCACAAAACTTACGCTGTCGATATTCTGAATCAGCTGCGAATGAACGGGAGTGGTTCCATTATAAAAAATGATGCGCTCTTGTGCAGAAAGAGTGCCGGCGGCCAAAACCAAGACGAAAAGGAGCGATAAGACTTTCTTCATAGCTTAGAATTTTGAGAATTTGTAATTCTGATTGTTAATGCGGATGATATACATTCCCTTTGCTAACGAGCTCACATTCAGGCTTTCGGAAGTATTCATCTGCTCCGACTTCAACAGCTGTCCGTTCATCGAATAAACAGACACCGTCACCTCCTGATTATCTTTACAAGAAAAGAAAAGTTTATCGGAGGTGGGGTTAGGATAGACAAAAATCGCATCTTCGTCCCACTCGCTGATGTCATTAAAAGTGGAGATGGCGGCCAGTTCCAAACGGCGCACTGTGTTGGTGGAAATCGAGGTCTCCACGCCGTTCTGGTCTATGACAAGGTTTCCGTTAGAGAAATAAAACTTCGTCACATTTTCAAAGACAGAGTTAGCCTGCGAGGTGTTGTACACCACAGTGACATTGGTGGTTTGGATAACAGTTTGCGCCGATACCGAATCCACAAAGATAAAAAGCAGCAGACCAAACCAGCCAAAAAACAGAGATAATTTTTTCATAATTTATTAAATGACAAATATTTATATTACCTATACTATTATATACATTTTTCTTTTGTAAAAAAAACGTGCAAAAATACACTTTAAAACTATTCAAAAATTCTTAATGAGAGTGAAATGTTTGTCAAAAGGTAGCTTTTCATTTTTGAATAAGAAAAATTGCGTATTTTTGCAAATCAAATAAAGCTTGATACCTTAATGGAAAATATACAGAACACCTTGCTATTGGACAATGATAAAATCACCGAAATGGGAGTCTCTGTTTTTGAAGTAAGCGATCTGCCTGCACGCAAAATTCCCATCGTCTCTCCGCACTATATCATATCGGTATGTCATAGTGGGAGCATTGATGTGGAATACGAGTCATCCTCATTCCAGTATTTTCCCCACGACATGGCCATCGTGTATCCCAATCATGCTCTGATAGCCCATCGCGTGTCTCCCGATTACCGGGCCACTTTAGTTGTCGTATCGGCAGACATATATGCTCGGATGGGAAGGATCAACTTTAGTGACACACGGTTTTCGTATGAAGTGCAGCCTCACTTCCATCTCACCGAAAGCCAATACGAAGATGTCCTTTCATTCATTGATGCCATCCGCCGGACTGCCAGTCTCAACATGAAAAATAGGATAGAAATCCTCATGACCTCCATTGATATTTTGTCGCAGGCCGTCGATTTCTTTCGCAACACTTCATCCATCACTGCTACAGTGCCCAACAAGAGCTTAAGCTATCGGTTTTACAATGCCGTTTTTGAAAACTGTCATCAGCAGCGCAACGTACAGTTTTACGCCCAGCTCTTTCACCTCACGCCAAAATATTTCAGCAAGGTCATTCAGCTGCAGACAGGGCATACTGCTGGTTACTGGATACAGCATTTTGTTGTGCTGCGTTCCAAGCACATACTCACTTACGAGCCCGATATCTCTATTCAGTCCATCGCCGACCGTTTCAACTTCCCAGACCAAGCCTCCTTCTGCCGCTACTTCAAGCGTGTCACGGGAATGTCGCCCAGTCAGTATCGGGCGGGGCAATAGGATTGGTAAGATTTGAGAGATTTGAAGATTTGAGAGATTTGAATTATTAATGTGAGCGCAGCGAACGTCAAATGCAAACGAAGTGAGCAACAAATGATTTGAGAGATTTGCTATCACCTCACGATCACCTCATCGCAGAAGATCCAGCAGGGCTGCCCCACACCGCGGTGCCACTCGGGGTTGGTGCGTAGCGATTTCGCCACTACCCGCACATAACGGCCCTTCACCGCTGGGAAATTGAGGTGAAACGGAACAATCTTACATTCAATCAGATTGGTGCCGTTTTCGTAGTTCTCCTCCCCTACCTTCTTCCACGTTTTACCATCATTGGAGACCTCCACACTCACCTGCACGGGCGCAAAAATCCAGGAGAGCGGATAGTAGAGGAAATCGGCGTTGACGGTGCTGATGAGGGTGCGTTTCCCCAAATCTATCACCACCTCCATATCATTCCCCCAAAATCCCAGCCAATTGTAGTGATAATCCATCTGTCCCATCTTTCCATCCGTCAGGGCTTTGGGACCGCCCACGTCATACAGGTTGCTCCATTCGGTGGAGCAGGTCACGGGTTTGCCGGCGGCCAACGAACCGCCCGTGTTTTTCTCCCAATAATTCGTGATGTTGTCGTAGAACTGCTGCGGTGTATAGGTAGCTTCATCTAAATATTTGATACCCAATTTATTGCAGTCGATTACAAATCCTTCCAACGCACCTCGATACTCCTCTCGCACACACTTTCTTCCCTTATCATCATATTCAAAAAATGATAATTCTGGGAAACACTCATGGCTGATGAGGTCTATCGAAGCGAATACTATTGGAAGTGCCCACAGCTGTACACGCTCGTCATACATCTGCCTCTGTTCAACCATACATCCTTCAAATGGCGCTGTTTTCAAAACATCCAACATCAAACTCAAATAGTCCATCATTTTATCATAAGCCAGATACCCTTCCACCGCATCCATGGGATAGCCGTAGATGTTCAGTTTCTGTCCAGAGGCCAGCAGCGCCTCTTGCATCTCATTATAATATTGTGTGATGAAAGGCGTGCGCTTCGGTCCGTAGTGGGCATCGAAAAAACGCTGGCGCAGACTGTCCACATTGAGGTCGGGGTTCCACATCAGATGGGCCAGCAGATAGGTGCGCCATTCGTAACTCTCGGTAACATTCTGGTTGGAACCTTGCTCGAACACCATCGGGATATGATGGTCTCTGAAATTCTGCAAGTTAGGTTGAAGAACTTGGAAATTTGGGAACGGGTCGAAGTAGTTGCGGAACTGCACCACATAATCCCACAGGAAGATGTTGTCGGTGAGGGCGGTCCAAGCGTCCATATCATGCTGGAACGAGTGCTCGCCAGTTTCGGAGGCGATGGGATATGTGCGCTGGCACTCGATGGAGCAGAGCATGATGTTCACATTTTTGTTGGGTCGAATGTTGGTGGGTGCATGGCGCGTCTGCTGGTAGGCCAGTGTGGAGATGGTCTTATCGGGAAAGCGCTCGGCCACCTGGTTCACGAACCAGATCATCGTGCCAGAAGGCCCACCATACAGCGAGTCGAGGTGTCGGCAATGCTCACAGGTACAGGAACTTTCGTTGTCGTTCTGCGACACCGACCAGATCTGTTTGTCGGGTTCAGCCTGCATCCGCTTTTCCAAATTGCGACACAGTTCATCCAGCACTTCGGGGTTGCTGAGGCAGAGTTGCCCGTCGCGCACACGGCGGCCATACATCTCCGAAAACCATTCGGGATGCGTGTCGAAATAGGTTTCCACCGGAATCAGATCCTTGAAAGTGTGTACAAACAAGCCCCACTCGCGGTTGAAGTCGTGGCGGGTGTGCAGTTTGTGCCATTTCGCGTAGCGGTCGTCGATGTTGGGAATGAGATGCAGCGTCTCCCGATAGCGGAAAGCGGGATTCTGAAGGTCGTGAAGGCACAGCGTCAACGTGTCGGGAAGCGCATCATAATGAATGCTGTTGGCGCAGGTATAGGTGCATCCGAAATGATTTTCTAAAAGATGATAAATGCCGTAGAGATTGACAATTGTATCATTTTGATAACCAATAATATACAAAATATTATTATCGGAATGCAATAGGAAGCCGTCGGGCTGGAGGGCGCTTCCATACTGCTGACAAAGCGGCTCCGAGAGGCGGTTTTGTCCGATAGAAATCGCTGGACCGCCCGTATAATTGGTGTCGGCACAAATCTCGAAGCGGGTATGGAAGGCGTTTTCGAGGAAGAACTGCAACTCGCTGGCGGCATAGTTCCATTCGGGTTGCTGCGACGGGACGACGATACGGTAATCGTGGTGATGCTGGATAAAAGTGACAGGCTGCTGGGCCTTTCCACCTACAGCGAGGGTCAGGACCAGCAGGAGCGTCAGAAGATAATGTTTTGCCATAGCAACTATTTGTTGCGGATGTACTCGTCGATGGCGGCGGCGGCTTTCTTGCCGGCGCCCATGGCGAGGATGACGGTAGCGGCACCGCTCACTGCATCACCGCCGGCAAACACGCCCTCGCGGGTAGTGCGTCCCACCTCATCGGCTTCGAGGCAGCCCTTGCGGTTGGCGGAAAGGCCTTTCGTGGTGCTGCTAATCAGCGGGTTGGGTGATGTGCCGAGGGCCATGATGACCATATCGACATCGAGGGTGAACTCGCTGCCGGGGATCACCTCGGGGCGGCGGCGGCCTGAAGCGTCGGGTTCGCCGAGCTGCATGCGCACACACTCCATAGCGTTCACCCAGCCCTCTTCGTTGCCATTGATGGCGGTGGGGTTGCACAGCAGGTTGAATACGATACCCTCTTCTTTGGCGTGATGCACCTCTTCGGCGCGGGCAGGCAGCTCGGCCTCGGAGCGGCGATACACGATATGCACGTCGGCACCGAGACGCAGTGCGGTACGGGCGGCATCCATAGCCACGTTGCCGCCACCCACCACAGCCACCTTGCGCCCCACAAAGTTGGGTGTGTCGAAGCCCTCGCGGTAGGCGAACAGCAGGTTGTTGCGGGTCAGGAACTCGTTGGCGGAAACCACACCGCACAGGTTCTCGCCCGGAATGCCCATGAAGTTGGGCAGACCGGCACCGCTGCCGATGAACACGGCCTCGAAGCCCTCTTTGTCCATCAGGTCGTCGATGGAGACGGTGCGGCCGATGACCACGTCGCGCTCGAACTTCGCACCCATCTTGCGCAGATTCTCCACCTCGTATTTCACCACCGTCTCTTTGGGCAGACGGAAGGAAGGAATGCCATATACCAGCACGCCGCCCAGCTCGTGGAGGGCCTCGAAGACGGTCACCTCATAGCCTTTGGCGAGCAGCTCTTTGGCGCAGGTAAGTCCCGACGGACCGCTGCCGATGACGGCCACCTTGTGACC
Source organism: Bacteroidales bacterium (assembly GCA_017962845.1). GTDB lineage: Bacteria > Bacteroidota > Bacteroidia > Bacteroidales > WCHB1-69 > UBA1756. The sequence goes on along the minus strand of JAGCUN010000044.1, from coordinate 8,154 downwards.
GTTTTTGGGTGCGCATTCGGCCAGCGCCAGCTGGTTGTTGCGGGCGAAGTCGCCCACAAAACGCTCCAGTTTGCCGATAGCGATAGGCTCGAACTTGTTGCCCATCACACATTTGCCCTCGCACTGGCTCTCTTGCGGGCACACACGGCCGCACACCGCAGGCAGGGCGGAATCGCGACTGATGATACGAGCGGCCTCCTCGAAGTTGCCGGTGGCAACCTCATGGATAAAGCCCGGTATGTTGATGTTGACAGGGCATCCCTGCACGCACTGCGGGTTCTTGCAGTTGAGGCAGCGGCGGGCTTCCAGCACGGCCTCCTCGGCATCGTAGCCATAGCAAACCTCGTCGAAGTTGGTGGCACGCACCTTCGGGTCCTGCTCGCGCACCGGCACCCGGTGTTTCTTGTCGGGCACCTCCTCGGTGACGCCGCCCACATGGCACACGTGGCCTTCCGCACGCTCCTCAGCCTCCAGCTGCTTGCGGGTGGTGACATTGTTGTACATGGCCTGGCGCTTCATGGCCTGGTTGAAATCCACGAGGGCGGCATCAAACTCGGGGCCGTCCACGCAGGTGAATTTGGTCTGTCCTCCCACGCTCACACGGCAGGCGCCGCACATGCCAGTGCCATCCACCATCAGCGCGTTGAGGCTGACGGTGCAACGGATGCCATAATCTTGTGCCACGGCGGCCACGAACTTCATCATGATCATGGGGCCGATGGCGATAATCTCGTCGTACTGTTTGCCGCTGTCGAGCAGGGTGCGGAGCTGGTCGGTCACCAGGCCCTTGGAGCCGTAGGAGGCGTCGTCGGTGGTGACGTACAGGTTGCCGACGGAGCGGAGCTCCTCCTCGAAGATCAGCAGCGAGTGGGTTTTCACGCCTACAATCACATCCACGTTGATGCCGTCGTTGTGGAGCCATTTCACCTGCGGGTAGATGGGGGCGATGCCCACGCCGCCGCCGATGAAGACGTAACGCTTGGCGGCGCGCTCCTCGTGGGTGAGGTGGACAAACTCGGAGGGACGGCCGAGCGGGCCGGCCACATCCAGCAGCTGGTCGCCCACTTGCAGTTCGGCGAGGTCGCGGGTGGACTTGCCGATGGCCTTGAACACCATGGTGATGGTGCCCTTTTCCGCATCCGAGTCGCTGATGGTAAGCGGAATGCGTTCTGCGGTCGGCGATTTCTTCACAATGATGAACTGACCGGGCAGGGCGGCCTTGGCGATGCGGGGAGCTTCTACTTCAAGCAGATAGGTGTCTGCGGCAAAATCTTTACGAGAGACAATATTAAACATGATGCATTTATTTTTTTCGAGTTGCAAATATACGGCTTTTTCTTTTCAAAAAATGACCTAATTTTGCACTCGCAATTTTGAACATTAAATTATTATTACAATAAATTGAAAATCAATAAAATAAAAACAGCAATCCTTGTCGCTTTTGCGCTTTTTTCACTCTCAAAACTGACAGCGCAAGAGACGAACGACAGTGTGCGCCATCGTTTCACCCACCTCAAGTTGGAGATGAGAGCCGGTTTTGATGTGCAGCACAGTTTCAGCGATGGTGGCAGCGCATCACTTTCCGACACCACCGACTACGGTTTCAACGGTCACTATTTCAACCTGTTGTTGGGTGGCGAGTTCGGCAAGGGTTTCTCCTACTTCTTCCGTCAGCGCATCATCGCCAATGCGGGTGCCAGCACCTTTTTCGACAATACTGACTTCCTTTATTTACAATATCAGATTAACGACCACTGGGCGATCCGTGCCGGTAAGGAGGCCATCGCCAATGGCGGTTTTGAATACGATGCCGCCCCCATCAACGTGTATTATGCCGGCGACTATTGGAACAACTACTATTGTTTCCAATTGGCTGGTTCAGTGAAATTTACTGATAAATCACAACGTCATCATCTGACCTTGCAGGTAGCCAACTCGCCATACGTTCATTACATGGGAAAAGGCAACGAATGGAAGCAGGGACTGCTGGCATACAGTCTGTTATGGAGTGGCGATTTCGGATTTTTCAAGACTTTATATTCTGTCAATTTCTTTGAGAGAAAACGCGGTCAGTTTGTGGGATGTGTCACCTTAGGAAACCGCTTTGAGGTGGGGCGCTGGAGCTGGTATATCGACTACATGAACCGTGTCAGCCGCACCGATGCCATCTTCTCCAGTTTCTCCGTCATCTCGCGCATGGATGTAGCTATCAAGCATGTGAACCTCTTTGTCAAAGGCGGTTACGAGCAGAATATGGCCGATTATCCGTGGGTTTCGCCGGCGAAGGACTGCTTTGTGACCCCCGGACAGCGTTCGGCGTTCTATGGCCTTGGCGTTGAATACCATCCGAGAGGCAGTGAGGCGGTGCGCTTACACGCTCTGCTGTATCAGATCCACTATTTCCCGGTTTACGACGGGGTGGTGTCGGGGCGAAAGCTCACGGCGCAGATCGGACTCACTTGGAACATTGATTTCCTCCGTTATTTTGGCAAAAGATTGAATTCAGATAATTTGTAATCATCAACATGAAGATCCGCAAGAAGAAAACCGTAGAGTACGCGCACTCCATTGAGGCGGCGTTCCGTAAGATTGAGAAAATCTTCAAACTGAAAAATCCACTGTCGTTCACGAGCAAGCGCTCTTTCGAGGCTATTCTCTTCCTGATTCTCTTTTTCGGCTTTTTCGGTCTGCTCGCCTGGCGGATGTCTTTGCCGAAAATGCTCAACACTTTCATGCAGACGGCCTATCACTTGCTTTTGGAGACCGTGTTCTACATCATGGCCATCTGCGTGCTGATGGGTGCTATCAGCCGGTTGTTGGCGGAGTTTGGTGTGGTGCGCCTGTTGGAGAACATTCTGCGTCCGCTGATGCGCCCGTTGTACAACCTGCCGGGGGTGGCGGCACTGGGAGCGGTGATGACCTTCCTGAGCGACAATCCCGCCATCATCTCGCTCTCCAAGGACAAAAATTTCAGCCAGTATTTCAAGAAGTACCAGCTGGTTTCGCTGACCAACTTTGGCACGGCCTTCGGTATGGGACTGGTGGTGGTGGCCTTCATGACCAGCCAGGGGTTCGGCAGCGGGGCTTTGGTTGGAGTGATCGGCGCAGTGGTCGGCAGCATCATCTCCACGCGGCTGATGCAGCGTTTCACCCTCAAGGCCGACCCGTCGTTGAACGCACCTGTTTCGGAAGAGACGGGCGACGAGCAGCAGATCTCCTTCAAGAGCGAGGGCAGCGTGTTCATGCGTTTCCTCAATTCGATTCTGGACGGTGGCAAAGATGGTGTGGGCATCGGTCTGGCCATCATTCCGGGCGTGCTGGTGATTTCCACCCTTGTGATGATGCTGACGTTCGGTCCTGCCGGGGCCAACCACGAATATTTGGGCGAAGCTTACGAGGGCGTTCCCGTCATCTCGTGGGCGGCCGGCAAGATACAGGTGGTTTTCCACTGGCTCTTCGGCTTCGACTATCCCCAGCTCATCTCCTTCCCTATCACGGCATTAGGAGCTGTTGGAGCCGCGTTGGGTTTGATTCCGCGCTTTGTTTCTGAAGGCATCATCGACAACAACGCCATCGCAGTCTTCACGGCCATGGGTATGTGTTGGAGCGGTTATCTCAGCACCCATGCCGCCATGCTCGACTCGATGGGGCACCGTCCGCTGATTTCCAAGGCCATCATCGCGCACACCATCGGCGGACTGTTAGCGGGCATTTCAGCGCACTGGCTCTTCGTGCTGATCTCGTTCATCGTGACACTCTTCCATTAGGAGAATGAACAATGTACAATTTACAATGTACAATTAACAATTTTCAGTTCTCAGTTTTCAATTTTCAATTTATTTGTATTTTTGCGGGGTAAAATTTCATATCGCCATGAACCGCATCATCATCTTCTTTTTTCTACTCTGTGCCGCTGCGAGTGCGCGGGGACAGATCAATAACGCCACGCAAGATTCTGCAAAGAAGATTTTTCAGATGAGCGAGATGTCACCTTACAAATTCACCCCCAAAAGTCGGGACGGGCAGGTCAAACTGATGATTTTTCCCGTTCAAAGCGACCTTTTGAACAATTGGACAGGAGCAATGGACCCGATGTCCATATCTTTCAAGGGTGAGGTGGTATCGGTGAAGGAAGTGCGAAACAACTTTCAGCTAATTCCCAATTCTCATTATGTAAGAGAGACTCTCCTGGGAAGACACAACACCCTCCGCTGCTACGAGTACCTTTGGGATGCTTTCCCCATCGAAGAGCGGACATACTCCTTTGACTCGCTACACCGAGTTTCGCTAATCGATGCACGCAGTGTCATGATGAAACAATACCGACGGATCAGCAACCGTTTCGCCCGCAAGCATCATGGCAGTCTATACGTCCGCACCCCGCAACGCAACCTGCCGAAAGGGCCGTGGCAACTTGCCTACGAAACGGAACTGAACCGTTACCTTGTGGCTGACGGACGGCTACAAGCATGGCAACGGCAGGCGAAAGAGGGGCATTGGTACTATATGGAAAGTCTGCAGTACGACAGTTGTGGACAGGTCTGCACCGTCTTCCAATTCGAGAATGCCTATCTCAAAGAGATATACGCTTATACCTACCGCAACGGATCGATGGCAAGTGAGCGAAAGTATGACTTTAGAGGCAAAGGGCTTATGTACACCCTCCCTCGTTTCCCTCAAAATTATGAACGATATCTCCAGTACGAATCCGCGAATCTGATGGGCGGCGACACCCTGCCCGCCCCTCTTCCCTACCACTACGAGTACGATTCGGACGGAAAGCTACTGTCCATCTCCAGCGAGATGGGAATTACGCAAATCACGGGTAACCACTATTACGAAAGTTCAGGAGGCATCGCATACAAAGTCGTAAGTGTTCGTTTCGAGTACGATGATGCGCGGAATAAGACCCGTATGGAGTTTTACGATATCAACAGCGACAGCACCCCCATCCATCCCGTCTTGACGTGGAAGTACCAGTACGACGAGCATGGCAACTGGACAGAGTGCGAGGAGTTCATCGACGGGAAATTGTCGGCGCGAACGGTAAGGACGATAACGTACGGAGAGTAGGGTTATTTCAATGTACAATTTACAATGTACAATTAACAATGTACAATTAACAATGTACAATTAACAATTTTCAGTTCTCAGTTCTCAGTTTTCAATTTTCAATTTTCAATTCTCAGTTTTCAAATTATTCGTATTTTTGCGGCATTGAATCAATGCCCAAAACAATGAAAAAGTTATTCTCCACCCTATGGATGATGTCGCTAATAATGCTTGCGGCAGCACAAGATCCCTATGAGCAATTTTATGATGACTTGCATAAAGGCGACACCACGGCCATGACTGCTTCCATCCTGAAAATCAGGAATATGAACGAGCAGACAGCCGAGCGTTACGTCGCTGAATACAACTACTACTATAACCTGTCAAAGACCCAATCGGGCGTGGTGACCTCCGCTGATCCTCCCAGCGAAGCTGATGGAGTACAAGGCGAGGTTTACACCCTCACCGACAGCACTGGCGCAGTGGCCGGCTACATGTATTATGCTCAACGATGGGACTTTGCACGAGTGGATAGCGCACTGGATGTCATCAGCCGCGGCATCGCCCTCTTTCCCGACCGGCTGGACATGTGGTATGGTAAAATCCATCTGTTGCAAGAATTATGCCGCTGGAACGTCTTTGCAGATGAGATTCACGCCCTACTCGACAGAACCACACAGAACAAACTCCAATGGCAGTGGCCCAACAACAATGCTCCTATGGAGGAGGTCGTCACCGATGGAATTTTTGATTACGAGAAAGAGCTTTTCATGGCCGCAGTGAACGATGAAAATGCTGACAAAATGCAACAGAAAATCCTACTTCTTCGTGGCATCGCTGAGGATCTTTACCACCATTTTCCCAAATATGTACAAAATATCAATGTGATAGCTGCCACCTACCAGGTGCTGGAAGATCGTAGTACGGCATTGACGTGGCTGCTCAAAGCCGAAAAGGTAGCTCCTCACGACGGCGTAGTGCTCAGCAACATCGCCGATACTTACTATATGCTGGGCGACAGCAAGAACGAGCGCAAATACCTGAAGAAAGTCATCAAATACGGCACCCCAGAAGAGAAAGAGCGGGCAAAAAGTTTCCTGAAAGAATAACGGGGACATTGTTATTTCCAGCTATTCGTATTTTTTATCAACCTACCATAAAATAAAGAAAAGGTTGTATTTTTGCATTCGTAAATTAATGTTGCAAAAATATGTCACCCATGATGAAAAGAATCAGCATTCTCTTATTCTTCGTATTTGCGTTTGTCTCAGCAAATTACGCGCAGAATGACAACTCTTTAGACGGCTGGCACTTGGGCGGCCGTTTGGAAGGAGATGTATTAGCGCCACTATCCATACACTCCACTACGGACAATTCCATTTTTCTTGTAAACAAAAAGCCCTCTTTCGGCTGGGCGGTCGGCATTGAAGCATCCTACAACTTTTACAAGTACTTTGGCGTCTCCATTGGACTTGACTATGGCACTACAACCAACTTCCTCTTTCCGACTACGATGTTTATCGAGTATGCTTTAGACTTTAAGATTCCCGTTAATTTTGAAGTACATGTGCCCTTGAAAGAAAATTGGCATTTCTACTCTTCCGTAGGATTGTGTTTCTCCAACATTGGGGGTGGTCTTGAACAAGGCCGATACCTGTACCTTAGCATTAATAATAATGGAACTTTTGCAAATAGTGATATTTTTAAGGATAATAATAGAAAATACCACACTACTGATCAATTCTGGGCTCAAAAACCCTATAAAATTTCCATTGATGCATTGGTCAAACTCGGTGTCTATTACACCCTCCCATACAAAGATCTCCTTCGTTTCGGCATTGTTGGCAATTTCGGATTATTTACCAAGTACACAGGTGTTTATAATATCTATTCAGTGAATAGCGCTGATAATTCAGAGACCGAATTTGACAAAGGGTATTACAATTACCGTTACAATGGTTTTGGTATTGAGGTGGCATACATCCATTGTTTCAAAAAGAAAACAAAGTAATCAAAATAGATAAGGACGTTTTTTTCTTATCAGAAAATATTCTGTACCTTTGCCCCGTTATATTTTCAGATTCTGTTGAAGGGACTTGCAGGGTCTGGAGGTATGACAAAAAAAGAGTAAAAATAGAAGTCCCCAAAAAAATTTCAAGATGAAAAACAGCCAAAACGACAATCTTGAAACCGCCCCTATGTTCAACGCCCACAACAAGAAGGAGTTCCCACCCGCGCACACTGTCGGGACAAACAACCTGCAAAACAGAAGGTGCTACTTCTTCTGTTTTGCGACCATCATTTGTTTGTTCTTCTGCAGTTGTTCCGCTTCTTTTAGATTGCACGAAAGCATATATAGCATGAACCATGACAAGTCTTATTATATGGATACTATCACCCATGTTACAATGCCGATGGACAGTATACGTATACATGGAATATCCAATATAAATAGAAGGTCATATTATTCAAATATAGAATTGGATTATAGGCAATTTAAGGGAGGGTTTTATGCTAAAGATTCTGTCAATACATTTCGAATACAGTGCTACATAGAGCAAGAAAAAAGAGATAAATGGGGGGCCGTCCGCTACAATAAGTGTACGTTCAGAAACATTCTTCTCATAGTTAATGATACGGATACATTACCCTGGGAAATTGAAAGGGCTTCGGCAGCCGCATTTGACTCAATCACAAGATATAAAGACAAAACATCTATTGATTATACGATTGATTCGTTTCCTTGGATAGTGCCAACAAGTGGACAAAATAATGATTGGAAATTCAGTTTTGTCGCTTGGACAGAACCTATTGACATCAAGAAAGTCAAAAAACTCAGATTAGAAGTGACATTCCAATTCGACAATATTGTTGTCACTCGCATCCTCGTAGCAAAACGACATTTCCATCTATGGCTGGAACCCAGGCAAGGCTTTGTGTGGTATGGACCTGAAGATGTTGAATTATCGACCATAATACTATAAACAATGGAACAATGCGGGCTTCCTTCGGGGTGAACGACCATCGCAGGCGGCAGGGGATTCCGCTACTCGCTGCGCTCGTAGCGGAATGGCGGTGACAACCAACTGACATACAAGGTGG
>JAGCUN010000043.1 GCA_017962845.1 Bacteroidales bacterium | reverse complement strand
TGTTGTTATTGTTGGAAGGAGTGTTTACGCGGCTGGAGTTATTGTTGTAGTTGTTGTTCGGAGCAACCGTGCTGTTGTTCTCTCTGGCATTGTTATTGTTGTTGGAAGGAGTGTTTACGCGGCTGGAGTTATTGTTGTAGTTGTTGTTCGGAGCAACCGTGCTGTTGTTTTCTCTGGCATTGTTATTGTTGTTGGAAGGATTGGCCACCCTATCATTGTTGTTGTTAGCAGGCGTAACGTTGCTCTCTCTGGCCGTATTGTTGTTCACCTTGTCGTTGCTGTTATTCACTCTGCCAGTATTGTTGCTCTCTCTGCTGGAGCTGCTGGTAGTTGAGGCAAGAACCTCGTAGCGTTCGTTGAAACTGGTGGGCGTTACTGTGCGGATGGAAGAGGCGCCTCCGCTGCTGGGCTCGTTTTTGTATTCAGCCACACCGCCGTTGTTGCCATATCCGTTGGGTCGTTTGCCTCTTCCGTTGTTGCCGGAGTTGGTGGCGGAAGCCGTTTCTCTGTGTCCAATGTAGAAGGAACCGTTGTGGTCGTAGTTGTTGTGGTAGTAGCCTGCATGGCTTCCAGCGTAATATCCATCATAGTAACCGTTGAGGTAGCCATTGTGATAGCCGTGATGATAGCCGTTGTGGTATCCATGGTGATAACCATGATGTCCGTAGTGGTAGCCATAGTAGTAGGGGTCGTTGTACCATCCAAAGTGGTGATGGTGGTGATAGGGGTGATGGCAGCTCCAGCCCCAGCCATAGTTGAAACCGTAGTGGTAGTATCCATAATCGTAGTAGTACGGACGATAGTAATAGGTCGGCCACCACCAGTTGTAACCGAGGTAGATGCTCACGCCCCAGCAAGAGGGATCATAGCTGTACCAGTAGTGGTTGGTGAAGTACGGATCGTAGTAGCTCCATCCGTAGTCGCAGCAGGAGTGGAAACGACGGATACGTGAGGTGTAGTAGTAATCGTAGTAGCTGTCATCATCGAAATAGTAGTTGTTGGTGATGTACGTGTTGCCGTTGCCATCAGAATACGAGCTGGAGTTGGAAGAGGTTCCGGAATAGTAATTGCCCGTATTGGGATCGTAATACGTGTTGCTGTTGGCATCGTAATACAACCCGGTCTCTTCATCGTAATAATACGTTACATTGTTGTTATTATTACTATTGTTGTTGTAATTGTTGGAGTTCGCCGCATTATTGTAGGAATTGTTCGCATTGTTGGGCGCGGCATTTGAGTTCGAATAGTTGGATGAAGTCGGGTTAGGACGAACATATTGTGCATCGGTCGAACTACTATAGATGTCATCGTAGTAGGTCAATGACTCTAATTTACAAGAAGTTGCCAGTACGGCTAACGCAAAGACGGATAAAAACACTAACTTTTTCATAACTTTATCTCCTTTCTGTTTGCGGCTGGGTGATATAATTTTTGTATTTTTGCAAACTTGATTTTAAGACCACAAAAATACTAAAAAGTTCAAAAAGAAAGGGAGAAAATGGCAAAAAATTTCACGACACGCGCAGAAAATTATTCGCAATGGTATAATGACATTGTCAAAAAGGCTGATCTGGCAGAGAATTCTGCGGTCAGAGGATGTATGGTGATCAAGCCGTACGGCTATGCAATTTGGGAAAAGATGCATGACGCATTGGACAAGATGTTCAAGGATACAGGGCATGTGAATGCATATTTCCCGCTCTTCATTCCCAAATCGTTCCTCAGCCGTGAGGCCGACCATGTGGAGGGCTTTGCGAAAGAGTGTGCGGTAATCACCCATTATCGTTTGAAAAACGCACCTAACGGCTCCGGCGTAGTGGTGGATCCTGAGGCCAAGTTGGAGGAAGAACTGATTGTTCGCCCCACGTCAGAAACCATCATCTGGAGCACTTACAAAAACTGGATACAGTCGTATCGTGACCTGCCGTTGCTCTGCAACCAGTGGGCCAACGTGGTGCGCTGGGAGATGCGTACCCGTTTGTTCCTCCGTACGGCCGAGTTCTTGTGGCAGGAAGGCCATACCGCACATGCCACCGAGCAGGAAGCCCGCGAGGAGACCGCTCGAATGCTGGAGGTGTATGCCGATTTCGCCGAGAATTACATGGCAATGCCCGTCTTGAAGGGTGTGAAGTCGCCGAACGAACGTTTCGCAGGCGCTATCGACACCTACTGTATCGAGGCTATGATGCAGGATGGTAAGGCTTTACAAGCCGGCACATCCCACTTCCTCGGACAGAATTTCGCCAAGGCTTTCGATGTGCAGTTCTTGAACAAGAGCAATAATCTTGAATATGTATGGGCTACCTCATGGGGCGTTTCTACCCGTTTGATTGGTGCTTTGATCATGACACATTCGGATGACAATGGTCTGGTGCTTCCGCCCAAGCTCGCTCCGATTCAGGTAGTCATTATTCCTATTTATAAAAGTGATGAACAGAAAGCCGCCATTACCGAAAAGGTGATGACTTTGATGGCTAAGCTGAAGGCTAAAGGAATTTCTGTGAAATATGATGACGACGATTCCCAGCGTTCAGGATGGAAGTTCAATGAGTATGAGGTGAAGGGTGTCCCGGTACGTGTGGCTATCGGTCCTCGCGACTTGGAGAACAACCAAGCTGAAGTGGCTCGCCGCGACACGCTCGAAAAGGCCAATTATGCATTGGATATTTTGGATGAAACCATCGAGAAATTATTGGATGACATCCAGCACAACCTTTTCCAGCGTTCGTTGGAGTTCCGCGACAGCAATATCCGCAAGGCTGACACTTGGGAAGAATTTGTGGATATTTTGGACAACAAGTCTGGCTTTGTGTATGCCCACTGGGATGGCACCACCGAGACGGAAGAGAAAATCAAAGAGTTGGCGAAAGCTACCATCCGTTGTATTCCGTTCAACAACCCGTTGGAGGAGGGCAAGTGTATTCTTACTGGCAAGCCTTCTAAACAACGTGTAGTTTTTGCAAGAGCTTATTAATCAGTATTTTTGCTGAATAAAAAAAGAGGCTGGTTCAATTGAACCAGCCTCTTTTCATTATGGGCGAGCGGACTATTCGTCGCGTCCGTGGCAGTTCTTGTATTTCTTGCCGCTGCCGCAGGGGCAGGGGTCGTTGCGTCCCACCTTTTTCTCCACGCGGATGGGGGCGCTGCCTTTGCCACCTTGGGCCACCTGACGGCCGCTGCCCACCTCGCTGCGACTGGTCTGCAGTTTCTTGGCATCCGATTCGGGCAGTTTGGCCTCTTTGATTTGCGGCTGTTGCTGCTGGAATTCGGGGAGAGCGCCCTTGGTGAGGAAGGATACGATCTCGCGGTTGATGCGCTTGATGAGAGCATCGTACAGCCCGAAGGATTCGAGTTTGTAAATCAAGAGCGGATCCTTATGCTCGTAGGAGGCGTTCTGTACCTCGGTCTTGAGGTCGTCGAGGTCGCGGAGGTGCTCTTTCCACGCGTCGTCGATGGCGGCGAGGGTGATACTCTTTTCTATGGAGAGCTTGATACCGTAGGATTTGGTCTCATAGCAGTATTTCAGCGGGGCGACCACATTCAGCATCTTGGTGCCGTCGGTGATGGGCAGGGCGATGTTGAGGTAGCGCTGGCCGTCGGTAAGGAATACGCGTTCCACGATGGGATAGATCTGGTTGCAGAGGTTCTCCATGCGGGTGTTGTAGTTGTCGATGACCAGCTGTTGGATTTCCTCCTTCATCTTGTCGGGACGGCCTTCAAGGAAGTCGTTGTCGGTCGCATACGGAGACTCGCAGCCACAAATGGTCAGCAAATCTTCACAGAAACCTTCATAATCTTTGGCATCCCAGTTGTCGTTGACGATGTCGTCGCACACTTTGCTGAAGATTTCGGCCAGGTCGATAGGGAGACGGTCGCCGAAGAGGGCGTTGCGACGTTTCTTATAGATATTGTCACGCTGTGAGTTCATCACATCGTCGTATTCGAGGAGGCGTTTACGGATGCCGAAGTTGTTTTCTTCCACCTTTTTCTGAGCGCGTTCGATGGACTTGGAGATCATGCTGTGCTGGATGACCTCGCCGTCTTGCAGACCGAGGCGGTCCATGACGCTGGCGATACGTTCGGAGCCGAAGAGTCGCATGAGGTTGTCTTCGAGGGAGACATAGAACTGGGAGCTACCCTCGTCGCCCTGACGGCCGGCACGACCACGCAGCTGGCGGTCCACACGGCGGGAGTCGTGACGCTCGGTGCCGATGATGGCGAGACCGCCCATCTCCTTGACTCCGGGTCCGAGCTTGATATCGGTACCACGACCGGCCATGTTGGTGGAGATGGTGACCGTTCCGGGCTGTCCGGCTTCGGCCACGATGTCGGCCTCCTTCTGGTGCAACTTGGCGTTGAGCACGTTATGGTCGATGTGGCGCAGTTTCAAAATCTTGGAGAGAAGTTCGGAGTCTTCCACCGAGGTGGTACCCACCAAAACGGGACGGCCTTGTTCGTGCAGGGTGATGATCTCCTTGACCACGGCATCGTACTTCTCGCGTTTGGTCTTGTAAACCTTATCGTCGTAGTCGATACGGGCGATGGGCTTGTTGGTGGGGATGACCACGACTTCGAGTTTGTAGATGTTCCAGAACTCACCGGCTTCGGTTTCAGCGGTACCGGTCATACCGGCCAGCTTCTTGTACATACGGAAATAGTTCTGGAGGGTGATGGTGGCGTAGGTCTGGGTGGCAGCCTCCACCTTCACATTCTCCTTGGCCTCAATAGCCTGGTGCATACCGTCGGAGTAGCGGCGGCCCTCCATGATACGGCCTGTCTGTTCGTCCACAATCTTCACCTTGTTGTCCATGATGACGTACTCCACGTCTTTTTCAAACATGGTATAGGCTTTCAGCAACTGCTGTACGGTGTGGGCGCGTTCTGAAGCGACCGAGAAGTTGCGCAGAATCTCGCTCTTCTTGGCGGCTTTCTCTTTGGGATCGAGGTTCTCGGCATCGAGCTGGGCCAGTTCTGTGCCGATTTCAGGCAACACAAACAGCTTGGCCTCCTCGGCGTTTTTAGAAACGGCCTCAATACCTTTCTCCATGATAGTGACGGAGTTGAGTTTTTCTTCAATAACAAAATGAAGACCATATTTACCAAAGGCAATCTCCTTGAGCATCTCCATCTGTGAGCCGGCGACGGGTGAGAGTTCGTTGAGAGCCTTAATCATTTCACCGAGTTCCTTTTTACGGTCGAGATGCGAGCATGAGGAGTGTTCGGCGGTGATGGTGGCGCTCACCATATCGCGGTAGTTGATGAAGCTGTCGGCGTTCTCTTTCCCGATGATGTTGTCGATGATGCCGAGGTTGTTGTATAGGCATGCGATGTTGGCAAGGACTTTGGCGAATTTGCCGGAGTCTTCCATGTCGATGGTCTGCGTGAGCTGTTTTTTGGTTTCGGTCAGCAGGCTTTCGCAGCTCTTACGGGTGTCGGTGGCCTCTCTCTTGAGGTCTTCGAACACGCTCTTTTGTTCGGCTTCATCGAGGGAATTATAGCGGGTGAGGACGTAGTTGAAGTCATCAAACTTCTTGTTGCCCTTGTGGATTTTTTCATTGATATCGTCATCGAGTTGGGTAAGGTCGTTGTCGATGATGAACATGTTGCGGTTCTGTTCCGCCATGTAGAAGCCTTCGGTGCGCTGGAGGATGTTTTTGATGTTGGGTTCGCTGAGGAATTTGATGAGGGCTTTATTTTTGGGAAGACCTCTTTGGCAACGCAGAAGTTGTTGTGCACCAAACTCTTCGGGTTTGATATTGGGATTCTCGGTCACGAGGCGTTTGGCCACGGGAAGGATTTCCTGGATGAGGTTTTTTTGGGCGTTGTAAAGTTTTTCAACGATCGGTTTGTAGCGGTCGAACTCCTGCTGGTCGCCGCGCGGGGTGGGACCGGAGATGATGAGCGGGGTACGGGCATCGTCAATCAATACGGAGTCCACCTCATCCACGATGGCGAAGTTGTGCGGGCGTTGCACCAGTTCGGTGAGGTTGCGGGCCATGTTGTCTCGCAGGTAGTCGAAGCCGAACTCGTTGTTGGTACCGTAGGTGATGTCGGCGTCGTAGGCTTTTTTACGTTCCGGTGTGTTGGGCTGGTGTTTGTCGATGCAGTCCACGGTGAGGCCGAGGAATTCGTAGAGAAGCCCCATCCACTCGCTGTCGCGCTTGGCGAGGTAGTCGTTGACGGTGACCACATGTACGCCTTTTCCCGGAAGGGCGTTGAGATAGACGGGCAGGGTAGCCACGAGGGTTTTACCTTCACCGGTAGCCATCTCGGCAATCTTACCCTGATGCAGCACGGCGCCGCCCATGAGCTGTACGTCGAAGTGGCACATGTCCCAGCGAATCATGTTGCCGCCGGCTTTCCAGCTGGTCTGGTAGATCGCCTTGTCGCCTTCGATGGTGACGCATTCGCGGTATGCGGCGATTTCGCGGTCGAGGTCGGTGGCGGTCACCTCGATAGTTTCGTTCTCCTTGAAGCGGCGGGCGGTCTCCTTCATCACGGCGAAGGCTTCGGGAAGCAGGTCGTCGAGCACCTTCTGCGTAGTGTCGTAGCTCTTTTTCTCCAAATGCTCCATCTCCTTGTAAAGGGCCTCTTTTTCTGAAACAGGCATCTCGTAATGTTCTTCGAGACTTTGCTTGATTTCGGCGATGCGGTCCTCTTCCTCTTTGATGGCGGTATGGATGGCTTCTTTGAATTGAAGCGTCTTGCCGCGGAGTTCGTCGTTCGACAATTTTTGGACATCGGCGAATGCCTCTGCCACGTATTCTGCTATGGGTTTCAGGGCTTTTAAATCCCTATCATACTTAGTTCCAAATAGTTTTGCTAAAAAATTTGCCATAATTTATTCAATCTCCATTATACAAAAAATGCGCTGCAAAGATACTAAAAAAGTGGGTACGATGGATGATGTGTTGGCAGTTGGTGAAAAAAATCTAAATATATGAACAACGCCCTCTGCAGCGATTGCTACAGAGGGCGTTATAATTGATGCTCTATATAGAACTGTTTAGCAGAGCTCGTGAATCACGAGGCCGGAACGGAGCTTCGGCTCGAACCATGTGGTCTTCGGAGGCATGATGTTGCCGGTGTCGGCAATGTCGATGATCTGCTTCATGCTGACCGGATAGAGGGCGAAGGCGACTTTCATCTCGCCGTTATCGACGCGGCGTTTCAGTTCGCCGAGGCCGCGGATGCCGCCCACGAAGTCGATGCGCTTGTCGGTACGGAGGTCCTTGATACCGAGCACTTTGTCGAGCACGAGGTTGCTGAGGATGGTCACATCCAGCACGCCGATCGGGTCGTTGTCGTCGAAGGTGCCGGCCTTGGCGGTCATCTTGTACCAGTGGCCGTCAAGGTACATGCTGAACTCGTGCAGTTTGGCGGGCTTGTATATGTCGGTGCCCATATCCTGCACGTCGTAGCTTTCGCTCACGGCGGCGATGAACTGCTCCTTGGTGAGGCCGTTAAGGTCTTTCACCACGCGGTTGTAGTCGATGATGTTGAGCTGGTTGTCGGGGAAGATGACGGTCATGAAGTAGTTGTACTCTTCTTTGCCGGTGTGGTGCGGGTTCTGCTCTTTCTTCTCCTGTCCCACGAGGGCGGCGGCGGCGCTGCGGTGATGGCCGTCGGCGATGTACATGGCGGGAACCTTGGTGGCGAACAGCTCCACGAGTTCGGCGATCATGGCTTTGTTGTCGATGACCCAGAAGCGGTGGCCGAAGCCGTCTTCCTTGGCGATGAAGTCATAGATGGGCTTTTGGGCGGTGACGGAAGCAACGATCTCGTCGATGCGGGCCACGGCGGGATAGGCGAAGAAGACAGGTTCCACGTTGGCGTTGGTGATGCGGACGTGTTTCATACGGTCCTCTTCCTTGTCCTTACGGGTGAGCTCGTGTTTCTTGATGATCTTGTTGACATAGTCCTCGCTGTAGGCGCAGGCCACAATGCCGTACTGCCATTTGGCGTTGGCATCCTTCGGGTTCATGCTCTGGGCATAGACATAGAGTTTCTCCTCTTCGTCTTTCACCAGCCAGCCGAGGTCTTTGAACAGGTTGTAGTTCTTGACGACCTGGAGATACACTTCGGGGGAGTGCTCGTCGGTGCCTTCGGGGAGGTCGATTTCAGCCTTGGTGACGTGCAGGAGGCTGTAGGGGTTGCCGGCAGCTTCTACACGTGCTTCGGCGGAGTTGAGGACGTCGTACGGACGGGAGGCCAGTTTTTCGACGATGTCGACGGGCGGCCGGAATCCCTTGAAAGGTTTGATGATACTCATAATGGTTAGTTATTTTGTTGGTAATTATTTTCAGCCTGCAAAGATACTTCTTTTTTGCAAAACAAGGAGTTTAAATTTCAGCCTTTTCTGTCGGTTTTTTCTTCCTCATTGTCCTCCCTTCTGAAAATCTTATACCCTAACATCGCTACCGTGATGGACATCAGCGGGGAAACGATATTGAAAAAGCAGTAGGGGAGGTAGGTGATGGTGGGCACATGAAGCACTAACGACTGCGTCATACCGCAGGTGTTCCACGGCACAAGCACGGAGGTTACGGTGGCGGAGTCCTCGGTGCTGCGACTCAACAAACGACCCTCGAAGCCTTTTTCTTTGTATAATTTCTTAAAGATGTTGCCTGTCAGCACGATGCTGAGGTACTGGTCGCCGGTGACCATGTTGGAGAAAAGTCCAGTGCCCACCGTGGCCGACACCAACGAACGTCGTCCGCTGATGCCTCGCGCCAGTGCGGAGGTGATGCTCTGTATCATGCCGGCACCCGCCAGCACCCCGCCGAAAGTGG
Organism: Bacteroidales bacterium; assembly: GCA_017962845.1. Lineage (GTDB taxonomy): Bacteria > Bacteroidota > Bacteroidia > Bacteroidales > WCHB1-69 > UBA1756. The sequence goes on along the minus strand of JAGCUN010000043.1, from coordinate 118,340 downwards.
CGGCGCAGAAAATCAGGAAGACGGTGCTCAGCATCCCGCGCATTCCGCGCGTCTGTACCAGCCCGTTGAGCACCTCGTTGCCCGTGTCGATCGACGTGCTGTTGTAGTAGGTGGTGATTAAACCACGGTAACTGTCGCCCTCGCCAATCTGCGCCACGAGGTCGGGCTGCACGAACAACATCACGATACCGGCAATCAGCGCCGAAAGGAACAGCACAATGACAGCCGGCATCCGCAGGGCGATGAGCACAGCCGCCGCAACTGGCACCAACAATAACCACGGACTGATGACGAATACGTTCTGCAATCCCTCGGCAAAAAGTGCCGACTGAACTCCGCCATCGCTCTTGTGCAATAGGCTGGCGATCAGGAAAATAGTCAGGGCGATGACAAAAGAGGGGACAGTGGTGATGAGCATGTACCGGATGTGCTTGAACAGTGGCACTTCACCCACCGACGAGGCCAGCACAGTGGTGTCGGAGAGTGGCGAAATCTTGTCGCCGAAGTAGGCTCCCGAAATGATGGCGCCGGCCGTCCAGCCCATCGAGTAGCCGTGTGCCGTGCCGATGCCCATCAGGGCAATGCCGATGGTGGCCACGGTGGTCCACGAGCTGCCGGTGACCAACGACACCAGCGCGCAAAGCAGGCAGGTGATGAAGAGGAAGAGCGATGGGCTGACAATCTTCATGCCATAGTAAATCATGGTGGGCACCACGCCGCTCATCATCCAGCTGCCCGACACCGCTCCGATGAGGAAAAGGATGATAATGGCAATGCCTATTGTTTTGATATTCTCAACGATAGCTTCGTCGATGCGCTTCCATGGCACTTTGTAGGCGATCATGGCTATCGCTACCGCGATGGCAGCCGAAAAGAGCAGTACGGTCTGGCTCGCGCCATCAAGTGCGTCGGAGCCAAAGATGCTGATGACCATGGTTTGCAGTGCCACCAATGCCACGAAGGGTATCAGGGCTACCAGCCAATGGATGCGGGGAAGGGGAGTGGGGGTGTGATTTTCCATAGGAGGTGGCGGCGAAAATTGTCGGGTGCAAAGATAGTTCTTTTTTGTGATTCTCCAGTAGAATTTTGCGACTGTTTCACTTTTGCTGTGCAGGCGCACTCTTCTTTTGTGCCGCAAGGGTGTTGCGTTCCCAAAACACGCCGTTGGCATAGCCCTGGATGGTGGTGTCGCGGTCGGCGGCGAGGATGCGCTTGGCTGCCCAAAGGCAGTATTCCTCATTGATTTCCACACCGATATAGTGTCGCCCTAACTTCTTGGCTACCACGGGGGCGGTACCGCTGCCCATGAACGGGTCGAATACGAGGTCGCCGGGTTTCGACGAGGCGAGGATGAGTTTCGCGTACAGTTTTTCGGGTTTTTGGGTGGGATGGTCGGTGTTTTCGGGCATCGACCAGAACGGGACGCTGATGTCGTCCCAGAAGTTGGAGGGGTGAGTAAGGCGGTAGTTGCCACTGGCGCTCTCGGTCCAGTCTTTAGGTTTGCCGTTCTCTCGGTACGGCGCCATCACCCGACGTTTGACCTTCACGGCCTCCACATCGAAATGGTAGTTTTTGGGATCTTTCACGCCGAACCAGATGTCCTCCATGGCGTTTTTCCAGTTGGCCGCTGCCCCACGTCCCTTTTCGCGCTGCCAGGTGATGCGGTTCAGCACGGTAAGTTCCTCTTCCATCACCCGTTGCAGTGCGGAGGTGCATTTCCAGTCGCCGCACAGGTAGAGGCTGCCGTCGGGTTTGAGTTTCCGGCAAACATTGGGAAACCAGCTGCGCAGGTACTCCTCGTAGGCCAGTTCGGAGCGGGCGGCGAAGGTGCGGCCGTGGAAGTCTTTGGTGAGGTTGTAGGGCGGGTCGATGATGATGAGGTCGGCGATGCCGTCGGGCAACCGGTCGATAACCTCCAACAGGTCGGCGCAGATCAGCAGGTCGCTGGCCGTGCGGTGGGCGGCGAGGTCGTGGGCTGTGGTCAGCAGCGGCAGCAGCAGTGGCTTCTCTTCAGCGCTGACGGTGAGGGTTCGGTTGCGGGGGGCTTTGTGCGGGGGCATGTTTGGGGTAGTTTAAAAAGGAAAAGCCGGACTTCACAGTCCAGCTCTTCCCAACGCCATGAAAAAAAATATTACTTTTTGGATAAAAAGTCTTTAACTTGGGTGGATTCGACGATTGCCTCTTTGAATGTGTAGGCACCCGTCTTCGGTGAGCGTTCCATACGGATAACACGCGTATAGGTAACACCACCTTCTTTCTTCAATGTTGCAACAACTTTCTTTGCCATCTCTTACAGGTATTTAGGTTATTTAACTTCTTTGTGAACGGTTACGCGCTTCAGATACGGATTGTATTTCTTCAGCTCTAATCTCTCAGGCGTGTTCTTGCGGTTCTTCGTGGTGATGTATCTTGACATCCCCGGTACGCCGCTGGCCTTCTGCTCGGTGCACTCCAAAATCACTTGTTGACGTGCTTCTTTGTTTTTCTTTGCCATTTCTTTACTTTTTTAGCTTCTTTTTTGTCTCAAAAAATCGGCTGCAAAATTACAACTTTTTTTTGAATTGGTGACACTTGCAGACTTTTTTTTCAAAAAATTATAAACAATTGTTAGTAAGTGGTGTAAGAATTTGATACTTAGTATTTTATGAAAATATCTTCAAAAATTCATTTTTCATAAAAATCCTGTATTTTTGCAAGTTCAAATTATTAAGTCGAAATTATATAAATATAGTACTATGGAATTACAAATTGAAGGAAAGCTGCTTCAAAAACTTGACGTGGAGAGCGGCACCAGCGCCAGAGGCGAATGGAAGAAACAGAACTTTATCATCGAAACTGTGGAGCAATATCCGCGCAAAATCTGCATCGCCGCATGGACGAACAGCATCCCGATTCTGGACACTTTCCAGCCCGGTGAGATGGTGTTGGTGTCGGTGAGCATCGAGTCGCGTGAGTTCAACGGCAAGTGGTACACCGATGTGCGCGCATGGCGCATTGACCGTCCCGGCCAGATGCAACAGCCCCAGATGCAGCAGCCCTACGGCCAACCGATGCAACAGCCTTATAGCCAGCCCATGCAGCAACCTTATGGTCAGCCGATGCAGCAGCCTTATGCACAGCCTGCACAGCAGCCGTACGCTCAGCCGGGCAATATGCCTCAGCAGCCGAACCAGTTCCCGGATCCGCAGTTCCAACCTGGTACCGACACCAACGACCTGCCTTTCTAATCTGCTGTCATGTACGGAGTTGCTAACCTATCGGTGCTGAACCTGCGGGCTGAACCCTCGCATCGTTCTGAATTGGTGTCGCAGATGCTCTTCGGCGACGCTTACTCTGTTGTGGAGGAAACTCCCGACTGGCTCAAAGTGCGCACCTGCGACTGTGGCTACGAGGGGTGGATCAGCCGCCGCCAGCATAACCCGTTGCATGATAAGGATGTGGAGGACTACCTTGCTGCCGACAAGTATGTGGTGAAGGACTTGTTGCTGATAATCAACACTTTTGAGAAAAATATCAGCTTCCCGATCTTTATCGGTTCCTCCTTCCCGTATCCCAAAGATGGCATTCTGATACTGGGCAATTCTATCTTCATGGTGAATCTTCCGGAAGAGAAGCCTGTTCCTGCGTCTCAGGGACTTTCACCCCTGCAGGTGAAGCTCATGCAGTTTGCTGCCGCCTTTTTGAATGCGCCCTACCTGTGGGGCGGACGAACCCCGGCCGGCATCGACTGCTCCGGCTTTTCGCAGCTGGCGTATAAAAGTGTCGGCATCGCCCTTCCGCGCGATGCCTCGCAGCAGGTGGAAGGCGGCATGACCGTTGATTTTGTGGAGGAAGCCCAGATCGGCGACCTCGCCTTCTTCGGCTCCACCGCCGAATCGGAAACCATTACCCATGTCGGCATCGTGTGCGGCCAAAACCAGATCATCCATTCCAGCGGCAAGGTGCGTATCGACACCCTCGACTCCACCGGCATCTTCTGCAATGAAGAGGGCCGTTATACCCATTTTCTGCGAATCATCAAAAGAGTAATGTAGCCATGGTGGGAAAGAATGTGTTTTTGCGAGCGCTTGAGCCTGAGGACCTTCCGGTGATGTATACGTGGGAGAACGACCGCGACAACTGGATGGTGAGCAATACTACCGCGCCGTTTTCGAGACACATTCTGGAGAAATTTATCGAGACCTCGTCGCAGGACATCTATGCCAACCGCCAGCTGCGGCTGATGGTGGGGGAGGTGTCCACGGGCGATACGGTCGGCGCGGTGGATGTGTTTGATGTGGATCCCGACCACCAGCGTGCGGCTTTGGGCATTCTCATAGCGCCCGAATACCGCCGTCGTGGCTACGGACTGGAAAGCATCCTGTTAGCGAAAAACTATCTGTTTGAGGACGTTCGCCTTCATCAGGTTTACTGCCACGTCATGGCCGACAACGAGGCCAGTGTGCGGCTGTTTCAGCGCGCGGGTTTCACCGAGTGCGGACGGTTGCGCGAGTGGATGCGTACCCGCGACGGCTTTGTGGATATGTGGGTGATGCAGTGCTTGAATGAGTAAAAAATTGTAAATTAATATATTATGAAAGACAATTTGAAATTGGTAACCGTAGCAGTGGTGGACTTCAGTTCACAGGCCGAGGTCATCCGTACCATCTTGGAGGATGCCGGTATTAATTGCTACATCAAGGACAACACGGTAGGTAATTTCATGTCGGTGCTCACCGGCGGCATCAAAATTCAGGTGGAGTCGGCCGACGAGGAGGCCGCCCGTCGCTTCCTTGCCGAGAACCAGGGCGTGGACGAAGCCGAACTGGAGCGGCAGTCACAAGAACAATAAAATTTTTACGACCATGGAAGAAGAGATTAAACGTTGTGTGGACCTTTTGCTGGAGGGCAAAGTGATCCTGTACCCCACCGATACGGTGTGGGGCATCGGCTGCGACGCGACCAACGAGGCTGCGGTGCGCCGGATTTTCGAGATCAAGGAACGGCAGGAGAGCAAGAGCATGCTGGTGCTGCTCGACAAGGCCGACAAGCTGCCGCTGTATGTCAGGAACATCCCGCTGATCGCGTGGGACTTGCTGCAGATGGTGGAACGTCCCACCACCTTCGTTTATCCCTACGCCTTCAACCTGCCCGACATCATGATTCCATCGGATGGCACCCTCGCCATTAGGGTGGTGCACGACTGCTTTTGCCGCAAGCTCATCAAGGCGCTCAACAGGCCTCTGGTTTCCACTTCTGCGAACATCTCCGGACAGCACGCCCCCGCCGTGTTTTCCGAGATCTCGCCCGTCATCCGCGAGCGCGTCGATTACATCGTGCCGGAATCCTACACCGATTCCACCGACTTCAAGCCCTCAAGGATGATCAAGTTTGTGGACGACTACAACTTCACCGTCATTCGCGAATAGGAGGGTACGAAAATCTGAAGTCCGTGTACTAAAATCATCGTTCGTGCGTTAGTATTACACTAAATATTACACGCATGAGTACGAAAATTCTTTGGGCTGACGATGAAATTGACCTTCTGAAGCCCCACATCATTTTCCTGAAAAACAAAGGTTACGAAGTGATACCCGCTGTCAGTGGCAACGAGGCCATTGATATTATTGATAAAGAGACGGTTGACATCGTTTTTTTGGATGAGAATATGCCCGGTTTGAGCGGCATTGAGACGCTGAAGCACCTCAAGTCGGTGCGGCCGCAAATCCCCGTGGTGATGATTACCAAGAGCGAAGAGGAGCACATCATGGAGGATGCCATCGGCGCCGACATCGCCGACTACCTCATCAAGCCGGTGAATCCCAACCAGATACTGCTGTGCCTGAAGAAGAACATCGATAGGGGAGAAATCCTTACTGAGAAAAACACGCAGGGCTACCAGCAGGCGTTCCGCGACATTGCGATGAAAATTTCCGACAGCAACACCTGTGCCGAGTGGGAGTTGGTTTACAGAGAGTTGGTGAAATGGGAACTCGACCTCGAACGCATCGAGGATGCCGGTGTGGGCGAGATTTTGGCCGACCAGAAACTGGAGGCCAACAGCCGTTTCTCGCACTTTGTGGCCAAAAATTATGAGGATTGGATCAACGGGCGCGGCAGCGAGAAACCGCTTTTCTCGCATACTATTTTAAAAGAAAAGCTCTTCCCTGACCTGGAGGAGGGAAAGACGGCTTTCCTTTTTGTCATCGACAATCTGCGTTACGACCAGTGGCGTTCCATCCTTCCCATGATTCATCCCTACTATCATGTGGACGATGAAACCCTCTTTTACAGCATTTTACCCACCGCCACCCACTATGCCCGCAACGCCATGTTCGCAGGGCTGATGCCGTCGGAAATTGCGAAAAAGTACCCGCAGTACTGGCTCAACGAGAACGACGAGGGTAACAAAAACCAGTTTGAGCAGCCCCTGTTGGAGGAACATCTGAAGCGTTTTGGCAAAAATTCGAAAATCTCATACTCCAAAATCCTCAATATGGACTTCGGTCGGAAGGTGCTCGACAATTTTCATGGTATGCTGCGCAATCCGCTTAATGTGGTGGTTTTCAATTTTGTGGATATGCTGTCCCACGCCCGCACCGACGTGGACCTGATTCGCGAGCTGGCTAACGACGAGAAGTCGTACCGCCATGTCACCGCCACTTGGTTCTCCAACTCTGTGATGCTGGAGATGGTGAAGTTCTTGTCGGAGAAGAAAGTGCCCATCTACATTACCACCGACCATGGCACCATCAAGATCGAGCGGCCGGTGAAGATTGTGGGCGACCGCAACACCAACAGCAACCTCCGCTACAAGGTGGGTCGCAACCTCGACTGCAGTTCGAAAGAAATCTTTGAGGTGAAGTCACCGGAGAAGATTTTCTTGCCGAAAGAAAATCTCACCTCCTCGTTTGTGTTCGCCACAGGCAATTCGTTCTTGGCGTACCCCAACAACTACTCCTATTATGTCAATTATTATAAGGATACCTTCCAACATGGCGGCATCTCTTTGGAGGAGATGATGATTCCATTCGTCAAACTTTTGCCGAAATAATCTTATAAATAATTGATAATTAATAAGATGTATTAATGAATGATTTTTATCTGCAAAAGGTTGTAGGTAAAGAAAAAAGTTGTATTTTTGCAGCCTCATTCGTTGAGACGGGAGCATAGCTCAGCTGGTTCAGAGCACCTGCCTTACAAGCAGGGGGTCACAAGTTCGAATCTTGTTGTTCCCACCAAGAAAATCAAGCACTTACAAAGCAATTTGTGAGTGCTTTTTTTTTATGGACTAACAGTGAATTGGTCAGTGAAAAGAATTTATTTCTTCTCCCGCAGCGACACCGCGAATCCCCCGCACGGGGCCATCCGTAATTTCAGTACGCTCTTGGCCGTCACATTTTTCTTCGTGATGGTGTAGGCCTTCGGATTGTAGGCTGGCGCGGAAAGGGCAGCCGGCTGGGTAGATTGGTCCGGGGTGGTGAAATTCACCAGTCCGCAGGCATCCTTCGCATCTGCATAAATTGTGGCCTCGTAGGTGACACCCGGCTTCAGAAAATCCAATTTCACCGTCACCTCGCGGGCGTTCTCGTCGGTGATGCCGCCGATGTACCAGACGTCGTGGGGATTTTGTAGAGACGTTGCGCGCAACGTCTCTACAGATTCGGGAATGTCATACACGAACCGTGTGGCGCCGGAAATCACGCCTTTCTTCCCGTCGGGCAGGTCGCCAACACCGTCTGCCGCCTTGTTCAGGGTTGACAGTTTCGGGTGGCGGGCTGTCACGATGTACGCGCCGGGCTCGGCTTCAAGGTACAGTGTCGTATCCCAATCCACAGCCACATCCTTGATAAACTGGAAGGCGTCCATGTGGGGTTCGTAATGTTCGGGGAAGTCGGCGGCCATCTGCAGCGGCGAGTAGAAGGTGACATAAAGTCCTAACTGGTTGCAGATGGTGTGGCGCATCAGGTCGCCCTTGTTCCAGCTGGCGTTTTTCTCCATGTCGGTCTCGAAGATGCCGGGGGTGTAGTCCATCGGACCGCCCTGCAACCGCGTGAACGGCAGGATGGTGGTGTGGCCCGGACGGATGCGGCCGCGGAACTCGGTGCCCATCGCGCTCTCGTTGCCGATCATGTTGGGCCACGTGCGGCACAACCCCGTCGGACGCACCGCCTCGTGGGCGTTGACCATGATGTGATGCTTGGCCGCTTCGGTGATGCAGTAGTGGTAGTGGTTGATGAGCGGCTGGCTGTAATGTCCTTCGCCGTGCGGCAGAATCTTGCCCACGTAGCCGCTCTTCACCGCATCGTAGCCGTACTGGTTCATCAGCGTGTAGGCCTGTTCTAACCAGTGTTCGTAATTGATGGTGGATGAGGAGCTTTCGTGGTGCATTATCAGTCGGATGCCCTTCTCGTGGGCGTAGCGGTTCAGTGCGGGCAGGTCGAAGTCGGGGTAGGGGGTGAGGAAGTCGAAAACGTAGTCTTTTTCCTTGCCGTACCAGTCCTCCCAGCCGATGTTCCATCCCTCGATGAGCAGTGCATCGAAGCCGTGGGCGGCGGCAAAGTCGATATAGCGGCGTACGTTCTCGTTGTTGGCGGCGTGGCGGCCGTGCGGGGTGGAATGCTCATAGTCGGTGATGCCCAGCTTGACGGAGGGGAAGTCGTTGGTGTAGCTCCAGCAGCTCTTGTCGGAGATCATTTCCCACCACACGCCCATATACTTCACGGGGTGGATCCACGACACATCCTCCAGCACGCACGGGTCGTTGAGGTTGAGAATGAGGCGTGAGGCGAGCACGTCGGTGGCTTTCTCGCATACCATCACCGTGCGCCAAGGAGTGTGGCAGGGCGTTTGTAGCCGTCCCTTGTAGCCGGTGGCGTCGGGCGAGAGGTGGGTGCTGAACACAAACTTCTGGTCGTCGAGGTCGAGGTTGGCGGTGGGGTAGTCTAATACGGCGGCCTCGTGGATGTTGATATACAGACCGTCAGCGGTTTTCATCTGAAGGGCGGTTTGTACGCCGGTGGGCGAGAAGTTCTTCCACGGCCAGCCGCAGCCCTTGTGGGCGTCCTCGTACAGACCGCGAATTTCCGATAGTTTCGACTCGTGATAGGGATATTCCTGCGTGTCGTAGTCACCGGGAATCCACCATGCGGTATGGTCGCCTGTCATCGCAAACTCTGTCAACTCCTCTTTAATCCAAAAATAGACGAGCGCATTGAATTTTCCGTTTTCAATTTCCATCGGGAATTCGTAGCGGAAGCCGAGCCCGTCGTTGTAGAGTCGGAAGCGGATTTGCATCACCGTGGCTTTCGTTTGGGTGGAGCCGTCCATGCTTTCCACGCTGCCGATGGGCTGTTCAAGGGTCACGAGCAGTTCGTTGTAGTGGTTGCGGATGTGCGCCTCCTCGCCCCACACGGGTTCCCATGTCTCATCGAACGTGCTGTATTGTTGGTCTTTAAGGACGAAGGCATGGGCGAGGTCGTCGCGCCATTCGAGGGTGAAGCCCATCTTGGAGGGCAGCACCACGGGTTGGTCGGCGCGGTCGAGGGAGTAGTAGGGCACGCCGTCGCGCAGCTCAAAGGCCAGCTGCATCTGTCCGTCGGGACTTTTGAGGGTGACGGGTTGTGCGGCGACATTGAGCCACATAGCCGCCAGCAGGACAAAGAGGGAAAGGAGGGTATTTTTCATACTATTATGGATTTGTCATTTCAAAATGGTGGGGTTGTTTGAAATTTTTTATCCTGCAGAGATACACAATTTTTTCTTATCTTTGCGGCGCAAAAACAAAGGGCTTCAGCCTACTGAATCTGAGACGAATGAAACAGCTTGTTCCTATCCTGATATTGCTGCTGGTGCTGGCCAGCTGCGGCGAACGAGAGAAATTCCCCGTGGAACCGGAGATCACTTTTGTCAGCCTCGAAAAGATTGACAACGGCACGAACGTTGACGACAAGGCCACCCTCACCTTCCATTTCCAGGACGGCGACGGCGACATCGGACTCGGCAGCACAGATATTAATCCGCCATTCGACAGCTCGTCAGCCTATTATTATAATTGTTTTATCGATTATTATAAAAAGGTAAATGGCGTTTTTCAAAAGATTGAATTCCAGGACATTACATTTAACCAAAGAATCCCTCGACTGAGTAATAGCGTGCCCGAATCCATAGAAGGCGATATCAGTATCGCCTTGAACATCAACGACTACGATCTGACTCATCCTACCGACACCATCTTGTTTCATTGCCGCATTGTGGACAGAGAGCTGCATGAGAGCAATGAGATTGAGACCACTCCATTGGTGGTGCGGAAGCGATAGTTTTATTTCAATCCATTCAATATTAAAATGTTATGCATAATTGGGTGAAGATTTTTCTAAAAAATAAGTCGTGGATGATCGGTTTGACAGCTGCCATTCTGCTGTCAGCTTGTCATGTCAAAAACGATAAACAGGAGTTTCAGACCAATAAAGTCGTGACGGAAGATGAGGAGGAAATTGCAAGTGAGAAAAAGGAAATGAAGGAACATGTGGAGTATGTGGATGGCTTGTTGAACCGCGTGGAGGATATCATTAACCGCATGTCTGTCATTGATGAAGAAAGCGATGAGTACGATCGTTTGGATGAAAAGGTTTTGGATCTCTATGACGAATTGGATAGTCTATATCTTACTCCTGAACAGGGAGTTAGGGCAGAGATTTTATTCGACCTTTATTGCGATGTATAAGAGGGGAGATGGCATTAGGATGACTTTTTTGTGAATATTTCTTCAATTCTGCACTGACAGGCTTTTTTGGTATAGTTTTTGCTTCTTTTCCATTGTAATTTTATGCCAATGGAAAACGAAAGAGGGAATATCATACAGGAGGTGATGCTGATGGATGCCGACTTGCGCCGGTACGCTGCTTCGCTCACTCCCATTCGGGAAGATCAGGAGGATTTGATTCAGAATACCTATCTGAAGGTGATGCTTTATAGCAACCAGTACCGTGAGGAGACCAATCTGAAGGCATGGGTGTTCACCATCATGCGCAATACTTTTTTGAACGAATACCGCAGGAACCAGCGCAACTTGGTGGTGTCGGAAACCCATGTGCCGCAAGGGTATGAGAATTTTCGCTACAACCCTGCTGATAGTGCTGATATTCAATATTTTGTAAAGGATATTAATGGGCGCATAACTGCGAAAGACCCCGACCAGCGCAAACCGTTCGAGATGTTTGTGGATGGATATAAATATCAGGAGATTGCCGATGAGATGGGACTTTCGATAGGCACGGTGAAGAGTCGTATCTTCTTCATTCGCAAGAAGTTGATGGAAGAGCTTCGCGATTATGTGACACCGACTTTCCCGCGTACGGCTTAGCTGGCGGCATACAACAGAGAACGGCGGTGAGGATGGGGATGAGTGTCGCCCCCGCATATCTTTCCAACATACATTCTACAAATAAGTTAAGGACAAATGTTGCGATAATGATGGCGCCGGCCATGCTTCGTTTGCGCACGCAGGTGAAGAAGGCAATGCCAAAAATAGCGACAAACAGGATCAGTCCGGGTAGTCCGATGCCCAGCCACACCTGCAAGTACTGGTTGTGACAGTTGAACTTGCCGGATGAAATGTATTTGTATTGATGTTCAACAGATTTCTCGTGCAGTTCATCAAGCACGTCGCCCGTTCCGATGCCGCAGAACCAGTGTTCTTTTCCGATTTCCATGGCGTTCTTCCACAACGCTATACGAATGGCGCTGCTCTCTCGCGGGTCGTCGCGGTCAGCGGTCTTCAGGTTGATGAAACTGTTGGCAATGCGGTTGTCGCAGTTCTTGGTCATCCGTCCGTGTTCCTTGTAGATGTATCCGGCCACGCTTCCGATGATGGCGGCCAGCACCAGCGCGGTGAGCGCCCACCGCCGCTTTCCACGGTTCAGTGCGATGACAACATAGATGAGCAGGGTGGCGCCGAACAGCATAAATCCCATCTTCGACTGCAAAAAGAAGATGTGTACAGGCAGAAAAAGCAAAGTGGTCCACATCAGCACTGCCACCCCGATGCCCACGCGGCGGCGCTCCATCCATTCCGCTTTTCGGAGCAGCATTTCCGCTGCGATAATCCACGCAGTGATTTCATACATGGCGAAATAGGAGGGATGACTGAAGGAGGGGAGGAAAAAGGCTTGTAAGCAGGCATGTTGGTAGAACAGATGGAAAGTGAGTCCAGTCTGTTGGTAATGATATACAGAACTTATCATGCTAGCGATGGCCCACAGCAAGATGGGAGTCACGAACAGGATGAGGGCGAGCGACAGTTGCCGGCGCTGCAGTTTTGGAATGAGCGGCATGACACAGATCGGCGCGACCAGAAACCAGATCTTGTATTCCCAGTCGGAGATGGCCTTCCCCACATTCTCCGACCACAGCGGAGTGATGAGGTAGCAGAGATAGAGCCCTAAGAAGCAGCCTGCTATAGGCAGAAGCCGGTTTTCTTTCAGAGTGTTGTAGCGCTCTTTCCAGTTCCATTCCACCAGCGCCAACAATAGCCACAGGCAGGCAATGCTCATAAAGAGGAACTGGCTTGCAATGAAAGTGGCTGCCGTAAGGAACAGCATTGCGATGTTGATGTGGCGGAAAATCTCTTGTCGGCGTGTATTGGGCATGGTGGGTTAATCGTGAAAGCGCCAGGTGAGGCCGGCCGAGAACCCGCGACCTTGCATCGGATAGCCTGGCGTGGTGAAATAATGGTGCCCCATCGCTCCAGAAAGCAGATGGATGCCTTTGATGAATATGTTGATGCGTTGCACGCGGAGGGCAAGGTATATGTCAAGATAGCAGTAGTTGCCGGTCTTTACCTCATGCTGATGGTAGAACTGGTGCAGCAGTGGGTAGTAGGCGTCTGCGTAGTAGCTGGTGTTGTAGGCTGCGTTCAAACCCAACTGTAGCTGTGCTTTGTTCTTGAAGATGTTGAAACGGTAGAAAAGGTCGAGTTTCCCGGCAAACACGGGCACTTGGATCACCTCTTTGTTGGAATATTGCAGATAGCCGTTGAAAATGATGCCCAAACCTTTGTAACGGAAAGGTGCGTAGAGGTGTGTCTGGATGATGTTGGCGTAGGAATCCAACAGGGTGGGAACGAGCTCCTCATTGAGATAGACATAGTTGTGCAGCATGAAATAACTGAACTCGATGCGATAGTCCTTGTATTGCCAGTAGGGGGTCAGACGTATGATGTTCTCTTTTTTCCATTTTAAATTCCAATAAAATTTGTTGTCTGAAAAATGGGAGAATATGTAGTCGGGTGAAAGGTAGAAAAAGGCGAAGTCGCAGCCGATATGGTGGTTTTTCTTCTTGTCTAATCGGGCCTGGATGGAGGCGGAGAAATAGAGGTCGTTTTTCTGGTAGCAGCCATTGGACACGCTGGACCGGCTTTCCTCATTGGGTTTTCGTCCCAGCGTGTATGCAAGTTTGGCGTGCAGGTCAATGACCTTGAGGAGGCGGACATGGGCTTGTGCAAAAGGAATGAAGGAATTCCCAAAGTAGAACGCCGATTGGAAGTGCGTGTATTCATGGGTGACCCCCCCAGTGAAATGCACGAAGTTGTTGGGGTTGATGGGTTCTTTATAGGGTCGGAAGGTGGAGTATTGTATCGTGTTGGAAATGGTATAGAAGGTCAGCGAGTCTTTGATGGAATCGGTGGCGAGGGAGAGGGTGCTGCTGGGGTAGGAGAGGGAGTCGGTAGGGGAGTCGCTGAACAAGTAGCTCTGGTGCCGAAATTGGAACGTATGGGTGAAGGTGCCCCAGTGCTTGTCGCTGCCGTTCTTTGTCTTCTTCTTCGATTTGATGTTCAAATACTGCTGGAACATCAGGTCGTGGGTGAGGGTGCGCGAGGTGGCGTCGTAAAGTTTCATGTTGTAGCCCGACAGCAGTTTGGAGTTTTGGTCGTAAAAGTCTTGCACATTCTTCAGGCCGCCGTTCTCCTGCATGTGGAAGAAGTTGATGATGTAGCTCAGGCGGAAGCCGTACACCTCGTTGCGGGTCTGGAAATGACCGAGGAAGTCAGCCACGACATTGCGGGTGTTCTGGTTGCTGAAATACCCTTCGTTGCTGTACCCTCGCAGGTTGAACACCATCTTGAAAAGGTCTCGGATATTCTGGGCATGGGTGGCATAAAGGGTGTTCTCGGTCTCAAAACCGTATGTGTAGGCGATTTGGGTATAGGAAGTTTTGAGTTGGTAGTATTTTAAATCGCTTTGGTTCTTGAAATAAAGGGGATAGGGATTGGTGAACAGCGTAAAGCCGGGTTCCTTGCTGAAGGTGAAATTCATTGGCTTGTGCGCTTGCCCGTGAATGCCTAACGACTGGAACAGGTTCTCATTCCGCAGCAGAGGATCATACTGATAAATGAAACTGATGGTGGTGTCAATTTCTTTGTAATCAATGGGTTGGAAAAATGTGGTGCCGCATTGGGTGTAAGATGTGGGAAGGTAGTTGGGAGAGATGGCCATCGCCGAGTCCACCTCGTGGTGGAAAGGGTCTTCCGCCTCATCTTTCTCCTCCTGGGCAAAAGCCGGGAAGACTGCCATGGAAAGCAGTAGAAGGAAGATGAGATAGCGGTAGAGTTTCATAGAGGTATGCTAAAATTGGAATCCGACCATCAGGTTGATATATGACTGTTTCACAGAGGTTCTGTCTTGGAAGAAAGGCCGTATGGCACGTTTCCAGGCCACCTCCACCGTGAAGAATTTGATGCGGCAGCCGAATCCCGCCTGATAGAGGAACTGGTGCTGCATGAGGTTGTGTTTGCTGTACTTGATGTCGTTGTTGGTGACGTGGATGAGGGGCTGGTACATGATGCCGATATGTGGCATGAGAGCCACGATTTTGCGCTGTCCGACAGGAAAATATCCGATCACGCGGAGGGGAATCTGCAGATAGCGGCTCTCCACCGTCTCCCTTCCGAGGAAGATGGAGTCGAGGGTGTAGGCTTCATAATGCCCTTTGAAAAACATGTACTGCAAGCCCAGTTCACCGAACACATACTGGTAGCCGCCTCGCGCGAAGAAGCCGAAGGTGCCGGAAAAAACGTTCTCCAGCTTGTCGAAGTTCGACAGTTGGCGGTTGCTGATGACGAAGTCGGTGCCGAGGCGGAAGCCGATATGCAGATAGGTTTCCAACTCCTTGTTTTGCAGTTGGATTTCCTGGCCGCTCATCGGGGAGGGGATGGGAAGGGCGCGTCTCAGTGAGTCTCCGTTGGTGGCGTGGAGGGCTGAAAAAGCTGTCGTCAGCACAAATAGGAAGAGGAAGGCTCTATTTTTCATCGGTGTCGGGGGTTGGTGAGGGTTTCTTTTTCGGGGTGTTGAATTGGCTCATGGTGCGCTGTAGTCCCGCCGTGGTGAACGAGAGCACCATCTCGGTGGCGGTCTCGATGGCCGGCTCGATGGTGTCGGTCATCTCCTGCTTGTCGAACCGTCCCAGCACGTACTCGATCTGGTAGCCTTGCGGGAAGTCGTGGCCTACGCCGAAGCGCAGCCGGGGGAAGTCGCCGTTGCCCACCCGCTCGATGATGTCGTTGAGCCCGTTGTGCGTGCCTCCGCTGCCTTTCCCCCTCATGCGGAGCTGTCCGGGCGGCAGGTCGATGTCGTCGCAGATGACCAGAATGTTATCTTCCTCCACCTTCTCATGCTCCATCCAGTATTTCACCGCCTTGCCGCTCAGGTTCATGTAGGTGGTGGGCATCACCAAGATGAGGGTGCGCCCCTTGTACTTTCCCTCCGCCACATAAGCATATCGGTCGTTCCGGAAAGTAACCGACATTTTTTTTGCCAAAGCATTAACTACTTCAAAGCCAATGTTATGCCGTGTGCCAGTGTATTGATCTTCAGCGTTTCCTAGTCCGAATATGATGAATTTTCTACTATTTTCCACTATACTAAATTTGAACCTGCAAAAATACATATTTTTTCCGATTTCTCTAACAGATGTCTGCAGTTTGCGTCTTATATGAAACAAAAATTGTGAAATTTCGTATGAAGGCTTGTAATTTGCGAAATTTTGTTTACTTTTGCGGTTCAAATATTTTTATAAAAATCTGATTAAAATGAAGAAACTTGCAATTGCTTTTTATGCGCTGGCCGCCTTTAGTTTTGTGACCCTTTTCACCCAGTGCAAGAAGGAACCCGTATGTGATTTGGTTCTTCATGTCCATAAAACCACCACCGGCATCGACACCGCCGACGCGCTGCCCCACTGCTTGGTGAATGTGGGTTTGGAAGACAACTACGCCGACTTTGCGAAAGCGGAAGGCTATACCGACCAGAATGGCGTGTTCACCCATACCTTCAAATATGAAGCTCTGCTGGATGTGATGGCTGTTTATGATAGCACTTGGGTCGACACCAATGATATCCAGCATCGCGATTATTTCGTGGGTACCGGCCGTGTGAAACTCGAACCTGGCGAGACGGTCGAGCAGTATATCCTGGCAACCGAAGCCCAGTAGTTTTGAATAAACGATCCATTTACCTGTATGCCGCATTCGCCGTTGCCACCGCTGTGGTGATGCTTTTGGTGCTGTGCCGTCCCCAACCTGTCTATACCCCCATCCCGAAAGATGATGTGGTCTATGTGGAGAATCGCACCAACACCCTTCACGTGCTGCTGTTCTGCCACTCCTCCGACTACTTCCTCTACCGTGGCACCACTGTCGGTTTCCAGTACGAGCTGCTGAACATTCTCGGCGACTCGCTCCAGAAGGATATTGAGTTCACCTACACCACCGACCCCGAAGAGGTGCGCTCCCATTTCTTCACCAGCGACTTCGACATCATCGCTTTCGATGTGGATCCCAACCAGTCCAACCGCGACAAGCTCTGCTTATCGGAACCCCATTCCACCTTCCATCCGGTGCTTCTGCAGCACCGCAAGGCGCTGCCCGACACCGCAGATGTTATCCATGTGCCTTCCCACTTCCCCTGCACCATCATCGATGACTCACTTCCAGTGGTGAATGGTAAGTGGCAGTTCTGTTCCGACACGCTGCTGGCCGAGGAGCTGGTGGAACTGTTGCAGGACGACAGCATCCACTATCTCGTCACCGACTGCAATACCGCCATTATGCTCGATCCTTTTTATTCTGATCTTCAGGTTGTTAAAAGTATCGGTCCGGAGGTGGAACGCCGCTGGGTGCTCAACCCTGCCAATGTATCTAAAAACGACAGTATCAATGCATGGCTCACCTCTTTCCGGCAGACGGTGGCGTATGACAAATTGTGCAACAAATATTTTCATCCCCGTTCGAAATATATTTTGCAGGGAGGAAGTGAGAAACGACGTCAGAGCATATCCTCTTACGATGCCATCATGAAACGCTATGGCGCCAAATATGGGGTTGACTGGCGACTGATATCATCCATCATCCGTCAGGAGTCGAATTTCAAGACTGACCATGTGGGGGTGGGGGGCAGTTTTGGCATCATGCAGCTGATGCCTGCTACCGCCGCTTCATACGGGGTCAGCGACACCTCTTCCGTGGAGGAGCAGATCTGCGCGGGTGTACGTCTGATCGCCAAACATGATAAACTTTTTAAAAAGTATGTGGAGGATGATGATGAACGACTCTACTTTACGGTGGCGTCCTATAATGCGGGCAGTGGCCATATTGTGGATGCGTGCGAGCTCTGTATCAAATATGGCGGCGATGTGTCCTCCTGGAAAGATGTTTCTGAGTATCTGATTCTAAAGAAAGAGCACCAGTACTATACCGATCCGGTGGTGAAGTGCGGCTACTATCCGGGCCGCCATACCGTCAACTATGTGGAAAAGGTCATGAGCCGCTATCACGGCTATCGGATGAGTCTGCCGGCGGGGAAGTGAGATTTGAAAAAGTGAGTTGCTTTATCGCTCCTTTTACCTCGGCAGGAAGTTGATAGAGATCTCGTAGTAGCGGGCCACTTTTTTGCCTTTCACCTTGGTGGGCTCCCACGGCGGCATACTGGAGACCAACCGTTTGGCTTCCTTGTCCAACAGCGGGTGAAGCCTCTTCACTACTCTCACTCTTGAGATATGTCCGTCGGCATTAACCATGAATCTCACCACTACCACGCCATAAGCACATCCTTTCGGTCCCCAGTCTTCGGGATAGGTCATGTTTTTGTCGATATATTCATCACGCGCCCACCATCCTCCAGGGAAGCGTGCTTCCTCGCATTTTCTAACCACACTACCATCGGGCTCAACGCGCCAAGGAGCAGGTGCCTTTATCACCTTGCGTTTCATGACCACCGGATGTCGAGGGGCATACGTCCTCACCATACCATCCGGCTCAATCAACGGCCTTGTATAGATGACTTCAATGGTGTCTAAAGTTGCTACAGAATCGGCGGGAGTGATACTCTGTGCGGCGACCGTCCCACCTATGATGGACAGGCCAGCAGCGACCCCAGCAACGGCCACTTTTTGTGCCATCATCCGGCGGGCCTTCAATGATCGCTCCAACAGGCGCACCTCCTCCTCACAGCGCGGACAGGTGCCGCTGCATTCGCCCTCAAACGTGCATTCGGGGATCTCCAAATCGATGTTATTGGCCTCGGCCACCGTACGGCGCACCGACTTTAGGTATTGGCAGATCGATTTCCCTTTCATGGATGATGAAACTAAAAATTCGCTTGCAAAAATAGTTTTTTTTTTGAGAAATTCACCATAAAAAATGAATTTAATAAAAAAAACTTGGAATTATTTAATTAATTAACAAAATATTTGTAATTTTGCCACCAGTAATTATTACCCAACTTTTACACCATGACTAACGCAAAAATAACTTTGACTACCAACAACTTACAGCAAATCCAACAGAAAATTCACACGATACGAGGCCAGCGCGTAATGCTTGACAGAGACTTAGCGGCGCTCTACGGGGTGGAGACTAAAACCCTGAATCAAGCGGTCAAACGCAACATCAAACGTTTTGAGGGTGAAGACTTCATGTTCCAACTTACAAAAGAAGAGGTACAAGAAGCATGTTTAAGGTCACAAATTGTGACCTTAAACAATGGCCGCGGGCAACACTCCAAATACCTTCCCAACGCATTTACCGAACTGGGAGTGGCGATGCTCAGCAGTGTACTGAAATCAGAAACAGCGATTTGTGAAGCCGAAAGAAACAGATTAGCCATTGGTAATTCCCAAAATATCATGTATCTTTGCAACCTAAAACCACAAGCTCATGGCAAAATCGAAAAGTCTCTTTTTCTGCAAACACTGCGGCTATCAGTCCTCGCAATGGATGGGAAGATGTCCCTCCTGCGGCGAGTGGAACACCTTTGAAGAGGAGGTGGTGGACCGGGGCGACGCCGGCAAGGGCAAGTCGTCGATCGTGAAGAGCGCGCAGAACTTCCCGAAACTGCTGTCGGAGATCTCGCTCGTGCAGGTGCCGCGCATCCCAACCCGTTTCCGCGAGTTCGACAACGTGCTGGGCGGCGGCATCGTGGCTGGCTCCATCATCCTGCTGGGCGGCGAACCCGGCATCGGCAAGTCCACCCTGCTGCTCCAGATGGCCCTGCAAATCACCGACAAGAAAATCCTGTACATCTCCGGCGAGGAGAGCGAGTCGCAGCTGAAGATGCGCGCCGAACGGCTGTTCCCGAAGCACCAGCCCGACAACTTCCTCATCCTCACCGAGACCGACACCAACCAAATCTTTGAGCACGTCAAGTCGGTAAAACCCGACCTGCTGATCATCGACTCCATACAAACCCTTCAGAGCCAACTAATTGACTCGGCCGCCGGTTCTATCTCACAGATCCGTGAGTGCGCCGCCGAGTTCCAGCATTTCGCCAAAAGCACCGGCACGCCGGTGTTCCTCATCGGCCACATCACCAAAGACGGTTCGCTGGCCGGCCCGAAGATTCTGGAGCATATTGTGGACACGGTGCTACAGTTCGAGGGCGACATCCACTACGGCTACCGCATCGTGCGGTGCATCAAGAACCGCTTCGGCTCCACCTCCGAGTTGGGCATCTTCGAGATGCAGGGCAACGGTCTCCGCGAGGTGCTCAACCCGTCGGAGATCCTCGTGTCGGACCGCGACGAGGACTTCAGCGGCAGCGCCATCTCAGTGGTGATGGAAGGCACCCGCGCCATGACCATCGAGATACAGGCGCTGGTGAGCAGCGCAGTGTATGGGACACCGCAGCGTGCCGCCACCGGCTACGACATCCGCCGGCTCAACATGCTGCTGGCCGTCTTGGAGAAACGGTGCCACTTCAAACTCGGGGCGAAGGATGTGTTCATCAACATCGCCGGCGGCATCCATGTGGACGACCCCGCCATCAACCTCGCCATCGTGGCCGCCATCCTCTCCTCCGCCGCCGACCTGCCCATCGACACCAAGACCTGCTTCGCCGGCGAGATGGGACTGAACGGCGAAATCCGTCCCGTGCCGCGCATCGAACAGCGCATCGCCGAGGCCGACAAACTGGGCTTCACCCGCATGTTCCTCTCCAAATACAACCTGAAAGGCATCCAGCGAAAGAATTATAAAATCCAACTGATTCCCATCTCCAAGATCGAGGAGATTTATAGGCAACTGTTTGAGTAACAATGTACAATAAATAATGTACAATGAACAATTAACAATTAACAATGAATAATGTACAATGAACAATGAACAATAATCTCTGAAGCAGAATTTGCCGACAGAGAGAGTGAGAGTGAAAATAAAATGCCATGAAAGGATATATGTACATATTACTCTGCAACAATGGCAGTTACTATACGGGGAGTACCAACGACTTGGAACGCCGTTTAGAACAGCATTTTGCCGGCGAAGGGGCCAATCACACAAAGAAACATCCACCTGTGGAACTTCTATATTATGAGGAATTTGATAGGATAG
The DNA here is from genome assembly GCA_017962845.1 of Bacteroidales bacterium. Lineage (GTDB taxonomy): Bacteria > Bacteroidota > Bacteroidia > Bacteroidales > WCHB1-69 > UBA1756. The sequence goes on along the minus strand of JAGCUN010000043.1, from coordinate 97,480 downwards.
ACGAGGCTTTTTATAGAGAAAAACAAGTGCAAGGATGGAGCAGAAGAAAAAAGGAGGCATTGATTAACGGAGAACATGGAAAGTTGCCAGAGTTGTCAAGAAATTATACGCAGTATAAGGAGCCTTCAGCATCGGTGGTTTCGACAAGCTCAACCACCGAAATAATAACAAGCTCAACCACCGAAATAATAACAAGCTCAACCACCGGCAACTCGGTGCCTGAGCTTGTCGAAGGCACCGCAGAAAAATAATTGTAAATTGTACATTGTAAATTGTAAATTAAAAAAAATGTCCCCCGAAGAAAGAACCCTTATCATCAACTTAGTAAAAAGCGAGGTGGTGCCCGCCATCGGATGTACAGAACCTATGGCCGTTGCATTGGCCGCCGCCCGCTGCACCGAGATTTTGGGCAGTGTGCCGAAACAGATCAGCGTGGAGCTGAGCGCCAACATGTTGAAAAATGCCATGGGGGTCGGCATACCCGGCACCGGCATGGTGGGACTGCCCATCGCCATCGCATTAGGCGCCATGGCCGGCAAGTCGGAATACCAGCTGGAGGTGCTGCGCGACATCACCCCCGAGGATGTGGAAAAAGCCAAGGCCTACATTGCCCAGCAGCGCATCCATATCAGTCAGAAAAAAGACACCGAAGAGAAGCTGTACATTGAGGTGGTCGGACATAACGGGGAGGACAAGGCGCGGGTGGTGATCCGCGGCGAACACACCCACTTCAGCCACCTGTCGAAGAACGGCGAGGTGCTGCTTGACGAGGGAGTGACCTCCACGACAGCGGAGGCGGGCAAGGCGCCCCGTCTCACGATGCGGCAGGTGTATGAGTTTGCCACCACCGCGCCCGTCAACGAGATACGTTTCATCCTGGAGAGTGCCGAGCTGAACAAGCGGGCGGCGGAGATGTCGCTGCTGTCCAACTACGGTCACGCCTTGGGGCGCACCATCTTCACGCAGCCGAAGGAGCAGTTTTTCGGCAACGGTATCTACTCGAAGATTCTTGCCTACACCTCCGCCGCCTGCGACGCGCGTATGGCGGGTGTGAAGGTGCCCGTGATGAGCAACTCGGGCAGCGGCAACCAGGGCATTGCCGCAACGCTGCCGGTATGGGTATATGCCAAGGAGCGGCTGAAGAGCGAGGAGGAACTCATCCGCGCACTGATGCTGAGCCACCTGACGGTCATCTACATCAAGCAGAGCTTCGGACGGCTCTCGCCGCTGTGCGGGTGCGTGGTGGCCGCCACGGGATCGGCCTGCGGCATCACCCACCTCATGGGCGGACAGTACCAGCAGGTGGTCTATGCCGTGAAGAACATGATCGCCAACATCACCGGCATGATCTGCGACGGGGCCAAGCCCAGCTGCGCCCTGAAGGTGGCGACGGGCGTGTCCACCGCCGTGCTCTCCGCCATGCTGGCCATGGAAGACAAGACCGTAAGCCCCGTGGAGGGCATCATTGATGAAGACATTGAGAAGTGTATCCGCAACCTCGCAAACATCGGACTTCAGGGCATGGCCGCCACCGACAGTCTGGTGCTGGACATTATGACACAGAAGGGATAGGGGGGCTATGTTTCTTTTACAAACAATTGATTTTTTTTTTTTTTTTCTAATTTTGCCACCACAAAATCCATCCCTATAAAAATGAAAAAAATCCCACTGCTGTTGTGCCTTCTGGCCTGTGCTATTCTGAGCGCATCAGCGCAAAGTTCCGGTACGGGGGGAGACCAATATGCTTCGCTCCAAATTCGGTGCTACTACCTCGACGTTAACCCTATCATGGTCAAGAATAGTTGGGACAAGCCGATGCTCTTTGTGGAAGGTCTTGAAAATGCGATACCCCTGACTCCACAGTCTGACGGATGGAGTTTCATTGACAGCGTGCCGGTGGGAAGCCACTGCCACGTGGCCACATGCTCTGTGATTCAAGATATTCACTACTTCAGCCGGCCATTCCTCGTTTCGGGCGACACCATTATTTTTGCACTGCAATTAGAACCCGATTTCAGCCATATAGAACCCATTGGAGATAAAAAGCACAAAGACAATGCCTTCAAGGATGCGGCTGCCTTTTTCATGGACTCACTTCATGCCCCTTGGAGCGACGGATGGTTTCACTGGAACAAGCATCCACGATGTTATTGGCTAGCCCGTCTTTACTACCACGACTGGGCATTGTACTACCCTTCCATGCGCACCTTCGAACATGCCGCCGACAGTGCCTACCATTATTTTCTCTACTGTTATCGTGAATTGGGCAATTCCTACCACTTCCTGTACTACCCCATTCGAGAGTTGGAGACCTTTTTAGGCTTGTCACCTGCTCGCGATATAACCCCTCCGCGATTTGAAATGTCTGCCGTTTACAACCTGCTGCCTAATGAAACAGGCACGTACCTTACATGCCTGTTATCAGAATGGGAGATGGCCGTGGACGATATCCTGTCAGACGACTATAGGAAGATGGTGAAAGAGAAATCTATCTGTCACCCAATAGCTCCCGACGGCACCATCCGTTTCATACAATCACACCCATTCTCAGGATGGACGTTATACAGAATACAAGATAACACGTTGTATTTCAAGAGTAAATCGAATTTTAACCAAAAAGGAGGAAGTCAGGCATATTCTCGTCCGTTGAATGCTGATGAGATGAAAAAGTTGAACTCACTGCTGATGAATGTTCATCACCAAAAATTCCCACCCAAGTCCATCCAATACGTCATCGATGGCCCAAGTTTCCGCCTCGAATACGTACTTAATGGACAATTCTATTCTGTGGAGTATTACCTTTGCTTTTTTCCGCCAGAAGTTGAAGCATTGAGCCGCTTTCTGGAGGAACTCTATTCTCCACCATCCCCGAAAGTCCGTCGCTACAAACGTAGCAGATTATAAAAAAATCAGGGGACTTATAATCCCCTGACTCATCCTGTTTCAATAAATTACTCTTTCGAGAACTGGTCCTTGCCGGCGCCACACAAAGGGCATTCGAAATCGGCGGGAACCTCTTCCCACGGAGTGCCAGGGGCAATGCCCGCTTCCGGCACACCAACAGCCGGGTCGTAAACCCAACCGCAAAGATCACAAACGTGTTTTTCCATAATATTTGGTTTTAAGGGTGAATATTTCTTGATGAATTACATCTCCTCCATCACCACATCCACATTCTGGATGAACTCGCGGGAGGCGGCCATCAGCTTGTACATGATGGTGTCGTTCTCAACAAACGGCACGAAGCGGCGGTACTGCTCGATGAAGTCTTCGATGAACTCCGACGACTTGAGCGGACGGCGGAACTCGAGAGCCTGCGCGGCGTTCAACAACTCGATGGCGAGGATCTTCTCCACGTTCTCCACCACCTTGTAGGCCTTAGTGGCGGCGTTGGCACCCATACTCACATGGTCCTCCTGTCCCTGCGAAGACTCGATAGAGTCAGAGGAAGAGGGCATGGTGAAGGTCTTATTCTGGTTGACGATGGAAGCCGCCGTGTATTGCGGAATCATGAAGCCAGAGTTGAGGCCCGGATTCTTCACCAAGAACGACGGAAGCTCACGTTTGCCGCTTATCAACTGATAAATTCTTCTTTCAGAGATATTTCCGAGCTCCGACATGGCCAGTGAGAGGAAGTCGAGCACGAGGGCGAGCGGCTGTCCGTGGAAGTTGCCAGCCGAGATGATGAGGTCTTCATCGGGGAACACCGTCGGGTTGTCGGTCACCGAGTTGATTTCGGTCTCCACCACATTGGTAATATGCGTCAGCGAGTCCTTGGTGGCGCCGTGCACCTGCGGCATGCAGCGGAAGGAGTAGGGATCCTGCACGTGCTTCTTCGGACGGGAGATGATTTCGGAACCCATCAGCAGGTTGTTGATGTGGGTGGCCGTCAGGATCTGTCCCACGTGAGGACGCACGAAATGCACCGACAGGTTGAACGGCTCGATACGGCCGTCGAAAGCCTCCAGTGAGATGGCACCGATGATGTCGGCGAGCCAGGAGAGTTTGCGCGACTTCATGAGCAGATACACTGCGTAGGAGCTCATGAACTGCGTGCCGTTGAGCAGCGCGAGACCCTCTTTCGACTGCAGTTTGATGGGCTTCCAGCCGAATTTCTCGTTGATTTCGGCAGCCGGATACTTCTTGTTGCGATAATAGACTTCGCCTTCATTCAACAGCGGCAGGCACATGTGCGCCAGCGGGGCGAGGTCGCCGGAAGCGCCGAGAGAACCCTGCTGATACACAACGGGATACACACCTTTGTTGTAGAAGTCGATCAGACGCTCGATGGTCTGCACCTGCACGCCGGAGTTGCCATACGACAGCGACTGCACCTTCATCAGCAGCATGAGGCGCACAATCTCCTGCGGAACCTCATCGCCAATGCCGCAAGCGTGCGACTTCACGAGGTTGCTCTGAAGGGTGGAGAGGTCTTCCTTGGAGACGGAAGTGTTGCACAACGAGCCGAAGCCGGTGGTGACACCATATACCGGCACCGTGCTGTTCTCCATCTTCTGATCCAGAAAATCGCGGCATTTCTGCACCGCCTGGCGCGATTCCTCCGAAAGGGCGAGCTTGGCCTTCGAGTTAATGATTTTTTCTACTTTGTCGATGCTCAAAAACTGAGCGGAAATCGTATGGGTTTTCATATTGTTGATTTGTTGATTTGTTTATTCGTTGATTTGTTTTAATAAATCCCCTTCATCTCTTCATCTTTTAATCTTTTAATCTTTTAATCTTTTAATCCCTTCATCCTTAAACATAATACTCGGCTATACGCTTCATCTCAGAACTCACATTATTGCCTTCGTACAGAATGCCATAGATGGTTTCCGCGATGGGGATGTCGGCGCCGAACTTCTTGTTCATCTCGTGGATGCAGCGGGCGGCATAGTAGCCCTCCGCAATCATGCTCATCTCCAGCTGTGCCACACGCACCGAGAGGCCGTGCCCGATCATGTTTCCGAACATCCGGTTGCGGCTGTAGCGCGAGTAGGCGGTGACGAGGAGGTCGCCGAGATAGACGGAGTCGTCGAGGCAGCGCTCACCTGGGAACACCTTGCGCACGAAGTTCTTCATCTCGCGCACGCCGTTGGCGATGTAGGCCGCGATGAAGTTGTCGCCATAGCCGAGACCGCTGTACACGCCGGCGCCAAGTGCGTAGATGTTCTTCATCACCACAGCCAGTTCCGCGCCCTTGATGTCGGATGAGACGGAGGCGCGCACGTAGCGGTTGGTGAACATCTTGGCCACATTCTGCGCCAAATCCTGGTTCACCGATGCCGCCGTGAGGAAGGTGAACTTCTCCTGCGCAATCTCCTCCGCATGCGAAGGTCCGCTGATCATCGCCATGTTCGACATGGGGATCTTGAACTCGTCGTGCAGATAGTCGGTGATGAACTGCATTTTTTCGGGGATGATACCCTTGACGGCCGTGATGATTTTCTTGTTGTTGAGACGGCTTTTCTTGAGCGGTTCGAGGGTTTTCTGCAAAAATGCCGATGGTGTGACGATGATCACATAGTCGGCTTTGGCCACCACATGGCGCAAATCATTGCTCACTTTAACATCTTTTGGGTTGATGAAAGTGGAGCTAAGATACTTGGGATTGTGACCGTATTTGTTCACGCCCTCCACAATCTCTTCCTCACGTACCCACCAATGGATATGTTCCAAATTAGCTGACAATATCTTGATAATGGCCGTTGCCCAGCTGCCGCCGCCGATAACAGCGACACGGTATCTCAAACGAGTTTTCTTTCTAAAAGGGGTAATGGGTTCCTCCATAAAAATCAGTTTCGTTTTAACTTTTTTTAAGTTTGCAAAGATACTGATATTTTTTAATGCTAACAGTCTTTACGTGAAAAAAAATTAAGATTTTTTGAGATTATGTGTTCATGCCTTCTTTTCCATAGCACGCTCCATGCAGTTCCACAGCTTTTCGGAGGTCTGCTCCCAGCTGAAATGGGTGCGCTGTTCGCGACCTTTGGCGATGAGCGACTGACGGTAGGTTTCATCGGTGGCTAAGGCCTTCATCGCATCGGCCATCTGCTCCACGGAGAGCGGATCCACCAGGATGGCGGCGTCGCCGGCCACCTCCGGCATGGAGGTCACATTGGAGGTGATGACTGCTGTCTCGGCGGCAAACGCCTCCAAAATCGGGATGCCAAAACCCTCAAAAAGAGAGGCATACACCAAGGCATGAGCAGAGCCCATCAGTTCGCCCAGCTCCTCGGCGGTGACATATCCCAAGAAACGAACATCTGCCGCATGGCGCATGGTACGCAACGCTTCATTCACATCGTCTTGATTTCCAAATTGTTCACCCGCCACCACAAATTTCATGTCCGTATCGGTGCTTTCTTTGAAAGCATCGAACGCCTTGAGCATATTGGCCAAGTTCTTGCGCTTGTGGATGGCACTCACAAAAAGAAAATAGTCGCATCCCCACGCATACTTCACCTTCGCCTTGATCTGCTGCTCGCGCGACAGCGGCATGAAACGACTGCTACTGCCATTATACACCACATCAATTTTATCTTCATCAATTCCATAAAAATTGTGCAAATCACGCTTGGAGAACTCCGAAACGGTAGCCAAACGAGCCGCTTTCCGCGCAAACTGCGGAAAATATTTCACATAATATTTTTGGAATTTTGATTGAAGAAAATCTTTCCGATACTCAAAGTTAAGGTCATGAATCACATCCACTTGCGGAACATCGGTCCTCAACGAAAGCCATCCATCAGGAGAAAGAAAGAGGTCAGGCTTCAGCTTGCGCAACACGTAGGGGATGGAGTACTCGAAATAGACGTACCACAAGTAGGGATGGCGGGCAGGCGGGAAGGTGAGCACGGGCTTCACATTCTCCGCAAAGAGAAAACGCTCGTCATAATTTCGGTCAAAAATAAAATAGAAGGTGTGCTCCGGATGAGTTTGCACCATCCTGCGCATGGTTTCACAGGTAAATACACCTATCCCTTCCAATTTATCCTTCAATAAAAGACGGGTGTTAACAGCAATCTTCATGGTAGGTTAGGGTAGAATGTTTTATTGTTTAATGAATTTGGTGGAATAAATCACCTCACCGTCACTTTCAACAGAAAGGAGATATATTCCAGATTTCAAATTGCTAATATTCAAATTGTTATAATTACTTAAAGACATCTGCGGCATCACTTGGCGACCATTCATATCCATAATAAAACAACGAAGCGTTTGATTATTAAATGGTTGCACATTCTCCACAATCAGATAGTCGCTGGCGGGATTGGGATACACAGCGAACAAAGTTTGTTCACTCTCAACCAAATCTATGCCGACCGTACCGTCACCAATACCGACGGCATACTCTCCTGAGCGGATGCCATCAACCATCAGATGTCCATTGGAGAGGGTGCCCGTTTTTGCGGTTCCCATCGGAGTCCAGTCATCGCCAGGACGCTGGCGATAGAGCATCACCAACTCATCCAGCGTGTGGCCTTGCAGAAAGTCATAGTCGACATCTCCTTCGCTGCCGGCTTTGATGTCGAAACGCATGCTGCCCTCCAAGACATCCCCCGGCACGACAATGCTCCAATAGTGCTGGTGGGAGATGCCCAGCAGATGGCTGTTCTCACCACTCAGGGTGTCGGGCGCAACAAGATTGTCGGCCACATACAGGAAAGCCGTGTCGGGACAGTCGTTCACCAGCACCCGCACATTTGCGTTCGACGCTGTCTTCACGCCGCTCCCCGTCACTTCAAAACTATAGTCGATGATGGCATCCCCCATCTCCTCATCCAAATCCACAACAGCGGCAACAGGTCCCCATGGGAGCTGCACTATGCCATCGGCAAACTCACCGGAAAATTGGAAATCACGAAGTGTATATCTTTGATTATCAGAAGAGAAAAAGGTGATATCCAACAAGTTGTTCTGTCCAAAATGACGGGCATGACTGAGTCTCTGGCGTACATAGAACCGATATTCGCCGGCTGTTTCAGTGGGACGGATGGAGTCGATGGAGAAATGGAGGAATCCTGGCTGTGAGATCCACGCCTCGCGGAAAGCGTGCAGGTCGGTGCCACAGTGTGCCGACAGGAAGTCGAACAGCTGGAGAGTGGAGATATTCTGGTAGGCAAAAGCCGAGAGCATATCGGGGATAGCCGCGAAGAACGCGCTGTCGCCCATATATTTACGAAGAGTGTGAATCATCAAAGCACCTTTGTCGTAGGTAGTGGTACCGTAGGTGACCTCCTGCGGCATGGAGTCGAGTGCCCAGTACCCCTCATCATCCACATGGGCATTGCGGAGCACCTTGGAGTGGAGGGCGCGGATATTCTTCTTGTAGCCGTCGGTAAGCGGGTTGGCGGAAGGATAGAGCATCTCGTCGGCCAACGCCTCGCAGTAGCGGGCAAATCCCTCGTTGAGCCACATCTCCTCGGCACGCAGACAGGTCACGAGGTCGCCGAACCACATGTGCGAGAACTCGTGGATGTACAGTGACTCGTAGTTGGTGTTGCCCGTAATGGCCATCTGCGGATAGGCGATGTTGGTGACGTGCTCCATGGCACCGCCGGTGAAGGCCACCCCCACATAACCGATCCGACACCACGGATAGGGGCCGAACCGCGACTCGAAGATGTGGAGCGCATCCTTCAGGTGGGTGAAGGTGTTGGCGATTTTGTTGAACTCAGAGGGACGGGTATAGATGTCGATAGGAATGACTCTTGTCAGCCCCTGCACGGTGTCGGCGTAGTGCATGTAGTTGCCGACCGCGATGGAGGTGAGATAGGTGGAGACGGGATCATTGAGTTCCCACCGCCAGATGGTGGTGTTAGTATCAGTGGCGATGCTGTCCACCAGTTCGCCGCCGCAAATAGCACGTTTGCCCGCCTCCGTTTCAATAGTGAAAGTATAGGTGGCCTTGTCGGTGAAAAAGTCGAGACATGGGTACCAGGCACGGCCGAACACATGCGGCAGGTCGCGGAAGGCCACGCCAAGGTTGTAGCAGTACTCTCCCGAGTAATAGAAGCCGCCGAAGTAGGAGTCGGTGGCGGGGTTGCCGCTATAGAACACGCGCAACTGCACGGTGTCATGCTGCTGCAACGACTGGCTGAGCGGGATATGCAGCAACGTACCTTCATGGGTGAAATCATTCGCCGGCTGGCCGTTCATCCACAGTGAATCCACCACCAACCGCTGCAAATCCAAATCCACATACTGCAAATCATCCACCTTCGACACCACCTGCAAATCGGTATGTCCGTAAACGATTTTAGTATCGAAATCAGTGATATTCAATACAATATCATAGTGATGCACATGAATGCTATCGGCACGATCCTGGGCAAATGTTAAGCCCATCATTCCCAACAACAAAACAAAAAGAAGATATTTTTTCATACTTGCAAATTTGATGGCAAAAATACGAAAAATATCAATCCATATAGAGGTTGGCATCGCCGTAACTCAAAAAGCGGTATTCGTGCGAAAGGGCATGTTGGTAGATGTCGCGCCACGCGTCACCGAGGTAGGCGGAGATGAGCAGCAGCAGCGTGCTCTTGGGCTGATGGAAGTTGGTGATGATGGCCCGCATCATCTTGAACGGGTACGACGGCACGATCATCAGGCAGGTGGAGGCGGTGACATACTCCAGGGCATTTTCGTCCAGAAAATGGAGGATCGCTTTCAAGGCATCTTCCACGCTGACGGTGCTGATGGCGGGATTTTCATACACCTCCCACTGTTCCACATGCAGCGGGTTAGGGAGGCCGAGGTGTAGTTTGGCGCCGATGATGAAGATGGACTCGAGGCTGCGGGTGACGGTGGTGCCGACAGCAACAATCTTTTTGTCGGTGGTGCGGAGCAAATGTTCCACTAGTTCACGGCGAATCACAATCTGCTCGTCGTGCATGTAGTGGTCGCCGATGGTGTCGGCGGTGACGGGTTTGAAGGTGCCCGCGCCGACGTGCAGCGTCACATATTCGGTTTCAATTCCTTTATTTTCAATATCTTGCAATAACTCTTTGCTAAAATGAAGTCCTGCTGTCGGTGCGGCCACCGAGCCGTCGTAGTGGGCATAGACTGTCTGGTAGCGGGTCTCGTCGCCGGTTTCGGCCTGGCGTTTGATGTATGGGGGCAGCGGGGTCTTGCCGTAGGCTTCCACCCATTCGGCGAAGGACACGCCCTTGTCTTGCCAGCTGAAGTGTACCTCGAAGGCATTTTCCACTTGGCGGCCTTTCTCGGCGGTCACGGTGAGGTTGTGCCCGTTGACCGCCACCTCGAAGGAGAGGGGTTGTTTCCACCGTTTGGCGTTGCCCACGAAGCATTTCCACGTCACGGGACCGGTTTGGGCGAGCGCGGCGGACAGTTCTGTGGTGGGTGTGAGCGGCTCAAGGCAGAAGATCTCGATGGCGGCGCCGGTGGCATTTTTCACGAGCAGCCGCGCATGGATAACCTTCGAGTCGTTGAACACCACCATCATGTCGGGGGTGAGAAAGTCGGGCAGCGCGGCGAAGTTGCTGTCGGTAATCTCGTGATTGTCACGGTGATACACCAGCAGTTTCGAGGTTGTGCGTGACTCTTTGGGGTAGAAGGCGATGCGCTCGTCGGGCAGCGGGTAGTCGAAATCGTCGATTCGGATATTTTTCTGGGTGGTCATGGGAATGTGAGTTGATTATAGTGATAAGATAGGCCTTGAAATTTGTATTTGTGAAGGTTGCCAAATTCTCAGCTTTACGGGTTGGTATTCATCGAAAAGCTGTTCTACTATATTTATATTGCAAATTTTGTGCAAAAATACATCATTTTCTTGAATTGCAATAAAAGGTTTTCAATTTTCAATTTTCAATTTATTCGTATCTTTGCACCCACATCTTCCACCCTATAAAATCCCCACCATTATGAAACACCGCATTACCCCCTTCCTTGCATTCGTATTGTTGATTGCGACAGCCACCGCCCAAGGCGAATGGAAATGGGCGCACTACTGGACCGGACAAGATGGAAACCAGAGCGATTATCACAATTACATCACCAACACTGCCTTTGATGATGAGGGCAACCTGTACGTCTATGGTAGCATGGGCAACAATCCTATCGTTGATGGGGAACCTTTCGAATTCTGTTCGCAACCGATGCCGCTCTCCCAAAATGTCCGTTCCACTCTGTTGGCCAAATTTGACACTTTGGGCAATATGCTCTGGTACAAGGTGGTAAAATCAAGCGAAGGGAACGCGGACGCGTTATGGATGGAGGTGAGAGATGACAAGATTATTATTTCAGGCAGTACTTTTGCTTTAGAAGGTGTGGAGTACTATTACAATTCTACATGGTTGTATTATATGGACACACTAATCACGGGCACGCAGGTACACAATATTCCGGCAGAGGAGCGGCAGTTCCCCTTCCGTCCGGGCCGGTACACTTTCTTTGCCACTCTTGACAAAGATGGTAATTTGCTTGAGAATCACTTTGTGGAGGCATTTACAAGAGAACTTCACCCAAATGGTTCGACTTACATTCAAGCTCCTGAATGTCTATGCTCTCATTTGGCAGGAACATGTCCATTTCACGTTGACAGTCAAGGAAATATTCATGTGTTCACATATTTTAATTATGGTGGGACAGAGGATCACCCATATACTATAGTGGTAGATGGCGACACAAATAGGATGTATAATCTATTCTTGCCAGGAAATACAGATATGGCAATTAGTAATGCTATGCATTATAAGTTTACACCCGCGTGGACATTGGATTTTGCCCACCTGCTGGTGCCACATACCGACGGTATAGCAACCCCATACGAATTAACCGGAGACAGCATCAATCCTCAGTTTGAATGTCACTTATACGGACTTTCTTTTGATGTAGAGGACAATATGTACCTTTCTGGTGGCATTAAATTGGGGCTGAATACAGTTTCCTATGGCGGGAATCTGCACGATTATCCTGTCCACATCTGGTGGGACGATAGCCACTATCTCACCATCCATGATATTTCATCCGCAGGATCTGCCAATTTTGTCATCAAGTATAATACAGATGGACAGGTGGTGTGGAGTAACCAGATATATACACGGAAAAACCCCAATACAGATGAAGGGTGCCCTAATGTTTTATGGTATAACAATTTCTTTTATAACAACAACATATATATTATGGGAACTGGCGCATACAATGCGGATAATTACTCACTCATATACTTTGACCAAGAAGAAAACTACTTGCATCGTTTTCAAACAGCCAGATCAGACATATCTTTTTTTGCAAAATACAATGCCACCAATGTAAATTACATTTTACACGGAATAGTCCCTGCTGCAAATGCGGTTTCCGGAAAAGACCTTACATGTGTATCAAATAGGGTGATTGGCTATTCAAATGCAAATATTTATACTCGGACTCTGCAAGAGTGGTGTGATGACGGAACATTCATAAATACAGACACTATATATTCTTCCAATACATTGGAAGTCTCTTCCTTATCAAGCAATGACAATGGGTTCCTCGCAATTGGAATGACTGCACAAGCCCCAGTCATTTTCGGAAACGGAGTTTCTGTGAATTGCTCCACAGAACGGTCCAGTGCTGTTGTCGCATTAAAGCACGACCCTGAACTATTGGTGCCCTACGTGAAGGTGCCGGAATACACGGGGGCGAAGCCGGAGGTGCGGCTGTGGCCGAATCCCGCCACCGACAGGATCACCATCGAGAGCGAGGAGGGCTTCCCCATCAAGTCCGTGGCCGTCACCGATATGCAGGGGCAGCTCATCACCGTGCTGCCGGGCAGCGACGTGCGCCACACCCTCAACATCCACAAGCTCCCCGCCGGCACCTACATCGCCCACATCGAAACCGAAGCCGGCATCTCCGACGTGAAGTTCGTGAAGGGGGAGTGATTTTGCTTCGTGTGCCAAAGGCACACACTCCTGGTAACCCCACTCAAACGAAGTGCAATTAGACTCGTTGTTGAGGTCTGTCCTATCGGTCTATAACAGTTTCATCCGTAAGAAAATCAAACAGGCTGAGATTGAGAAAACCATTGTCGTCGTAATACGGAAGAATGGGGTCTTTTTGTACTAAAATTTTTTTGAAGGAGTCGTTGATATGCCGTAAGGACTTTGTCTCCTGTTGGCGCTTTTCCTCGTCATACAAAGCGTATGCGGATTGTATGTAGTATCGCTGGCTGCCTCTGTTGCACACGAAATCAACTTCAAATTGTTTTCTTTTCGATTTTCCGTCTTCCTTGCAGTTTACTTCCACCATTCCTACATCCACCGACATCCCCCTCATCCTGAGTTCGTTATAAATGACATTCTCCATGATATGTCCGTAGTCGTTCTGCCGGAAGTTCAGTCGGGCATTACGCAGACCTACATCCACAAAATAGTACTTCATGGGCGTGCCGATATAGTGTCTGCCCCTCACATCATACCGTTGGACCTTTTCTATGAGAAATGCATCCTGCATATATTGCAGGTATGAGGCAACGGTATCGCGTGTTATGTGCATTTTTTTTTCAGAAATAAAGGTGTTGGTCAATGTCAGTGGATTGGTCAGAGTGCCGATGGTGGAGGCCACCACATTCATCAGTTCCTCCATTTCCTCATTGCCGCGCAGGTTATAGCGTGAAATGATGTCTTGGAAATAAGTTTGAGAGAACAGGGCTTGCAGATAGGAGGCTTTTCGATTTTCACTGCTGATGGCCAGCAGTCCTGGCATACCTCCATAAACTTGGTAATTGTTCCATGCTTCGGATTCAGTGCCGTCAAACACTGACAAAAATTCAGAAAACGAGAGGGGGTACACCCTCACCTCATCGCCTCTGCCACGGAATTCGGTGATAATGTCTGAGGAAAGAAATTTTGAATTGGAACCAGTGACGTAAGTGTCTGCATTGGGGATATGGAGGAAACCGTTCAGCAGGTACTCAAAATTCGGCACAAGTTGGATTTCATCAAGAAGTATGTAGTAGATGTCCTTGTCCACAATTCTGGCTCTGACATATTGGTTCAGGTTGTCCGGGTTAAGATATTCTCTGTTTTGGTAATCGTCCAAAGCGAAGGAGATGATATGGTCTTCTTGCACGCCCAGTTCCATCAGTTTGCGTTTGAACAGATTGAAAAGCAGATAGGACTTGCCGCATCTGCGCACCCCTGTGACAATCTTTATCAAGCCGTTGTTCCTGCGTTCCAGCAGGGATGAAATGTACCGTTCTCTTTTGGCTTCCATAATTCTATTCGTTTTTTTTGCGTAAATACGCATTTTTTACGACTGCAAAAATACATCATTTTCTTGAATTGCAATAAAAGGTTTTCAATTTTCAATTTATTCGTATCTTTGCACCCACATCTTCCACCCTATAAAATCCCCACCATCATGAAACACCGCATTATCCCCTTTCTTGCATTGGCATTGTTGTATGTAACCGCCACCGCCCAGGGCGAGTGGAAATGGGCGCACTACTGGACCGGACAAGATGGAAACTCTCCTGGTGATTACTATAACAAGATCATTAATACTGCCTTTGATGATGAGGGCAACATCTATGTGTATGGCACAATGGGGGGAAGTGCTGCCTTTGACGGCAATACTTTTGCTTTTTCATCAGATGCAGAAGTCCTTAATGGACACATGCGCCCTTCACTTTTAGCGAAATTTGATACGACAGGAAATATGCAGTGGTATAAGGTTGTAAAGTGCAGTCATAGTGAAGCTGTTCCACTATGGATGGAAGTAGTGGATGATAAAGTGTTTGTTTCGGGTGATTGTTCAATTTATGGGAGTAATGCCAATGCGTGGTTATATTATATGGATACCTTGATTACGAAGTATCAAATTAGTTCGATTCCACAGAATATACAGAAACCGCCTTTCGCATTCGGTCATTGGACATGGTTCGCACAATTTGATTTGAATGGAAATCTTTTGGACAATCATTTTGCACAGACTTTTTCAAGAGAATCATTATATGGCAATAGATTAGTTGGGTCTTTGACCAATAGCGTTTTACCAACGCCATGCCATACTGACAATGACGGAAATTATTACATATTCACTCCTATCCAATACTATGGCGTTGAGAGTGCCCCCTATACCATAGTGGTGGATGGTGATTCTGACAAGACGTATGATATATATTTGCCGGGCAATGCGGATCCGTCGTGTACCCAATCGTGTTTGAATAATGCAATGTTGTACAAATTCTCACCTGATGGGGACTTGCTGTTTGCCAAAACTCTTGTGGACAGCACTGATGGAATTGCACCGTCATACAATATATGTGATACCATAAACCGGTATTTTTATACCTATTTCAAAGGTATGTCATTTGATGAGGATGACAATATGTATGTATCGGGTTATGTGCGCTTGGCACAGCATTTGAATGGTCAAGGGGGAGAATTACACGAATACCCCGTGCATATATGGTGGGACAGCACGCATTGTCTGACCATAAACGACATCTCTTCTGCAGCATATTGCAACTTCATCATCAAATACGACACGAGTGGCAATGTCGTCTGGTGCAACCAAGCATACACTCGAGTCGCATCTTCGGATATTTTTGCTCAGACTCACTTCTATGGTAGTTCTGTACACGATAATTCAGTATTTGTTTGTGGGGATGCAGAAGACCTTTTCAATGCAGGTTCCGTGATCTATTTCAATAACGATACTGACGATTTCATAGACCGATTTGCGCCAGAGCAACAGACACGGGGTTTTTATGTTGAATTTGACAGAAATAATGGTTCATATGTACGTCATTCAATTATTCCAAACAACACATTGTCTGTATTAGGACAAAACTCATTTGCGAAGCCTGCCGTCAGTAACAACCAAATAGTCATTTCTGCAAGTGTAGATTTCTCCGACAAAAAATTTGGATTGGCAAGATGGTGTACCAGTGGGGATTTTATAGACTATACACCGATAACTTCGTTTCCGGATCAAATGATAGGTACAGGACCTACCATTTTGAATGACAATGGTTTTGTTATAGTCTCTCCTCAAATAAAAGGAAGTATTGCATTCAGTGAAGATGTTGTTGTTAATGGAGATGCGGAGCACTCAAACGCAGTCTTCGCTCTGTACCACGATCCACGGTTTGCCCAGCCCTTCGTTCCCGACGACACGGTGGGCATTGACGACTATTACCGGAACCGCGAAAGCGACATCTATCTCTACCCCAACCCCACCCACGGCACCACCACCGTGTGCGGCTATATGTACGGGTACCAGAACATCGAATTGTACGATCTGCAGGGACGGAAATTGGGGGATCTGGTGGGGAATGGTTCACAAATACCCACATTGGATTTGACGCCCTATCCCGCCGGCACCTACCTCGTGAAAATCAATTTCGCCCGCGGCGTCAGCGTGACGCGGAAGGTGGTGAAGATGGAATAAGATGGATACAAAAAAAGGCACGTGTTACCGTGCCTTTTTTATGTATGGAATATTGACAAATAGTTATCTGACAATCACTTTCTCCACTTTGGTGGCACCTTGGGCGGTCACTTTCACCAGATAGGTGCCGGGTGCCCAGCCGTTGGTGGAAATGGTGATGTCGCTCTCGCAGTATTGGCCTTCCCAAACGCGCTGGCCGGCCAGATTGAAGACTTCCACGCGGTTGATGTTCTCAGAGGCGATGTTCAGCACATCGGTGGCGGGATTGGGATAGATGCTGATGAGGATCGACTCGCTCTCTTCCACACTATTGGTTATTGAAACCGTGACATTGAGGATGTTAAGCTGGTTGTTGAGGTCGTCGGAATAGACGTACAGCTTGCCGGTATGAGGTAGCTGGTTGTCGATGGTGAAGTTGATGGTGGCCTGTGCCGAGCCATTGGCAGCGATGGTGCCTTGTGCGGTGGGCGCCACGCTCATCCACGGGTTCATGCCAGCACCATGAACATGGCCGGTGATGGCCCAGTTGTAAGTTAAGGATGAACTAGCACCGGCGTTGAGATGACCCCATGCCACAGAGGTCTTGCACCAGTTGCCATACGGGTCGGGCGATACGGCATCATCACAGCCAACGACAGGACGGGTGTCGGACGCGGCGGTCTCCTCCGTCTGCTCGAAATAGACACCGAACCAGAGGTCGCGGCCGTCGAGCAGGTAGGGGGTGTTAAGCCCGATAATGTTCTGGCCCTCGACGGGGCTGAAGGACTGCTCGTAAATCACCTCGCCGGGACCGTCCACCAAGATGCCGTTCATGTCGTAAATCTGGATCTTGGGGTTGAGCATCAGATCGACATTCGTCAGATAGACTTCGATACTCTCCAGTGATGTGCCGATAAGATTGCGGCTGATGAGTTCAGAAGCGGGGAACCCGATGGCGGCGGCCGCAAAAGTGCTGCCGAACAGAATACCGTTCTCACTTACTGCACCGGCGCGGGTGAGGTCGTTGACAAGGGTGGCAACGCTGGGCTCCACATCATAAACGGGCACGATACGGTAGTTGACGGGCGTGCCGCCGGGGTTGCTCAGGTTGAGGGTGTAACTGGTGGTGCCGGGCAGGTTGGGACCGACACTTACATTGATGTCGCCATCAGGTGAAAAGACGAAGCTGCCGTCGTTGGCCGCGCTGATTTCTGAGAAGACGAAATCGTCCACATAGTAGGTGCCGCTGCCGTTATCGGGTGCGCCGGCATAGAAGTTGACGGAACCGAGTTGACAGATGCCGCTGGTGTTGTCGGAGGTGTTGCTGAACGTCCAGGTAATCACATCTGTATTGTTCACGGTAAGAGTCGCCGAGTTGTTGTCCAAATCAACATGGATTTTAACGGGGAACCAACTGTTGATCGGAAAACTGAAGTTGGTGTTGCTGCCGTTGATGGTGATGTAGCCAGTGCCGCTGTTGTAAAGAAAACTCTCGAAGGCCCATTCAATGCCGGGGTTGTAATAGTGCTGCAGGTTGAAGTAGGCGCCGCTTCCTGAGGAGGGGACATAGTAGTTGAAGTCAATGTCGAACACACCGGAAGTCTGGTTGGAAAACCGGTAGATGATGTCGTTAGTCCCTGTGATTTTCAGTGAGTTGCTTGGACTGTTGGCTTGTTCAGTGGAGATGACTGCATCTTCGGAAGTGCCAGGTGCATTGCTCCATGTGGTCCAGTTGGTGTTGTTTTGCGAACACAGTTTCTGTCCAGCGGTGTAGCTGTCGAAGTTGTCGGAAAAGACAATCGTCTGTGCTTGAAGCATCACGCAGGTGAATGCCAAGCAGAAAAGAAATAGAACTTTTTTCATACGCATTATATTTAAGGGGTTAATATTATTGTTGACTTTTTTCCTCGCCCATTCACACACTTTGTGAAGTTGACGGTGCAAATTTACACATTATTTTCTCATTTCCAATAGTTTTGGTGAAATTTTATTCTCGAATGCGCATAAATCTGCAAAAATCCCATCAGAGATATAACCAACTTTTTCGTATTTTTGCACCACCAAAAAGGCTTAACTTTTATTGATGAATTAATAAGGATAGCTGTGATAAGTTTTGATAAAATCAACCAATTCGACCCCGTCTATCAATTTTTAAATTGGTTCTTTAGGATTGATCATAACTATATCTATTATAAAAAGATACAGGTAATCGGGTATGAGAATGTGCCGCCGAAAGGATATCCCATTTTTGCCATCTCGAACCACACCAATGCCGTGATGGACCCGCTGGCCATGCTCTACCTTTACAAGGATCACCGGCAGCCGGTTTTCATTGCCCGTGGCGACGTTTTCAAAAAAGGGAATTTCATAGCGCGACTGCTGCGTTTCTTGAAAATTCTGCCCACTTTCCGCTCTCGCGACGGCGGCCGCAGCGATATCCGCAGCAACCTCGACACCTTCGACCTCGCCGCCAGCATCCTCGACGAAGGCGGCACTCTTACCATGTTTCCTGAGGCGGGGCACCAGGCCGGCAAGTTCTTCAACACCTTCAAAAAAGGATTTCCCCGTGTGGCCTTCCTCGCTGCCGAAAAGTCTGACTATCAGCTGGATTTCAAAATCCTGCCCATGTACGTCTATTATACCGACTATTTCAATATGCGGGGAACTCAGGTGATGGTGATCGGCGAGCCGTTTGCCATCAGCGAGTTTTACGAACTCTACAAAGCCGAACCCAACAAGGCGTTCCTCCAGATGAATGAGAAGGCCCGCGAGGCGGTGCGCTCCCTTGGTATTGATGTGACCGACCATGAGGAGCATTATCCGCAGTATGAGACCCTTTTCAGGGTGTGCCGCTCCACGATTCTCTCCGACCCGCACGCCTTCGACGGTATGGAGCTGCACGGCACCGAGCGCGACCGCAAAGCTGGTATGCCCTATCGGCAACTGTTGTCGGACAAGAAGTTAGTGGCTGTGCTGGAGCGTATGCGCGATGAGCATCCCGACCGTTACGAGCAGCTGATGGCCGACACCGCCGAGTATGCCGCCGGACTGAAGCAGCTGCGCCTCCGCGACTGGGAGCTGGAACGCCCCATCACCAGCGGCAACGTGGTAGGGAAGGGGTTGCTGCTTCTGCTCACCGCCCCCTTCGCGCTGGTGGGTTTCTTGGGCAATATCATTCCGTTCCAGGCGGTTCAGTTCCTCAAGCGCAATCTCGAGGACCCGATGTTCCGTTCCACCTTGAACTTCGTGCCCGGCCTCATCTTCTTCCGCTTGTGGTACCTGATACTGTTCATCCTCGTCATGATCTTCACCAAATGGTGGATTGGTATCCTCGCGGTGGTAGTGGCCTTTTTGACCTTTATTCCTTTTTATGAATGGAAGAAAGCCGCCATCAAATGGCTGAGTATGTGCCGTTTCCGCTGCTATGAGCGTAAAGGGAATACAATGCTTGCCAAGCTGAAAGCGCTGCGCAAAAAGCTGATCGATAGTATTCTATAAGTATGTATTCACAATGAGAGGGTGAAGGGGAGGACTACTCCAAATGTCCAGCCCGGAGCTGCTCTATCGGGAATATTAGGTCCCAGTTGCGGCCCCATACCACATTCCCTTCTTCGATGGAAAATGTACGGAACTTCTTTGGATCAAGATACTTGTTGTATTGGGGGTGTGGATGTCGCCTGATAAAGTCACCGATGTCCACAATGGAAGAAAAACCGTCATTGAAAACCAACTGGATTCGCAGATTGCCCACATCTGTTGCTTCTACAATAAAGAGGCGTCCTTCCATTTTTATAATTTAGTGGTTATATTTGTGCTTTTTACTGTCTGTTTCATCACGAAAAACTTCACCCATTTTTGGATGATGTTTTTATTGTATTTTCTAATGAATTCTTCCACAATTCGCTGATCCTTACCTGATAAAGATTCCATGCCAGCCTTTTCGCGAACATCAATTCGCTCCAATTCTCCATTCATTAGAATTAGTTCAAAAATACTCTCCTGATCACCGTGTTTTACGTGCACATGAATGGGTTCGTGTTCGTTTGAGTAAAAATAGAAAATCAATCCAAAATATTCAAAAATCTTAGGCATAGGTAGTAGAATTTTAGGGTGCAAAGATACTATTATTTCAGTAAAAAAAGTTTTTTCTACTGAAAAATGTAAAAAAATTACTCCTCCACCTCCTGCCAGTGCAGATTCTCATCAAGGCGGTAGAGGTAGCTGTTGCCTTGTAGTGTTAGTGCCGACAAAATGATTTCACGCCGACAGAGTCGTTCGGGAAGTATTATCCAGTAGGAGTGGCCTTCGTGATTGATCCTGCATTCTGGCTGGTAGTGGTAGGGGGCGTTGATTTCCACATAGAAAAAGGCATTTTCATCAGTGAGGAGTACCTCACAACTCCAAACGGTTATGCTGTCGCGATAGTTTTGGGAAAAGGCTGCCATAATGTTGTCGTCAACAGGCTGGTCGAAATGCTTGAGTATAGAAAAATTAATATTATTTGAAATAACGCAACTCTGCCCCCCGTTATCGTATGGCTGGTAAACGAAAGGTTCGCGGGTAGTTAAGTAGCAGGGTGGATATTCACGTTTGAACTCTTCGGTGAGTTCTCTGCACACTTTTAGCTGTCGCATCAGCACATCCCTGTCCTGATGCCGCACGGCATAGCAGATGCTGTCGGCCATTTTCACCAAACGAGCCGTACGCCCTTCGTCGGGCGACCATACGGATGCCAGGCGCCCACCCGAATTGAAATAGTAGGTTGTGCCATCCAGCCCCAAACGGTTTGAAAAGAAAGAGGCAGTCATGGTGGCATGCTCGAACAAATCCTTCAGTTGTTGGCTCTCTGATTCCGTCACTTTCATGGTGAAAGTGGATACCGCGACAGCCGATGGATTGGGCTTCTGTAACGCGTGCCAGATGCTTTCTTGAGCACGTTTGTACACAATCTCTTCTTCGGTCACACAAAAGGCATACTCTTCGGAGAAGGAAGGCGCACAAAGGTAGAATGTTTTATAGGATCCCTCTCCGATGGCGTCACGTTGTTTGTTGGTGTATGAATTTTTATCGGGTGGGAGTAGTTTGTTAAGAATCAATTCATTATAGCCGTCATAACCATAAATGCCATACGATTCCGGGACCAGCAAGTCCTGCGCGAAAGCGCCAGTGGCGGCGAGCAGGAAAAAGATAAGGGCGATTTTCTTCATAATGGGATTGTTTTGATGGGGATTTTTAGTATTCTCCTTCCTCTATTATCGGAGGCACCCGTATGCTTTTGAGGAACTCGTACACGATGCCGTGCTCCAGACCAGCTTTGGTTTTAAAGTCAACATGATTTTGGTTACCCTGTATCCAAAAGTCTAAACTCTTGAGAGGAGAAACGGCATTATCTTCTTGCGTTTCGGTTTCGGATACTCCTGTGCTATTTGGATTTATGAAAGCAATCCAGTACAAAGACGACTGCAGCATGAGATCGACAGGAAGCGTTTCCGGCATTCGTGGATGGCGAATATTGTCGAACATAGTTGAATCGTTGGTGTAGAAGAGGATGCCGTTTTCTGACACAATGTAGGCGTAGTCATCTATGTGACTCCACGATCCCCCTTCTTCATCGTAAACAAAAACATCATTGCTTTTGGTGATGATGGTGTATTGCTCCCATTCTCCGTTTCGCCCGTGAACAACACTCTTCTTCCCACTTATAGAATCCTCGTAGTATGAATACTCATCATAGCGGTTGCTGTCAATATCGCGATTGTTTTTCTCTACAAAATCCCTTACCAATGAGCCCAAATCCTGATGTTCGTTGGCAGCGCCCATGATGAGATAACGCCCTTCAGCATATTCTGCCTTCACATACGGTCCTTGTCTGATGAGAATGGCAGGATCTGAAAATCTCACCGGTTGCAAATAGTCATATAGGTTGGGCTTGGCGGAAGGGCCGAATCTGTCGGCTTCTTCCAGTGAACCGACAACAATGCTTTCCGCACCATCCCCCACGTAGGACAGCAGTTTCAACAAAACATCGGGCTGTTTTTTTGTATTGTCAAAAATAAAAGGATTTTTTTGATAATAAGCATAATACACGTCATTTACAATGCTTATTTTGTCTTTCCCCACTTCAGAATGTGAATATATGGTGAGGGGAGTGTCCGTATCCCTTAAAACAGTTGTATTCCGTAACGTCCTTGCCCATATTGAGCCGTAAAATATGGATTCTTCCAAAGTTTTGTTGGAGAATCCAGAATAGGCTGCAGCGGTTTGGCTTAGCAATGTTTGGCAGATTCCGCTTTCCGTGAAGTGGGTAGGAGTGAGCAATCCCTCTGCATCCGACATGATTTCGGGGAAAAATGCTCTCGAGAACAGTCCGGTCAAATCCACAATGGCGAGATCATTGGTGCACATAACCGAAAGGAAACTTGTCATCAAGGATTCGTTTTTCTGTGTGCCATAGCGGTATTTGATGTGGTTGGGACCGCGTTTGGACTGGAAAGACATGCTTTTTTTGTCCAATTTCGACATCGCTTTTTCAAAATTCTTCTCGTTGTTGAGAGGGATGAGCAGAAAACGGCCATTGACGAAAGCGATGGCAGCAGTGAAGTCCACGCCTATCGCATCATCTTTCCTCACACAACTCCTGATGACCTGATAGATGGTGTTTTCAAATGATTTTTGATTTTCAGAAAAAATATCTGAAAAAAGGCTGTCTAACACATGGTCGCGCTCTATGTCGGCGAGGTCAATTTGCTCTGCCAGCAGGTCGGGGTAGAATAGATGGATGGATTGGCAGCTGTCGGGCACATGGTTAAGCACCCTGAGGCGAGCAGGGGTTTGTGCGCAAGTGATGCCGATGATAAAGGTCATCCACAGGGCAAGAAACAGTTTTCCTTTCATATTTGTTTTTTTTAGGTTATGGGGCCTTCTATTTTACTCTTTTATTCAAATCGCCATCCCCTCACCAATCCCTTCAACAGAATTTGAAAATACAACGGGGCAAATTTACAGATTATTTTCTGATTTACAAGGGTTTGGAGTAAAAATTTTTATTAACATGGGGGGGGGGTAAAATGCTGATATTCAATGTTTTGCATATCGCAATTTATAGCCAATCATCTGATTTGCTCGTGTCGTAACCTGTTGTGGACAAGCCTGCTACTGCTCATTCCGTCCGTTTTTCGGAGAAATTTCCTGACCCAATTCATTCTACATTGTCAATTATCCATTGTCAATTGCACATTGTTCATTGTCAATTGCCAATTGTTCATTGTTCATTGTACATTGTTCATTGATCCCTACAGGCTCTCGCTGATGGGTACCACCAGCCGGTCGATGTCGCCGGCCCCTACGGTGAGCAGCACCTGCGGGCGGTTTTGTCGCAGATAGGGAACCACTTCCTCCTTGGTAATCAGTATCTTGCGGTCGCAGTGGATCATATCCAACAGCCACTGCGAGGTGATGCCCGGAATGGGCTTCTCGCGGGCCGGGTAGATGTCGAGCAGGATGACACGGTCGGCAAGGGCAAGCACCTCGGCAAACTGCGACCCGAAGTCGCGGGTGCGGGTGTAGAGGTGCGGCTGGAAGATGACCGTCAGCTCCTTGTCGGCATAGAGCTTCTTCACCGCATTCAGGATGGCACGGATCTCTTCGGGATGATGCGCGTAGTCGTCGATGTAGATGAGGCCGTCGCGGCGGATGCGGTAGTCGAAACGGCGCTTTACCCCGCAGAAAGCGGCCATGCGCTCCTGTATCTGAGCGGGTGTCAGACCGATGAGATGTCCGGCGGCCACGGCAGCGGCGGCATTCAGCACATTGTGAGTGCCTGACACTCCGATGGTTACAGGTAACTGCTGTCCGTCGGGTGTATGCAGGGTGAAATGTGCCTGACAGTCGCCCAGCACGATGTCGGCGATGCGGAAGTCGCAATGCTCGCCTGTGCCGTAGATGAGTTTATGGGGATGACTGATCTGGTCGGCCACCTTCTCGTGGATAAGCAGGTGCCCGTCGCGGTCGGTCTGGTCGGCGAAGAGCTGGAACGACTCCACGAGGTGCTGGCGGTCGCCATAGATGTCGAGGTGGTCGGCATCGAGCGAGGTGATGATGGCGAGGGTGGGGAAGAGGGTGAGGAAGGAGCGGTCGAACTCGTCGGCTTCGGCCACCACGGTGTCGTAGTCGGGCGTGAGGATGACGTTGCTGTCGAAGTTCTTGGCCACGCCGCCGATGAAGGCGAGGAGGTGGCGGTAGGGAGCGAGCAGCTGGGCAAGCATGGCGGTAGTGGTGGTCTTGCCGTGGGTGCCGGCCACCGCGAGGGTGGAATGCCCCTGGGCCAGATGCCCCAGTACCTGCGAGCGCTTATAGACGGGCGTGCCATGTTGATGGAAATAAACCAGTTCGGCATGGGTAGAAGGTACGGCCGGGGTATAGACCACAAAGTCCACGTGCGGGGGAATCGCGCTGACATTTTCCGTATAATGGATATGTGCACCTTCTTTTTCCAGCTTTTGGGTGATGGGTGATGGGGTGAGGTCGTAGCCGTACACAGTGTCGCCGCGTTGCATGAAAAAGCGTGCCAACGCGCTCATCCCAATTCCTCCGATACCAAGAAAATAAAGAGTTTTCGCCATAGTTCTGTCGTTTCTTTCAGGGTGCAAATTTACAATGAAAATGGGGATTTCCTTACCACGCCCCGTCGAACTTGGTCCAGATGAGGTCGCCGGTCTCCCAAGCTTTGTCTAATGCGGTCTTGCACTGATTATTAGTGTATTGCGTGAGGAAACGGATAGCTGCTGCGCGGTCTTTTTCCAACAGCTGGAGGGCCTGCTGCTCGGTGGCTGCCTGGTTGTCGAAGAACTCTTTCTGCATGGGCTGCCATGCGGCGTTGATGTATTTCCGCATGTCGCCCCAGCGCTGGCAGGCGAGGGTCCCCAGGCGGTTAAATCCCCACCAGGCGGCATCGCGGCTGAAACCGGTTTCGCGGCCGCAGGTCTCGTACTCGTCCGGCAGATCGGTGCAGTTGGCGTAGATGGGCACATATACCGAGGAGGCCACGTTGTCGAGACAGAACCAGCAGAGCGCGCCCACCTCGTCGGGCAGGTCGGCACGGCACTGCAAGATGGTGGCATACACCGTGAACCATACCGCAATGTTGCGCTCGCCGTGCTCGTGCCAGCCACCATTGATTTTGTGCAGCTTCAGCTCGTCGCTCTTCATGAACGGATTGGCCAGCGGCGACATCACGCTTTTGCCCTCTTTGTCGGTCACAGTCAGGTTTTTACGCATGTCGTACTCGGTGCCTTCATAGTAATCTTGGAACACGCGCACCATGTCGGAGAGCTTCACCAGCGAGTCGGGCTTCACTGAGAAGGGGTAGTTCTCCATGTTGGGATCTAACTTGAGCGAGGGGGCGAGCAGGTCAAACACGCGCCACTCTCTGCGGCGGCAGGCCATGTGCTGGCGACTGTCGGGCGCATAGGCGTAGGCGAACCGGAAGGTCTCTTCCTTCTTGTCGTACCAGCCGTTCTCCTCGGCCACACTGTACACGTTGTCGGAGGCCATGAAGTAGTCTTTGTCTTTCAGGTTGATTTCGCGGATGGTGGAGGCATTGGCGTTCACTCCCACATGGTCGTCGGGTACACGCTGAGCCGCCCAAACAGCTCCCATCTTTCCCTTGCCGGGACCAACAATCTCCAAATGCCACACCTCGTTCTTGTCGGCAATGGTGAGGCACTCGCCGCCGTCAATCCAGCCGTACTCTTTCAACAGCGCGCCGGCTGTGCGGATGGCATCCCGCGCGGTGGTGCAACGCTGCAGCATCAGGGCACACAGCATCTGACAGTCAATCATGCCCACATCGCTCTTCAGTTCGCTACGGCCTCCGAAAGTCGATTCGCCGATGGCCAGCTGGTGCTCGTTCATGCAAGGATAGGCGGTGTTGAGGTACTGGTAGGTGTGTGCCACCTGCGGTATTTTGCCGGTCTCCTCGTAGCAGTAGCTCGGCATCGGGGCGGTGCCCGACGGACAAGCCTTGCGCTTGTACAACGTCACCATCTCGCCCGGCGCATGGTCGGCGGCAGGCTCCACCATGATGTTGGTGCGGCTGCGACCGCTGTCGTCGGTGTGCGAGGTCATCACACTGCCATCAGCAGAGGCTTTCTTGCCCACCGTGATGGTGGTGCATTCCATTCCATCTATTTCATAATCAAATTCTTGTCCCCATAGTGTGACCACCGAAAGACAAAGCAATAGAGTGTAAATTTTTTTCATTATTGTGGATGATTTTAATATATTTGATTTTGGCAAAAATACAAAAAAATGAGTTTGGGCAAAGCGATTGCTTGAGTATTATTTAATGACTTGTTATCAATTTCTCCAAATACGACAGCGCTTCCTCTACCTCCAGTGGTGCGGTGAGCCGCTCTTTCCCGCGATACACCGCCACTTTGCCGTGCGTAGCCCCCACAATACCATAGTCGGCATCCGCCATCTCGCCCGGGCCGTTCACCACGCAGCCCATCACCCCGATTTTCAGTCCCGGATAGTGGCTGAACCGCTCCTTCACCTTCGCCAACGTGCCCTGTATGTCGTACTCGGTGCGGCCGCACGACGGACAGGAGATGATTTCCGTCCGCGTCATCTTGATGCGGCAGGCCTGCAAAATCAACTCGGAAAGATATTGGCACTCTTCTTGTGAGAAACGGTCGTTTTCAATCTCCAACTCTTTGAAAGGATGGTGTAGCAGTTCGTGACCGGCATGGGCGGCGCATACCATCATCCATTTCTCTCTATCATTTTGTGAACAGTTGATTTTCAGTAGATTATCTTTGTTGGAAAGCCGAATTTTCTGACTCTCTTCTTGCAGATGAGCGAGAATGGTTGCGGGACGAATCTCCGCTTCGGGTGCTTCGGTCAGCGATACGCGGATGGTGTCGCCGATGCCGTCCAGCAGCAGCGCACCGATGCCGGCCGCCGACTTCACGCGGCCCTCGTCGCCCGCACCCGCCTCGGTGACTCCGAGATGCAGGGGATAGACCGTGCCGTTTTGTGTCATCTTGTCGTGCAGCAGGCGCGTCGCTTCCATCATGGTGATGACGTTACTCGACTTCATGGAAAGTACAATGTTATGATAGTCAAACTGTTGGCAGATATCAATCCACTCCATCGCCGACATGGCCATGGCGAGCGGCGTATTGCCGTAACGGCTCACGATTCGGTCGCATAATGAGCCGTGGTTGACGCCGATGCGCAGGGCGGTGCCGTGCTGCCGGCAGATCTCAAACAGCGGTTTTGCCCGTTCCGCCATCGCCTGCACCGAGGCGGCATACTCCTCGTCGGTGAGGTCCAACTGGTTGAAATTGCGCTTGTCCACGAAGTTGCCGGGGTTCACCCGCACCTTCTCCACAATAGCGGCGCACGCTTCGGCCACCTGTGGCTTGAAATGAACGTCGGCCACCAAAGGCAGATGGTAGCCGCGAGCCCGCAAGGCCTCCTTGATGGCTCTGAGCGATTCCACCTCTCTCATCGAGGGTACGGTGATGCGGGCCATCTGGCAGCCTGCCTCCGCCATCCGTATCACTTGCGCTACGGTGGCCTCTATGTCGTTGGTGTTGGTATTGGTCATCGATTGAACCACAATGGGTTCGCCTTCGCCAATGCGGATATTGCCGATGCTTGCGATATGATTCATGAAAAAAATTACGGTTTTTTGTTCTGATTGAGCGGTATATTCTCCTCCTCCTCCGTCTGATGGAACAGACGTGCCAAGTAGAGTGGCAACTGCGTGGTGATGTCGGGAGCCTCTCTTTTCACCAGCGTCCCATCCGGCGCAAACAGCAGATTGTCGGGCAATGTTGTGATCTGTAAGTCATCAATCCACTGATAGTTGTGGTCGAAATGCACGAAAGTCCAGTCAAATTGTGGGAAGTGCTCCTTGAACTGGATGAAATGTCCGAAGTTGAAATCAATAGAAAGACTTACAAATGTGATACTGTCTTTGTATTTTTGCTGTAAATCTTTGATAATCATCATTTCACGAATGCAATCTTCGCAGGTAGTATTGAAAATCTGCACGTAAAGCCATCTCCCTTTATAATCCTCGATATTAAAAGATGCTCCACTGGCTGTCTTCATCCCCTCAAATTTCATTGCTTTACTATCCTGATAAGGTTTCAATGCATCCAGCGTATTTTTTGCAATGATTTGATGTTCAGAAAAATGTGTAGTCGCAGCTATCTCTTCGAGAATATGTTCAATATTCTTTTTGTTGAATTTTTTATTCTCATAAATTTCAGCCAAATCCTCGATGATGACCAGCTCGCGAATTCGTTCATTCACCAAATAAGGATCTTTTCCTACTAAATTGAACAGCGGTCGGTAGGTGCCTTCCTGATTGATGCAGTTCAATAGCTCTTTCTGATTGATTCGGGGTGAAGTGGTGAGATAATGGTCGTAAAATTCGTTAAAAAAGTTCATGTAGGCAGGGTTGAAGTAGAGCAGATATTCGTTGTCCAAATATTTGCGATAGAGAGAATCCGTGTTTTTTTGCAGCACCACTCTCTCGAGTGAGGCCAGCGTATAATAGATGTAAGATTTGTAAAAATTGTTGGGACTGTACTGGATCGGAAATCTGCGGCTGACAGCATCGCTGATACTATCATATTCTACCGATGTGATGTCGCTGATGATATTAGGGGAATAATAGTCAATAGCGCTCTCAAATACTCTTTCAAAACGATTGATTTTCAGATTGATGTCCTCAGTGAGGGTGGTGTCGTTGTTGCGGATTTGCAGAAAACCTCCATACGACATCGGGTCAATGAGGTTGAATAGCTCCGGATCCATATCGATGGTAAAATCGTAGGTTCTTCCCGGCTCGATGTAAAATTCAGCCCTTGAAGTGCGGATGACCAATTGTACTAATGTTGGACGTATAATGTTGTAAGTCAGTAAAAAATGCCCTTTCGCGTCAATCTTGTCGGTGGCGGCCACCATACTTTTGTAGGTGGCTAAATCTTCAAAAGTCACTAAACGAATCTCCTCATTAGCGGCAAAATCTGCTATCCCCTTGATGGTGACAGTGTACGACTGCCCTTGGATGCTTGTGAGGCAGCCAGCCCAAATTGCCATCAAAAGGATTAATCGTCTCATGTTGATTATAACGCTAAAAAATGGCGAATATGATTAAAGTTGCCCCTTTAACGCCATCAGTTCGTATTTGGCTTTCAGCAATTGGATGGTGTGCACCTCGCGGGCGGTGATGGAAAGGGTCTCGTCGTTTTGCAGTTTGATGTAGTCCATAGCGGTGATGGTTCCGTTGAGTAACTGCGTATTGGCGGTCTCTCTGATTTCCTGATACTTCTGTGTGATTTCAGCATCCAAAATCAATAGGTGCTCAATACGTTTGATCTCATTGATTTTTTCTTGGATGGCGATTTGATTCCCCTTGGTGAAATCCGCCTGCTGGCTTTCCAAAATGGACTTTTGCAACACAATAATATCACTTACGCCCTTAGTTTTGGCCCAATCAATCAGTGGAACGTTGAATTTCAACCCTACCACATAGAACCAGTCTGCCTTGTTGCTCAACAGGTTGTAGTTGGGGCGGCCGTAACCGCCGATGGCCATGAAGGCCAATTTGGGCAAGCTTTTTGATATGTGCAGTTTGCGCTGGTATTCTAATGAATTGATGGTGTTTTCGAAGATGGAGAACTCGAGACGTGACGAACCCAAATCGTAGCTTACGTTGGGCAGTTCGGGCTGCACAAACTCCGCATTCGACAAATCTTTACCTGTCAGAATGGAGAGGGAAGAGATGAGCGACTCGCGGTTGGCTAACATCTCGTCTTTCTGCTGCTGAATTTTCAGACCCTCCACATCCAGCTGGGCGATGGAGTTGGCATACACCACTCCCGCTTTCAACAAGACTTTCAGCTGGTCAGATTGCTCTTGGAAAATCTTCTCTACATTCGATAAAATCTCAATCTGTTTGTCAATAATTAAAAGATTGAGATACATATTGATGATCTGTTCTTTCAGCTGGGCGATAGATAAGTCCAACTTGCTGATTTCGTTGTTGTTGAGGAGCTTTTCACGTTTCCTTCCGTAGCTGGCCTGCAGTCCGTCGAAGATGACTTGCTGCATGTTCAGCGACACGTTGTAGAGGTCGTGCCGTGGGGCGGCGATGCCGTAATCGGCGGCTATCTCTTCAGGAAGTTGGGTGATGGGCGACATATAGCCAATGGCACCATCAATCTGCAGGGTGGGATAGTAGTGCGAGGAGACGTCGTTCAGTTTCACTTGGAGCAACTGTTCGTTCAGCTCTTTTTGCAGATTCGAGGAAGATTGTGCCACAGCCCACTGCTGGCATTCGTCAATGGTGACGACCTGTGCGGTGGCAGGTGCGATGGCGAAAGCCAGCAGCAGGAGGGCGATGGTGAGGATTCTCTTCATCAGATGGGTCAGTTTACATTATCTCTTGACAATCTTCACGGTTCCCAAAACTTGTTCGCCGTGGAAGATGCGCAGGAAGTACATGCCGTCGGCACAGCTGGTGAGGTCGATGTCGGTGAGCTCGCTGTTGATGGTCTGGCTCTGAATCATGCGGCCATACACGTCATACACGCGCAGCTCTTGTGCATCGGGGTTCTCGCATTGTACGTGGGTGAGACCCGTTGTCGGGTTCGGATAGACTGTGATGAGGCTGATGCTTCCGTTTTCGTTGATGCCCACACCGGAGATGACGGTGATCTCAAATTCGTAGGAGGCGGTGTTGTCGCCATCGGTGATGAGGTGAGTGAACGGGATGACGGTCTGACCAGGAGTCTGGGCATCGATGACCACGTCATACTGTGAGGTAAGGGTGGCACCGGGAACAGCGGCCTGGAAGTTGACCACCGGGCTCTCGATGGATGCGTAGCCTGAGGTGCTCATCAGCGTGGAGGCGACATTCTGTGCGGCCATGTTACCGTCGTTGCGGCTATACACGGTCACCTTGATGGTTTCGCCCGGGTTGATGTCGTTATCGCCATTGCCGGAGATGATGCTCACCGTGTAGCTGGTCTCCACAAAGGTGATGAAGCCGTCGAATTCCACCACCGTGACGGTGAACTCTACCGAGCAGGTGTCTTCATCGCTGGTCATGGTGTGGGTGAAGGTCAGCACGGTTTCATCCGGGGTGTCAGCGTCAATCAGCACAGAGAACTGCGTGTTGGCGACCGCGTAACCAGCAATGGTGCCGATGGTCTGGGTGCCATTGGCGATGGTGGCATACTGTGAGTCGCAGGTGAGCGTGGAAACGGCGTTGTGAGCGTCAGCACGCCCGTCGTTGCGGGTATAGATGCTGACCTGGATGGTCTCGCCCGGGTTGACATCGGCGTCGCCGTTGCCCGTCACGATGGTGTAGTTATGGTTCACATCGTTGAGGTTCACCACTGCGGCCTCCAGCACCGTGATGGTGAAGGAGTAGCTGTCGGAACCGTGTACGCCGGCATCAGCGGTATGCAAGAAACTGATGGTGGTGTTGTCGGGAGTGTTGGCAGCGATTTCGATGGTGAAGACCGTGGTAGCAGTGCCGTTAGCGGCAATGGTCGTGATGGTCTGGTCAGCATTGGTGATGGTGACGTAAGGTGAGTTGCTGGTGAGGGTGGAGGAAATGTTGGACAAATCAACCATGCCGGGATTCTCAGTGGTGATGGTCACCTCGATGGTTTCGGTCGGGTTGATTTCGGTGTCGCCATTCCCAACAGTGATTTCCACATTGTGGTCGATGTCATCTGCCCAACCTGCATGAGCGATGAAGCTGAAGGTGTAGGTCTGCTGCTCGGCCACTTCGTTGATGAAGTAGTCGGCGATGACAGTGCAGTTGATGAGCGTGCCGTCGGCCACTTCTCCAATCTGGCCTGCGAAGATGCTGGTGAGGTCGAGTACCTGTCCGCCCGCGATGGTGGCGACGGTCTCAGTGGCATCGGTGAGGGTGAGGGCAGAGGAGATGGTGGTGAGGGTGAGGGTCACATCGTTGATGGCCTCAGTGCTGTTGTTCTCAATGGTGACGTCGAAGTTGGCGGTCTCCAACTCATTGCCGGTGCTGTTGGCGTTCAAGCCGGCAGCGGTGATGAGGATGCCTTCCGGCATGGGAGCTATGCCGCCACCATCGTTGGTCGGCCAGATGATGTTGTCCAACTTGGCACAGTCGGAACCGTAGGCTACGTTCTGTCCGCTGTTGCTTCTGACGTAAGCGAACTTGATGGTGTGGGTACCTGCCGTGATGGGGAAGGCATGATATTGCCATGTGCAAGTGTCGGTGTAGGTGGCATTCCAGCCGCCGGAGCTTTGCACACCGTTGCTGACTTCGTACTGCTGTACACCGTCAATGTAGAAACGGAAGTAACCGTAGTTGGCTCTTGCCGCAACTTTCGAGAAGAAGCTGATCTCACCATCGGTACAGTCGATGGTGAGTTCGAGCTCGGACTGTGTATTTCTACGTCCGGCGTTGCCCGACTTGGCGTAGTAGCTGCCGCCGATGGCTTCGTTGGGATCGTTCACGATGGTCCACGGGTACTGGCTGTTGTTCTCCCATTCAAACTGGGTGAAGTCGCCGGTTTCCCAATCTTCCATGGCTTCGGTGCTGCCGACAGTCAGATAGATGGTGTCGGTGCGGTCGGCGTTCGGATCGGTGGTGCTGAAGATGTGGTGTACGTAAGGAATGATAGTACCCACCGGCACGTTAGCGTCGATGTTGATGGTGAAGTCGGAAGCGTACTGGTCACCCGCCTGGATGGTGCCGACGTTGATGGTGCCGTTGACCACTGCTGCGGGTGTGTAATAAGTAGAAAGCTGAGAAATCACGTTGGGGGCGTCAGCACGACCGGTGTTGGCATCCACGATGGTGAGTACCACGGTTTCACCCGGGTCGATGGTGTTGTCGCTGTTGCCGACACTGATAATGTAGCTGTCGCTGATTTTCTCCAGCGTTGCGATGGGCACCTCGACGGCCATGACGGAAACCAGATAAACGGGGCTGGTGACCGTGCCATCGGAAACGGTGTGGTTGAAAGTGATCAGGGTGCTGTCGGGTGTGTTGGCATCGATGTTGATGTGGTAGGTGGTGGTAGCGGTGGAGTTGGGTCCGATATAAGAGATGGTCTCATTGGCATTGGTGATGGTAGCGTACGGTGAGCTGGTGGTCAGCACAGAGGTGAGGTTGATGAATGGGTTGGCGCTGAGGTTTTCAGTGGTGATGGTAAGGTCGATGCTCTCGCCAGGGTTCAGATCAGCATCACCGTTGCCAGAAGTGATGATCACGTTGTGGCTGATGTCGTTGAGGTCTTCCGGTTCGGGAGCGATTTCGCCGCCCATCGGGAAAGTGATGTTGTCCACCCAAGCGTAGTCGCTGTTGCTGTTTTGCGAATAGTCTTTCTCATATTCAAATTTGAGGGTGTGCTCACCCGCTTCAATCGGCCATGAGGAGAACACCCAGCTGCCGTTGCCAGAACGCTCTTCCATCTGAACTCCGTCCAAATAGAAACGGAAGAAGTCGTAATTGCTTTCGGAAGATACTTTGCTGTAGTAACTCACCTCGCCAGCCATCGGTGCGTTGATGGTGAGTTCGAGTTGTGAGTTGCTGCTGCTCACATGGTAGTTTCCAGAACGGGCGCAGTAGGTGCCGGCGTAGGCACCGCTGTTCACCACTGTCCACGGGTATTGGCCTTCGGAAACCCAGTCAAACTGACTCATGTCACCGCTCTCCCAAGTCTCGGTGGCGGTCACTTCTCCCACCACGAGCCAGATGGTATCTACTCTCGTCAGAGCGGCGTTGGAGGTGCTGTAGATGTGGTGATAGAAAGGTACGAGCGTGCCGTTCGGTACATTGTCGCCAATGCTGATGGAGAAAGTGGAGGTGCATTGCGCCTGCGCGTTCACCGTTCCAATGTTGATGGCACCATTGGTGATGGTGGTCTGGTTATAGTAGGTGGAAAGTTCAGAAACCACATTCTGTGCCGTGGCATGGCCCACATTTTCGTCCACGATGGTGAGGGTGACGGTCTCACCCGGATTGATGATGTCGTCGTTGTTGCCTCCCACAATAGCGTGGCTGTCGCTTACGTAAGCCAATAAAGCATCCACCAACTCCAGATTGAAGGTGTAGGTGGTGGTTTCAGCTGTGCCTTGGCTCAAATAGCTGACGGTGAAGTTGATGGGAGCGATATCGCCATCAGAGATTGCATTGCTGACGTTAAGGGCGAAAGAGGCTGTCAGGTGAAGCTCGTCGCCGCTGTTCACGGTACCAACCGTCTCAGTGGCATCCGTCAGCGTGATCTGGTTGGAGGTGGTGGCAGCGTTGATGACCGTGTTGGTGGCGGCATCGGGGAAACGATTCTCGATGGTGACATCCAGCGTGAGGTGGGCGTTGGCCACGGCCTGTGCGTTGTTGGTGACTGCCACGTCGGTGATGGTGACGCGGGCACCTTCGCCAGCCACTGCGTTAATGGTGGTGAAGGTCGTACGGTAGTTCTGTGCGGAAGCGGCCAGCTCGTAGGTTTCACCCGCCATGAGAGCCGGGAAGGTGAGCGTGCAGTTGCCGTTGGCATCCGTCAGCACAGCCGTGATCAGGTCGAGGTTGTGGGTCAGTGCCACGTAGCTGTAGGGTGCGCCAGTGGAGACTGCGATGGTGGTGGTGCCGTCAACCACCTCGATGGTATTGGCAACCGGAGCCACGTTGTCCACGCGGATGGTCATGTCAGCCGGCTGGCCGAGCCACGGCATGACGGACGGGTCGCCCATCAGCTCGTAAATCTCCCAGTAGTATTTTACGTAGGTGTCGTTAGCACCATATTTGGACTGAACCGCCATATTGCCGGCATAATTGATAGAACCTTGTGTCACAAACCAGTTGCTGAAGGCTTCGCCGTGGGTGTGGCACATACGGTCGTATGCGCCGAGGTTGTTGGCATCGTAAGTGGTGAGGTTGCAGTTGGTGCAACTGGTGCTCAAGTTACCGCTGCGAACACCTACAGCCCAATAGTAGTCGTGGTCCCAATAGGTGTAGTCGGTACCACCGATGTAGCCCACAGCACCTTTGTTGGTGGCGCGCATGATGGCTTCACCGAAGCATTCGCTTTCCTCGAACTTGTTCGACTGACAGCAGTTGCCTACCATGAAGCCGTACTTACCAGTGTTGGTCAATGCTGAGATGTTACTGGTCTGGAAGGCGGGGTCGGCCCAGCCGGCGGAGCTGCAGTGTGCAGAATAGTTGGCATATCCTGTGCCGTTTGACAGTTTGGTGCGAATGGTGGTGGCATCGCTGCTGGCGTGCGGGTTGTAGTAGGAGTCGGTGGTGGTGAAGAAGGTGGCGGAGTAGTTGTCCTCGAAATAGTGCATGGCGGGGTTGGCGTGGCTGTAACCAAAGTCGCCGCTGCTTCCGCCGTCGTTGCCAGCCACTAATACGCAGCGGTCAAGGTACGATAGGTCGCTGCCCATGGTGAGCTGCTCGTATTTCAAGGTTTTGTCAATCTGCGGGGTGAGTTGTGCCACAGTCTGTGCGGAGAAACGCCCCCAGTAGCAGTCGGGCACATTGTCGTTGCCCACCTGCGTGAAATAGTACAGGTCGGAAATATGGCTGTTCATGCTCTGTCCGCTGTAGGTCGGAATCTGTGCTTGGTCGCCCACCAACAACACGTAGGTCGGTGCAGGGTTGGTGGCGGTGGCATTGTTGAATTGGTTGGCGATGTAACTGTTGATAGCGGTCGTCGTAGTACCGATGGTGCCGGTGTAAGCGACCTCCACGAGGAAACCCTTGCGGCGTTTCCACTCAGCGAAAGCGTCTAATTGCCCGTTGAACAGGTCGTTGGCAATGATGAGCATCTTCACGGGACGGGTGGAGAGGGCATCGCGGAGCTGCGCGCTCTCGATGGTGTTGATGAGTTGGGCGGGACGGCCGAACTCTGCGCTCCCATATTTGAGTTTAAGCTCGCGGGTGGCGGCCATATTCACATCGTCGTAGGTCACGTTGATGGTGATGTCATCGTAAATCGTCACCTCTTTCGTGACGGGGTTCACCTGCACAGGGCAGATGCGGATGTCGGCCATGCAGACATCACGGGCAATGCCAGCCTTGCTGATGGTGGCCAGCGGAAGAGCATAGTTGGCATCGCGGCTGTAGGTGGTTGCATCCTTTTGGAACACCTTGTTGCCCATGTACGACTTGTGGTACAGGGGTTGTGTCGGGTAAAAATCGTGGGTGATGCCCAGCTCGTCTGCTGTCAGCGTCCGGACGCTCCCTGCCGTGGCAGTTACGTGAACGTCACCGCACACCGGAATTTCGATAGTTTTCAGAATCATGGGCAATTCAGGCTGCCCTACATTGTCGACCAGCTGGCTGCACCCCTCCAACTGGAGACGGGTGAAAACACCGGCGTCCGTTGAGATTTCGCTGACCTGAAGGTCGCCGCTGGTGACAGTAAAGGTGATGCCGTTGTCGGTGCTGCTGGTGATGCGGTGCTGCTGCGCCTGCATGGTGAAAATACCAGCAAGACAACAAACAATCAGAATAGCAATCTTTTTCATAGGGGAATTTTTTTATGAATAATGAATTTATTGCAAAGGTTTATAATTTTCAATCAAATTGTGGAACATCGGGTCTTCGGCGAGAGCGGGCGAAAGGCTGAGAAACATCTCGTGCCCCGGATAGTTGATGATGAGGGCGGTCTTGAAGTACTGGTCGGCCTCTGTGAATTGTCCATTAAGGAAGTGCAGGGCGGCCAGAAAATAGGGGAGGGTCATCGCAACCTCTTCATTGTCAAGCAGGTCTTCCATGAGCTCTATGCCCATCTCGCGCAGGTCTCTGTTGGCCGTGCAGTAGATGGTGAAAAATTTCAGGAACTCCTCTTTCTCCTGCGCTTGGCTGAGGGTGTATTGGAAAAGCTCCTTCAATTTTTTGATCTGGTCTTCGCCTTCGTAAAGGGGAAGCAGGTTGAAAAGCAGTTCAAAACTTTGTGGGTTGAGGGAGAAGGATTTGCGGATGAAATGCTCCGCTTCTTCCTCGCGGCCAGTCTCCTTCAGGATGGTAATGATGCCCATAATGGCATCGAGCGTGTTGGGTTCGATGCGCAAGGCTTCATGGTACTTCTCCAAGGCCTCGTCCAACCTTCCCATCTCTAATAGCGCATCGCCGATGCCGGAAACCGCATGAAAGTCGTGGTCATCCAGCCGATAGGCCTCCTCGTAATAGTGGATGGCCTCCTCGTACTGCTTCTTTTCAAAATAAACATTGCCAATGTTGAAATAGGCGGTCGAGGCCTCCTCGTCAAGACTGATGACGTTCTGGTAGGCATCGATGGCACCTTCATACTCTTTCGCCCAGCAACAGGCCAATCCCAATCCGAACCACGCGCACTTGCTCAACGGGTATCTTTCTGTCAGCCAGGTGAAAAAGAGGATGGCATCGTTGTATTTTTTATCTTCTTCAAAGAAAAATGAGAGGGTTCCTAACTGTTCTTCAAAGGTCTCATCTTCATCCAAAGCGAAGCAGATATGGTCGAAAGCACGCTGATACTCACCGCGTTGCAGGTACTCCTCGCCAAGCATGTAGTTGACTTCCGGATGGTCGGGGTCGAGTTTGTAGGCTTTCTTGAGCAGCGGTAATGCGTCGTTGTCATGTCCTGAAATCTTGGCGAAAAATGCCTTCTCCACATACAGCTCCGCTTCCGGGGGAAAATCCATCTCGATGCGGTCTAACTCTTTTCCCGCCGTCTCGATCTCGAACTCCATGAGTAACTTCTTCACTTTCAGTATTCTGAAGGCAAAAGTGCGCGGGTACAGACGAATTCCTAACTCCAACGCCTCGGTAGCATACGCGAGGTCGCAGTTGTAGATGAGTTCCTCTGCAATCACTTCAAGGTCATCTGAGTCGTAATATCCCACCTCGCCGGCATCTGCCTGCGACTTGAAATTCGTCACTAACTCGTTGATTTCTTCTTCGTTATAGTCTAAATCCTCGTCCATTTCGCACTTTAAAATCAATCTGCAAATGTAAGAAAAATTTTTTTGTAGAAATGATTTTTTTGCAATAAAAAATCCCGAAAAAGTTTCCAACTCTTCCGGGATGTGATATTGGTTAGTAAGAAGTGCTATTGGGTATGGTTACCCCATCGCTTCCGATTAGTTTCTTTCGGGAACGGGGTTGAATTTCGACTTCAGCATAAAGCCGGTACCATGCACGTTTTTAATCTCAATATCAGGCTCATAGCCTTCCACATATTTGCTGCGCTTGGTCGGGTCGGTGTTGAGGTATTTGGGGTCAACCGGTTCGATGGCGAGGTAAGCGCGCAGTTTGGTGAGGAACACGTCCATGCTACGGCCGGAGGCGTAGTCGTCGTTGCCCCATACTTTGCGGAGGATTTCCTCGCGCTGCACCAGACGGTTCATGTTCTCGCACAGAATGCGCATCAGCTCGGCCTCCTTACGGGTGAGGGTACGCGTTTTCAGCGGGTGCGAAAGCTCGAGGTTGGCATGGTCGAAGGTGAACTTGCCGAAATGATACACCTCGTTGGTGACTTTGTAAACGGGTTTCACCTTGGCGTGCTGGCGCGTGCGGCGCAGAATGGCCTCAATGCGCAGAATCAGCTCCTCAGTGCTGAAC
Source organism: Bacteroidales bacterium (assembly GCA_017962845.1). Classification (GTDB taxonomy): domain Bacteria; phylum Bacteroidota; class Bacteroidia; order Bacteroidales; family WCHB1-69; genus UBA1756. The sequence goes on along the minus strand of JAGCUN010000043.1, from coordinate 58,473 downwards.
GGCTTGGTGATGTAATCGTCGCAGCCCATCTTGAAGGCCTTGATTTTGTCTTCCTTGTCGGTGCGGGCGGTCAGGAACACCACAGGTACCTGCTCGTCCACCTTGCGGATCTCGGCCAGCAGGTCGAAGCCGCTCTTGCCCTGCATCACGATGTCGAAGATGCAGATGTCGTAGCGGTGGCGCTCAAACGACTCTGAAGCCGCATCGCCGTTGCTGAAGTCGCTGACATTGAATTTGAGGGTTTCCAAATAGTCTTTCAGGACTTTACGCAGATTCTGGTTGTCTTCCACCAGCATGATTCTGCCTTTTGATTCTCTTGCTGAAATATTCATGTTTTTGTCGTTTTATATGCAATTTTTACATGCCATATAACGCAACTTTAACATAATTATTGCAATTTTTTTGATAAAAATTTCTCTTTTCTTTCATTTATTTTATAAGAAATTGAAACAGAGAAATTTATAAGAAATATTGTGCCAAAAAATGGCATTATTCGTACCGAAGAGCGGTAATGGGATCCATGTTGGCGGCCTTCCTTGCGGGGTACCAGCCGAAGAAAACGCCCGTGGCCACGCATACCAGGAAGGAGATGCCGATGGCCCCCTGGCTGATGACGAGCGACCAGTTCAGCACGGTGGTGATGACGACGGAAAGGATGGTGCCGATGATGATGCCGATGATGCCGCCCAACAGACTCAGGATGATACTTTCGGACAGGAATTGCAGCATCACGTCGCGCCGTTTCGCGCCGATGGCCATGCGCAGACCGATTTCCTTAGTTCGCTCTGTAACAGTGACATACATAATGTTCATAATGCCAATGCCGCCCACAATAAGCGAGATGGCCGCGATGGAGGTGAGCAGGATGGTGAGCATCTTCATCACGTTGCTCATGGCCGACAAGAGTTCTTCCTGTGTACGGATCTCGAAATCGTCATCATATTCCCCGTCAGCATTGAGCTTGATGTTGTGGTTGCTGCGAAGGATATAGGTGATTTCGGTGGCCGCCATCTCCGATTCCTCCTCGCTTGTTGCCGATGCGAAGATCATCTGGAAGTTGTTGCGGCTCTTGTTGCCCGAAAAACGCGTCATGATGGTGGTGTAGGGGGCCAGCACGATGTCGTCCTGGTCTTGCCCCATGCCGTTCTGCCCTTTCGACGCCAATATGCCGATGACCTTCATGGGCACCCGCCCGCAGCGGATGGTCTGCCCGATGGGATCCTCGCCGTTGGTGAATAACTTGTCCACCACCGTCTGTCCGATGACACAAACCTTCGCGTTGGTTTTGGTGTGTTCGTCGGTGAACATGATGCCCGACTTCAAGGTGTATTTGCGAATATCCAAATAGTCGGCCGACACGCCTTGCAGACTGCCCGAATGGTTGTTGCTGCCAAATACCAGCTGTGCTGCCGTGCTGACCGACGGGGAGATGTACTCCACGTATTTGGTGTTCTTTTTCAGCGATTGCAGGTCATGTTTGGTCAGCGACTGTCCGCTGCCCATATCCACGCCGCCTCTCATGCTGCGCGTCGGCATGATCATAATCATGTTGGAACCCATGGAGGAGAGTTCCGACTTGACGCCGTCTGTCGAACTTTTTCCGAGGCTCACCATGAGGATGACGGAGGCGATACCGATGATGATGCCTAACATGGTGAGGAAGGAGCGCCCTTTGTTGCGTGCGAGGGCTGTGAGCGATATTTTGGTGAGGTTGATGACGTCCATGGTGGGTGGGGATTATTTTGAGTTTGATGTGATGATGATGTTGGATACGACCGATTCGCCCCCTTCGAGTCCGCTGGTGATGAGGGTGCGTATGCCGTCGCTGCCGCCGCATTGTACGGGTATGTGGATGAACTCCTGACCTTTCAGCACCCACACGGCGGGCTCGTCGCCGGCCAGGTCGCGGATGGCAAACCGGCTCTCGGTGAGTTGCCGTTGGGCGAGGGCGTCGAGGGTATAGGTGAGGGCCTCATTGCTGATACAGATGCCTGTCTCTCCGCCGAGTGTGTCCTGTTTGGCGATGGTGGTATGGATGGAATAGCCGCTCCATGAGCCGGCATAGTCCTCCTTTTGGGGCGCTTCGCGATGTTGGCACGAAGCGGCCGCCATCAGGGCAACCATCAGCAAGAATAGGATGTGGCGGTTCATAAGTCGGTGTGTTTCATGTTTTTCTCGTATTCGGAAAGGGCTATAGCGGCCGACTGTTGTTCAATGTTTTCGTCTAGCACGATTTGGCCGTCCCGCAGTTTGATGGTGCGGGTGGTGAAGGTGGCGATATCGGGTTCGTGGGTCACGAAGGCGATGGTTTTGCCTTTGCTGTGCAATTCTTGGAAGAGCGTCATAATCTCGTAGGAGGTGCGGGTGTCGAGGTTGCCGGTAGCCTCATCGGCGAGGATGATGACGGGGTCGTTGACGAGGGCGCGGGCGATGGCAACACGCTGCTGCTGGCCACCCGACAGCTGGTTGGGCATGTGGTCCATGCGGTCGCTCAGCTTCACGGCCTCCAATGCGGCGATGGCTCGCTCCTTACGCTCCTTGGCGCTGACGGTGGAGTTGTACATCAGGGGCAGCTGCACATTATCGAGCGCGGTGGTGCGCGCCAGCAGGTTGTAGTTCTGGAACACAAACCCGATCTTGCGGTTGCGCAACGTCGATAATTGGTTCTTGTTGAGTGAGTTGATGGAGGTGCCGCTGAGGATGTAGTCGCCCGACGATGGCGTGTCCAAACAGCCGAGGATGTTCAGCAGGGTGGACTTCCCCGAACCGCTGGTGCCCATGATGCTCACGAACTCGCCCTCACGGATGGAAAACGACACGCCGTTGAGGGCGTGCACGATCTCACTGCCCACCTTGAAGTTGCGGTGCAGGTCCCGTATGTCAATGATGATTTCGTTCTCCATATCCTAACGGTTTTTACGTTCCGGCGGGCCGAACCTCATGCCGCTGCTTCCCTTGGCTTCGCCAAAACTCATCTCTTTGGTGTTGGTCACCACAGCATCGCCGGCTTTTAGTCCGTCGGTGATGATACACTTGGCGCCGTCGTTGAGGCCGGTGGTCACTTTCCGCTGCTCGTAGCTGTTGCCGTTCTTCACCCATACCGTTTTGGTGGTGATGTCTTTCAGCGCGTGAAGTTCTTCTTCAGTGTTTTTGTACAAACTCTTGAAGGTGATGCCCTGTTTCTCCAAAATCTTCAGCGTCGTCGCGTCGGCCTTGAAATAGAGGCACTCCATCGGAACAACGATGCCGCTCTGCTGGTTGACGATGATGCTGACGCTGGCGGTCATGCCGGGCATCAGTTTTTCATCAGGGTTGGGAGCATCGATGATGACCGCGTAGGTGACCACGTTGTTGGTGACGGTCGGGGAGAGACGTTTCTGCTTAACCGTTCCAGTGAAAACATCATCGGGATAGGCATCCACGGTAAAGGTCACCTGCTGGCCCTCTTCCACCTGTCCGATGTCGGCCTCATCCACGTTGGCCTCCACCTGCATGCGCGTAAGGTCTTGCGCGATGGTGAAGATGGTCGGCGTGCTGAACGAGGAGGCCACGGTCTGTCCCTCTTCCACCGACTTGCTCATCACAATGCCGTCGATGGGGGAGGTGATGGTGGCATAGGAGAGATCCACCTCCGCGCTGCGGAGACTCGTCTTCGACAGGTCCACCTGACTCTTGGCCTGATTGTATTGGTTTTCAGCACTTTCAAGACTTTCTTTGGTCTCGGCGCCTCGGTCATACAGGGCTTTCACACGCTCGTAGCTCAGTCGGGCTTGGGTGAGCGAGCTCTGTGCGCTGGCCAAGTTAGCCTGGCACTGGTTGATGCGTTCCAGCAGGGTGGAGCGGTCGAGTTCGGCCAGCAGCTGCCCCTTGGTGACGTGCGAGTTGTAATCGACATACAGTTTCTCCACTTTGCCGGATACCTGTGTACCGACTTCCACCTTCGTAACGGGCTGTATCTCGCCGGTGGCGGTGATGATGGTGGCCACGCTGTCGATGCGTGCCGGCTGCGTCTCCACTGTATAGCCGCCGTGCTTGGGCGCGTGCAATACGAAAAACAGTACTATCGCGAGAATAACAGCTGCGACAATGCTCCAAATGATGATTCTTCTTTTCTTTTTAGGTGTCATGGTTCAGAATTTTCTGCTTTGTTTTCAATTAAAGGGTGACGGGTTGTCCGGTGTAAACATCCAACACTTTCTTCTGCAACAAGAAGTTATACTTGTTCTGCATATAGTTGTTGAGGATGTTCAGGTAGTTGGTCTGCTGCTGAAGCAGATCCACTGCGGTGATGGAGCCGAGCTGGAACTTTTGGTTATAGGTTTGATAATTAAGGTAGTAGGCCTCCTGTTGAAGTTCCGACAGTGTGTAGTCGTTGTAGGCTTTCTTAACATTCAAATAGTATTCTTGCACTTGCTCAATGACATCTCCTTCTGCAATTTCGAGAGCTAATTTCGCTTTTTCAAGTTGTATTTCTCTGATTTTTACTGTATTGCGAATACTTCCTTGTTGATAGATGGGAATGTTGATGTTCAGTCCCACGCTTTCGTTCAGTCCTTTGTATAGACCGCTGGTGAGGCCGCTCTGGTCGTTGCCGTAGGAGGCGTTGTAGCCGGTGCCGATGCCTGCGCTGGCAGAGATGGAGGGGTAGTAGCCGCCCTTAGCAATTTTCACATCATATTCGGCAATCTCCACGGCTTTCTCTTTGACTTTGAGCTCGGGGAGGTAGTTGAGCGCCTGCTGGAGTACGTTCTGCATGTCGGGTACTTGCATCGACTGTGCTAGACGGCTGCTGTCGGGGGTGATAATGACGAACTGATGTTGGTCATCGGGTATGGTGATGAGGTTTCGCAGGTTGATGTACTCGTTGTCGATGGCAATTTGGGTGTTCTCGATGCTCATCGAGTCGGAGAGATACTGGGCTTGTAGCAGTTTGTAGTCACTTTCGAGTATGCGTCCAGCCTCATAACGCTGCCGTCCTTGTTCCACCTGTTCGCGGCTGGTATTCAACACAGTACGGCGGTATTCGATGAGCTCTTGGTTCATCAGAATGGTGAGGTAGCTGCGGATGATCTCGATGCGGATGCCGTTTCTTACCTGCTCCACCTGCATCTCGGTCTGGTCGGCTTGCACCTGGCTCTGTTTGATGGTGTTGCGGATAGTAAGACCTTTAAAAATGTCGATGCCGGCGTTGAGGCTGTAGTTGCCGTTGATGCCGAACGACTCGCTGCCGTGCGAGTAGCCGAAATTCTGTCCTATGCCGGCCGACACGGTGGGGTACTGCCGTAACTTGGCTTGTTTGAGCTGGATGTCAGAGGTTTGCACATCCAACTTGCCGCTTTGCAGGTCTTGGTTATGTTCCTCCGCATACTGGAGGCATCCCTGCAAGTCCAGCTGCAAGGTCTGTCCTTTCAGCGCGAGGGCGGGGAAGAGGAGCAGTATCAATAGGATTTTTTTCATATTACTAACTAAGTTTAGCTGGCAAAATTACGATAATTATATTGGGAAGAAGGGTCTGTTATAGCAAAGTTGCGAAACAGTGTATAAAAAAGCGGAAAAAAGAACAAAACTGTTTTACGTGGTGAGTTTCACCTGGCAGTGCGCCTCCACGATGTTGATGGCGTAGTCGCCAATCTTCTCGCTGTCGCCAATGATGTCCATGTAGTTCACGCCCGTCTGGTAGTCGTACTTCTGCTCGTTGATGTCAATCACGTTGTTCTCCTTCAGTTGCGTGCGGTAGTTGTTGATTTCCATTTCAATATAAAGCGAAATCTTCGGATCGACGGTGTGGTCGGAGTCGTTCAGAATGGTCTCCATCTGGGTGATGGACTTGTCGCACAGCTCAAACATGTGGGAGATGTGTTCCAGCTGCTCGTTGGTGAACTTCTCTTTGGCCTGGAATTTCCGGTTGATGACGCGACTCATGTTGTAGCAACTGTCGGCAATGCTCTCTAGCTCAGCGATTTCGCGAAGCATAATACGAATCTGCTCCTTACTTTCAAGACTGAGTCGTCCTTCCGAAACCTTGTTGAGGTATTTGGCAATCTCAATCTCCATGTTGTCACTGATGGTCTCGTACTTTTCGATACGGGAGAATAGCTGGGCGAATTCGTCAGGTTTGGTGATTTTCAGTAGGTCGGGGATGAAGCCGAACATGCGGTGTACGCGCATGGCGAAATGGTTGACCTCTTGTCGGGCGGCCATAAGCGAAAGCTCGGCAGTAGAGAGAAGACCTCCGCCAATGAAGCGGAGTCGCGCCTCTTCGTCTTCGCCCTTCACTTTGATGATCTGACTGACCAGTTTTTCAAGCAGCGGCACGAACCATACGAGGATGAGGGTATTGCAGAGGTTGAAGGCGGTGTGGAAGCCAGCCAGTGCGTAGGTGATGCGGATTTCGGCATTCGGCACAGAGGTGATGGGCACTCCCGGGTCGAATCCTACAATGTGGCATACGAGGTTGATGAAGGGTCGGAAGATGATCAGTACCCAGCAAACACCGAACAGGTTGAATAGCAGGTGCGCCATGGCCGCCCGCCGTGCCTGTGTGCTGGCTTTCATGGCCACCAAGTTGGAGGTAATGGTGGTACCGATATTTTCACCCAACACCAAGGCAATACCCTGATAGATGTCGGCTACGCCGGTGGAACACAAGATCATGGTGATGGCCATGATGGCCGCCGACGACTGCACGCAGAAAGTGAGCAGTCCGCCGATGACGAGGAACAGGATATAAGTAATCCAGCCGTAGTCGCTGCAGCTTTTGAAGAATCCCATAATGGATTGGTTCTCTTCCAGATGCATTCCGTTGGCGGTCTCGCGCAAGGTAACCAGCGCGAGGAAAAGGAAGGCGAAGCCGAACAGGAACTCGCCGAACGAGCGGGTGCCGTTCTTCTTGAAGTACGACATCAAGATGCCGATGGCGAAGAGCGGGAACACCACCAGCTTCATGTCGAACTGGAAGCCAAAGACGGCCATGATCCATGCGGTGGCGGTGGTTCCGATGTTGGCACCCATGATCACCGAGATGGCTTGTGCAAGAGTGAGCAGCCCCGCGTTCACGAAGCTGACGGTGAGCACGGTGGTGGCCGTTGACGACTGCACCGATGCGGTGACAAAAGCACCCGTGCAGATGCCCGTGAACCGGTTGGCGGTCATGGCGCCCAACACTTTGCGCAGGTTACCGCCCGTGAGCTTCTGCAAAGCCTCGCTCATCGTCTTCATACCAAACATGAGCAGTGCCAAACACCCCAGTATCTTCAGTATATCCCAAAATTCCATTTTCTATAGTTTTGTTTTCCAGGTTGATGAATTTATTGTAAATGGGCTAACCGCTCCACCACGTAGGGACGGTCGGCCTGGTAGGTGACTCCGAACCACTGTGCGTCGCTGTCCAAAATGTTGATAGTGGCCACACCGCTGGTCAGGAAGTAGTTGATGACAGTCGGTATTTGGAACTCCGACTTGGGGTCGTCGTTGTGGGCGGTGAGGAAGTCACGGAACATCTCGTCCAGTTTGTCGAAAAACAGCGGGGTGAAGCCCCAGAAGTTCATCGAGACGGGTGTTTTGCCGTCCAGCTCCTTCGTGCTGCCATCGGCGAAGGTGTTGCAGATGATGCCGTCGGCCTTGCCGATCTTGGTCATCTCGGTGATGCTTATTAAATGGCCGTGCTCGTCGGCGGTGCATACTCCTCTCGACACGGTGCCGTTCTCCGACAGGGTGTTCTCGAGGCGGTAGCCAACCATGGCAAACTGCGGCGCGTTGGGCTGCTGCGGCTGGCGCAGGAAGTCGGCCATCACGCGGAAAGCATCACGGCCGTAGAAGTCGTCGGCATTGATGACCGTGAAAGGATCCTTCACCGCATCTTTGGCCACGAGGATGGCGTGGGCCGTGCCGTACGGCTTCACCCGTTCAGGATTGACCGTGAAGCCTTCGGGCAGCAGATCAAGCTCCTGAAAAACATACTCCACCGGAATCTGTCCGATATATTTCGAGAGGATGTGCTCGCGGAAGTCGGCCTCCATGTTGCGCCGGATGACATACACGATTTTGCCGTAGCCGGCCTCGATGGCATAGCGCACCGAGTAGTCCATGATGGTCTCGCCGTTGGGACCGAGTTGGTCGAGCTGTTTCAAACCGCCGTAACGGCTGCCCATGCCGGCAGCCAGCACCAATAGAGTGGGTTTCATATCGCTATTTTTTTCGTAATTCTAAAATACTTTCATCTGGCTGAATGCTGAATACACGTCCCGACTGCGTGACCGTCAGCGGGAATCCGTTGTAGTCGATGTGGCCGAGGGTGTCTTTGATTTCCACGTTGAGGGTGCCCGGATAGAGCTGGCTCGACTGGCTGATGAACTCATAGCGATTATCCGTATTGCTGGTCACCACTTGTGACATGCGCATTCCGAGAAGGTTGTCACCATTTTCGCAATATTCGATGAAGTTGATGGTGGTGCTGTCGTGTACCATGATCATCTGTCCGTCTTTCATGGTGGGAGCATCGGAAGTGACGTAGAAGGTGTTGCCCATCAGGTACTCCTTCACTCCGTCTTCAGTCATCTCCACGGCGGCTTTGTTTTCGTTATTGGCAAAATGGGTGGTGATGGCCTTCTGACCGATGAAGCAGAGCGCGCCAGCGATGTAGCCGATGAAAGCCAACCATGAGATGTGCTTCAAATACCAGATGAAGTCGATTTTCTCCAAGCCCATCACGGCCACGCCGGCAGCGGAACCGATGATGAGGATGCTACCACCGGTACCGGCACAGTAGGCCAGCATCTCCCAGAAGTAGTGGTCGGTGGGGAAGTTGTACATGCCCATCGCACCTGCTACCAGCGGCACATTGTCCACGATCGACGACAACACACCGATGATGATGTTGATGACATAGTACTTGCCCGGGTCCGCCATCGGGATGCTGTCCAAACCATTGGAAAGCAGTGCCAGGTGTCCGACAACGCGCAATGCGTTGACGGCTAACAGAATACCGAGGAAGAAGAGGATGCTGGGGAGGTCGATACGAGAGATAATCGACAGGATGGAGTATTTCTTGGTGTGTGCCTCCTGTTTGCGGTGCACAATCTCAGAAAGAATCCACAGGATACCCAGTCCGCCCATCATGCCGAGGTAAGGGGGCAGGTGGGTGAGGGTCTTGAAAACGGGTACGCAAACCAGCGCGCCTACGCCCACGCAGAGGAAGAGCGTGCTCATACCTTTGCTGTTGGTATAGCTGCCCTCCACATGGTCGGTGGCCTCTTCGGGAGGTGTGATCTCGTTTTCACCCTTCATCATGAAGGTGAGGATGAGCAGCGGCACCAGGATGGAGACGATGCTGGCAAACAGAGTGGCCACGATGATGTTGGCGCTGGTCACATCACCGGCAATCCACAACATGATGGTAGTCACGTCACCAATCGGTGACCAAGCACCACCTGCGTTGGCGGCCAGAATCACCATGCTGGCGAAGATGAGACGGTCTTTGCGTTCCATCATCTTGCGCAGCAACGCAATCATCACGATAGAGGTGGTCAGGTTGTCCAACACTGCCGACATGAAGAAAGTGAGGATGCAGATGATCCACAGCAGACGAGTCTTTTTCTTGGTCTTGATATGGTCGGTGATAATCTTGAAACCGCCGTTGGTGTCCACCACCTCCACGATGGTCATAGCGCCCATCAGGAAGAAGAGGATCTCGGCGATGTCGCCCAACGAGTGGATGAGTTCGGAATGGACGAGCCAGTCGGTGAAGCCGCTGCCCGGGTTGCGGGTGATGTAGTCGCGTAGCGGCTCGGTGTTGACGAGGATGCTCTCACCCCCGATGACGGCGCATACCCAGAGCAGTACGCCCAAAAGCAGTGCGGTAGCGGTTTTGTTGATTTTCAACGGATGTTCCAGCGCGATTACGGTGTAACCGACGAGGAAGGCAACAAGCATAAAGACAAATGTGAACATGTAGGTAGTGTTTTAATGATTTTGATTTGGATGAATATTCGGTTGAGATTGCCGGATGAGGTCGGCGGCCTTTTCCATCAGCCACATCGGGGTGGAGGTGGCCCCGCAGATGCCGATGCTTTCGCTGGAGTCGGCAGGTATGGAGGGGAGCATCTCCAAAGAGGTGACAAAATGGGTATTAGGATTGCTTTTTTTGCAAATTTCATAAAGATAAAGCCCGTTGGAACTTTTGGCATCCGACATGAAGATGATGCGGTCGTGCTGACGGGCGAATTCCTCCAGCTGACGGGCACGGTTGCTCACGCTGTGACAGATGGTGTCGTGGTGGGTGAAAAGTTCGGGATGGCCTTGACGGGTGTAGGCCTCGGTGATGGCCTCCACAATCTTGCGGTACATCTCCGAATCCTGGGTGGTCTGGGAGAAAAGCACCGCCGGTCGCGACAAGTCAATGCGGCGGATGTCTTCCAAAGAACTGATGACCAGTCCTTTCCCATCAGTTTGTCCTAACAATCCAATGACTTCCGCATGACCCTGCTTGCCAAAGATGAGGATTTGAGCCTCTGCCCCGTCCACTTCAAACTCCTGTTTGATGGTCTTTTGGAGGTTCAGCACCACCTTGCAAGTGGCATCAATGATTTCGATGTTGTTCTCTTTCGCGATGCGGTAAGTTTCGGGCGGCTCGCCGTGGGCACGGATCAGTACCCTTGCGCCATGCAGCTGCCGGAACTCGTCGTAGGTGATGACCTTCAACCCCATCTGCACCAGCCGCTGCAACTCCTCGCTGTTATGCACAATGTCGCCCAGACAGTAGAGAGTTCCCTCTTTCTGAAGCCACTCTTCCGCCGTCTTGATGGCGTTGATGACCCCTGAGCAGAATCCTGAATGTCCGTCGATCGTAATGTGCATCTCTTAATCAGTCCCTCCCTATATTATCAGTTTATTTCTTCAATTCTTAATTGTACATTGTCAATTGTACATTGTTAATTGTCAATTTACTTGTCCCACGTCCACTTTTTGTCCAGCTTGAACTTCTCGATGGTATAGGTCTTTTTGCCGCTCATACCAAAGTAGATGTCCTCGCCGTCCACCAGCCACACGTCGTGGAAGGCCTGTCCGGCTTTGTTGGGCAGCATGATGACTTTCTTGTCGGTGCTGTAGTCCATGCGGGTCACCACCAGGCAGTTCTTGTCGGGGGTCTCTATCTCTGCGGCGTTCCACTCTTCGCTGTCCTCCGCGTAGTTGGCCAGCAGGTCGGTGTAGAGGATGAAGATCTCGCTGCCTTTCACCACCGGCACGTAGCCGAGTCCCAGGTTGTAGAAGGTGGGGGCTTTCGGTCTCGCGGTCTTCTCCTCCATGCGGAAGGCGGCGATACGCTCTCCGTCATCGTGGGTGGTGACGATTTCGCTGGCCTGTGCGCTGGCATGGCGGTTCACCTTGATACAGCCGAGGTCGGTACCGTTGAGGGTGAAACGGTTGCAGAAGATGTCGTTGGTGTGGTGGCGGTAGGCCATCGCGCTCTTCTCGCTGTGTTGTTGGATGCTGGCATACTGTTCGCCAATCATCGCTACGATGTGGTCGGGCATCTCAAACAGGTAGTCGCATTTGACGTAATAGTCGCTGTTGCTAAGACCATAGTATTCGTTACCTTGTGTCTTGTCGAAGGGGGCGTGCGATTTCTCGGTGATGCGCAGGGGCTCCTCTTTTACCACGTATGTGAAATAACCAGTGGTGTTGCTCTGCTGGGTTTCGTCATAGTAGCCTCCGATGAAGAGGTCTTTGTTCTCTAATCTCAACATTTTCATTGAGTTCACAAAACCAAAGTCAAGGGTTTCGGTGATGGAGCTGATGTTGCCGTGGGTGCAGCTAAAAAGCTGAACTGTAGGATTTTGTATGGTGGCGTTTTTTCCTTTGGTGGCATACACCAGCAGCAGCAGTTCGCCTTTGTCGCTCAATTCGATATCCTGAATCGAGAACTTGTTGCCGGCGATGGTGGGCAGGAACTTGTCGTACCAGATCTCCTTGCCGGTGTTGTCGTAGATGTAGCAGTAGAAGTAGGGGGCCTGGTTGCGGTCGTTGGGCACGATGAAGATCATGGCGTATTTCGAGTCGTCGGGCGACACGGCCACATATTTCAGAATTTCACCGCGGCCTGCCAGGTCCACCGACAGACGGTTTTCAGGGGTCAAAACTCGCACCCCGTCAACATTTTTCTTGATAGGGTAGCGGGCCACCGAGTAGTCGAACGACTTCTTCTCGGCGTTGTAGCGGTAGTAGTAGCCGAACAACTCCGTGCCGATGGCGCGGGTGTAGAGATGGTGGTAGCCTTCCGGCAGCTGAACGTCCTCCTCGAAGGCCGTGCCAGTGGTTTTGTTGTAGGTCACCAGTCCTTGGTATTGGAGCTTCACGTTCGGACTGTAGGTCTCGAGGTAGAAGAGCGCGCTTTTGTCGTTGTTGCGGATGAGAGTGGGGGTGGAGAGGGCAGCCGAGCACTTCGGAATCGCAGCACCGCCGCCTTCGGTGAGGGGCGTCTGTGCTTTGCTGGACGGAATGAAAACTATTGTAAGTATAAGAATAACAGAGAGTAATGCTAACTTTTTCATAAACTCTTTTTTTATTTCTATCAAAAATTTTGCCAAATTATAAATTTCAAAAAAATCGTGCAAATTTATAAAAAAAAAGTGTTCTTTTTGACAATATTTTTTTAAAAATATTTGTAGAAAATGAAAACAAAAACGGCCACCCGTAACAGATGGCCGTTAGTATGGATTCTGTATTTCTGAAATCCTATTTGTCGAGGAAGTTCAGGAAATCCACGAAGTCCTCATCGAAGATGTCACTGAGGGTGTAGCCGAAATGGAACCAGATGACGGCAACAATGAAGAGGACAAGGGCTGACAGAATAAGACCCGCGATGGCAAAGGCCTTGCGACAGTTCTTGCGGAAAATGCTCACCAGCGAGAAGGTGAAACCGAGTACGCCGAGGATGAAACGAACAAACGGCAGCCAGAACAGCGCGATGCCAATCACACCCAGTACGAAACCTGTACCGCCCAGCACATTCCTTCTGGGACGTTGTGGCGGAATAGGACGGACCTGCATCGGCATCTGATAAGGCTGCTGGTACTGCGGCTGATACTGCGGCTGATAAGGCTGCTGGTAGGGTTGCTGGTACTGTTGGTGGGGTTGTTCTTCAGGCTGTTGCGGAGCCTGCGGTTCGGGAGCCGGCTCTTGAACTGGCATCTCAGGGTTGGGTTGGGTGGCTTCATTCTGCACCTCTTGGTTTTGATTGAGATTTTCTTCCATAATTATAATTATTTATGCCTACTCTAAAGCGTTTTCGGCATCCCGCATTATATTTTAACGCTGCAAAAGTAGGATTATTTTTTGAAAAATCAGATTTTTTTCTTGAATTGTGTCTGCACCAGCCAAACGCCTGCCACGGCCATCACCGCACCGATGATTTTCAGCGGGGGGAAGGGTTCGCCTAATACGAAAAAGGCGAAAAGTCCTGTCACCACGGGAATTAGGTTGGTGAAGGTGTTGGCCCGGCCTAATCCGATGCGCTGCAAGGCTGTGATGTAGAAGGTGTAGGCGAGGGCAGAACAGAACACCGCCAAAATCAGCACGTACAGCAGCACGTCGGGGTCGGCGAGCTGTATAAACTGCTGGTGCAGGTCGCGGGTGCCGTGAAGGAGCAGCATCACCGGCAGGATGAGCAACAGTCCGAAGGTGTTCTGACAGGTGACGATAAAGATGGGGTTGTAGCGGTCGGAGATTTTTTTCAGGAAGAAACTGTAACCCACGGCGGTACCCACTGCGCCGAAGGCAAGGACAATGCCGAGCGGACGGAAGCTCACATCACCAAATTCCGGCACTAACATCACGATAATGCCGGCCACCGATATGACTACGCCCGCCATGTTGAGCCATGAGAGGCTCTCTTTGAAGTAGAAATAGGAGAGAAGTACGGTGAAGATGGGGATGGTGGCAATGATGACCGACACAACGGTCGGGTCGGAATATTGGATGCTGTAAGTCTCAAAGATGAAGTAGAGGAAAGGTTCGAATAGACTGAGCATCAGCAGATAAAGCCAGTCTTTGCCCGGAATTTTGCGTAGCGGCTGATGGAAGAATAGCCGGCAGACGAGGGCCTGCAGCACGGTGGCGATGAGCAGCCGCAGAAACAGGATGACGATAGGGGCGAGGTGGGCTAATAAGGCTTTGGTAAAAACAAACGAAACACCCCAGCAGCCAATAGCAAGCAGAAGTAGGATGTAATGCAGGTGCGTGCGCTGTTTCATCGGGGGACTTAAATGAAAAAGAGAGGATGCATGTCCTCTCTTTTCCCATTATAAAACTAAGGTAAACTATTCTTCAGCTTGTTCGGTGGGCTGAGCCTGCTGGTGGATGTCGTTGTACTCGCTCTTGCAGATGAAAGCGCATGCGAGGCAAAGCACGAAAATCAGACCGGCCAGCGACCATGTGATGATTTCAACAATGTTGGTGGTTTTTCTCACACCCATAATCTGGTTGGAACCGGCAAAGTTGGAGGTCAGACCGCCACCTTTCGATTCCTGGATGAGTACGAAAAATCCCAATGCTATGCTGATAATGATGATGAAAACTGCTAAAACAATTAAAAATGAGGTCATTGCGTATGGTTGTTTTGTTGTTAAATCTTCTTTTTCTTGATTTCCTGAATTTGGGCTGCAAAATAACAACTTTTTTCTGGAAAATGCAAGCATAATTTTTTATAAATTTTGATGGCCTTTCCTGGATACCCTTGATCGAGGTAAAGCTTTGCTAATGTTTCACTTACGATTTCTGGGTTCTCCACAAGGCTGGGCTTGCTGTAGTTGATGTTGCCGTCGTGCTTTTCAGGGTCGAACTGAATTTTCGGCGTTTCTTCCGAAAATTCTGCAATCAGCTGTGTGATGAGTGAGTCCTGGTCCACATCGGCGGGACGGGCGTGCGGTTGTGGGGTGGGGGCGGGCTGCTGGCTCGGAACTTCCTTGAGGGTGAACTCGACAAAGCGGGCGCGGTTGGCCACATAGAGCAGCATGCGCGGACGCTCAGGTGCCGGCTCGCCGGGATGGAGCTGCGCCAGCATCTTGAGGTACAGCATCGCCGAGAGCGACGAGGCGGGATACTCCTCGCACTGCCGCTTCAGCAGGGTAAGGCTTTCTTCGCTGATGGGATAGGATATGTTGTTCATAAATAATAAATTACCAATTGACAAATGCCTTGTTGAATATGTCTTCGGTGAGGGCCTCGTTGATCTGATCGACCAAAGAACTTTCTATTGAGGTGAAATTTTGGGTACTGGAGTAGTCGGCGTAGCGCGAGAACGACTGCTCGAAATTCTGCGTCTCGTCGAACTTGTTGGTGAACGACACGCTGACGGTGATGGTGAGCCTGTTCATGGCGGCGGTCTCATCGCCCTGGATGGCCACGGGACGTATGCTGTAGCCAGTGATAGAGCCTTCGATGGTGTAGTCGCCGTTGTGTTTGTTGTCCACGATGGTCAGAGGTGTTTGTCCTTGTACTCTGTCTTTCAGCGCGTTGGTGAACTGCTGGCTGAGGGTAGGATTGACGAGCGTGGCGTTGTTGCGGAAGGTCTGGATGTAAACCGTCTTGGCTCGGGCGTCGATGCTGCTGCCGGTGAGCGACACCGACATGCGGCATCCTCCGAGGAGGGCGCTTGCGGCGAGCATAAGCATGAGGACGAGGATGTGACGGCGGTTTCTAGAGTCCATACTTCATGATTTTACGGTACAGGGTGCGTTCCGAGATGCCGAGCTCTTGTGCGGCTGCGCGCCGTTTGCCGTTGTGCTTTTTCAAGGTGGCGATAATCTTCTCCTTGGTGGCTTCGGCAATGGTCTCGTTCTCGGCCTCATCGTCAGGGACGATGGTGGGGGTTACAAATTCGGGTTCTTCGATATGCTCTTCAGAGTTTGTTTCTATCTTTTTGTCTGTTAATAAATTATGATGATAAGCTTCAGAAGTAGAAGTGCGGTTCCCGCTCTGACGGATGATAATTTCTTGGAACAGCTGTTTGAGGAAATCGACCTCGCCGCGCAGCTGGCGCACCTCTTGTGCCAAGGCGTCGTGGTTGTAGTCGTAGTTCCGGTCATGTGAAGTGGGAACCACGGCAACGTTGAATTTCATGGCGGGGGTGTCGGCCAGCGACCGTTCGAGGATGCCGCGGGTGATCTCGCGGGTCGTCTCCACGATGGAAAGGCGTTCCACCAGGTGTTTGAGCTGGCGTATGTTGCCGGGCCATGGGTAGTTCTCGAGAAATTCTACAGCATCGTCGGTGAGGGAGATTTCCGGCACGTGGTATTGTTCGGAGGCTTGGATGGCGAAGTGGGTGAAGAGGGGGAGTATGTCCTCCTTGCGTTCGCGCAGGGCGGGCAGGCGGATGGGGATGGTGCTGATACGGAAGTAGAGGTCGCTGCGGAACTTGCCGCGGGCCACGCTCTCCATAAGGTCGGCGTTGGTGGCGGCGATGATGCGCACATCGGTTTTGCGCACTTCGGAGGAACCGACGCGCAGGTACTGGCCGGACTCGAGCACACGCAGCAGTCGGGCTTGTGTGCCGAGGGGCATCTCGCCCACCTCATCGAGGAAAAGGGTGCCGCCGTTGGCGGTCTCGAAGTAGCCTTTGCGGACATCGGCAGCGCCGGTGAATGAGCCCTTCTCATGTCCGAACAGCTCCGAGTCGATGGTGCCCTCCGGGATGGAGCCGCAGTTGATGGTGATGAAGTTATTATGCTTGCGGGCGCTGTTCTCCTGTATGATGCGCGCAATGTTCTCTTTGCCCACGCCGTTCTCGCCCACAATCAGCACCGACTCGTCGGTGGGGGCCACGCGCAGGGCAGTCTCAATGGCGCGATCCAGCTCCGCCGAAAAGCCCACAATACCATGCCGCCTCTTGATTTCCTGTATTTTTTCAGACAACATCATCCTTCAAAATTTGCGGCTGCAAACTTACAAAAATTATTCGTATTTTTGCAGCCTTATTATTCGCTAATAGAAAATCAAGTCCCATCCTCATATCCTCAATCCCTTAATCCATTAATCCATTAATCTTTTAATCTTTTAATCCCTTCATCCCTTCATCCCTTCATCTTTTCATCCATGATCAACCACATCAAAGGCACTATCATCGAAAAAAATCCCGCTTACGTCATCCTGGAAACGGCCGGCGGCGTGGGTTACTATATTCATATTTCGCTCAACACTTTCTCGCAACTCAAGGACGAGCAGCAGGTGACTTTGCTCACCCATTTCGTGGTGAAGGAGGATGCCCAACTGCTGTACGGTTTCCATGAGGAGGCCGAACGGTCGCTCTTCAGAATGCTGATTGCGGTGAACGGCATCGGTCCCAACACGGCCTGTCTGGTGCTTTCCGCCCTCTCGGTGCAGGATTTGGCCAACGCTATCGCCTCGCAAGACCTGCGTACGATTCAGTCTATTAAAGGGATAGGGGCTAAGACCGCCCAGCGTCTGGTGATGGAGCTGAAAGACAAGATTGCCAAGGCATCTTTCGGGGTGCAAGATAATTTTTCACAAAATTACAATAATAATAAAATAGAAGCGTTATCTGCTTTGGTCGCTTTGGGCTTCGCTAAAAATATGGCGGAAAAAGTGCTGGACGGAATTTTGAAGAAGGAGGGTTCAGAGTTGACCGTTGAAGAGTTGATAAAGAAAGCATTAAAACTGTTGTAATTTAGTAAAAATCAGTCTGTTAAAAGTGACCTACCGAAAACTAAAATTCCCATATATACTTGCGTTTCTCGTCGCTACTGCCTGTTGCTCCCTCCTTTGGGCTATCACTGTGCCTGAAGGCCACTCTCGTTATGGTCGCACCGAAGCGATAGCCGAAATTGACGAGCCTTCGGTGCTGGAGCAGCCGCTGGTTTCGCCCAGCCCCATCACCCCGCCCCCCGACACAGGCCTCCGCTCACCCATCCCTTCCTACGACAACAACCCACTGGATGAGGACCAGTTCTACAGTCCTTTCCACCTTTCCACCCCCTCCGCCTATCACACCGAAATCGTATTCGACTCTACCACCAATACTTACCGATTCCAAAATATGATCGGTAACACGCCATTCGGACCCAGCGCCGACATGACAATAGACGAATATATCGACTACGATCTGCGGCAGTCCATCAACAACTACTGGCGTGAGCGCGGTGCCTCCTACACCTCCCACGGTAACCGACGCGGCGGCGGACTGATTCCGCAACTCCACGTGGGCGGCGACATTTTCGAGACCATCTTCGGTAGCAACACCATCGACATCCGTCCCTCTGGCAATGTCGAGTTGATTTTTGGCGTGCTGCACAACCGTACCGATAACTATTCGCTCCCCATCAAACAGCGCAGGGTAACCCAGTTCAACTTCGATGAGAACATCCAGTTGAACGCCCTCGCGAAAATCGGCGACAAGATTGAGTTTAACCTCAACTACAACACCGAGGCCATGTTTGATTTTGAGCAGGAGATGAAGCTCAAATTTGAGGGAAAAGAGGATGACATTCTGCAATTGATTGAGTTTGGTAACGTGTCGCTGCCGCTCAACAGCACCTTGATTTCGGGCAGTCAGAGCCTTTTCGGTATCAAGACACAGCTGAAGTTCGGCAAGCTGATGGTGACGGCTGTGGCATCAGAGAAAAAATCTGAATCACAGACAATTACGGTAACTGGCGGTGCGCAGACCAACGACTTCTATATCAAAGCCGATGAATATGACGAAAACCGCCATTACTTCCTCAACCAATTCTTTAGAGACCATTATAACCAATATCTCTCCACCCTTCCGTTGGTGAGTTCTCCGATTGTCATCACCAAGATTGAGGTGTGGCGCACCACCATAGGTTCCGCCACCACAGATAATCGTAATATTGTGGCTTTCACTGATTTGGGTGAGAATAACCCGCAGTTTGCAGGCTTCAATGGCACCCCCGGCGTTTATTATCCCTGCGATTCCGCCAACACACTCCCGCTGATTATCGACACATCGCTGTACCGCAATCTCGCTACGGTGAACAACAATTTGCATGCCCGTGGCCTTACCTCCGGCGTGGACTACGAGAAGGTGGAGAGCGCCCGCCTGCTTTCCTCTTCCGAATATACCTTCAACCCCCAGTTGGGTTTCATCTCCCTTAACACCTCCCTCACCTCCGACCAGGTGCTGGCTGTGGCGTACCAATATACTATTATTGGTGATGAACACATCTACCAGGTGGGTGAGTTCTCCAACGAGGTGAGCGCACCCGACTGTATCCGTGTGAAGTTGCTCAAGAGCACCACCCTCGACACTAAGTCGCCGTTGTGGGACTTGATGATGAAGAATGTCTATAGTTTGAACGCCTATCAGGTTTCTCCTGAGGACTTTATCCTGAACATACTTTATACTGGTGACGATGAGGGTGTGGCCAATGGCTTCTTCAATTTGGGAAGTCAGAAAAACATCCCGCTCATTCGTTTGTTGGGTGTGGACCGATTGAACAAGCAACAGGATACGATCTCTGATGGTATTTTCGACTTTATTGATAATGCGGCCACCCGGGGCGGTACCATCAATGCACAGAACGGTAAGGTTTATTTCCCGACCGTTGAGCCGTTCGGCAAGGACTTGCGGGCGGTGCTCACTGAGCCGGAAATTGCTGACAGATATGCTTTTGATACCCTTTATCGCACCACCAAGACCCTCGCCAAGCAATATACTGCTAAGGATAAATATTACTTGGAAGGTAGTTATAAGTCAAGCTATGGTTCGGAGATTTCGCTGAATGCCATGAATGTGCCGGAAGGGTCGGTGAAGGTGACGGCAGGTGGTATCACGCTGACTGAGAATGTGGACTATACCGTGAACTACAGCATGGGTACGGTCTCCATCATCAACTCGGGTGTGCTCAACTCAGGTACGCCTATCACCATTTCGTTGGAGAACCGTTCCGGGTTTGTGCAGAACGAGCAGCGTATGTTCGGCCTCAACCTCGACTACGGTTTCAACGAGAACTTCAACATCGGGGCTACCGTTCTCAACTTGAGCGAGAGACCGCTGACCGAGAAGGTGAACTACGGCGACGAGCCGATCAACAATACGATTTGGGGCATGAACTTCAACTACAAGACGAAGATGCCCTGGGTGACTAAGGCCGTTGATCTGTTGAGTTTCCACAGCACCACCACGGAGTCTAACCTCCAGTTGGAAGGCGAGTTTGCCCATTTCATTCCGGGCCATTCGCGCGCCATCGGCAGGGGCGAGGAGGGAACTACCTACATCGATGACTTTGAGGCCGCCAAATCCACCAACGACCTGCGTTCCATCTACAAATGGCACCTGGCCTCTACGCCTCAGGGACAGATGCAGATGTTTCCGGAGGCCATCACTTCCGAGTCGGATCCGGAGCGCCGGCAGCTCGCTTACGGTTTCAACCGCGCCCGCTTCTGCTGGTACATCATCGACCCGGTGTTCTATCGCAACAACAACGCCACTCCTTCCAATTTGACGGTGGACGACCAGTCGGCGCCCTACGCCCGTGAGGTGTATGAGACAGAGCTTTTCCCCAACAGAGAGAATGGACAGTCCACTCCGACCAACCTCTCCGTGCTCAACTTGGCCTTCTATCCCTCGGAAAGAGGTCCGTACAACTACGACGCATTGGGGCAGGAGGGCTTCTCGGCTGGTGTGGCGACCGATGGCAGTTTGAACGACCCGGCCTCCCGTTGGGGCGGTATCATGCGCGCCATGGACAATACCGACTTCGAGTCGGCCAACTACGAGTACATCGAGTTCTGGATGATGGACCCGTTCATTGAGAATCCGAACCATCCGGGTGGTAAGCTCTATTTCAACTTGGGTGACATTTCGGAGGATATTTTGAAGGATGGAAAGAAATCTTTTGAGAATGGTCTTCCCGTCAGCGATGTGGATGAGAATGTGGAATATACCGTTTGGGGTCGCGTGCCTACCATCCAGATGATTGTCACCGCTTTCGACAACACCACCGATGATGCCCGTCTGCATCAGGATGTGGGTTACGATGGCTTGCCTTCAAGCCGTGAGCAGGAGTATTTCCAGGACAACTTCCTCGCTTTGTTGGATGGTTACCTGGATGCTCAAGCATTCTCCAAAGTCGTTACTGACCCCTCTTCCGACGATTATCACTATTTCCGTGGCAGTGATTATGACGATGCCGACTTGAAGATTTTGGATCGTTATAAAAGATATAATAATGCGGAAGGCAACTCTCCTTCGCAGAACATGAGTCCTGAAAACTATCCGACACAGGGTAGCAGCGTTCCTAATATGGAGGATGTGAATAATGATAATACTTTGAGTGAAGATGAGAAATATTATCAGTATGTGATTGATTTGCGTCCTGATAGGATGAATGTGGGAGAGAATTATATCAATGATATTTATGAAGCTTCTCCCGAGCCGCTGCCCAATGGTACCCGTCCGGTGACGCGCTGGTATCAGTTCAAGATTCCGATCAAGAACCCTGATAAGGTGGTGGGTAACATTACGGGCTTCAACTCCATCCGTTTCATGCGTATGTTCATGCGCGAGTTCACCGAGCCGATCATCTGCCGTTTGGCTACCTTCGAGTTGGTGAAGAGCGACTGGCGCACCTGCACGATTGATTTGATGGAGGATGGTGATTATCTGCCGGCATCGGGCGGTGAAGGAACCGTCTTCAACATCTCCGCTTTGAGTTTTGAGGAGAATGGCAACCGTGATCCTATCCCTTACGTGTTGCCTCCTGGCATCAAGCGTGAGCAGGGATATGGAAGCACCACCACCTACCATATCAATGAGCAGTCGCTCACCATGAAGGTGCAGAATTTGTGCGATGGTGACGCCCGCGCCATTTACAAGAATACTCGCTATGACCTCCGTAAGTTCGGGAAACTCAGAATGTTCATCCATGCCGAAAAAGTCAACCAGCACGATGACATCGCCAAAGGTCAGGTGACTGCCTTCATCCGTTTGGGCTCCGACTTTACCGACAACTTCTACGAATATGAGATTCCGCTGGAACTTACTCCGTGGTATTGCGGCAAGGATTCCACATTGATTTGGCCGGAAAACAACCGTCTGGAGATCGTCCTCGACTCGCTGGTGTCGGTGAAACAGCTCCGTAATGTGGAGGTGCGCAACGGCTCGCATCCGAGCATTACCGTTCCGTATTCGGTGGGAAGTTTGAATGAGGGGCACCGCATCACCGTGGTGGGTACTCCCAACCTCGCCGATGTGGCTACCATCATGATCGGTATCCGCAACCCCAAGAAACGCACCATGCAGGATGGCGACGACATGTTGCCGAAATCGGTGGAGGTGTGGGTGAACGAGCTGCGTCTTTGCGACTTTGACGACAAACAGGGCTTCGCCGCACTCGCCCGTATGCGACTCAATCTGGCCGATGTGGGCGACATCACCCTTTCGGGTACCTATTCCACCCCGGGCTTCGGTACCCTCGACCAGTCGGTGACCGAACGTCAGACCGAGACGCTTTACACCGTCGATTTCGCTGCCAACCTCGAAGCGGGCAAGACCCTCTTCCCCGAAAAGTGGAACATCCGCATCCCCGTCCACTACGACCTCTCGCAGAACGTATCCATTCCGGAATACAACCCGCTCAACCCCGATGTCAAACTGAAGGATGACCTCAGAACCTACGCCACCGCCGCCGAGCGTGACTCCATCCGCCACATGACCACCAACTTTGTGCGTCGCCAAAACGTTAATTTGATGAATGTGCGCAAGGAACGCGATTTCGACAAGCCGATCAAGATTCGTCCGTGGGACATCGAGAACTTCGACTTCTCATACGCCTATTCCGAAGTCAAGACCCGCAACGTGGATGTGGAATTTGACAATGAATTCTCGCATCAGGCTGAATTAGGGTATTCCTATAATTATAACCCGAAGAATATCCGTCCGTTGTCAGGACAGAAATGGTTGAAATCGAAATGGCTGCAGCTGATTCGTGACTTTAACTTCTATCCGTTGCCCAAAATGTTCACCTTCCGTACGACTGTGCTGCGAGAGTTCAACGAGTTCAAGTACAGGCCGAAGAGCAAGGGTAATGTCATCATGGACACGAGTTTTGTCAAGACCTTCAACTGGACCCGCGACTATGCGTTGCGGTGGGATATTTCGCAGGGGTTGAAGTTCGAATACACTATCAACGCAGCCGCCCGTATTGACGAGCCGCAGGGCTTGATTGACACCCGCACCGAGAAGGATTCTATCTGGCGTTGTTTCGGCCATGCCGGTCGTATCAATACGTACCAACAAAGGTTCGATGCCTCGTGGCAGGTGCCGATCAACAAGATTCCGCTCTTCAGCTGGATCACCGCTTCAGCACGGTATAGCTCCACTTACAACTTTACTGCCTCGTCCACTGCACTCAGCTATTTGGGTAATACTATTGCCAATTCGCAGACTTTGCAGCTGAATGGGAATGTCAATTTTGTCAATCTCTATAATAAAGTGCCTTATTTTAAGAAGGTTAACCAAGGTACCAATAAGAACAATCTGAACAAAGGTAAGACACCTCAGAAGATGAAAGGCGCTCCCGATGAGGATGAAGATGATAAGAAAGGTGATAAAAATAAGGGTAAAGGAAAAGATAAAGACAAAGATAAGGGTAAAGATTCGTTAAAAGAGAAACCCAACTATGGCAAGATTTTCTTGGATGGAACGGTGCGTTTCCTGATGATGCTGCGCAACGCCTCCCTCAGCTACACTGCCGGTAATGGTATATCAATGCCGGGCTTCATGTATGCCCCGAACATTATGGGTTTGAACTGGACTAATGGCGCTCCAGGATTCCAGTTCGTATTTGGCGGTCAGACCGACATCCGCCATATCGGTTCCGAACGCGGCTGGCTCTCAACAGATACTTTGATGAATTATGCCTATCAGGAGAACCATAATAAGGTGATTAATTTCAGGGCGACGGTAGAGCCGTTCCGAGATTTTAGAATTGATGTAACCGCCTCTCGTAACCAATCGTCCAGCTATTCAGAATATTATCGTGCTGATGCAGAGGGTGTTTTCCATTCTTACACACCGAAGACAACGGGTAATTACAACATCACCCAGTTTGGTCTCGGCAAGTTCTTTGTGGATGGCAACAAGCTGTTCGACGAGTTCCGTGCTGTACGTTACGAGCTTGCCACCCGTCTCTCCGAGCTGAACCCCAACTCAGGCGGCGTCATCAACGACACGACCGGCTATCCGGTGGGCTACGGCAAGCTTTCGCAGCAGGTGCTAACCTCGGCGTTCCTCTGTGCCTATGCCGGTAAAACCACCGACAAAGTGGATGTGACCTCCCCGTTCCCGAAGTTCCCCATGCCCAACTGGCGACTCAACTACACGGGATTCACTAAGATTAAGGCTGTGCAGAAGGTGTTCCAAAGCCTCTCTATCACCCACGCCTACACCTGCACCTACAACGTGGGTAACTATGCCAGCAACCTGCTCTATGGCGAGGATGCCTATGGAAATGCTAACGCTTTCGACCAGCTCGACAACTTCATCGCTAATTATGAAATCGGCCAAATCACCATTTCTGAACAATTGAACCCGCTCATCGGTTTCGACATGACACTCAAGAACAGCTTGATGATCAAGGTGGAATACAAGCGGTCGCGCAACACCTCCCTCAGTTTCGCCAACAACCAGATTACGGAGATGACCTCCAACGAGCTGGCTGTTTCTGCCGGTTACCGTATCAAAGACATCACCATCGGCTTCATCTTCTCAGGCATGAAACGTCAGGTGACCAGCGACTTGAACCTCACGGTTTCATTCGCTATGAAGGACAATAGAACCGTGCTGCGCAAGATCGCCGAAGAGATCAATCAGGTGTCGGCCGGCTCGCTCTCCATGACCATCAACTTCGCAGCCGACTACCAGCTCAGCAAGCTGGTGGGCCTCACCCTCTATTACGACCATGTCATCAACAAACCCTATATCTCGCAGCAATACAACAATATGAACATTGATGCGGGTATCAAGGTGCGACTGATGCTGACCCAGTAATCAAAAATCAAAACCATGATTTGCAACAGGATTCCTGACTCCGAACTCGAACGCCGCACCACGCCGCGCGAAGAGGACATACGGGGCTGCTACTACCGTGACCAGACCGCCATCTTCCATTCCAAACCCTTCCGTCGTCTGAAGTACAAGACGCAGGTCTTCTTCAACCCCAACGACGACCATATCTGCACCCGCATCGAGCATGTGCTGCATGTGGCCACCATCAGCGCCACCATCTGCCGCGGACTGAACGGCAAACGCGAGGAAGAGTGGCGGCTCAACGAGGATATGGCCTATGCCATCGCCCTTGGCCACGACCTCGGTCACACCCCGTTCGGACATGCCGGCGAGGCCGCCTTGGCGCGCATCCTTGGTGGTAAAGATGCTTTCATCCATGAGGTTAACAGTTACCGCGTGGTGGAAAAACTCATTTCCGGCGGACAGGGCCTCAACCTCACCTACGCTGTGAAGGATGGCATCATTTGTCATAATGGCGAGAGATTTGAACGCTCCATCACGCCCGATTTCACCGTCAAGGACCTCGACAGCATCCATTCGCGCCGCTTCCTGCCCTCCACCTACGAGGGCGCCATCGTGCGCTTTTCCGACAAAATCGCCTACTTGGGACGCGATATCGAGGATGCCATCGTAGCGGGCTTCATCAAGAAAAACGACATACCCGACCAAATCCGCCAACGGGTGGGCAACAGCAATAGCGACATCATCAACTACCTCGTCAACGACCTGGTGGCCAACTCCACCGAGGAGGCCATCGCAGTGTCGGAGGAGGCGCACCAGCTGATGCTATCGCTCATCCAGTTCAACTACGAAAACATCTACAAACACCCCATCCAAATCGAGGTGGAGTCGTCGTGCGACCGTATCGTTTCCACCATTTTCGAGCATTTGATGGGATTATGCAGAATGTTCGACTGGAGTGAATGTAGGTATGAAGGGAAAAAGATGAGGGTTTTGGATAGCTATTTTGCTGATTATTTGGAGAATATGAGCAAATTCTATTTGGATGAGGCGCATCAGAACGGTTGGACGGAGGAACAGATGGAGAAACAGGTGGTGACCGACTACCTGTCGGGTATGACCGACCGTTTCGCGCTGGAGTGCATGCGCGAAATCGCATTGCCGCGGGTCATTCGTTTCCAGCACGGCAAGGGCGAGTTTTAAGGGAAGGATTTCCGTTATTCTGCGACCTGTAGGAGCAGGGGGTGGTATTCGCCGCTTCTGCCCACGGGCTGGCTGTTGCGCACCTGGTGGCAGAGGTTGACATAGCTGCGGGCGTCGTCGATGGTGAAGCCGTGGCCGCTCAGAATCTGGCGGTAGGCTTCGGTGTGCAGGTCGGTGAAACCGGCGGTGAAGTCGAAGGTGTCGCCATTGATGAGGATGGAGCGGTAAGTGCGTTGGCCTTGTGTGCGGAGGTCGGCGGGCACGTATTGGGCGTCGATGCTGAGGAACCAGCGTACGCGTGCGCGTTCCAGCTGCAGAAAGCCGGCAGCGACGGTCGGGAAGAGGTGATGCACCACCAGTTCGCGCACGTCACCAAAGATGTAGGTCAGCATGTCGAAAAAGTGTACGCCGATGTTGGTGGTGATGCCGCCCGATTTTTCCACATCGCCTTTCCAGGAGTAGTGGTACCATCGGCCCCGTCCGGTGATGTAGGTCAGGTCGATGTCGTAAACTTTATCTTTCGGGCCGTTGTCGATGCGTGCTTTGAGTTGTTGCACGGAGGGGTGGAGGCGCAGTTGGAGGATGTGGTAGATTCTCTTGCCGGTGTCTTTTTCAATTTCGCGGAGGCCGTCAAGGTTCCACGGGTTGAGCACGAGCGGTTTTTCGCAGATGGAATCGGCGCCGTTGCGTAGGCCAAGGCGGATGTGGGCGTCGTGCAGGTAGTTGGGAGAACAGATGGAGACATAGTCAACCTGCTGTCCGTCACCGCGTTTCAGCAGGCGGTAGAGGTGGCGGTCGAAGCGTTCGCTCTCGGTGAAGAGGGCGGCGTCGGGAAAATAGCGGTCGATGATGCCCACGCTGTCGGACTTGTCGAGCAGCGCGACCACCTGGTTGCCGGTATCTTTGATGGCCTGTAAGTGGCGCGGGGCGATATAACCTGCCGCCCCGATGAGTGCGAAATTGTGCATATTCTAACGTTTATTTCAGCCTTTAAAAGTGCGTGCAAAGATACGATAAAGTTTGGAAAAATGGATAGGTAACTTTTTTATGATAAAGGGAAATGTTGTATGCCAAGGATGGTAAGATCCGATTTAATCAAAAACAGTTGTCATAGAATATTTGACAACTGCCTCCGGTGGCGTTACTTCCCCGTCACCACCACCTTCGTCGTGGCCACCACCTGTCCGGAGGCAACCACCCGCAGCAGATACACGCCCGGCACACAACCCGACAGGTCCATCCGTACCGCCTCGCCCGTGGACACGGTCTCGCGAACCGCCCGCCCCGTCACATCGTACAACACGTACCGGCACGCTCCGAATGAAGCTGGTTGGCTCATCTCTATATCAATGTAACTCTCTGCCGGATTGGGATATACGTGCAGGTTGTTTTTCACTACCCCGTCGCTTACCCGCTGGGTGCTATCCACAAAACGGTACCAGTAGGCCAGACTGTCGTACACCACCCGCTCCACGGTCTCGCGCACGGCCTGCGCGGCGGCGGCATCCACGGTAAGGTCGTTGCTGATGCACGACGGCGACCGCTGGAACAATATGGTATAGAAGGTGACCGCCGCCGCGTAGCTCCCCACGGCCGACGGATGGCTGCCGTCGCTGCTATATAGCTCTATCTCAGGATGCTCGTTCCGCAGGTGGTTCCACACCCGCCCCACCGGCGACAGTGCAGCATGGTTCTGCTCGGCCATTTCGGTATAGCGGGCACACAGCAGACTGTCCATGCCTTCGTAGGTGCACAGCGGCGGGTAGTTGGCGCAGTTGCTGGCATCGCCGTCGCGCCGGCCCCACGTCATGAAAAACACTATCATGGCTTGCGGGCTCGCTGTGCGGATGCTCTGGCACAGCTGCTCCGCATACGGGAAGCACTCGTTCTGCACCTG
The DNA here is from genome assembly GCA_017962845.1 of Bacteroidales bacterium. GTDB lineage: Bacteria > Bacteroidota > Bacteroidia > Bacteroidales > WCHB1-69 > UBA1756. Next base: position 30,370 of record JAGCUN010000043.1, on the reverse strand, counting down.
ACTGTACGGGAACGACGGCAGTTGGCTCTGCTCCTGCAACACCACATGGTCCCAGCCGCCGGTGTTGATGTAGCCCATGGTAGTAGAGTTCGACAGGTGGTTCTGGAAGGTGCACCCGCCCGGTGTGCTCTGACTGTACTCCAGCGTGTCGCCACAGCCTGCAGCCAGCGTCTTGATCATATTCGGTAAATCATTGGTATAGATATAGCTATTGCCGATGAACAGCACTTTGCGTGTGGTTTGTGCATTTGTCAGCAGGATGGCTGCCACCAAGAGCAGCGTCAGAGAGAGAATTCTTTTCATAAAATATTTTTTTAGAAAAACAGATTATCGGGTGTTTTGTTGCCTCACATTCTGCAAATTACTTTTGTCGGCCTTGCTGCGGCTGGTGGTGACCATATACACGCCGATGAGGATCAGCACCAGGGCGGCGGGCTTGTTCCAGGTGAGGATGTCCTGGCCGAGGGCGATGGCCACCGTCGAGGTGACGAGCGGCTGCAGGTTGCTGTACATGCTCACAGTGGTGGGCCGCAGCACCTTCAGCGACAGCGGCAGCAGGAAGTAGGAACATACCGTGGCGAAAACCAACACGACAGCCATGTTGAGATAGGCAGATGCCGGCACAGCATGATACAGCATGGGCGACGTGTCGGCAGAGAGGAAGGGCAGCGCAACCGGCACGCAGATGATACTGCCGTACAGAAACATCCACTTCATCATGGTGACCGGACTGTAGCGGGCGGCAGTGCTGCGCGTGAGCAGCAGGTAGCTGGCATAAAACAGGATGTTGAGGAAACTCAGTGCCAGTCCAACCGGGTGGGCGTTGGTATCTATCTTCCACGAAAACAGCACAATGAGTAGCGCACCGCTGAAGCCGAATAGCACTCCGCCGGTCTTTCGCCACGAGATGGGCTCTTTGAGAAACAGGGCGGCCATCAGCATGACGATGATGGGACTGGTGGCCGAAATCAGCGACAGGTAGCAGGGCGAGGTGAAGCGGAACGCCTCGTTGAAAGCAATCAGCGTGCCCGCCAAGATGACACCGCCGAAAATCATGACTTTCTGGTCTTTGAGGGCGACTTTTTCCTTTTTGGTGAAGAATGAGATGAGCCAAAAGGCCGCCGCACCGAACACCATACGCAGCGCGGTGAACACCTCCGGATGGATGTATTCGGGAACAATTGCCTTGGAACAGTTGGGGTTAATACCGAAAATAATATAGACGGCCAATGCCGCCAAGTGTCCGCCCCATTTATTCTTTTCGCTGTTCATCTGTGTGAAAAATTTGCGCGGCAAAAATACGAAAAACAACTACACCGCCGGCCAGCCGAAGCGCAGGTATAGCAGCACGCCAATAGCGATATGCACCAGCAAAATCAAGGGCACGCCGACGGCGAATTTCGGGTGGAGGGTTTTGTGGTGAAACAGCATCATCCCCAACAGCGCACCAGCAGAACCCCCGATAGCCGCCAATGTCAGGAGCAGGGCTTCGGGGGTTCGATACTTCTTGCGCTTCGCCTTGGCTTTATCAATGCCGAAAGCAATGAAGCTCAAGATGTTGGTGATAATCAGATAATAAATGACTGCTTGTGGCATCTCGGCTTACATGGAAGCGGCCTGGCAGGCGGTGACGGCCACGGTGCTGACGATGTCTTCCACGGAGCAGCCGCGGGAGAGGTCGTTGATAGGAGCGGCCATACCCTGCATGACGGGTCCGATGGCCTCTGCGCCAGCGAAACGCTGCACCAGCTTGTAAGCGATGTTGCCGGTCTCCAAAGAGGGGAATACCAACACGTTGGCCTTGCCAGCCACCGGGCTGCCGGGAGCCTTGCTGGCACCTACCGACGGGATGATGGCGGCATCGGCCTGCAACTCGCCGTCAATGCACAAGCTCGGATCCATCTCCTTGGCGATGCGGGTGGCGTTCACCACGCGGTCCACCAGCTCATGTTTGGCGGAACCCTTGGTGGAGAAGCTCAGCATGGCAATGCGCGGCTCGGCAATGCAAGCGATGTTCTTGGCGGTCTTGGCGGTGACCACGGCGATCTGGGCCAGCTTGTTCTCGTCGGTGTTCGGGTCGGCGGCGCAGTCGGCGAAAACCATCACGCCATTGTCGCCCCACTTCGTATCTTTGAAAACCATGATGAAGGCGCCGGAAACCACGGAGATGCCGGGGAGGGTCTTCACAATCTGGAAGGCAGGACGCAGCACATTGCCCGTAGAGTTCTGTGCGCCAGCAACTTCACCATCCACCTCTTTATTCTTGATGAGCAGCGTGGCCAGATACAGCGGATCCTGCACCAGCTTCATGGCCTCGTCCATCTGCATGCCCTTGCTCTTGCGGATTTCGCACAACATCTCAGCATAAAACTGCTGTTTCGGGTTGTTTTTCGGATCGATGATGGTGGCGTCGCCAATGTTCTTCAAGCCGAACTCAGCGGCCTTCTGGTTGATGACCTCCGGGTTGCCGAGCAGCACGATCTTCGCGATGCCCTCTTCCATGATTTTGCTGGCGGCCTTCAAGGTTCTATCCTCTTCACCTTCAGCCAATACAATACGTTTGCCATACTTTTTGGCATTCTCTTTGATTTGGTCAATGATGTTCATGATTTTTTATTTTTTAGTTGAAATAATTTTAAAAATTTCGGACTGCAAAGATACGATTTAATTCTGATAGAGCTTCCTATATTTTCACCTTTTCTCGCAATATTTTGAAAAATGTCGTATTTTTGCGCTTTCGTTTTGATGGATTAAAATTTGAATCACGATGAAGAAAACCCGATTGAGTGTCAATGTGAATAAGATTGCCACCTTGCGTAATGCCCGCGGTGGCAACATGCCTGATTTGTTGAAGGTGGCCGCCGATATTGAGCGTTTTGGCGCGGAAGGCATCACGGTGCATCCCCGTCCCGACGGGCGCCATATCCGTTATGATGATGTGTATAACCTGAAGAAGCAGGTGCGTACCGAATTCAATATCGAAGGCTATCCATCTGACTCGTTCAACGAGCTGGTACACAATGTGGTGCCGACGCAGGTGACGCTCGTTCCCGATGCGCCCGATGCGCTGACTTCCAACGCGGGCTGGAACACCCGCGACAACTGCGCCATGCTGCGCGAGCTGGTGGACTTCTACCATCGCGACGGCATCAGGGTGTCTATTTTTGTGGATGCCGATGTGGAGATGGTGCGCCACGCCGCCGAAACCGGCACCGACCGCATCGAGCTTTATACCGAAAGCTATGCCCGACTCTATCCTACCGACCACGAAGGCGCCATCCGCGACTTTGTGACTGCCGCCCGCGAGGCCCAGAAGGTAGGACTCGGCCTTAATGCCGGTCACGACCTGTCGTTGGTGAACCTGAAATATTTCGCTACGAATATCCCTGATTTGCTGGAGGTCTCTATCGGTCACGCCCTGATTTGCGACGCCCTCTATCTCGGTCTCGAAAACACTGTTCACCAATATTTGCAACAACTCGACATTTAATATAAATGGATAGGAAGTTGAATGTGCTGCACCTGCTGAGTTGGTTTCCCACGCCCTCAGACCCTTACGCCGGAAATTTCTGTTTGAAGCAGATCCAGTCGGTGTCTGACGAGGTGAACTCTGTTGTGCTCTCTTGCTGTCTGGAAGATGAGCAGGAGTCGGCGCGCCGCGTGGAGGTGGTGGAGTATCCCAACTTCAAGCATCTGTATGTGCATGTCAAACGCTCCAAGTTCGACTGGTGGAACAAATTTCTGCTCTTTTCAGCCTATCATTTCGGGCTGCGCTATGTGCGTCGGCATTTTTTCAATCCTGACCTGATACACCAGCATGTGACGTTGCCGCTCGGACGCATGGCCTATCTTTGGAGCCGCTGGCATGAGCTTCCCTATGTGCTCACCGAGCACTGGACCATCTACCAGCCGCAGAACCGCGAGATGATGACTCCCCGTATGTTGCGCCAGATTCGCGCTATCGCCAACCATGCCAAGCGTATCATGCCGGTAAGTGCAAATCTGCAGCACTGCATGCAGGAGTATGACATCACGGCACCGTTCCGTGTTATTCCTAATGTGGTGGATACCAACCTGTTTGTGCCAGGCAATGGCGGATATGAGGATGGAAAGAAGCATATTTTGCATGTCTCCACCCTGCGCGAGGAGGCCAAGAATGCCTCGGGCATGTTGCGTGTGATAGCACAGCTCGCCCAGCACCGCCGCGACTTTGTGTTGGACATCGTTCACGACTATCCGCGTCCCGACTTGGAGCAGTTTGTGAAAGAAAACCAATTGGAGGATGTCGTGTTTTTCCATGGCCGCAAAAGCGAGGCCGAAATTGCAGAGTTTTATAACCATGCAGATTTCTTCCTGCTCTTTTCCAATTTCGAGAACCTGCCCTGTGTAATTATCGAGGCCTTCGCCTGCGGGTTGCCGGTGGTGACCACCGATGTGGGTGGCATCCGCGAAATTGTGGATGAAAGCCGTGGCCGCCTGTTGCCCGCCGGCGATGAACAGCGGCTGCTGGCGGAGGTGGAGTTGATGTTAGATCACCATCAAGAGTATGATCGTGAGGCGATACGTCAGTATGCCGAAGATCATTTCTCAAAGCCGGTCATTGGGAAACAGATTGCTGCGGTTTATTACGCTGTCTTTCAGTAAAAAAAAACGCCATCGCAAAAGCAATGGCGTAGATAAGGTGGGTGAGGTGATCTATTCTTCTTCGTTGTCAAGACCTGTTCCGTCCCATTCTTCATCCGCATCGCCAGTCGGGTTCGCTTCGCGATAGGCTCTCAGCATCTCTTCAATGTCCATATCTTCAGGATTGGGCTTTTTGCCGATGTACCATTTGCCGTTCTCTTTGGTGAGGTCCACCATGTCGAGGATGTCGCCGGTGACGGCATACAGCGGCGATTTGATGCGTACCACTGCGATCGCTTCAGTATCGTTAATCTGCTGCACACCCAAAATGCGGTAGTATTTCACGAATTTCGAGTATCTGTTCCGCAGCTGGTCGGCCTGCTGGGTGGGATTGGCGGTCAGACATACTTGTGCTGCTTCATAAAACTCTTCATGCTGAAGGGCGTTGTAATAGGCGCGTACTGCCTGTTTGGGATTGTCTTGCTTGCCGCAGCTTGCTAATGCAATGGTTAACAGGGATATAAGGATGATATTGATTCTTTTCATAACCGATGTATTACTATATTATTAAAAAGTGATAAACCATTTGCCGTCAATTTTGACCAAGTCGAGCATGATGACATCCTTGGTGTCGCTGCCTTTGGGCGCTTTGGCGATTTCGTATGCGATGGCCACCTGTGCTTTGTCTTTGGTGGAATAGCCAGCTCCTAACACGCTGAAAGAGACAATCTTATTGTCTTTCGAGTATGATTCCGCCAGCATTTTAGCCACAATGTTTTCTGAAGAAAGACGGTCGCTTTGAATGTAGTGCGAAGCCCCATCAAAATTTTCTTCCAATAGTGCGTTGTAGTACGCCTTGACCGTGTTTTCCGGACTGTGTTGTGGTCCGCATCCGACCATCAGCAGGGCCATCAGCCCCACTAACAATAATCCCATTCTTTTCATCATAGTTTATCTTTTAAATTTTCTGCAAAAATAGGAAAAAAATAGGGGAGGGCAGAAAGGAGGGGCGAATTTTTTGTTGAAAAGTTATCAACAAATGTTGAAAACCCATCCCTTTCCATTTCATTAAAATTATGTAATTTTGCAGGCTCAATTTTTAGGTGAAAAAATGAATGATTTATTAGAAAAATTAGAGGAGATTTACAAGCGTTGGCTGCAGATTGGTGAGGATGTCGCCCAGCCTGATGTGATGTCGGACATGAAGCGCTACATTAAGCTGAACAAGGATTACAAGGATTTGCAGCCTGTGGTGGAAGCGTACAAAAAGTACAAAAACGTTATCGGCAACATCGCCAATGCGAAGGATGTGCTCGCCAACGAAAAGGATGACGAGTTTCGTGCTATGGCGAAGGAGGAGTTGGATCAGCTTTCCGAAGAGAAGGAAAAGTTGGAAGATGACATCCGTTTGTTGTTATTGCCGAAAGATCCGCAGGATGACAAGAACGCGCAGGTGGAGATCCGCGCCGGTACCGGTGGCGACGAAGCCAGCATCTTCGCCGGCGACCTGTTCCGTATGTACCAGCATTTCTGCGACAAGAAAGGTTGGAAGATTGATGTGGTTTCGATGACCGAAGGCACGGTTGGCGGATACAAAGAAATCGTTTTCACCATTATTGGTGAGGGCGCATACGGCATCATGAAATACGAGTCGGGGGTACATCGCGTGCAGCGCGTGCCGCAGACCGAAGCGCAAGGTCGTGTGCATACTTCCGCTGCTTCCGTGGTGGTGCTTCCCGAAGCGGGAGAGTTTGATGTGGAGTTGAAAATGAGCGATATCCGTAAAGATACCTACTGTGCCTCTGGTCCTGGCGGACAGTGCGTCAACACCACCTACTCGGCAGTGCGACTCACCCACATTCCCAGCGGTATCGTGGTGGCCATCCAGGATGAGAAGAATCAGATCCGTAACCTCGAGAAGGCCATGAGCGTGCTGCGTACCCGCCTCTTCGAGCGTGAATACCAGAAATATCTCGATGAGATCGCCTCCAAACGCAAGACGATGGTCTCCACCGGCGACCGTTCTGCCAAGATCCGCACCTACAACTATCCGCAGAACCGCGTCACCGACCACCGCATCAACCTCACCATGTACAACCTCATCGGTTTCATGGATGGCGATATCGAGGAAACCATCGAAGCTCTGCAGGTGGCCGAGAACGCCGAACGCCTCAAATCGGATGTCTGATAAATTGTTAGTAAAAAAATCTTCAATCCTGTATTTTATATTAAAAAAAGTTGTACTTTTGCACGCTCAAATTTAGAAGTAAAAAAGTAAACATAAAGAGAGATGAAACAGCAATTAGTTCAGTACGTTGAGGATAATTTCGTAGAGAAGAAAGAGTATCCGAATTTCAAGGCTGGTGACACCATCACCGTCGCTTATAAGATTATTGAAGGCTCCAAAGAGCGTATCCAGCACTTCCAGGGCGTGGTTCTGCAGATCGCAGGCACGGGTGCTACCAAGAACTTCACCATCCGCAAAATTTCTGGCGGCATCGGCGTAGAGAGAATCTTCCCCTTCACCTCCCCCCGTATCACCGAGATCGTGGTGAACAAACGCGGTGTGGTTCGTCGTTCCAGAATTTTCTATCTCCGCGGACTCACTGGCAAGAAGGCTCGTATCAAAGAGAAGAGAGGCTAAGATTCGGCTCCCTTCAATCCGATATCAACACAAAAAAACGCTTGAAAAAGCGTTTTTTTTATTCATTTTCAGAATATGGCATTACTTCATTCTTTCGAAAAATCAGGCAATTGGCTCTTCAAACAGCGCGGGGTGATGCCTGTTTTTGTTTTCCTGGCCTGCACCCCTATCTTCCTGTGGACCTATCCTATCGACTTCATCGTTTACTCGATGCCGCTGGTGCTGAAGCTTTTCATCGTGCTGATAGCCGTCTCTGTTTCGGTGCTGGGAATGGCCATCCGTGCCTATACCATCGGTACCACGCCGCACGGTACCTCCGGCCGTAACACCGATAAGCAATTAGCCAAACAGTTGAATACCAAAGGGATATATTCCATTGTCAGACATCCTCTCTACGTGGGCAACTACCTCATGTGGCTGGGACTGCTTATCTTTATCATGGATTTCCCCTTCCTGCTGGCCACCTCGCTGATGTTCTGGCTCTACTACGAGCGCATCATGTACGCCGAGGAACGCTATTTGGAGGGCGAGTTCGGACAACAGTATATCGACTGGTCGATGCGGGTGCCTGCCTTCATTCCCAAGTTCCGCCAGTTTCAGAAAGGTGATGTGCCGTTCCACTTCCGTTCAGTGCTCCGCCGCGAGTATCCTGGGCTTATGGCTATCACCCTCTGTTTCACTGTTGTAGATTATCTGCGTACTGCCCTTTTCTATGGGCTACACAGTTTTGTGGACTGGATCCGTCCCTCTGGCATCATCTGTCTGCACGTGGCGGTGCTGGTCATCGTGCTGCGCTACCTCAAACATCATAGCCAGCTTCTCGCTTCGGAACCCAACCGCGACTAATCTCATTTAATATTGAAAGTTGATAACTGAAAATCGGACAAATGTGTCTGATTTGACTTTTTATTGTATTTTTGCGCGATAAATTTATCGCTACAATGAAAAAGTCTTATTTCTTATTGTTCGTCTTTTGTTTTTCCGCTGGGTTGACTGTCAATGCTCAGGCTCCCGATGACTATTACGAAAGTGCATTGGGAAAGAAAGGACGTGAGTTGCAATACGCTTTAAGCCAGATTATTGACGACCACTTTGTGCTCGACTTCGGCAGTACTGATGCCACCCGCTATATGGATGTCACCCCCGACAATTATGTGTACGACATCTATTCTTACCCCTGCTGCCACATACCGCCCACTGCCACGGGTACTGGTACCACCTCGCAGTGCGAAGTGTATAGTTTTGAGCATCTTTTCTGCCAGAATTGGTTCAATCCGGATTTCACGTACAGTTGTGCCGACAATGATCCATTTCCTATCTGCTCCGACCTGCACCATGTTTTCCCCACCGACCACTACGTCAATTCGAGTTATCACAACAACTCTCCCTACGGCGAAGTGTATCAGCCTCGCAAGATTTCGCAGAACGGAACCCGCTGGGGGTATGCCCATTACGCCACCTGCGACCCTTCGGTGCAGGGTATCATCGTTTTTGAGCCGGCCGATGAGTTCAAAGGCGATGTGGCTCGCGCTTTGTTGTATATTTCCATCCGCTATATGAATGTGGATGAGACCTTTGGCGAGTCGGAGATGACGCTCAAATCGCAGTTCAAGCCGTGGGCACTGGAGTTGCTGAAACGCTGGGCGGCTGCTGACCCTGTCAGTCAGAAGGAAATTAATCGTAACAACATCATTTTCAATCGTTTCCAGGATAATAGAAATCCGCTGATCGACCATCCTGAGCTGGTGGAGCTGCTGTGGGGAAGCGACTCGCTGTACAACACCTTCGGCGCTGTAGGGGCGGAAGACGCCTTGCGGCCGGTGGTTACGGATGTCATCTTGCAGGATGCCAGCCATGTGGTGGTGACCTTCTCAAAGGAGTTGAATGCGGCGAGCGCAGAGGACATTACCCATTATGCCTTCTCACGCGGCTGGGAAGTGGCTTCCGCTTCGTATCAAGCCGCCACACGACAGGTGGTGCTGACATTGGCGCAACCTCTTACTCGTAATTTCCGCTATTCGCTCTATATCAGCAATATACTCTCTTCAGACGGCTACTATGTGAAGGCCACTTCGCACCCGCTGCTGAACGGCGACTATCATTCCGATTACAGCGCCTGCAAACTGCCCCGCACGTTGCTGGCCTTGTGGAGCTTTGACGATTTTGAGCCCGAAGTGCCATTGGTAGTGCCCGCCAACACCGACGAGGGCTTCCCTGAGATCTACAACCACTGTTTCATCTACGCCGACAGCACCCATGGTTCATCGTATTTTGATGACTATCAGTTAAGTAACAACACCGGTGACCTCGGTGGAGATCCACGGGCCGCCGCCTATAAGGGAAAGTCGCTGACTCTCAAGACAGGGACCGCCAACGGACAGTCAATAGTACTCGCATTTTCTACTAAAAACTGGAAAGAAATCGTGCTGACCTTTGTGGATAAGCGCAGCAGCACCGGCTTCGACACCCACACCTGGGAGTGGAGCCTCGACGGCGAGCTGTTCGCCCCGATTCCCGATACCGCTAACACCATCGATGATTATGGCGATGTATATTCCACCTCGGTGTGGCTGATGCGCGAAATCGACCTGCGCACCCTTGATGTGAACGACAAAGATTCTGTGTTTCTGCGACTTACCGTAGATGGTGGCTACAACCAAGGAAGCAATTCCTTCGATAATATCTCGCTTTGGGGAGAGCCGCTCGATTATACCCACATCCGGCCGCTGCCCGACCCACAAGGTCTCCTCCTTTACCCCAACCCCACCCATGATCACGTGACCGTGGAGGCCGACGGACTGGTGGAGGTGAAGGTGTATGGCGTGATGGGGCGCGAGGTGAAGCGTGTGGCCGCCAACGGACAGCAGAAGGTAACCTTCTCGGTGGAGGAGCTTCCTGCCGGTCTGTACGTGGTGCGCGCCATCGACCGCAACGGTCGCCAGATGTCGCAGAAGATGCTGGTGGTGCGGTAATGTTACTCCATCACATACACCCGCTGCACCCGCTTCGAGATGGCGGTGAGCAGGTGGTAGGGGATTTTGCCGATCCGGGCGGCGATGTCGTCAATCCGATTATCTTCCCCATACACAATTACATCATCGCCCTCCCGTGCGTCGATGCCGGTGAGGTCGATCATGGTCATGTCCATACAAATTTTGCCGATGATGGGAGCGCGGCGGCCGTTCACGACCACACTGCCCACACCGTTGCTGAGTTCCGGTGGGAAACCGTCGGCGTAGCCGATGGGCAGGATGCCGACACGCGTTGGTTTATCAGCCGTATAGGTGCGGTTGTACCCCACAGTTTCGCCAGCTCCGATGCTTTCCACATGGGTGATGACGGTCTTTAGGGTGGCCACATGCTGCAGGTGCGGACGGTCGGCGGCTACCGACGAGAATCCGTACAGCCCGATGCCGAGTCGTACCATGTCGAAATGCGCCTGCGGGAAGCGGGTGATGCCCGCGCTGTTGTCGATGTGCCGCAGGATGGGGTAGCCGATGCGCCCTTCGAGGTCGCGGGCTGCTGTGCTGAAATAGTCGATTTGTGAAAGAGTGAAGGCATCCTCGGCGGGGTCTTCGGCGGCGGCAAGGTGCGAGAAGACGGAGGCCACCTTCAGGCGTGCATTGCGCGACAAGGCCTCAGCCAACGCCGGCAGCTGCTCCTGCCGGAATCCCAAACGGTGCATGCCCGTGTCAATCTTGATATGGATGTTCACCTGCTCGATGTCGGGACGGCGTTCCAGCGCGCGCTCCAGTTCGTGCAGCGAGTAAAGGTTGAAAATCTCCGGCTCCAGCCGGTAGTCGATCATCATATCGTAACTTTCGCCCTCCGCGCCCAGCACAATGATGGGCAGCTTGATGTTTTTCTTGCGAAGGTTCACCCCCTCATCGGTGTAGGCCACCGCCAGATAGTCGATGTGGTGGTACTGCAGTTCGTTGATGAGTTCCACATCGCCCAGTCCGTAGCATTGCGCCTTCACCATGGCCACCATCTTGGTGCTGGGTTTGAGTTTCGACCGGTAGTAGGCGAGGTTGTTGACCAATGCGGGGAGGCTGACATTCAGGACGGTACGATGCGACCGGAGTTTGAGGGCATCCACCACCCGCTCGAACTGGAAATTGCGGGCGCCTTTTACTAGGATGGCTTCCTGGGCGAAAGTGAGTTGCGGCAGCGCTTCGAGCAGTGCGGAGGTGGTGGGGTAAAAATGCTGTTCTTTGACGTCGAAAAGATGTTGGTGGGCGCAAAGCTCTGTGCCCACGCCAATCATCTTGGTGATACCGTTATTTTTTAATAACTGATTGATTTCCAGATAGTCATTATTGTCTAACTTGCCCATTTGAGCGAAGTCGGACAGGATGACACTTTTTTTCTTGTACCGAATCTGCGATTTCAGGAAGTCGAGGGCCACCTGTAGCGAGTTGAAGTCGAGACTGTAGGTGTCGTTTATTACAACCGACTGATTGATAGCTTCTTTCACCTCCATGCGCATCTCTATCGGAGTGAGGCTGGTGAGTTTTTCGTTGATCTGGTCAGGGGTGAAGTTGAGGTGGAGCATCAGCACGATGGTGTGCAGGGCATTCTCGATGGAGGCGGAGTCGGTGAAGGGGATGATGAAGTCGTGGTCGTTGAGGATGATGGCGGTGTCGTGGTTCCGCAGTTCCTCGCGACTGATATGGAAGGTGGCTTCTGATGATTTTCCCCATGAGAGTTTTTGGAGAAAATGATACTTATCTTGTTGTAATGTATTGGAGATCAGTTTATCATCACAACAATAAATGAGGGTTTTGCAATGGTCGAACAGCCGTAGTTTCTCGTCCAATTTCTGTTGTTGGCTGGAAAAGTACTGGTCGTGGGCGGTGCCGATATTGGTGAGGATGCCGATGGTAGGTTGGATGATGCGGGCGAGGCGTTCCATCTCGCCGGGGCGGGAGATGCCGGCCTCGAAGATGGCGAGGTTGTGGTGCGGGCGCATCTGCCATACCGAGAAGGGCACACCGATTTGTGAGTTATAGCTGTTGGGGCTGGCGATGAGGTGGAAGTTGTCGGACAGCATCTGTGTCAGCCACTCCTTGACGATGGTCTTGCCGTTGCTGCCAGTGATGCCGATGACGGGGATGTCGAATCGTTGGCGGTGGGCGGCGGCCGCCTGCTGCAGGGCGGCGATACTGTCGCTTACAAGGAGGAAGTTGCACCCGTCGGCGGGTTGTTGCAGTGTGGTGGGGTCGGTGACCACGAAGTTGCGCACGCCCTCTTGGATGAGCGTGGCGATGTATTGGTGGCCGTCGTGTTGGGGGGTGCGGATGGCGAAGAAGAGCGTGCGCTCGGGCCGCAGCAGGCGGCGGCTGTCGTACAGCAGCTCCGACACCTGCAGGTCGGGGCGCGCGAGGTGGCAGTCGAGCGTGTTGATATGTTCTGCAATCTCCTTGATCGTCGGCATCTTACGTTTTTTTTGAAGGTAGGATTTTTTAAGCCGACAAAATTACAATTATTCTTTGGAAAAATAACAGGGTGGGGGAGGAATTGTTGATGCGATGATGATTATTCGCCTATCACGGTTCCAGCCATTCCGCAGGGACATCCATCTTGGAAAACGCGAATAGTTTCTTTCCCAGATCTTTCAAGGAAGCACCGATGTGGTAAACCGTTTCATCAATGATGAGAAAACGGTCGTGGAAACGGGGGCTTTCCACAACCTCTATCGGAGCGTACTGGCGGTTGAATTTCTCAATGTCCAATCTAAGAGTCTCTGATACATTCCGTGTGATAATGCGTGCCGAAACGACTGCAGAACGTTTCGACAGCATTACGAGTACAGAACTGTCCACATAATTGTCAATCAGCACAATGGATTTGCGAGCAGACTGAATCAGGTCTGACGCAAAGGCATAGGCATCGAAGATTTGGCCGTCGAAAAAGATGCCTTCTTTGACGGGCTTGTCTTGGCTTTTAATAAATTGAAATAATTCATTAATTCTATGGTCTGTCTTCAACTGTCGATACTCCAATGATTCAATCCGTTGTGAAAGCCCAGCGGTAGATTCCAAAAGCCGATGCATCTCAACAAATGCATCCATAATGCCAATGCTCACCTTAACGGCTGTTTCGCTTTTCAATACTGTAGCCAGCATTGCCACGCCTTGTTCCGTGTAGGCAAAAGGATTTACCGTTGAATGTTTTAATGCTTTGAACCGGTCGCAAAATGCGACCAGTTGTGAAGTCTCTTCATTTGAGAGCTGAAATCTAAATCTGTCAGGAAATCTTTCAATATTGCGCCGAGCCTGTTCATTGATACGCTTGGTTTCAACAGAATACAAAACTGCCAAGTCCCTATCTATCATAACAGCATTTCCTCTAATTATTTGAATCTTGCTGCGCACTTCTGGCTTTACGGTATCATCGGGCTGGTATAGGATAATTTCATTCTTTTGCATGATGAGTGTGAATTAGTTTAAAATAGGACTGCAAAGGTACGACTAATTTCCACACCAAACCACTCTGCAACTTTTTGGCATAGAGAGGGTTGCGGATTTTGAAATTTTTGTGCGAAAAATGGCAGAATTTGTCTTAAAAAATGCAAAAAAAAGCGACGTTTCCTGCTGTTGAAAACCTGTTGGTAAATTGTTGATAGATTTTTGGGGATGCTCGTAACCCCGTGCCAGAATGGAATATGCCGATACCGCCTCGTGCCTCGGTCGCGGCAGGGATAGGAGCGGCACGAGCGAAGCGAGTACAGCGGATAGCCCGACGGCGACCGTAGGGAGCCGGGCCGCCCTAATAAAAAATCAAGAGAACAGCTGCATGATGGACTGAATATTCCCTTACCGCAGAATTTCGAGCGTGCCGCTGGCGCTGCTGTGGGCGCAGAACTCCGGCGCGTACATGCATTGGATGGAGGCGTAACCGCTGGAGAATTTGCCGAACTGGTTCACCCACAGGCTGTACTCGAACACGTAGGTGCCCTGGCGGATCTTCTCAAAAAAGAAGTTGACCGACGCGTCGCGAAACGACTGGTAGTAGCTGAGGCCGTCTTGCCAGCGGTGGCCCGACACGGTGCCATCGGCCGGCTCGAAGGCCGCCGCCCGCAGGTCTTTCAGATGCACGTACTCGAGGTCGCGGTCGCAGAGAATCACGAGGCGCACCCGCACCTTGTCGCCCACCCGCAGTGGTCGCTCGTCGGTAATGGGCGTCAGCACTTCTCCCTTGTCACCGCTCTCCACGCGGTACAGCTGCCGCTCTACCGAGAGGGGGATGTCGGTGCCAGTGGTGACGATGCTGTCGATGTCGGCATAATACTGGTAGAACACGCCGCCGTAGGAGAGCCCGTCGCGGGTGGTGGTGAGCACGATGTCGCCGGCATCGGGGTGGGTGAGGCAGCCCGCCACATCCTCCTTGACGGGAATCTGCAGCGTGTCGGCATAGTTGCGGGTCTCGCCGCAGATTTTCAGCGTGATGCTGGCGGGAGTGCCGTCGTTGGTCTCGCCGCTGGTGCAGAACACCGCGTAGCACGCGTCAGCGGTGGCGCGGGTGGTGGGCCAGTGGTTGCCTCTGCGCTGCTGCAACAGCCATATCTCCATCTGCTGCACGCTTTCCTGGTCGCCTAAGATGGTCTGGAAGGCCTCCATCATCAAGGCCTGCCGCTCTATCGGGGCGTCATCCCAGTAATAGCCCCAGCCCTCTTTCTTCCAGAACATGCCCATCTCTTCCGACTGCTGTGCTTTTTGTTTGATATCCAACATGATAGACTTTGCCAATGCCTTCGACTCGCTGGTACCCCATTGGTAGAGCGTGAGGGCGGCCATGGTTTTCTGGTAGAAGGTGGGCAGGGTGGCGGCCTCTTTCAGCAGGTGCTGTTTGTAGAAACGGTACGATTCGCGGTTGTTGCTGGTCTCCGGGTAGAACGAGCGGGCGTAGAGGTAGTGCAGAATGTCGGAGCCGAGGGTGTATTCGGTCAAGAATTTCGGCCCATGTTTCTTTTGGTACTGATAATCTTTTTCTATCTCATTGTCAATGAAAGTGATAGCCTTTTGTATCGAACTCTTTTTCAGGAAGGCATTCCCGTATTGGCAGATGCCTTGTTTGACAAGCCGTCCCGTACCGATGAGCAGATGTTCGGTGATGTAGGTGCTGCTCTTTCCACCGGCGAACCACGGCCAGCCGCCGTCGCTGTTCTGTCCGGCTTCGATCTTACGGACCATCTGTGCGGACTCCTGTCGGGTTCTCTCCTCATCGAACAGGCAGAAGATGTCCTGAATGTCTTGCTCCTCCTGCTGGGCGTCCATCTTCCACGGGGTTTCGGCCAGCAGCACCTGCATCAGCTCTTCGTTCTGGCGCAGTTTCGAGTCGAGTGCCTCGGGGTGGTTCTCGCGGCAGTCGTTGAGCAGGGTTTTGAGGTTGGAGTGTGTGCGGAGGATGTAGGCCGACAGCGAGTTGGCGTAGAGTTTGCTGAACAGTTGTTCGTGGCAGTCGTACGGGTATTGGGTGAGGTAGGGGAGGGCGAGCACCACATTCCAGCGGGGTGTCGGGGTGAACTGCATCTTGCAGGATACCAGTGATTTACTGTTCTGGCGCAGTCGTTCCAGCGAGAAGGTCTTGCGGCCTTGTCGGGTGATGAAGAAGGGGACGGTTTCGGTGACGAGTTGTCGGCGCGACAGCACCGGCAGGGTCTTCTCCTCGCCGTCGGAGTAGGTGATGTTGCCGTCGTGGAAGCGGCCGGTAACGCGGTAGGTGATGGCGGAGAGCTCCATCGGGATGTCGGCGGTGAAATCCACGGTGGAGGTGCTGTTGGCGGCCACCGACAGGAACTGGCTGTTGACGGCCACGGTCGCCCCGCTGACGGGGTCAATCAATTGCACCACCATCTGGCCGGCAAGGGCTTGGTCGCTGGTGTTGACCACTTTGGAGGAGAGGGTGAGGCGGTCGCCTTCGTAGAGGAAGCGCGGCGCGTTGGGCACCACCATCACCGGCTTTTGGGCCACCAGCAGTTTTTCAAAGGTGCCGGTGCGCAGGTCTTGTGTATGGCTCACTCCCAGCATTTTCCATCGGGTGAGTGACTCTGGCAGGGTGAATTCCATCTCGATTTCTCCGTTGTCGTTTGTGCGGAGGAAGGGGAGGAAGAGGGCGGTTTCTGCAAAGTTTTTGCGGGGTGGTTCTATGGTAGGCTTATTTTGATTTGGGGTGGGTTTGGGCGCGCCGGCACCAGCACCACTGCCGAAACCAACCCCGTGATCATTGTCTGATTCAAGGGCAAGGTCGTAGTTCAATGCATTATCTGCCCTAAGTATCGGTTCTTCGCACTCCTGTTCTACGACAACGTCGCCAGTACTTCGACTCGAATACCAGTGGGGTCGATATTTCCAAGTGAAGATAGGGAGAGAGAAGTAGGTGGAATAGGAATAATATAGTGGAGATTGGTAGGGCCTGTTATCGCTCATTTTTTTCATTTCTGTTGGTGTGGCGCCTTTTGTATTGTTGAGTTTCAAGGAGTAGGAGTTAGGACGGAAAATGTCGAGCGAGGCATCGTACATGGCGCAGAGCAGTTCGGCCTGTCGCAGCGGTTGGTGGAATTCGTCTTTGAGCCGCAGCTTTACGGTGGCGGTCTCGCCGGGCTGGAGCTTGTCGCGGAAGGTGACGAATTCGATGTTCATGCTTTTGTTGGAGAAAGGTATGCGAATGACTTCTGAAGTGGTGTAACACTTGCCGTTGTGGTAGGTGTAGGCTTGGCAGGTGTAAAGGCCTTGTTGTCCGGGTTGCACTCTGTAGCTGAGGGTGGTTGAGGACTGGTGCAGATACACCCATTTCTCCTCTACCAGCTTGTCATTACTGAAAACCCGCACCAGCACGTGGGCGTCATCCAGATAGGAACCGATGGTGAAGTGGATGGTTTCGCCCACTTCCGCTGTCGGGCGGCTGCTGTGCACATTCAAGGCTTTGAAGACCGTGAAGGTGTCGCTGTTGTTGCGGGTGGTGTAGAAGACGTATTCCTCTTCCACGATGCTGCCGAACGTGTCGGTGGTGCTCAGGATGACTTTGTACGCCCCGCTGGGCAGTTGTTGCAGTTCGGGCAGCACCAGCAGCGAGTCGTTGGGCAGATTGAGCGTGCCCCGCGAGACTACGGCTGTTTCTTTCCAGTTGCCCGGAATCTCTTCCCCATAAAAGGCATAATCTGGGAATTGGCTGGTGAGTTCGACGCTCATCTGGGAGGTGATGAAGGGGGCTTGTTCAAGGAATCTCTTCGGCATTTCCACCCTCACCAGTCGATAGTTGACGATGGCGGTCTGGGGCTTCCCATTCATGTTGACGGCCTGCACCGGGAAGCTCGGAACGCCAAGGTCTGTATTGACGACTTCGGGTATGCTGGTCTCGAACCGGATGGCTTTGTCGCACACGTTCACCTGAAGTTTTTGCGTATGCGTTTCTCCGCTCTTGTCGGTAACGGTCACTTCAACGGTGAAGTTCAGTATGGGACAATAGGAACGGTAGCTGTCCTCATTTTCTGCGAGAAATGAGATTTGGAAATTTCCCTCTTCATCGGTGGTGCAGATGTCGCTGGCGATGGTTTTGGTATTTCTATTTTGAGAAAGGTATGGGTTGAGCCACCAACGACCGCTGCGGAAGGGGAACGACAAATCCCTTGTGATACGATAAGATACGGTGGCATCTTGCACGGGGTAGCCCGCGTAGGCGGTCGCCTTCCCGTGTACGGTGACCTGCTCGCCTGTACGGAAGCTCTCCGCCGGCGGCTCCATCACCACCTCGAAGGTGGGACGCTTGTACTCTTCCACCATGAAAGAGTGGTAGTCACAAAACTTATCCCTGACTTTGAACGCAATCGTATAGTACCCTAAGAATCCTGACGGCGGCAGTTGGAACTCACCCGCTATGGAACCGAACTCGTTGGTGGTGACCGTCACTGACTGTGTCTTTTGGCTGATGTAATCAAACAATATCACCTCCACCTCTTCGTTGGGCACGATTTCAGCAGCGCAATGATGTTCAGTTACCACAATTCCTTTCCAATGCACAATCTGACCGGGACGATAAATCGCGCGGTCAAGGAAACACTCTACTTTAAAGGAGGTATCGTCTGATTCATAGTATCGTCTAAAAGAATATTCTCTATCTGTTTTATCTTTCCCTTTGCTGATTTCGAAATATGATATTCTCGTGTTAGTGTTGGCTTTACCTTTGCCTTCAGCATCCGTCAGTACAGAGGAAACCACTTTGTTGTTTTTAACCAGCGACACTTTGGCGTCGGCGATGGGTTGTCCGTTGTCCAAGTCCATTACGACTACCGAAAACTGTGAATTAACGTATTGATGCAGATATGCCAAAGAACTTACTAAAACTCTTGTCCAATCGTAGTTCACATTCTTGAGCGAAGGTGAAGTGAGGGGCAGGGGAGAGGCCAGCAGGGTGTAGTCGCCGTAGGGCAGCGGGGGAATGGACAGCAAGGTGGTGTCGTCGAGGTACTGATGCTGGGTGTTGACCGGTACGATGAATTTATGCAGGACATTCTGTACGGAAAACTTTCTATTTTCAAATTCGTGGTAATCGTAGGGTTTGATATAAACGAAAACGCTGTCGCAGTTGCGGCTGGTGATGCTCACGAGGTTGTTTTTGGGTAATAAAACGCTCGAAGAAGGTGTCACTTGTGCCGCAGGTTTTTGAATGCGGGCCAACGCCTCTCTCATCTTTTTTGCGATGTTAGGATAGGAAGTCGCGGTGGCTTCTTGAACATATTGATAGTAGTGGACAACTTTATGAATATTGGCGTGATTGTGGGAAGGAAGATGGTCTTCATCTGCATAAAAGTCCCCCATTTTTAAAAAGATGAGCCAAGCGAATTTCTCTTGTCCAAAATGCTCCTCTAACCGTTGTAGGTAGTTTTCTCTTACAGAATACGTCACCCCAAGAGAAGAATTAAAGATGCGGAGTTTCCATACAATGAGTGCTGTTTTGTCGGCATCGTTTTCATGGTAACGGATCATTTCCTGGTAAAGTTTCTGAAGACGATAGTCTAAAGCGAGGGAATCAGAGGTGTCAAGAGTGAGGGTGGGAAAGTCGTCAGAGAGAATGAGCTCCGGCAGGTCGCGATAGGACTTGTAACTAAGAAACTCATTGAATTCAACGGCGATCAGGTCGTAGAGAGTGGGGTAGGCCAATGTGGCCTGGAGGGGCGTGTTGTTGAATTGGAAAATGGAAGTGTATGGTTTCGAGTCGGCTTGCGACGGGCGGGCATCCTGCAAAGCCAGCTGGTAGTTCTGTGCGATGTCGTTCTTCAATCTCTCCTCATCCCAAGTGTGCCAGTCCTGCTCTTCATCGTTTGCACCGGCAGAGCGATTACGAATTCTCCATCCGTATAAGTTGTAATAGTCGTATTCGACCTTGGCCAAAAGCGCTCTCCATACGGCTCTTTCGGCATAGACAGCGGGAGTGTCTTTCTCTATCTTCTTGTTACACAGATGAATCTGCCGTTGGCATTCGTAGTAGAATGAGTCCAGCTGCACTTCGTAGTCGTATTTGTCGAGCCGCTCGTCCATCTGCTGAAGCACGGCAGCCATCTGCTGGGGCGTGCGCTGCGCAAATGTGGTTAGAATGCTGAATATAAGGGCGATGAATAAAAGTATATGGCGTTTCATTTTAGGGAATTTATTTTCGGGGCAAATATACAAAGAAATATGGGATGGTGAGGATTAGCGGTGCAAAAAAAAACTTATCAACAATTTACCAACAGGTTTTCAACAGAAGAAAAATTTCGTTTCTTGCACTTTTTTGATCGAAAAATGCTAATTTTGGGGATAAAACTTCCAAAATGACAACCCTCTCTATGCCAAAAAGTTGCAGAGTGGTTTTGTGTTGAAATTTGCTGTATCTTTGCCACCGATTTTTCACTTATTATTAACTAAAACCACTCGTTATGAAAAATGAACAGAACCATCACATCAACCTGCTGACAGACTTCGGTTTCAAGCGATTCTTCGGCACTGAGCCGTACAAGAACAACCTTCTCCATTTCCTTAACACCTTCCTCGGCCCTTACATCGGTACCATCACTGACATCACGTATAGGCCGACTGAGCAGTTGGGTTTTCTGCCGACTGAGAAGAGAGTGGTGCTGGATGTGCTCTGCACCACGCAGAATGACGACCAGGTCATTGTGGAGATGCAGAAGACCAGCCAGGAGTTTTTGAAGAACCGGATTGTGGCCTACTCGTCGCGGTTGATCAGCAATTCGCTGAAGGTGGGCGACCGCAAGTACAACTTTCCGCCCGTCATCTCCGTCCTTTTGGCCGATTTCAGCATCCCCGAACTGGTGAACCGTGAGGAGTTTACGCAGCGTGTGACGCTCAAAGATGAGATGAACAATATTTTTTCTGACAAGATGTCGTTTGTTTTGATAGATTTGAGTAAATTTGCCGCGCAAATGCAGTTCGACCAGCTGTTGGATGACCGGGAGCGGTGGTGTTACTCCATCCACAACATGAGCAAGATGGGGGAGGGAGAGATACCGAAACGTTTTGGCATCTTCCACAAGCTGTACGAGGACTGCCGATTAACAAAATTGAACACTATGGAAAAGCAAGAGTATGAGAAGAGCGTACTGGAGTACGAGGATGTGAAGGACGCGATGGACTACCATCACCGGTTGGGTATTGAAGAAGGCTTCCAGAAAGGGTTGGAAGAAGGGAAAGAGGAAGGAAGAGCAGAAGGAAGAGAGTCTCTCCTGAAAGCAGCGCAGAAATTGTTAGAATTGGGGACTCCCATTGCGGAAGTTATTCTGATAACTGGTTTAAGTGATGTAGAAATTGATTGTCTGAAAGGGAGTAGATAATGTTTCCCCCTACGCCTTCGGAATAATCAGTTTGGCGAATTTCAACAGCAGCACCTTCTCTCCTAATGTGTCGAATACCACGACAGCCTTCTGGTCGTGGGCTGGTCCCTCAATGCGCCCGATGGTGCCGTAACCGAATTTGAGATGGTAGATACGCTGGCCAGGCTTCAACTCTTCTGCTTTGGCCAACCGTCCGAAAGCTGAGATGTTAAGGTCGCTTTTGGTCTTGGCGGGCGCTGTCTTCTTGGTGAAGGTGCGGTCCGACCAAAGACTGCTTTTGTTCTCTTTTTTGGCGAAGGTGCCACGTCCCACCGAGGCCTTCTCGATGGTTTTCATGCACGCCCGCGGCAACTCGTCCAAGAATCGGCTCGGCTCGCAAAATTGCAGACTGCCAAAACGATAGCGGGTGTTGGCATAGGTCACCGTCAGCGACTTCTTCGCCCTCGTGATGGCCACATAGAACAACCGGCGCTCCTCTTCCAATTCTTTGCGCGAACCAATCGAGAGCGAGGAGGGGAACAGATTTTCCTCCAATCCTGTAATATATACATAGTCAAACTCCAGCCCTTTGGCCGAATGGATGGTCATCAGCTTGATTTTGTGCGAGTCATCCTCGTCTTTCTGGTCGGCATCGGTGAGCAACGCCACATTCTCCAAAAAACGGTCGAGGGTGGGCTTGAAGTCGGTAATCATCTCACCAGTCTCTTCGTTGAAGGTGGTCTCTTCGGCATTTTCCGAGAAGTCTTTCATGGCATCCAGCAACTCTTCCACATTGTCGGCGCGGTCTTTCTCCGACGGATCGGCCTTCAGCGCCGCCACAATGCCTGAGGCAAATGCGATGTGCTTGCCCAGCTCGTAGGCATCCTTCGACTGCAGCATCGCCGTGAAACTCTTGATTTTAGCCACAAACTCCACAAATTTCTCTTTGGTGGGATTGTTGACAGGCACCTCATAGAAGTGAGGATTTTCCAGGATATCCCAAGCCCGTACGCCCTGTTCGGCCGCGCAGGCCACCACGCGCTCCACACTCGTCTCGCCGATACCGCGCAACGGGTAGTTAATGACCCGCCGTAATGCTTCTTCATCGTAGTGGTTGACGGCTAACCTGCAGTAAGCCAGTATGTCTTTGATCTCCTTCCGTGCATAGAAGGAGGTGCCGCCGTAGATCCGATACGGAATGTGCTTGCGAATCAGGCACTCCTCCAACGCACGCGACTGCATGTTGGTGCGGTACAAGATGGCGATGTCGTTGTAATCCACATGGTAGGTGCGTTCCACCTCGAAAATGGAGTCGCACACCAGCATCGCTTCGTCGTTTTCGTTGGAAGCCGACAGCACGTTGATGGGTGCACCCTCCTCATTATCCGTCCATACCGTCTTGGGAATCTGCTTGTTGTTGTTCTTGATGACGGCATTGGCGGCTTTCACAATGTTCTGGGTGGAACGGTAGTTCTGCTCCAACTTCACGATGCGCGCCTCCTTGTAGTCGCGTTTGAAGTTGAGGATGTTGTTGATGTCGGCGCCGCGGAATCCGTAGATGCTCTGCGCATCATCGCCCACTACGCAGATGTTGTGGTGCGCGGCGGCTATCTTCTTGATAATCATATACTGCGCAAAGTTGGTGTCCTGATACTCATCCACCAGCACGTACTGGAAACGGTTCTGGTACTTGAACAGCATGTCGGGAAAGTCGCGCAGCAGCATGTTCATATAATATAGGATGTCGTCGAAATCCATGGCGTTGGAGCTGTGCAGACGGGTGTTGTAGCGGGTGAAAATCTCGGAGATGAGCGGCTTTCCGCAATCCTTGTCGTACGCTTTGGCCTCCGTATTCTGCGCGTAGTCCTCCGCAGACAGCAGACTCGACTTGGCGGCTGAGATGCGGTTAAGGATGAAGTTCACGACATACACTTTCGGATCCAAATTCATCTCTTTTACGATGTTGCGCAGCAATGCTTTGGAGTCGTCGGTGTCGTAAACGGTGAGACCGCTGGAAAAACCGATTTTGTCGGCTTCTGTGCGTAATATTCTCAAAAATACGGAGTGGAAAGTGCCCATCTGCACTGCCTTGGCGCGTTTGTCGCCGATAAGTTTGAGGATACGCTCGGTCATCTCGCGGGCCGCCTTGTTGGTGAAGGTGAGGGCAAGGATGCGCCACGGGGCGATACCTTGCTCCAGCATATAGGCGATGCGGTAGGTGAGCACGCGGGTCTTGCCCGATCCTGCACCGGCAATCACCATCACGGGACCTTCGACAGCGCAAACGGCTTCACGTTGTGAATCATTGAGTTGTGAAAGAATGTCACTTTTGTTCTGGCTCATGGTAGTCTTTTTTAGAAAAGGTGAATGGTTTATTTTTTGTAGTCGTTGAGCAATTGAATGTCGCAAAGAAGGGCGGAAGGTTTGGTGGCGATGAATGCCTCCGGGTCCACCTTCATCTCGGCGCTTGTAAAGTCTGACGAGAATTCGTGGTTGCCGTCGGTGATGGAGATGATGAGTTTCTTGGTGCCCGTGCCACGTCCGTCATTCGTGCATTTCTCGTTCGACCGCTCCACCCAGTCGCGGATGAGCTCCGCGCTGTTGGCGGTGGCCTCGTAGATGTTCATCTTGATTTTCACTGCATTAACGATTTTACTATACGCATCGCGGAGGTAGATGACTGAGGAGGGAGAAAGCATAAAGTTCTTTTTGGAAACATCTTTTTCAAACCCTCTTTCTTTTATATAAGCGTTGAAAAGCAGAAATTCTCCTGCGTTGAAGAGGTGTTTGTAGCGGGCATAGTCCTCGCCAAAAAGCATCCACTCGTAGCTGTTCTGGTAATCTTCTAAAGTGATGATACCGTATGGGTTACCAGTCTTTCCGATCTTATGCTGCGCTGCCGTCACGATGGCCGCAAACACCAGTCTGCGCCCCGTCAGCTTGAACCACGCCCCTTTGTCGAGCGAGAAGGTGCCGAGGTCAGTGTTGCAGCATGATTCGATGATGGGCTTGTAGGCATCAAGCGGGTGTCCGGAAATATAGAAACCGGCGATTTCGCGCTCGTGGCGCAACATCTCGAAGGAACTCCATGGCTCGCATTCGGGGATGGGGGGCAGCGCGCCGCTGTCGTTGTCGGCACCATCAGTGTCAAAGAACGACATCTGTGCCTGCTGCGCCGGATCCTGCTGCTTTGCCCCGTAGGCCATCAGCTTCTCCACGAAGCTCTTTTTGTCTTTTCCCTCAAAGAAAAACTGCGCACGGTGAATGTTGCCGAAACTGTCGAAACAGCCCACCGCCGCCATGTTCTCCACAATACGGCGGTTGCACGACCGCAGGTTGATACGGCTGATGAAGTCGAAAATATCTTTGAAAGGCCCGTTGGCATTGCGTTCGGCGATGATGTCGGCCACCGCATTGGTGCCTACGCCCTTCAACGCCGCCAAGGCGAAACGGATAGCCCCGTCCTTGTTGACCGTGAACTCCACCTCCGACTCGTTGATGTCGGGGGGCAGCACCGGAATGCCCTGCTTTTCGGCCTCGTCAATCAACTCGGTCACTTTCTTCAAATCGGTGATTTCCAACGTCATATTCGCCGCGAGGAACTCGGCCATGTAGTTGGCTTTCAGCCAGGCGGTCTGGTAGGAGACGAAAGCGTAGCAGGTGGCGTGCGACTTGTTGAAGGCATATGAGGCGAACTTCTCCCACTCTTTCCAGATCTTTTCGAGGTCGCTCTTGTTGTAATCATTCTGCGTACCGCCATAATAGAACTTGCTCTGAAGGTCGTTCATCAAGTCTATCTTCTTCTTGCCCATTGCTTTACGCAAGGTATCGGCCTGGCCTCTCGTGAACCCGGCCAGCAGGCGCGAAAGCAACATCACCTGCTCCTGGTACACGGTGATACCATACGTTTCATCGAGAATCTTTCCCATCTCGGGGATGGGGTAGGTGATTTCCTCACGGCCGTGCTTGCGGGCGATGAACGAAGGGATGTTGTCCATCGGGCCGGGACGGTAGAGCGACACCATGGCGATGATATCCTCGAAGCAGTCGGGCTTCAGCTCGCGGAGGTATTTCCGCATTCCGGCACTTTCAAACTGGAAGATGGCCGTGGTGTCGCCATTCTGGAACAGACGGTAGGTGGGCGCATCGTCCAACGGGATGTCATCAATCTCTATATCAATTCCTTTACTCTTTTTGATGTTGTTTAAAGTGTGGGTGATGATGTCCAAAGTCTTCAAACCGAGGAAGTCCATCTTCAGCAGTCCGGCCTCTTCCACCAGCGAGCCTTCGTACTGCACCACCATGGTCTCCGAGTTCTTGGAGGTGGCCAGCGGGATGCAGTCGAACAGGCTGTCGCGTCCGATGATGACACCGCAGGCGTGTACGCCTGTGCCGCGCAGCGTGCCGTCGAGTTTCAAAGCGAACTGTAAGGTCTGTTTCACCAACGGCGTGCCGTTTTCCAGCTCGTTCTTCAGCTCCGGTGTCGCTTCCATGGCCTTCTCCAGCGTCTTGGCATCGTCGGGCACCATCTTTGACAGACGGTCGCTTTCCGACAGCGGCAGCATCAGCGCGCGGGCGCAGTCCTTGATGGCCGTCTTTCCCTTCATCTCCATCAGCGTCACGATTACGGCCACCTTCTCCTTGCCGTACTTCTCGCTCACATACTGGATGGTCTTCTCGCGGCCGCTGCCGTCCATATCAATATCCATATCCGGCAGTGAGATACGGTCGGGGTTCAAGAAACGCTCAAACAGCAGGTCGTATTTGATGGGGTCGATATTGGTAATGTGCAGACAGTAAGCGATGGCCGAACCTGCCGCCGAACCACGCCCCGGTCCGAAGCGGATGCCATTCTTCTTTCCCGCCTCGATGAAGTCCAGCACAATCAGGAAGTAGCCCGGGTAGCCCATCTTTCCCACCGTCTCCAACTCAAACAGCAGTCGGTTTTTAATCTCCTCCCCGTAGTCGCCCCACCGTTTGTGCGCGCCCACCCAGGTGAGATAACCCAGGTAGTCGAACTCATCGGTGAATTGCAGATTCTCAACCTGTTTCAGCGGCTTACCAAAGTCCTCAAAATAAAGCGGATAGTCGTCGTTCTTGCGGAACTCTTCCGGCACCACGAAGCGGGGCAGGGTGGGGGCGTGCTGCAACGAGAGCACCTGCACCTTGTCCGACACGTGCTGCGTGTTGGCCAGCACCTCGGGGTGGTCGGCAAACAGCTCCTCCATCTCGGCCGTCGTTCGGAAATATTCCTCGCCCGAATAGGCCATCCCCTTGTCCTCGTCCTGGCCCACCGTGCCAGTGGCTGTATATTCTTTTCTGGTATTGATGCAGATGAGCATCTTGTGCGCTTCGAAATCCTCGCGGTTCACAAAATGAACATCGTTGGTGGCGATGCAGCGCACGTGGTGCTTCTCGGCGAGTTGCAGCAGGGCCGCATTCACCAATGTCTGCTCTTTGTGTCCATTGCGCTGAAGCTCAATATAATAGTCATCACCATAAATGTCTTTGAACTCTTCCACCACCTTGTCGGCGCGTTCCAAGTTGAAGTTGACGGGGATGTTGCCGTCGTGCAGCGACGGGTTGTCGGCCATGATGACCTGCGGCAGCTCGCCACCCAGGCAGGCAGAGCAGGCGATAATCCCTTCCGAGTACTGGCGCATGATCTCCTTGTCCACACGCGGCGTGTAGTACTCGCCCTCAATCCAGCCGAGCGACACCAGGTGGCTCAGGTTGCGGTAGCCCACCATGTTCTTCGCCAACAGCACGAGATGGTGGCCGCTGCGGTCCGATTTCACCTCCTTCCGTTTCGAGAAACGGCTGCAGTTGCGGGCCACATAGACCTCACACCCGATGATGGCCTTGAAGGGGTCGTCC
Source organism: Bacteroidales bacterium (assembly GCA_017962845.1). GTDB lineage: Bacteria > Bacteroidota > Bacteroidia > Bacteroidales > WCHB1-69 > UBA1756. Next base: position 3,416 of record JAGCUN010000043.1, on the reverse strand, counting down.
TTGTGCTCCTTGTTGAATTTCTCCACCTCCTTCACAAAGGCGTAAATGCCGTACATGTTGCCATGGTCGGTCACGGCCATCGACCGCTGGCCGTCGGCGTAGGCTTTCTTGATGAGCGACGGGATGTCCGCCAGACCGTCTAACAATGAGTACTGCGTGTGTACGTGGAGATGTGAGAATTGTGCCATGATGGTTGAGGTTAATGGTTGGGTTAAAGAAAGTTGCAGGAATGAGGGGATAGCTCCTGCTGCTATTCTGTCGGCAATTTCTCCCCACTGATGATTTCATACAGATGAGGATAGTCGGCTTTGATGATGTCGCCGCGCCGTTGGGTGATGCGTTTGCGCATTTCGGGCGAAGCCACAATGTTTTTCATGAATTGATACCGCTCTTCTCCGAGTCCCTGCTCCATGTTGGGGAAGCGGGTGGTGTCGGTCAGGTCTTGCAGACTGTTGTCACCTTTGGTGAGGAAGTTGCGGTTAAGTGCCCTGCGGAACAGCAGGTTGGCATGCACCTGCTCCTTTACGCGCTGCTGGTTCGCATCCAACAGCGATTGCTTGTCGTAATGCTGGAGCATGAGGTCGTATTTCTGGAGGGAATCCTCCTGCCACTCGTCGGTGGAGAGATAGTCCTGTGTGTATTTGATCGCCCATCCTACCGTGTCGTTCGGACCGGGAGCGTCATCGGCGTAAACCGGATGGTCGGGGTCGTCGTGGATGAGTGTGGGCCTGGACTCTGTCGGTTTGGGTTGTTGGGGTACGGGGATATGTATATTTTTGATAATGATGAAGATAGCAATGCATGCCAAGATGATGATGAGGCCGATGAGCAGTGGTTTGTAAAAGGTGAACCGTCCTCGCTTGCTGTAATGAAGCGTAATGTCAAGTGTGTCGCTGGGAAGTATCACCCCACTGCAAGGAGAGTAGGTGTCGGCGAAAGTGAAGGTGTATCGTGCTCCTTTGACGTCCGCATCCTTGGGGTAGGAGATGACTTGCGTAACCTCGTTGTATTGCACTTGCGGGTCGGTGCAGGTGAACTCGGTGCGGCCGGGACTCACGAACTTGCTTTTCCCGAATGTGAAAGTGACTTGTATGGTGGCTGTGTCGGATGCCGGCTCGGAATGCTTTGGCTGGTGCATTTGATTCAGCTCGTGCAACTCGAATTCCATCTCCTGTGAAATGTCGGGGGTGGTGTCCATCTTCTTTCCGAGAATGGAGAAGAGCGGGTCATGTGACTTTTCAGCCACCTCTTCCGGAATGATGAAGATATGTTGGTATAGTGTGTAACGCGGTAATGACAGCTGCTGCAGATAAGGCTCTATGCGGGAGGAGGGTATGTACATCTTGGCATTCTCGCTCCGTTCTGATGGAATCCAGGGGTGAGTATGCGTTACCTCCCGTTCCTCCAGCACCTCGTTGAGCTGATCCACAAAATGCCAGTCTTCTGGGATTTCCACACGGCCGGTACGACCAGTGCGGAGGTCGTAGGTGGCCAGTACGCGGTCGAGCGCCTCCTTGATGTGCGGGATGAGGCAGCCTGTGTTGACGAAGACCGAGAAGGCAATGTATCCCAGCTCGTCATCCTTGGCGGGGTCATAACGCAGCTGGAAGATGGAGATCCACCCTCCCTCGTCGGTCAGCTCCACACAATAACCGACGGAACCTGCCTTGCCGTCAGCATGAGCAGTGATGTCCGGCGACGGGTCCAGCGTGGGCAGCACACCGGCAGTGTGCAGATGCCGATAGCCCCCGTTATGTCCGTGTGCCAGAATACATTGACTCATCTTCCTTTGCAGTTTTTATTTTTTGTTTAAAACGTGCAAAGGTATTGTTTTTTTTAATACGAAAAGTGAAATTTCTTTATTTTTTTTCAACAAAATTGCCCAACACATTCAACCTCCCATCGGCGATGCGAATGCGGTAATTTCCGGTCTGCAGCATCTCGCCCTCCACTTCGCCCAGAATGGGCTTCTCTGCCGTGATTTCCACGAAATGGGTGCGGGTCACCCTCACCTCCGGCAGAGTGATGTGCTTCCCGGCAAACAGGTTCTTGACATTGGCTATCACTTTCATCGGACGGATCTTACGGATAGTGACGAGGTCGAACTTGCCGTCGTGGGGGTCGGCCATCGGCACCTGACGCATCCCGTTGCCGTTGTACTGAGCATTGCCGCATGCGATGGTGAACATCTCGTCGCTGTACTCGCCCTCCTCCGTGGTGATGTGAACTGGTGTGCAGGAGTAGCCGAACAGCACTTTCACCAGTTTCATCAAGTAAACTGCATTTGGAAAAAGTTTCGGCTTGCCTTTCGTGGTCTCGTTGATGACCGCCGCATCGAAGGCGAAACCGGCAATGTTGATGAAGTGACGGTGTGCCGTCACCCCCCCGTCCACAACAGTCTCCACCACCCCCACATCGGTGGGCAAAAACTGCGCTTTATCTTTGAAAATCAGGAAGTCGTGGGGGCGCTGCGGGTAACCGAGCGTACGGCAGAAATCGTTGCCTGTGCCGAATGGAACGATGGCGAGATAGACCTCCTCGGGGTCCGCCCCCGACTCGTAGATGCCGTTCACCACCTCGTTGATGCTGCCGTCACCGCCAAACACCATCAGGTGGCGTATCCCGCTTTCACACAGCTCTTTGGCAATCGCCCATCCTTTCCCCGCACCGTCCGATAAGTGCATGGTATGGGGAATATGCATGCTTTTGAATTGGTCGAGAAGATGCTCCTCCTCCATTTTCCGATTTTTGGAACTCGTGTTAGGATTGGAGATGATGTGCCATTCGTGAGCCGTGAAATCCATGGTCTTCAATTTGGGGGTAAAACGAAAAAGAGCGGCCTGGTGTGGTCGCTCTTTTTCTGCTGAAATTTAGTATTATGCGTAAAGTTCTTCGAAAATCTTGCGAAGTTCGGGGCTTTCGCGGAGCTCCTGGAGGGTGAATTCGGCGTGACCCTTGGTGTAGCCGTTACCCATGATCATGTTCACGTCGCTGCCGATACCTTCTGCACCGAGGGAAGCCTTGGTGAAGCTGGTGGCCATGCTGAAGAAGTAAACGATACCGTCATCCTTGGTGCAGAGCACGGCGGTCATCTCCTGATCCGGCACGTTGACGCAGTTGATGGTCACATCGGACATCTTGCCGTCGGTCAGTCTTTCCACCATCTCATAAACCTGCACGGGAGTCATGCCGGCAGCGCTTACCACCACGTCGCAGAAACCGAGGTCCTTGATACGCTGGGTGGATTTCGGACTGTTGGCGATACCGATGACCTTACCGGTCACACCAACACGCTTTTTGGCCTCGTAGCAGCAGAGCATGCCGCTCTTGCCGCCGGCGCCGAGGATCACGACCGTCGGGCCGTACTGGCAGAGCTTGGCCGTCTGGGCCGGGGCGCCTGCCACGTCGAGGGCGCT
>JAGCUN010000042.1 GCA_017962845.1 Bacteroidales bacterium | reverse complement strand
CCGACTTCCGCAACGACTCCCGCACTTCCATCTTCGATGTGAAGGCCGGTATCCAGCTCGACAAGACCTTCGTGAAGGTGTGCGCCTGGTACGACAACTAGTGGGGTTACTCCAACAAGGTGCTGGAGCTGATCAGCTACATGGCCAAACAGAACGACTAATCCATTAACAATAAGGCAGATGCGGCAACAAAATCCCATCTGCCTTTTTTATTTAGAATGATCAATCTCAATTATTTTTTGAATGATGATGTGGTGGGGCTGGCCCGCGACCTGCTGGGCAAGTATGTGTTCACGCAGATTGACGGGCAGATAGCCGGTGGCTACATCACGGAGACAGAGGCGTACAAGGGTTTCAACGACAGAGGGTCGCATGCTTTCGGCGGGCGGCGCACCAAGCGCAACGAGATGATGTACGCCAAGGGCGGACGGGCCTATGTGTATTTATGCTACGGGATGCATTGCATGCTGAACTTTGTCACCAACCAAGAAGGCATACCCGATGCCGTGCTTATCCGTGGCATCATGCCGACCCACGGCGAGGAGCTGATGCTGAAACGGACAGGCAAAAGCAAAAGCGGGACTTCGCTGACGGACGGCCCCGGCAAAGTTTGCAAGGCTTTAGGTATTACTTTAACAGAAAATGGCATTTTACTCAATAGTAATACTTTATGGTTAGAAGATAGGGGTAAACATTTTAGCGATAAAGAGGTGTCTGTCGGTCCGCGAGTAGGCATTGACTATGCCGGCGAGGATGCGAAGCTGCCGTGGCGGTTTCGGGTGAAATTGGGTCGAAAATAATTATTTTCAAAAAGGAGTAAAATCCATAAAAAATGTGTATATTTGCAGCCGCTTTTTGAATTCATATCAGTATTCATATAATACACATTACCACTATGGCAGAACAAGTCAAAGGAAAAATCTCTCAGATTGTAGGCGCCGTCATTGACGTTCGTTTTGACGAGGGCGTAACCCTACCCAACATTTATGATGCATTGGAAATCACCAAGGACAACGGCGAGAAGTTAGTCCTTGAGTGCCAGCAAGATATTGGCGAGAACACCATGCGGTGTATCGCCATGGACTCCACCGACGGTTTGCGCCGCGGCATGGAGGTGGTGGCTACCGGCAGCATGATCACCATGCCCACCGGCGAAGTCAACGGCCGTCTGCTCAACGTGATCGGCGAGTGCATCGACGGTATCGAGCAGGTCAAGTGCGACAAGCGCAACAACATCCACAAGGATCCGCCGACCTTCGAGAACCTTTCCACCTCTGAGGAGGTGCTGTTCACTGGTATCAAGGTTTTGGACTTGATCGAGCCTTACGCCAAGGGTGGTAAGATTGGTTTGTTCGGTGGTGCTGGTGTGGGCAAGACCGTGTTGATTATGGAGATGATCAACAACATCGCCAAGAAATACTCCGGCATGTCGGTATTCGCCGGTGTGGGTGAGCGTACCCGTGAGGGTAACGACCTGCTGCGTGAGATGATCGAGTCAGGCGTTATCCGTTACGGCGACGAGTTCAAGAAGAGCATGGAGGCCGGCGGCTGGGACCTTTCGAAGGTTGACCGCGACGAGCTGGCCAAATCACAGTGCACCATGGTCTTCGGACAGATGAATGAGCCCCCTGGAGCACGTGCCCGCGTGGCCCTTTCCGGTCTGACGATGGCCGAATATTTCCGTGACGGCGACGAGACCTCCGGCGGCCGCGACATCTTGTTCTTTGTCGATAACATCTTCCGTTTCACGCAGGCCGGTTCCGAGGTGTCCACCTTGCTGGGACGTATGCCCTCCGCAGTAGGTTACCAGCCGACGCTGGCCACCGAGATGGGTGCTATGCAGGAGCGTATCACCTCCACAAAGCGCGGCTCCATCACCTCCATCCAGGCTATCTACGTGCCGGCTGACGACTTGACTGACCCGGCTCCCGCCACGACCTTCTCGCACTTGGATGCCAAGACCGTGTTGAGCCGTAAGATCTCTGAGCTCGGTATCTATCCCGCCGTTGACCCGCTGGATTCCACTTCCAGAATCCTCACCCCGGCCATCGTCGGCGACGAGCACTATAACACCGCACAGCGCGTGAAGATGGTGCTGCAGCGCTATGCCGAACTCCAGGATATCATCGCCATCCTCGGTATGGAAGAGCTTTCCGAAGAGGACCGCAAGGTGGTACACCGCGCACGTCGTGTACAGCGCTTCCTCTCACAGCCGTTCCACGTGGCCGAGCAGTTCACTGGTCTCCCGGGCGTGTTCGTCAGCATCGACGACACCATCAAGGGCTTCAACATGATTTTGGACGGCGAGCTCGACTATCTGCCCGAAACCGCCTTCAACCTGGTGGGTACCATCGAGGATGCCATCAAGAAAGGTGAAAAAGAATTGGCTAACGCAAAATAATCGGCACTATGAACCTCGAAATCATCACCCCCGGCAAGGAATTGTTCAAAGGGGAGGTCTCATTGGTGCAGCTTCCCGGACTCGACGGTCTGTTTGAGGTGCTCAACAACCACGCCCCGCTGATTGCCGCTCTCAAGGAGGGCAAGGTGAAGGCGACCGACACCCAGGAACAGACGCTCTTTTTAGACATTCGGGGAGGGATTGTGGAAGTACTGGACAACCACGTGTTAGTTTTGGCAGAATAAGGATGGGAGTTTCAGACTTCATGCTCCTCGGCGCGAAAAAGTCACTCATTGCGTGGCTGCGCGAGCAAGGCATCACTGATGAGAATGTACTCAACGCCTTTGACGTGGTGGAGCGGCACCGCTTCATCCCCAATACCGTTTTGCTGAATCGCGCTTACGAGAACACACCGCTTCCCATCGGTTGCGGCCAGACCATCTCGCAGCCCATCACCGTGGCGTTCCAATCGCAACTGCTGAACATTCAGCCCGACGAGAAGGTGCTGGAAATCGGCACCGGATCGGGTTTCCAGGCCGCCATCCTTTCCGCCATGGGCGCAAAAGTACACAGCATCGAGCGTCAGCTTGAACTTTTCCGGCAGACCCGTATCCTGCTGAATAACAAGCTGAAAATCCGCAATGTGTTCATGTACTATGGCGACGGCTTCGCCGGCCTTCCCGACAAAGCACCATTCGACAAAATCATCGTAACCTGCGGTGCGCCCAACGTCCCCCCTGCCCTCTTCCAACAGCTCAAAGTCGGTGGCATCATGGTCATCCCTGTGGGCGACGGCGTGCAACAGATGCTCCGCATCATCAAAATCAGCGAAAACGAATACAACACCGAGACGTTCGGTGAGTTTAAGTTCGTACCCATGTTACAGAAAACCGTTATTAATCAAAAATAATCACCATGAAACGTTTTATCACCTTCATTGCCTTCACCTTGTGCGTCTTCATCACAAGCGCACAGCAATCCGCCTTTCTTTCCATCACCAACACACAAAAGGAGAACTTTTGGGTAAACATTAACGACTATTCCATCAACGAACAGTCTGCAGAAACCATCACCATCACCAACCTTGATGTCAACCACACCTACAAGGTGGAGATCATCTTCAACAATCCTGAATACAACACCGTGTCGGCCACGCTCAAGCTGCAGGCAGGCTACAACAACTTTGCCATCAGCTACTATGACCAGAACAAGATGGGGACATTCGAACCGACCCGCCGAACCATACAAGCCATGATGATTGTGGCCGCCAGCGATGTCGTGCGCCTCTCCACACCAGAGTCTGGCGAATTGGCCAACAGCAGCAACAACAATTACAATGGTCAGATTGGACAGACAAGACCCAATTTCCCGAATCATCCCAACACGCCCAACAATCCTCCTCATCCCGGTTCTGGTGTTCCCACTCCCCCCACTCCCCCCACCCCGCCCACCCCGCCTACTACTCCTACTACTCCTACTACTCCCACTCCTCCTGCTCCACCCGCTCCCCACGTCTATACAGAAATGGAATTTACACTTGCCTATCAAACTATTGAAAACCAATCATTTGAGAATGACAAACTGATGGTGGCCAAACAAGTGGTCTCCGCACGCCCCATCCTTACCAGCCAAATTGTACGCCTCACACAGCTCCTCACTTTCGATAAGGACAGACTTGACCTCCTGAAATACGCCTATACTTTCTGCGTGGACAAAAGCAACTACCACCTCACCTATAACTTGCTCACTTTCTCTTCCGACAAGAAAGCACTCAAAGCCTACATAACAGCTCACTCACATTAATCTAAAAATCAAAACCTTATGTTTACTGGAATCGTAGAAAAAACTGGAAAAATCGTCAAGATAGAGAAAGATAACAGCAACTATCATTTCACGATTGAGGTGGATTTCGCCGACGAACTCAGCATCGACCAGAGCATGGCGCACGACGGCTGCTGCCTCACCGTGGTCAAGGTGGACAAGGACAAACGGCAGTATGTGGTGACCGCGATGGACGAGACCATGCTGAAGACCAACCTCGGCAGCTGGACTGTTGGCTACGAGGTGAACCTCGAGCGCAGCATGCGCATGGACGGCCGTTTCGACGGTCATATCGTGCAGGGACATGTGGACCAGACAGCCACTTGCGAGAAGGTGGTGGACGACAACGGCAGCTGGCGTTACTACTTCAGCTACGACACCGCCAAAAACAACATCACCGTGCCGAAGGGTTCTATTTCGGTGAACGGCGTGAGCCTCACGGTGGTAGATTCAGAGCCCGGCCATTTCTCCGTCGCCATCATCCCCTACACCCACAAGGTCACCAACTTCCACAACTTCCAACGCGGCACTGTGGTCAACATTGAATTTGATGTTTTTGGAAAATACGTACAGCGTTTGCTCGAACAGTATTTGGCAAGTACAAATACTTGTATTTCAAAATAATAAGAATAAATGATTAACATCATCCACGCCAGCGAAAACAACCTCAAGCGTGTTTCGCTGCAAATACCGAAACGGAAAATCACTGTCTTTACAGGCGTTTCCGGTTCAGGGAAATCATCGTTGTGCCTGGACACCATCGCAGCAGAAAGCCGCCGCGAGCTCAATGAGACCTTCCCCAGTTTCGTACAGCAATATCTTCCCAAATACGGACGTCCGAAGGTGGAGCGCATCGAAAACATGCCCGTCACCATCGTCATCGACCAGAAGAAACCCTCCTCCAACAGCCGTTCCACTGTCGGCACCTACACTGATATACAGCCGCTGCTGCGCCTGCTGTTTTCGCGTGTGGGACAGCCCTTTGTGGGCTACTCCGACTCTTTCTCGTTCAACCATCCCGCCGGCAGCTGTCCCCGCTGCGCCGGTCTGGGCGAAATACGCGAGCTGGATATTCACAAACTGGTGGATTTCGACAAATCGCTGAACGATGAAGACACCATCCATTACATCGCCTTCGGCAAAGGCGGCTGGCGCTGGATCCGGTACGCCCACAGCGGCCTATTTGACCTTGACAAGAAAATCAAAGACTACTCGCCTGAAGAGCTGGAGCTTTTTCTTTATTCACCCCAAATCAAACTGAAAAATCCGCCTTCCAACTGGCCTAAAACCGCTAAGTATGAAGGACTTGTACCGCGTATGTACCGCAGCATCATCAACTCGGAAGAGGGATTGCTGCATGCCGCGGCCATCAACCCCATGCTCACCATGGGCACCTGTCCCGACTGTGGCGGCACCCGTCTGAACGAGAAAATTCGCTCGTGCCGCATCAACGGGAAGAACATCGCGGAGGTGGACGACATGCCGATTTCGGAGGTGATGAACTTCATCTCGGCCATCAACAATCCGCTGGCGGTAGATATTCAGCGCGAGCTGGCGAAACGGCTGCAAGCCCTGTGCGACATCGGGTTAGGGTACCTTTCCTTAAGTCGTGGCACCGGCACGCTGTCGGGCGGCGAGGCACAGCGCATCAAAATCGCCAAGTACATCAACTCAGCGCTCACCGATATGGCCTACGTGCTGGATGAGCCGAGCGTGGGCTTGCACCCGCAGGACATCATCCGGCTGAAACGGTCGTTGCAGCACCTGCGCGACCACGGCAACACCATCCTCATTGTGGAGCATCACCGCGAAATCATCGCCATGGCGGAACATATCGTGGACATGGGGCCGGCAGCAGGAAGTCACGGCGGAGAAATTATGTACGAAGGTGATTATCAAGGACTTTTGCAATCCAACACCATTACTGGACGGATGCTGCGCAGCAGTACGGCAATCAAGTCGGAAGTGCGCACGCCGAAAGGGTTCGAGCATATTGAAAATGCCACCTTGCACAACCTGAAGCACGTGTCGGTGGATATTCCGTTGGGCGTGCTGACCGTTATTGCAGGTGTGGCCGGCTCAGGCAAATCTTCGCTGATGGAGGTCTTCCAGCAGCAATGCCCGAAAGAGACCATCTTCATCGGACAAAAGAACATCGGCATCAACCTGCGTTCCACCCCAGCCACCTACCTCAACATTTCCGATACGATTCGCAAACTTTTCGCAAAAGCCAACAACAGCAACATCCAGCAGTTCTCCTTCAACTCCAAGGGGGCCTGTCCTGCCTGCGAGGGCAAGGGAGTCATCGTGTCGGACATGGCCTTCATGGAATCCATCGAGACGGTGTGCGACGTGTGCGGCGGCACGCGCTACAATGCGGAGACGCTACAATATTTATATAAAGGAAAGAATATCGCCGAGGTGATGGACATGACGGTGGAAGAGGCGATTGCGTTTTTCGAGGGCGAGTCGTTCCAGCCACAGCTGCAAGCACTCAACAAGGTGGGATTGGGCTATCTGCATCTCAACCAAGCCATGACAACCTTGTCGGGCGGCGAGTTACAGCGAGTGAAGCTGGCCTCCTACCTGCATCGCAAGGGCGAAATCTTCATCATCGACGAACCCACCGACGGATTGCACTTGGATGATGTGCGCAAGCTGTTGGCATTGTTCAATGAGATGACCGACACGGGTAACACACTGATACTCATCGAGCACAGCTTAGATGTCATCAAGCAAGCCGACTACCTTATTGAGTTAGGTCCTGGCGGTGGCGAGGCGGGCGGCGAACTGCTGTTCTGTGGCACACCCCGAGAGATGCTGTCGTGCGAGAAGAGTGTCACAAGGCCATATATGAATGCTTAATCTCAAAAACGCGACGGCCGCCACTTAGTGGCGGCCTTCGCGCATAATATAAAGTCGGAAAGAGCGAAACCGATTAGTATTTCATCAACTTGCTGGTGCCCATCAGCACGCCCTCGCCCTGCAAGTGGAGCAGGTACATACCCGTGCGCAACGAACCTACATTCAGCACATTACTACCTTCCTGTACCGACTGGCGAAGAACCAGCTGACCAGCGGGATTGTAAATACGAACCTCCGAAGCCCCAGCCGGTGCCTCTACCGTCAGCTCGTCAGTTACAGGATTCGGATAGAGTATCACCGAACGCAAAGTGTACTCCTGAACGCCCACGTGGAAACTTACCGTGTAGGTTTTGGTGAGACTGCCGCAGGTCACAACCACCACACCCTCAATGGTTTCACCATCAACAGGCTGGGTAATCGTAACGGTAGCATATTCAGAAGCGGCCACAGCGGTAAGCGTGGGCCACCACATCACATCCAGTTCTGCACTGTATTCGGTCACATTGGGAGAGAATCCCTCAATCGTAACGCCATTGATCTGCAAATCAGTCAGATCGGCATTGGGTTCCACCAAAGTAATGTTGACCGTATAGGTCTTGCTCAATCCGCTGCAAGTCACCACTACCGTAGCGGTTGGATTCTCCATACTGGGCTGTGTGATAGTCACTTCACCGATAGTGGAGCGCGGGGTGGCGGTCACCACCGGCATCTCCGTACCGAAGCAAATCACATCGTAGGAGGTGATGGCCGGATCGAAGCCGGTCACCGTAACGCCATCCACTTGCAGGTCGGCCAAGTCGGCGGTGATTTCAGGAGCGATGGTGAAATGGATGGTGTACAGGCATGACAGAGCGCCACAGGTGACACTGATTTCTGTCAACGTGTCCACAATGATGGGGGCGATGACGGCTTGCGAGGCTACCGTGGTGGCACCCACCTGCACAGCGGTAAGATTAGTGCCGAAGGGCAGTTCGTACTCATAGTCGAACACCAGCGGCTGGAAGTTGGGAATCGGCTCGCCGTTGATGGTAATCTGCGAAAGATGAGCATCTTCAGCCTCAGCAATGATAAACTCAACCGTGTAGGTCTTCTCCAACGTCTCACAAGTCACCAAGATAGTGGCAACCGGATCGGCCAAAGTGGGTTCGGTAACATTCACCTGCGCGGCATCATTGACTGGGATGGCGGTGATCGTCGGGAAGGAATGTCCGTAAGGCAACACCTGCGAGTACTGCAGCACCTGCGGGTTGAAGCCCGCGATGGTCACACCATCAAGCTGCAAGTCAGCGAGATCGGCACTGATGGCCTCGGCGATGGTGAAATGCACCGTGTAGGTTTTGGACAGCGAGCCGCAGGTAACAGCGAGAACGGCTGTGGGTACGCTGGCCGTGGGCTGCGTGATGTTCAGCTGGGCAGTGGCAACGTCCAGTACGGCGCTCACCACCGGCAGTTCGGAACCATACGGCAACGACACCTCATACTGCATGACGTTGGCATCGAAAGTCGGGGTGACATTGTAGCCGTTGATGGAGTTGCCATCCAACAGAATATCCAGCAAATCAGCACTTTCACGCTCAGCAAACGTGTAGTTGATAGTGTAGGTGGTGGTGCTGGGGCCTTGCGTCACCACGATGGTGGCCGTAGGATTGGTTGTTGTGGGCTGCGTAATGCTGACCTCGCCATTTACCGAAGTAGCCGTAGCCGTCACGGTAGGCATGGCCGATCCGTAAGGCAATTCGATGTTGTAAATCAGCGTGTTGGCATCAAAACCTGCCACCGTCTGTCCGTTGCTTTTCAAATCGCTTAAGGTAGAAATGTACACAAAATCGATATCATCAATATAGACCTCATCACCACTGCTACCACCGCCGGGGGTCTTGTTTGTGGTGAAGGTGATCAGGATATACTCGGGAGTAGCATTGCCATACGAGTAGCTGAAGGGCACCGAGTACTCATGCCAGGTGTTGTCGCCATTAAAGTTGAGAGTGGCCACACCTGTGATATTCGGATGGTCAGAAGTGCGCACAGGGTCTCTCACCTCACTGTTGTTATGCACCACAGCGTTCATTCGAGCCTGGTCGGACGAGCTCGACGTATGCGCTTTTGCCCAGAAATGGATATAGTCGGGCCGGCCATTGAACGGCTGGTTGAAACCCGCCTGAGAAGGATAGGTGACATTGTAGTTGGCACTATTCGAGGGACTCATATTTCCCGCATGAATACGGCCCGTAGTCATATTTCCGTTGGCCACAACGCCCATGATGGAAGTGGCATAAATACGACAGCTGTGGCTTCCCGCACTGCCGGGACGAACGTCTGAGGAGTTCTCGTGGTGTGTCTGCTGAGCCGACGAGCAGCCAATGAACAGCGTACACTCTGAAGTACCAAAACTATTCCAATTGGTGGGCTCTGATGAACTCGATGTGCCATCCCACACCTCAAATCCGCCATTCGGCAACTGATAAACCTGTGCCTTCAATGCGAAAGGAAGCATCAGCATTACCATTCCAATCAATAATAATAATTTTTTCATAATCATTTTTTTTTAGAACAACATTAGGTTTCTGTTTTGCGGCGGCAAAATTACACCTTTTTTCTAATACGAAATACAGAAAATACAAAATTTTCGATTATCTATTTAATAATCAATAAAATAATTTTCTTAATAAATGTTAATACACTATTTCAGACATGGCAATATCGGTCTTTTCGGTAGGCACAAAAGGCACTTTTTGGAAGTTAAAACAGACTCCGATGGTATGCACGTGAGCATGCTGGGCGAGGAACCGGTCGTAATAGCCCTTGCCGCGTCCCAAACGGTTACCCTGATCGTCGAATGCCATGCCCGGAACCACAATGAGGTCGAAATCGCCCGTGTAGGGTGCGCTGTCGGGCTCAAGGATATTGAAATCGCCAGTCACAAAGGAAGTATTCGCATCGAGCGCCACCGGCACAATGTCATCGCCGACCACTGTGGGCAGCACAATATGCTTGCGATTGCGCCATTTTTCAATCAGCTCAAAGGTGCGAACCTCATCGGGAAGCGAGGCATATAACAGAATCGTATGGGCTTTCTTAAAAGCGGGATGGCGCTCTAATCGGCTCATGACCTCCCTCGACATCTCGTTGAGTTCATCGGGAAAGCGCGATTTTTTCATCAGTCGGATGATACTGCGCAATTCGGGCTTGGTATAATTTTCCGACAGCATCCGCTTTTCGAGCTGCCGCAACTGCGCACGATACTTTTCGATCTGACCGTTCAAAAAATCCTCGCTGAACTTACTGTCACAGAAACCATTACCTCGTGCCACGTACGATGGGTCATCCATATCTTCCATCAATTCAATATAATTTTGAAGATACTGGAGGGTTTCTTTGTATTCGGAAAGGAGAGGAAGGAGGGACATTTTGAACTGAAAGTTGAGAGTTAATAGTTAATAGTTGATAGTTGATAGTTAAGGAGTTAAGGAGTTGAAATTGTACATTGTTAATTGTAAATTGTTAATTTCCAAAGTCGTCGTAGTGGATATTTTCGGGGGGAACGCCGAGGGAGTCGAGCATGTGGAGGACGGCTTGGAGCATCATCGGAGGGCCGCAAATATAGTATTGAATCTCTTCGGGGGCGGGATGGTCTTTCAAGTACTGATCATAAATGACTTGGTGGATGAAGCCGGTCGGACCGGTCCAGTGGTCATCGGGTAGCGGGTCGGAGAGGGCGACATGGAAAGAGAAGTTGTCGTTTTCGCGCTCAATTCCCTGAAAATCATCCATATAGAACAATTCCTGCAACGAGCGACCGCCATACCAGAAGGTAGTTTTTCGTTGAGTGTGTAAAGTCTTGAATTGATGGAAGATATGCGAACGCATCGGGGCCATGCCAGCGCCACCGCCAATGAACATCATCTCTCCCCTGCCCTCTTCCACGAAGAACTCGCCGTAAGGTCCGGAAACCATCACCTCGTCGCCAGGTTTTAGACTATGGATATAGCTGGAAGCCACCCCCGGATTCACCTTCTCGAAGGCGCCTTTCTTGCGGTTGAAAGGTGGCGTGGCGATACGCACATTGAGCATGATGATCTGATTTTCAGCAGGATAATTGGCCATAGAGTAGGCTCTGACGGTATTGCTGCTGTTTTTCATTTTCAGATTGAAAAGTCCCATTTTTTGCCAGTCGGCACGGAATTTTTCTTCTACATTGATATTTGAAAAAGGAACGGTACAAGCCGGAATATCAATCTGTATATAGCCGCCGGAGTGGAAGTCGATATACTCACCTTCAGGCAGTTGCAGCACCAGTTCCTTGATGAAAGTGGCCACATTGCGGTTGGAAACCACCCTGCATTTCCACTTCTTGATGCCGAAAAACTCCTTGGGGATTTCAATTTCCATATCCTCGCGCACCTTCACCTGACAGAAGAGCCGGTAATGGTCGGCGGCCATCTTGCGGGAGATATGCGCCAGCTCGGTGGGCAGAATCTCGCCACCACCCGACAGCACCTTGCCTTTGCAGGTACCACAGCTGCCGCCCCCGCCGCAGGCCGACGGCACAAAGACCTTCTCGTCCGACAGCGCCTGCAACAACGAACATCCGCGCTCGTGTTCCACCTCCTTCTCGCCATTGATGCGGATCTTCACCTTCCCGCCCGGCACTAACTTCCTGCGGGCAAAGAGCAACATCGCCACCAAGATCCAAATCACCACCAGCGCAATCCCTAAAGCTATCAGCATCGTCTTCATCCCATCATCCTCCTTCTAAAATCCTAAAAATGCCATAAATGCCAGGCCTAAAAGACCAGTAATGATATAGGCTATCCCGTTGCCCTGCAATCCTTTAGGAATATCGGAATAGCGAAGTCTCTCACGGATGGCCGCAAACGCCACGATGGCCAGCAGCCAGCCCACGCCAGAGCCCACCGCATACGAGAAACTGTGCGCCACTGTCGGGAAATGCCGCTCCTGCATGAAGAGCGAACCGCCCAGAATAGCGCAGTTGACTGCTATCAGCGGCAAAAAGATGCCTAACGCCTGATAGAGCGCGGGCGAGAATTTTTCGATCACCATCTCCAATAACTGCACTATACCTGCGATGACGGCGATGAAAATGATGAGCGAAAGGAACGAAAGATCAACGCCTGCGAATGAAACACTCATCCACGACAAAGCACCAGCTTGCAGCAGATACTTGTCAATCAGATAGTTGACAGGTACAGTCACGGTAAGAACGAAACATACGGCGATACCCAAACCGAGTGCTGTCTTCACATTTTTGGAGACGGCCAAATAGGAGCACATCCCCAAAAAGTAGGCGAACACCATATTGTCGATCAGCGCCGACCGCACGAAAAGCTCACCCAACCCGCTCATTTCACCTTATTTTGTTTAGCATTCAAAATCCATATCAACGCACCCACGATGATGAGCGCCATTGGCGGCAGAATCATCAGTCCGTTGTTCATGTAGCCGGCCTCGTAAAACGCCTGCGGCACCACCTGGCAGCCCCAAAGCGTTCCAGAACCCAACAGTTCGCGAATGGTGCCCACCACCACCAGCACCAATCCGTAACCCAGGCCGTTCATCAAACCATCGATGAACGACGGCACCGGCGGGTGCGAGAGGGCGTAAGCCTCCAGCCGTCCCATGATGATGCAGTTGGTGATGATGAGTCCCACAAAAACCGAGAGCATCCGACTGATTTCAAAGACGTAAGCCTGCAAGAACTGGTCCACAGCGATGACCAACGAGGAGACCACCAGCAATTGAACCATGATTCTAACACGTGACGGTATGGTATTGCGTAACAGCGAGATAATCAGATTCGACAGGGCGCAGACCACTGTCACGGAGAGGGCCATCACCACGGCCGGTTTCAGCTGGGCGGTGACGGCCAGGGCCGAGCACACGCCGAGCACCTGCACGAGGATGGGATTCTCTTTCGATAAGGGTCCGAGGTATTTTTTCATCGCGTGGTGGGTTGAGTTTGACGATTAGAATCCGAGAGTGCGGGCAGCTGCTGCAGCATGGCATCCACCCCGTTGGAGGTTAGCGTGGCGCCAGTGATGGCATCCACACGGTTGGCGGCGGCCACCTGAGGCTCGCGACCGGGCTTCAACACCCTGACGGAAGTGGAGCGCCCGGCGGCATCGTACAGACTTTTCCCTACAAACTGCGACTGGAACTTCTCTTCCGTGATATTCGCACCCAGTCCGGGAGTTTCCGACTTGTGCGAAAAGGCCACACCTTTGATGGTTCTCCCATCTTGGGCAATCACCACATAGCCCCAAATCGGTCCCCACAAACCCTTGCCCTCCACACGCACCACGATACCTGTCGTACCATCAGCACATTGCATCGTATAGCATTCCTTCTCCCCTTCCCCACGTACCGCCACCTTAGCGAACAGGTCGGCAGCGTCCTTGCCAGACATCTCATCGTAGCCGGCGGCACGCAGAATCTGCGAGGCCTTGTCGGCGGCAAAGTTCATCTCCTGCCGCGACTTCAGTCCGATCGTCAAACCCGAAAGTAACACCACCATCACCACCACAAGGATGCTGACATATATAAATATATAGGTGTTGCTGAAATTCTTCATCGCAGGGGTGCCACGCCGAAGCAGAAGCTATACAAATATCTAACAGATAATTATTTAGCGTTTGAATTTAACACCCAGAACGAGATTGACCATATTCTGTTTCCAGAAGGTGCTCTCGTCATACTGTTTGAACTTGCTGGCCGAAATGTCGTATTTGGCATCGAAGGTGAAAATCCAGAAGTCGATACCGAGACCGGCCTGCGCTCCCCACTGGGCGAACCCCACTGCATCCTCAAAGTTGTCGTAATCGCTGCCGAGACGGAAGCCCACACGGGGCCCGATGAAGATGCGCAAATTGAAATTCTTTTTGTTGACGATCTTATAACCGAGCAGAAGCGGCACATCAATAAAATGCTGGCCTACCTCAAAACTCTCCTCCAACTCATTTTTGAAGTCTTTGAAATTGGTGCTGCGGAACGAGTACATGAAGGAGGGTTCGAAATAGAACGAACGACCCGCACGGATGAAAATACCCGCCTCGCCGCCAGGCTGCATCGTACTCTTTCCGATGTAATTACTGAAATTGATGCCCACCTTGATACCACCGGTGAAAGCTGTACCTTTATACTCGGAATCCTGCGCACGGAGTGCGAACGGGAACATCATACCCAGCAAAATAAAAATGACAAGTGACTTTTTCATAATGGATTATTTATAAAAATTGACAATTATTGATGAAGAATATACCAAGCGGAAGTGGTATAAAAATTGCGCAGATACGGGATTTTGGTAAACGGCCAGATCTCACGCAGCGGAATCAGGTGAAATTTGACTTTATAATGCGGATTAATCACCCAGTAGGTGCGTTTGACAACCTTCAACTGGGCAGCTTTCACGAATTTTTCGAACAGCTCGACCGGCATTTTCGAATGCTTGATGCTCAACAATTCAGCAATCTTCCCTTCATCCTCACCATGTCTTTGGAGAAGTCTTCTGTATTGCTTTTCTGACAGCAGATGGATGAACGGCAGCTTGGAAACGAACTTGCTTTTACAAATTTGCTGATGGCCTCCAAAGGGCATCTGCCATGCAGGAAATCCGAAATAGGCATACGCATCGGGCTTCATGAATCTCTTCATATGCTCCAAAAATGTGGGCTTATAGGGCATCTCGATATGCTCCACCACATCGTGAATCAGAACAAGGTCGTATTTTTCCTCAACACTTTGAGGTTCAGGCACCTTCATGAAATCAGAACAGATAAAATCGCCCTTTAATCCCTGTTCCTCAAAAAAGGCATTCGCACTATCTATCTTATTCTTGTCAAAATCAATTCCCAGCACATAGCAGCCCTGTTCTGCGAAAGGCAGCAGATTCCCCCCTTCACCGCAACCGATCTCCAACACGCGGGGATGTGCCTCCAGGTCAATGAATTTGTTCACATAACTGATAAAGTATTCCCGCGAGGTCTTTGCCAGTTCATTGAAGTAAACTCTTCTGTCCAAATGTCTAGCTTGCATAGGTACTTCTTTTCTTTCACAAAACAAAAAAATAATTTGCAAAGATACAATGTTTTTTTCATACGGCACTATCAGATAATTAATTATTTTTTAATGATTCGGATAATAACAGCAGATATGCGCGACTTTTTTCAGTTTCGCAAAAAAATTGTAACTTTGCAGCCTGAAATTACTATCATGGAAAAGAAGAAAAATGCGGCTGTGGAAGTGCTGAAAAAGATCCTCAAATTCATCCTGTTCTTTGGGGTAGGCGTATTTTTTGTATGGATTTCCATCCGGAAATTGTCGGCTGACGATGTTGCCCATTTGAAGGAAAGTGCGCGGCAGGTGACGAGGGGTACGGCATGGGTTTTCCTTTTTCTCGCTTACTTGGCGGGGGCGATATCGAACTATATCCGAGCATTGCGCCAGCGGCAGCTGTTGCAGCCTCTCGGTTACGAGACTCGTCGCAGCATGGTTTTCTACTCCGTCATGGTATGCTATCTGGCCAACTACGTGTTTCCGCGTCTCGGCGAGGTGCTGCGCTGCACCTTCCTGCAACGTTATGAGAAGGTTCCCTTTGAGAAGTCGCTCGGCACGGTCGTCACGGAGCGAGCGGTGGACTTCATCATCATGGTGGCCATCTTCATTGCGGCTTTCCTGCTGAACACCGGTCTGATGGACTCGCTCCATATCGGGGATGCCACCCTGCGTGAGATGCTATCCGCGAAGGCTGACGGCATGGCACGCAACCACAGACTTTACATCATCCTCGGCGCGTTCGTTCTGCTCATCGTGGCGATTATCCTTACCCGCAAGTGGTGGTCGAAAGTGAAATTGTTTGTCAAAATCAAAGACTTTTTTGTGGGGATTTGGCAGGGATTGATCTCCATCAAGGATGTGCGAAGGCCGTGGCTGTTCATTTGCTATTCGTTGCTGATATGGGTGCTGTGGGTATTGGAAACCGTATTTTGTTTCCAAGCGTTTGATTTTCTCTCAGGATATACTTTTGTGATGATGTTCACCGTGTTTGCCATGGGCAACATCGGCTTTTTGATCGGCCCCGGTGGCATCGGCACCTATCCGCTGATTGTAGCGGCCATGATTGTATTATACAGCGGTTCAGAATTTTACGCACCGGGATTAGCTGCCGGTTGGATCGGCTGGGCAGTACAGACCATCCAAGTGCTCACACTAGGGTTGTTCTCTCTTGCAGCAACCGCCTTTATGAAACGAAAGGAATAGCTATGGCAGTAACGGACATCGAGAAAAAAATCATCCCCGCAGCAGCGTGGAGTAAGCCTGAAGGCCAGAAGGTGGTCTTCACCAACGGCTGTTTCGACATTCTGCACCGCGGCCACGCCACCTATCTGGCCCAAGCCCGCACGCTCGGCGACCTGCTGGTGGTGGGGCTCAACACCGATGCCTCCGTACAACGGCTTAAAGGTCCGTCAAGACCCGTCAACAACCAGTATGACAGAGCTTTCCTGCTCGCTTCACTCGCCTGCGTTGACTTCGTCATCCTCTTCGATGACGACACCCCTGAGCAACTCATCCACACCGTACGTCCCGACGTGCTCGTCAAAGGCGGCGACTACACCCTCGACACCATCGTGGGTGCCGATTTTGTGCTGCAAAACGGCGGCACCGTCACCACCATCCCCTTCGTTGACGGATATTCCACCACATCGACATTAAATAAAATCACTCAACCATTATGAAAAAAATCATTAACCTTATCCTTTTCATCGCCATCCTTTCCACACCATGGCTTCACGCCCAAGATGACGTGCTGAACCCCTACGAGGGCCATTCTGCCTCTGCCGCATCAGAAAATCTCATTACAGAAAGCTATCAGATTCCATCCTACAACCTTTATCTCCAAGATTGGAACAATGAATACCTAAAAATCAAATCATTAGGCATTTCTTTTGGAAATAATGACGATATTAAAATCATCTTGGTAGAAAGTCACAACAATGCCTTCGCGATGCCCTGCGACATGTACAAAATCACCAGCAAGTACGGGAACCGCAAAGGGGGCATGCATACCGGTATCGACCTTGCACTGACCAAAGGGGCGCCCATCCGCTGCTGTTTTGACGGCGTTGTGCGCATGGCCAAAGAGTATAGCAGCTACGGCAAGACCGTGGTGGTGCGGCACTACAACGGTTTGGAAACTGTGTATGCACATCTTGACTCTATCTACGTGCAACCCAACGAGATGGTGAGAGCAGGACAGCAGGTGGGCACCGCAGGGAGCTCGGGCCGTGCCAGCGGCGTACACCTCCATTTCGAGACCCGCTTCCTGTACGAGCATTTTGACCCCGAAAAGATGATTGACTTCGGCAGCGGCGACCTTATCAGCAACATCCTCACCATCGCCAAGTCAGAGCTCGACTTCGACACTGCCCCCGAAGCACCGGCAGCCGCACAGACTTCCGCCCCGGCTCCGACTCCTACTCCGACACCTGCTCCAGCCACAGCCAACAACGCTCCGACAACGGCCAACAACGCCCCTGCCACCACCAATCCCACCCCGAAACCCACTTCACAGCCTGCCCCTAACAATACCGCGAATAACAACAACTCGGGCAGCGTCATCCATACGGTAGTATCGGGCGACACACTTTACGCCATAGCTAGAAAATATGGCACTACCGTTGACAAACTTCTAAAACTCAACAATTTAACTGAAAATAGCAAACTTCAGTTGGGACAAAAGATCCGTGTAAAATGAAAAAATGGCTGGCCCTTCTTGCGCTTTTGCTGTTGCCATGGGCGACATGGGCGACTCATCAACGGGCCGGCGAGATTACTTACGAACATTTAGGAGGCCTTACCTACCGTTTTACCATCATCACCTACACCTACACCCCCAGCGCGGCCGACCGTCCACAGATAGAGGTCTTCTGGGGCGATGGCAACTCCTCCGTCGTTGACCGCTATCAGAAAATCAACATGGACAATGACATCAGCCGCAACATCTACATTACCGAGCACACCTACCCCTCTACCGGCACCTACCACATCACTTTCGAAGACCCCAACCGCAACAACGGCATCGTCAACATCCCCAACTCGGTCAACATCCCGTTTTTCCTCGAAACCATACTGGTTATCAATCCGTTCCTCGGAGCCAACTCATCGCCGCAGCTGCTCAACCCGCCCATTGACAACGGCTGCACAGGCGTGCCGTACTACCACAACCCAGGCGCTTACGACCCCGACGGCGACAGTCTGAGCTACAGTCTCATCCCCTGCCGTGGCTACGAAGGAGAGGACATCCCCGGCTACGGACTTCCAGCGGCCAGCAACTTCATCGACATTGACCCGCGCACCGGCGACCTCACATGGGACTCGCCAATGGCGGTGGGCGAATACAACATTGCCATCCTCATCCAAGAGTGGCGGAACGGCGTGCTCATCGGCTCAGTGGTGCGCGACATGCAGATCACCATCATCGCCTGCAACAACCAGCCGCCGGAGATCATCACCTGCATGGACACCTGCGTCACCGCCGGGGAAATCCTACAGCTGACGGTCACCGCCACAGATGTCAACTCCACCTCCGTGCGACTTACTGCTACCGGCGGGGTATTCGGACTTTCCGACCATCATGCCACCTTCCCGACCGCAGAAGGCACACCGCCTGTGAGCAGTCAATTCACGTGGCATACCGCTTGCAGCCACATCCGTCTCGCCCCTTACAGCGTACTTTTTAAGGCAGTAGATAATGGCCCACAGGTCAATCTCACATCATACAAAACACTGAATATCACTGTAGTAGCTCCTAAACCAGAGAATGTCGTGGCAGAGCCGGTAGGCAACACCATCGAGGTGTCATGGTCGCTGCACGCCTGTACCCAGACGGCCGGCTACAAGATTTACCGAAGGAACGGAAGCTACGACTTTGAGCCCGACAACTGCGAGACGGGGCTGCCAGGCTACACCGGCTACCAGCTGGTGGGTGAGACGCACGACTGGACCGACTGCTTGTTTGTCGACGACGGCACCTCGTTGCCCCTCTACCACGGCAACGACTACTGCTACCGTGTGGTGGCTTACTACCCAGACGGAGCAGAAAGTTACGTGTCGGACGAGGCCTGCACGGTGCTGCACAACGACGTGCCCCGCCTCACCCATGCCGACATCGAGACCACCGAATCCGAGAATGGCATTATTCACGTGAAGTGGCTCCGTCCCACCGAACTCGACACTATCCAATATCCAGGACCGGAGTACCAATACCGGCTCTACAGAGCCAATTCTAACCAACCCAACGACTTCCAGCTCATCTACACAGGAATGTCGCTGCAGGACACGCAATTTACAGACATGGGACTGAATACCCTTGGTCTGACCTACACCTACAAGGTGGAGGTGTGGGCCGAAGTACACGACAGTCTCGTGCTCGCCGGCACGTCGGATCCTGCCTCCTCACTGCGGCTGTCAATCACCCCGCTCGACTGCGCCTTGCAGTTGGATTGGACCGCCACTGTACCCTGGACCAACACCGAATACACCATTTACCGGTGGGATGAAACCGCCCAACAATTCGACTCCATCGCCACCTCCACCGAACGCACCTATACCGACCGCGGGCTGCTCAACGGCACCTCCTACTGCTACCTCGTGCGGTCAACCGGCGGCTACTTTGCCCCCGACACCATCGCTCCCTTCCTCAACCGCTCGCAGAAAGATTGCGCCGTGCCTGCCGACCTCACCCCGCCGGAAGTGCCGCAACTGACCGTCACCACCGACTGCGAAACCGTGACATTAGACTGGACCTTCTCCAATGACTCCGCTTATCTTGATGTTTATCAATATTATATCCACTACAGACCCACCTTGGAGGACTCCTTCACCATTCTTGACTCGTTCTACATTCCCAACGACTGCTACACTACCCACTGCACCTATTCCATCACCGAGCTCCCATACGTCATCGGCTGTTTCGCGCTGTCGGCCATCGACACCGTGGGCAACTGGTCGGGCATGACCGACACCGTATGCTTCGACATCGACAACTGCTTCAACTACGAGCTTCCCAACATCATCACCCCCAATGGCGACGGCTACAACGACATTCTCGTTCCATTCCCCTATAAAGGTGTACAAAGTGTTGATTTTTACCTTTATAACCGATGGGGAAGATTGGTTTACAAGACCACCGACATCGACATCAACTGGGATGGAAAAGACATGAACAGCCACCAGATGTCGTCAGACGGCACGTATTATTACGTCTGCAAAGTTCATCTGCCCTCTTTGCATGGCACCCTTACCAAAGATTTGCACGGCACCATCACCGTAATTCGTTAAACCCCTAAAAACAAATAAGATGCAACTACAACAACGCATATATGAGGGGCGCACCGAGTGTTTCGACATCATCAGAAGGAAGTGGGTACCGCTGACACCGGAAGAGGCTGTACGACAGTTCCTGATTCATTTTATGGTGGAAGAGAGGAAGATTCCGGCTGTGCGTATCTCGGTGGAGCGCGAGATCACCGTCAACGGGCTGAAGCGGCGATACGACTTGGTGGTTTACCAGCCAGGGGGCGAAATATTGGCAGTGATAGAGTGTAAGGCTCCGCACGTGCAGTTGACGCAGGCGGTGGTGGAGCAGGCGGGGCGGTACAACAAGACCCTACATGCGCCTTATATTGGGGTGAGCAACGGGAAAGAAAGCCTTTTTTTCAAGATTGATTTTGAGTCGGAAAAGATTGCTTTTTTGGAAGGATGGCCTTTTTAATCAGATAATTACAAAAGAGATGAAAGCATACGTTTTCCCCGGACAGGGGGCACAATTTATCGGGATGGGCAAGGAGTTGTACGAAAACCGTCCTGCCGCACGTGAACTTTTTGAGCGTGCCAATACGATTTTAGGGTTCCGCATCACCGACATCATGTTTGCGGGCACGGAGGAGGAGCTGAAGATGACGAAGGTGACGCAGCCCGCCGTGTTTCTGCACTCGGTAATTGAGTTCCTGACGGCCGATGGGCTCCCCTCTCCCGACATGGTGGCCGGTCACTCTTTAGGCGAATTTTCCGCGCTGGTGGCCAACCGCACGCTGGACTTCGAGGATGCCTTGAAACTGGTGAGTCAACGTGCGTTGGCAATGCAAAAAGCCTGTGAGCTACGGCCTTCCACGATGGCCGCCATCCTCAAATTCGACGACCAGAAGATTGAGGAGGTATGCGCCTCCATCACCGAGGAGGTGGTGGTGACGGCCAACTACAACAGCCCCGGACAGCTGGTGATTTCCGGTTCAGTAGAAGGGGTTGATTTAGCGATACAGAAGCTGCGCGAGATTGGGGCACGGCGTGTTCTGCCGCTCAACGTGGGCGGGGCGTTCCATTCGCCGCTGATGCAGTCGGCACAGGAGGAGCTGGCGGCGGCTATCGAGCAGACCAATTTCCACGAGCCTATCTGCCCTATCTATCAGAACATCAGCGCACAAGGAACCACCGACGTCGCTACCATCCAGCAGAATCTCAAAGACCAGCTCACCCATCCGGTACGATGGACGCAGTCGGTGCAACAGATGGTGTCGGAGGGCGCTACGGAATTTGTGGAGTTCGGTCCCGGCGAGGTGCTGTGCGGGCTGGTACGCCGCATCGCACCAGAAGAGGCCGACGGAGTGCGGCACATCTAAACAGCTATATACTAGCAATTAGCTATAGCTACCTCGCCACGGTAATCTTTTCTTGCAACAGTCCTTCAGCAGTCTGTGCACGCACGATGTAAGTGCCAGCAGCCCAACGATCCACAGCGATTTCCACACGGGTGGCATTCGATTGTGCACGATAGACACAATGTCCCGACAAGTCGAAAATCTCCACCTGCTGCAGCAGGGCATTGTTCTCCACCGACAGGTTGGTGACCGCCGGCATCGGATAGAGCCGGAGCTGCGAGCTGAAATCGCGCACCTCGTTAGGGAGGGTGTCGCCCGGCTTGAGATACCAAAACGTGAGCGAATCGTGGATATACGTACGAACATCGTAAATATTTAACGCACTGATATATCCGTTTGACAAGAAAGGCTGAGGATCAGTAGAGTAATTGATTTCAGTATGATGAGCGCTTTGCGAGTAATTGGCATTGTTAATCTGCCCATCGCTGGTGAGGGTACCGCCCGGACGATACACATACACCTCATCCAGCACATCCTCGCCATTCCATCCAGCATTGCCATCAAAATTGGTGTTAATACGGTAAATCACCGCACCACCATTGGGGATATGCGATTCGAACGGTCTTGTAGAGCGTCGGAATTCTATGACAAAGAACTCATCAGGATCCTCTGAATCAATGCGATAACACACTTGTTCAGGTGTAGGCCAACTCAGCGGACGGAGCATATAACGACCCGAATTCACGATGGTGGGAATCTCCTCAATCCAATTTCCATAGCGATACTTCATATAAGCGCCCCAGTGTTGCGGGACACTGGCATTCTGTGCCATCAGATCCCAACCACCCACTGGCGTGTAGCCATTATCGTCATAATAATGGTAAAGGTCAGGTGCACCCAACGAGTGAGACATTTCGTGGCAGAGCGTGGAATTGCTGAAATACCAATCATTATCACTCAACTCAAAATTGAAATCCCACACCCGCAAGTCGCCAATATATACCTCTTCTCCCCACAAAGACCAGCGGTGAGGCCACAACAGGTCGGACCAGCCGGCCACATCGCCACTGACGATGAAACATATGTTGTCAATCAGACCGTCATTGTTATAGTCGAAATTCACATCGGAAGGGAACATATTGTTCTCATTGGCATAGTCAATGGCACGTGCCAGCAGCTGCATCTCGCGTGTGGTACGGTTATCATCCTCAAGGGTGTCCACATATCCCATCGGATTCGTCTCACTCCAAGGCATATAATAGGCTCTCGGATAGATGTCCTCATAGGCCACAATCACATCATCGGGACTCTGAGGCACAAGATACGAATGCACAAAGAGCTGGTTATAAGTGTTGACTTTGAAGTAGTTATACATGGAATTGTAATAGGTGGAATTCCCGAGGGAGGAGCCGTTGTTAACAATGGAAGTGTCGTTGAACATGCGGTTCACCTGACTGTAGGTTTGATTAAACGGAGCATCATCGGCGAGATGGATGAAGATGACGAGGTTGTTGAAATCGCCATGATTGGTGTTCCCATCACGTACCCGCTCCGCACGGCGTGCTTCCACAGGCTGCATCATAGCATCATGACGGAGATGCCACTCGGCCGCCGAGATGCGGGCATGGGGTGCAAGCCCCACAGAAGTCGGATCAACAGTTCCGGCCACATATTGAGTAGGCACCACCTTTCCGTTCTCCCTTTTTCCATATACAAAATAGCCTGTCGCTGGGTCTTGAACTATCGTATAGCCGTTAGCATCATGCAGATAGTGGTAAAACTCATCTCCAGAAGCAAAACAATACAAGGTGTCGCCATTAGGCTGAACTACTTTCTGCGGAACATTGGTGACATGCGCGGCTTGCAGAACGAATGAAGTCAGGAGAATCAAAGAGAGGAACAGAATCTTCTTCATTTTCAATAATGGAATTAATAATAAATTGACTTTCAAATAATTACAATACAATAATTATCCGATGCAAAAATAATAAAAACTTACTTGTGGAGATAGATTTTTTTCGTTGAAATTATGTAAATTTGCACCCAAATTTTAATGATGAGAATCCGAACTTCCTTACTGACTATTCTATTCCTATCCATCTTGATGATAGGTCGGGCTCAAATTGGCGGTCAGTACATTTATAACTTCCTGAATCTCAATAACTCCAGTCGTGTGGCAGGTTTAGGTGGAGGTCTCATCGCAGCCTACGACGATGACCCTGCACTGATACTCAACAACCCGTCGCTCATCGGCGAGCGGCACCACACCTCGCTGGAGGTGAATGCGGTGGACTACTTTTCCAACGCCTCCTACGGCTCAGTACTCTATTCCCATACGTTCAAGAAAGTGGGCAGTTTTGCCTTCGGGATGCAGATGGTGAACTATGGCAAATTCACTGCCACCGACGAATGCGGCATCGAGCAGGGCTATTTCCATGCGGGCGACTATGCCGCCACCGTGGCTTGGGGCCGCCAGCTCGACTCCAGCTTCTCCATCGGTGCCGACCTCAAGCTCATCTACTCCGCCTACGAGACCTACCAGTCGTTCGGCCTCGCGGTGGATGTGGCCGGCTCGTATGTCAACCACAAGAAACGGCTCGCCCTCTCCATCATGGCCCGCAACATCGGCACTCCCATCGTGAACTACGTGCCCGGGCAGTTCGAGAAGCTCCCCTTCGACCTGCAGATCGCCTTTTCACAACGGTTCAAGTTCCTCCCCGTACGCTATCACATCACCCTGCACCACCTCTACCGCTGGAACATGGCCTATGTGGGACCCAACGACCCGCTGCTCGAATACGACGTCATCACCAAAGAACCCCTCTACCCCAACAAAGCCACCCAGTTTTTCGATAACTTCTTCCGCCACATCAATTTCGCCATCGAAATTATTCCGGCGAAATTCCTCTCGTTTTACGTGGCCTACAACCATAACCGCCGACAGGAGATGAACATCCCACAAAAACGCACCCTGGCCGGCTTCTCCTACGGTTTCTCCATCAACATCAAATCCATCCGCTTCGGTTTCTCCCGTATGCACTACGCCACCGGCGCGGTACCCAACTTTTTCGATTTCTCCATCAATATTAATGAGATGGCGAAACTCCATCAAGAAAACAAAATGAAAAAACTGCAAAGAACCAACTAACCTACTATGATACCATTCTCGCCCCCCAGAATCGACGACCGCACCATTGAAGAGGTCTGTGCCGCACTGAAGTCCGGCTGGATCACCACCGGTCCGCGTGTGCGGAAGTTCGAAGAGATGCTTTCTGACTATTGTAAAGTAAATAACGTGCTGTGTGTGAGCTCCAACTCGGCCGGCATGGAGCTCATGCTCCACTGGTTCGGCGTGGGTCCTGGCGATGAGGTTATCGTGCCCGCCTACACCTATTGTGCCACTGCCAACGTGGTTGTGCATTGCGGTGCCACCCCCGTCATGGTGGATGTGAAGGAGGATTTTGGCATTGACGTGGAGGCCGTGCGGCGCGCCATCACCCCCAAGACCAAAGTCATCATGCCCGTTGATATTGCCGGCTTCCCGTGCGACTACGACGAACTCAACCAACTCGTCCGGGAAGATGCAGTACGACAGCTCTTTACCCCCGACAACGAGATCCAGCGACAACTCGGCCGCATCCTGCTTTTGGAAGATGCCGCCCACTCGCTCGGGGCCCGCTACCACAGACTGCCGCTCGGCACCCAAGCAGACCTCGCTGTTTTCTCGTTCCATGCCGTCAAAAACCTCACCACCGCCGAAGGTGGCGCCATCTGCCTCAACCTCCCCCACCCTTTCGACAACGAAGCGTTATACAAACAACTGAAAATCAAATCACTGCACGGACAAAGCAAGGATGCGCTTTCCAAAACGCAGGCGGGCAACTGGCGGTACGATGTCACCGAGGCGGGATACAAGTGCAACATGACCGACGTGCTGGCCGCCATCGGCATCGTGGAACTGGAACGATACGACAGTGAGACACTTCCCCGCCGCAAGCAGATTTTCGATGCCTATAGCAACGCCTTCCGCAACGACCCACGCTTCCAAGTCCCCATCTACGAAACCGCAGAGAAACAATCATCTTACCACGTTTATCCACTAAGAATCAACAACATAACCGAGCAGCAACGCGACGAAATTATGCAGCGCATCTTCCAACTTGAGGTCAGCGTGAACGTGCATTTCATCCCGCTGCCCATGCTCACCTTCTACCGCAACGCCGGCTACAACATCCAAAACTACCCCGTCACCTACGACAACTTCTCGCGTGAAATCTCCCTGCCCGTCTATTACAACCTCTCCGACACACAGGTACAGACCGTCATTGAGGCTGTCAAAAAAGCCGTAACTTTCTGATCACATCCAAAATTTCAGCGAAAAAAACAATCTGAATACAAAAAAATCAGTACTTTTGCAAAATCATCATCAGTATTATAAATAATTGATAATAAATAAAATACTATGTCAAAAAAGGAAAGGACACCCCAAGACATACAAGATCGCAAAAAAAGGATTCGCGTTGCCCTGCTCTGCATCTCGGCCATCCTCATTTTCTACATCGGCGCTAACTTTCTAAAAGGCATCAACGTCTTTCACAAAAAGACCTACTTCTATTGCGTGATGGAGGATGCCAGCGGCGTGCAGCAGAATACGCCCGTGTTTCTCGCCGGCTACAAGATCGGACAAGTGCAGGAGGTGGAGCTGCTCAGTGCCAACCCGCCCCGCATCTGTGCCAAAATCATGCTGGGCGAAAAGGTGGACATTCCCAAAGACTCGCAGTTGAAACTGAAATCCAGCAGCATCCTCGGCGGTATGCAGCTGGACGTGATGATGGGAAAATCAACGGCCTACTTCCAGAACAACGACACCATCCGATGCTTCAAGGAGGCAGGGCTGCTGGATGGTATCGATGATATTAAAAACCAAATCGGCAGCGTGGTCGCCTCCGTTGACACTATCGGTCTCGAACTCAAAGACTTGCTGCACAAAGAAGGCGGCGGCGAATCGCTGCGCACCACCCTCGCCAACATCGAAGAGGCCACCGACAACCTCAACAGCATCCTCGCCGACAACAAGGGCAAGGTGAGCAACCTCGTCACCAGTCTGCAAAAATTCGGCAACACCCTCGAAAGCGCATCACCCAAACTCAATGAGATTCTGGACAACTTCGACCAGATCAGCGACACCATCGCAAAAGCAGATATCGCCGGCGTGATCAGCAATGCCAACAGCACCATCAAGGAGGTGCAAACCCTTGTTGCGAAAGCCAACAATGGCGACGGCACCGTTTCTGCCCTGCTCAATGACGAAGGGTTAGTGAAGAAAATCGACGACACCATCAAGAGTCTCAACGATTTGCTCAAGGATTTCCAAGACAACCCACGCCACTATCTGAAACCGTTGGGAGAAAAGAAGAAGAAATCGAAGAAATAGGGCTACTGCACCCGCTGGGGAAAATTGGCGGTCTGCTCCGTCTGGTATTTCCCATTTTCATCGTAAATAAAGTAAGCTGCCAAGCAATCTTTATCATGCAATTGATTGAGAAATGCCATGGCTTTCTGTCGGCCCATCACCATAAAGGCCGTGGCTAATGCATCTGCATAAGCACAATAATAACCACTCGAGTCAGCCATAGATGCCCAATACACCACCGTCACACTCAGCAAGTCAGACTCTTCCGAGTATCCCGTTTTGGGATTGATAATATGGCTGTAGCGATGTCCATCGCGCTCATGGTAGTTGCGATAGTTGCCGCTCGTGGCCACCGCCATCCGCACATTCTGTGCAGTACCAGTCTCGAAAACATAGTCGGCCTCCACCATTCCATCCTTGGTATTGGTCGGTACCTGAATACCCACGCGCCATGCGACCGGTTCTTTATCACGACTTTTCACCCCACTCACCAGCAACTCGCCACCGATGTCCACAATAAAGTCATGGCAGCCCAACTCACGCAACAGCTGCCCAATCTTATCCACAGCATGACCTTTTGCTATCGCATTGAAATCCAACTGCATACGAGGATCTGACTTCACTGTATCGTCTAATCCCAAATTCAGTTTCTCGTATCCCACAAATTCCATGATGGAATCCAACGCCGCGGCACTCACATCACCTCGCGCCTCCTTTGCAAATCCCCACTGGCGAATCAGCGGACCGGCCGTCACATCAAATGCACCATCGGTCATCTCACTCACCTCACGAGCCTTCACCAGCAGTTCGCCAATTTCAAACGGCATGGTTACCATCTCGTTACGGTTGAAACGCGACACCACCGAGGTCGTATCAAACAGCGAATAGACATGATTCACCTCCTGTAAGACCGAATCAATCTGTTGCTCCAACCCCTCGAAAGGTTTCTCGCTCACGTAGGTCACACGATAATAGGTGCCGAAGGCAAAGCCCTCCACCACCTCGGGTTGCGGCTGGCGTTTGCACGCCGAAACCAGCATCGTCAATGCGATGAAAATCAGAAGTTTATTTTTCATAAATAGAAATTTGCCCTATTTAAGGTGCAGATTATGTCCCATCTTGTCCTGCTTGGTCTTGAGGTAGAAACGGTTGATCTCATTGGGTTCGATGATGATCGGAACGGTTTCCACAATCTCGATGCCGTGACCGAGCAGTCCGGCGCGTTTGGCGGGGTTGTTGGTGATGAGGCGGAGACGGGTGGCGTGCTGGTCGCGCAGGATCTGTGCTCCAATGCCGTAGTCGCGCTCGTCGGCCTTGAAGCCGAGTTCGAGGTTGGCCTCCACAGTGTCGCGCCCCAGCTCCT
The DNA here is from genome assembly GCA_017962845.1 of Bacteroidales bacterium. Taxonomy (GTDB): domain Bacteria; phylum Bacteroidota; class Bacteroidia; order Bacteroidales; family WCHB1-69; genus UBA1756. Next base: position 54,156 of record JAGCUN010000042.1, on the reverse strand, counting down.
GCAGATGGTATGCCCGCAGTTTGTTCACCAGTCCGATGCCACGACCCTCCTGATTCATATAGAGCACCATTCCCCTACCCTCTTTGTCCACCATCTCCATGGAGCGGTGCAGCTGTGCGCCGCAGTCGCACTTGCACGAGCCGAAGATATCACCGGTGACGCACGACGAATGCACGCGCACGAGCACGTCGTCGCCCTCGTTCCACTCGCCCTTACGAAGCACCAGATGGGTAAGTCCGTTGTTGAGCTGCGTGTAGGCAATCAGGTTGAAGTTGCCCCACTGCGTCGGCAGTTTCACCTCCTGCTCCTTACGGATGAGGGTTTCGGTTTTGATACGATAGGCGATGAGATCCTGAATGGTGATAATTTTAATGCCGTAGCGTTCAGCGACCTCCATCAGCTGGGGCACGCGAGCCATGGTGCCGTCGGGGTTGATGATTTCGATGAGCGCACCGACGGGCTGCAGGCCTGCCAGCTTCGTCAAGTCAACGGCGGCTTCGGTATGGCCGGCACGCACCAGCACACCGCCGTCGCGGGCACGTAGCGGGTTGATATGACCCGGGCGGCCGAAGTCCTCCGGGCGGTGCCCAGGCTCCGCCAACGCCTTGATGGTGGTGGCACGGTCGTACATGGAAACGCCTGTGGTACAGCCATGTCCCAGCAGGTCCACCGTCACCGTGAAGGGCGTACCCAACAGCGAGGTGTTGTTGTTGACCTGCATCTCCAAGTCCAGCTCACGGCAGCGTTCGGCACTCATCGGTGCACACAACACTCCACGACCGTATTGCATCATGAAATTCACCTTCTCAGGTGTAATCTTCTCAGCTGCAACAATAAAATCGCCTTCATTTTCGCGATCTTCGTCATCCACCACAATCAGGAATTTGCCTTCTCTGAAATCCTCAATCGCCTCTTCTATCGTATTGAATTTAATCTCCATAAATATCTTATAATAAATCGTTTAGTTAAGAATGACCAATTAGAATTAATGAGCCACTAATTTTTGAAAATGCAACCCCTTGATGGCCCACTGGCCTGCATCAGCCGAGGAGGTTTTATAGCGGCAGCCGATACGCACATTACCAGAGAGGTTGTTGAGCGCTGCAACCTGAGCCCGATAGAAACCAGCACCGTCGCGGTAATCGCTGTAAACCAGCGGAATCCATTCAGTCGTGGAGGGGTCTCCAGTATAGTTAGTGGTATAATAAAGGGTGAATTTGCTCTGTGCGGTGGCATCGGTGTTGAAGAAGGCCTCTTCAACAAAGAGGGTACTGCCATCAACGGTAGCCGTGGGCAGCACAGGCGACACGAGCCAGTCGTCGGTGGCCGCATCCACTCCGTTGTGCAACATATAATCCTGATTGGTAGTCCACCCCGTATAATCCCAGCCGCTTCCATTGGCGGTGGAGACGGAATAGACATCCTGCACGGTACCGAACGACTGCACATCATCAATCGTGCGCAGCATCAGTTGGTAGGTGGAGTTGTAAACGGAAAGAATACCGACTAAGTCGCCGGTACCGCCGGGCACCAACGCCTTGCGGAACTTGGCATAGTTGGAGGTGCGCACCACGAGGTTCGTCACCGCCTCGCCGTTCACACTCTTGATAATACGGGAGGTAGTGGCGGCATCTTCCGACCACGGCTTGCCCACCACATCATCGGCGAACTCCACATTGTGCAAACGCACCAACCGGCACACATTGCCCTCGTTGATATCGTAGGCACTCATGATATTCACCGGCTCCACAGGCTGCGGCAGACCGTCGCGCGAAAGATAGCGATCCAGATAGTGACCATCGATACGGCCCACATCACCATTGTAAATCCAACCCACCTGATACACACCGTGGTAGTTGCCCACCACGAGGCCGCTACAGTTCAGATATACGGTCTGTCCCACGGGATAAGTGTGGCACAATCCCGACTGGTTGATTTGAAGCTGGATGGCACCCGTCTCGTCCTGGATGACCATATTCTTGTAGAAATTACCGCCCTCGTCGGAACTCACCACCGTGGCGCGCACGATGAAGGTTTCACCCGCATGGCAGATAGAATCCAGATGTCCGGCAGCCGTATATACATTGATAATGTCGGCAATGGTCATGTTGGCCGGCTCACCCTGATAGGTGGGCACTTCAAACTCTGGGTCTTCCCACTTGTTGCAGGCGCTGAAAGCGACCACGGCCACTAACATCAGAATCAGATAACTATATCTTTTCATAATTGAGATTTTTAAAGATTAACGGACAGGTACGCCCTTGATTTGCACACTGTTGATACGCCAGTTGGCACCATTGGCATCGCGGTAGCGGAAGGCGATGCGGAAGTTGCTGTTGGATGCCACACCAGCCGGCAGGGTCTCCATATTATGAAAGACCGTCCAGTCGCTGGCGTTGATGTCGGTGCCGTTGAAGGAGGTGCTGTAGTACATCTCCATCAGGCCATTTGCGGAAGCATTGACCACATCGTCCACTGTGACAAAAACATCCTGATAGCCGCTCAGTCCGCTGATGGCGGGCGACACCAACCAGCTGTCAATCAAGTCACTACCTTGATTTTGGATAGCGAATGCCGGACCGCCGGTCCAGTAGAACCAGCCCGCGTCGCCCAGCACTGTCCAGCCTTGTCCCTCCAGCGGGTTGCTGGAGAAATCGACGCTGTAGAGGGTCTCGGTAGTGCCGGGATTCACACCGCCGCCCGACATACGCACATCGTCCAACGAACGGATAATCAGCTGGGGCGTCGTGTTGTAGATGGTCAGTATGCCGTAGAGGTCGCCATCACCGGTAGGCAGAACATTATTGGCGAACTTGGCGTAGTTGCTGGTACGCAGCACAATCTGCGTATTGTCGCTCATCACAATGTTGCGCGATGTGGCCGCACCAGGGTCGCAGTAGGTGGCCGTGCCGCCCTCCTCAAAATGACATCCCTCCAGCTTCACCAAACGGTTGTACATGCTGGGGTCAATGTCATTCTTGGAGGTGATGACCAAAGCTTCCGGTTCTGCACCGCACACATCGTCGCGATACAGGTACATGGCCTCACGTGAAGAGGGAATGCCTGTTATCGAGCCATCCACCCAGAAACCGAGCTGCTTGTTCTTGCGGTAGTCGCCGATCACCATATCGCGGCATTCCACATAAAGTCGTTGCCCAATGCGGTATCTGGGATAGAGCTTCGAGTCGTCCACCTTGATCATGATGGCACCCGTCTCATCCTGAATGGTCAGGTACTTGTAGCAGTTGCCCTCTTGGTCGCTGGAGGTAATGACACCCGTAATAATCGTTCCCTCAGGGATTTCAGAATACGAGTCCACACTGCCTACCTGATGCAGAGCCAGCAGATCCTCAATGGTCATGTTGGCCTCGCCAGTATAGCGCAGCACGGGAGCCTCATCCAACTCCTTGTTGCAGCCCGCTCCCACTACCACCAGAAGAAGCGTCGCCATCATCATTTTCACTTTGTTGAAAGTATTCATAATCTTAAACATTATCTATTATTGAAAAGTGTAATTGATGCCAATGTAGAAGGTAATTCCTTGTGCATAATAGTACTTGTTGGGGAACTTGTTGACATTGTAGCCGCTGTAGTCGTAACGGCGCTGCTCCCATCCGGAGGTAACAAGGTTCTTGTTGTTGGTGAGGTTGGTGAGACTCACGTTGAAGCCGATGGTGTTCTGCTTCACCTTCCACGATTTGCTCACCGAAAGGTCCAGCGTGAACTGACCTTTGCAACGCTCCTGCGCAACAAGCTGCTGATACTGCTCGCTGTTGGTGGACAGTGTGCCTCGAGCTGCTGTGGTACGACGTTCAGGATTCATGTCCACATAAATCTTGTCGAAATAGTTGGCATTGAGGTTGACATACCAATATTTATAGTTGAATTTCAGACCGAGGGTACCCGCCACCTGCGGACCGGCGGCAACGTGGAAATTCTTCCAATATACCAGTTCGTCATACTCTGTAAAACCACTGCCGAACACATCATAACCATTGTCGGCCGAAATGGTGACATTGGGCTGGTTGGTATAGATATAGTCGCCGTAGTTGCCGGCCAACGCCACCGTGAACATCGAGCCGATAGGAATTTCAATACCCAACTCGATACCCATGTTGCGCTTGTTGATATTGCTCATGGCATAATTCACGAAAGTACCATAGTCATCATGGTAGAAGCTGAACTGGTCGGTAACGTCCCTGAACATATAATAATAGCCCGTCAGTCGCATCCGCATAAAGGGATAGCGCATGATGTAGGAGAAGTCCACACCAAGATCCTTCTCACTCTCAACCCAACCCACATATTCATTACGGATGTTCGGATTGATGAAAGCGTCGAGGATACTGGGAGCTTGGGTTTGCCATTGAGCATTAGCCACCAAATAGTTACGACCGTTTATTTTATAAGTAACACCGGCTTTCAAGCCATAGTCAGGGAAAACTTTGACTTCGGAACGTCCTTGAGAATCATCGGGGAAACGGCCGTTGCGCATGTAACCCGTACGCCACATCTCGGTGGCTGTGAAATTAGCCCCCACATGGAAATCCACATGGCTGTAGGCGAATTTGGCGGTAGCCCATACATTCTGTTTAAAAATATTGTAGGCATAATCGTAACCGAACTTGTCGCCCACGCCGAGGTGCGCACCGATATTGTCCAAATCGTCGTACAGCAGGTAGGGGTTGTCGGGGCTTTCGCCATCGGCATATTTGTCCTCGTTGAGCCAATAGGCACCGCCCAACAAATCGTTGATGGTCTTATAATTACGCTGATGATAACCGCGAATATCCACGCCGGCGGCGAGTTTGATATGGTCGGTGAGGTTGGTCACCACGTTGGTGGCACCCGACACCTGCACATGGTCGATGACGCGGTTCTCCACGATGTACTGGGCGCGTTCGCCGTTGGCGGCGGCCAGCTGGTTCACCTCGTAGAAATGATCCCAGTCGAGCTGGCGGAAGTCACGGTTGTGCAGCCACTGGTCGGTGTACCAAGCCTGCAGGGTGGTGTCGTCGGTGATGTAGCTGGGCAAGTAGCGGTAGTAGTCGGGACGCGGGTCCGGCACGTCGGCCCAGTTGAGCGAGGTGGTGCTCTGGCGGCCGAAGCTACTTCCTAAATTTGTGGTAATCTGATATTTGCCATTCTGCGGGGTGAAATAATGCGAGAGCATGAACACTGGCTCGTAGGTTTTGCGGATGCGGGCGTTGCGCTTCTTGCCGTCGTACCATCCCCAATTGGAGTTATAGTAATGGTCGCCGGTAAGGTCGTAAACCTCCTGAGTGGAGTTGCTCTGCAGACTTCTGGAAGTAGGTGAACCCCAGAACGATAAGTTAAGGGCATGCTCGCTGTTGATACGTTTTTCAGCGGAGAAGAAATAGGCGAAGCCCGTGTAGCTGCTGCCGTCCACGTAGCTCAGCTGACTGCCGAAGCGGGTGGAGGCGGAGGCGGCGAATGCCCAGCCGTTCTTCATCAGACCGGTAGCGTAAGTGAGCATGATGCGGTTGTTGTAGTTGCGGTTGCAGAGCGAGTAGTTGGCATGGAACTGATGACGGTAGTTGGAGGCGCGGGTGCTGTAGTTGGTGGAACCGCCGATGTCGCCGAAGTTGAAGGTCACGGGGTCGAGGTTGCCCACATTCTCGGGCCAGCGGAACACGCGGTTGAGGCCGCCCCACTGCGCATAGACGGCGCGCCCTGTCACGAGGCTCTCCATCTCCAGACCGTTGATGGCGATGGTCTGGTACTTCGAGTCGAGGCCACGTGCCTTGAAGTAGGCGATGCCGAAGGCGTAGGAGGTGTTGTTGCTGAACACGTCGCGCGACGAGTGCAGCAGTCCGGGCACAAAGCCGCCCACGGTTGACTCCTCATCGTCCAACCCCTCCGTGTCGAAGGTGGAGCTTTCGCCGCTGCCACGTGGGTTTGAAACGCTGTCAGCCGCTGTTGGATCATCTTGCGAAAATCCTGTAAAGCAAATCATTACAAAAGAAAAAACGAGAAATAACGTTTTTTTCATATCCTTAAATTTGGTTATTCTTTTCCATTTGCAAAAATACATCAAATTATTGAAACATTGGATGTAAAGTATAAATTAAATATAATTTTTATGAACACTTTCTGATGATTCAGATGAGGGGAAAAAGAAAAAGCCCGAAGCATTTACGCAAGCAAATCCTTCGGGCTTTTTAACAGGAAGTATCCCTACTATTTCTTATCCGTATTCTCTACAAATTCAAATTTGTCCTCATTATCGCACATCATCTTATTGAGTTTGTTGTACGAGAAAATCATGTAGCACTCATAGCCAAGGTAAACAATCCAACCAATAAGGTAGAGAGCCATCACGATGACGTGTGGTCTGAGGTAGAAGAAGAGTCCGGTATTGCCAAAATAGGTGCCAAAGCCAAGAAGACCGAGGCTGTTGGCAGCGACATCCACATCAGCCACTCCAAGGAGGACAAACAGCCAAACATTGAGACAGATAGTCAGACCACCGATGAAGAGGGGCATAACCATCTTGGCGAAAATCATCGAGCCCCACCAGAGGGAAATAGATTCCATATGGTTGGAGTCGTTAGCTTCGGTGATGATGGATTTATCGCGAAGAGCATATTTGGTTTCAGAAATAAGGTTGGAGAACAGGGCGCAAGGCTTAAACAAGTTATAAATCGGGATAAGCCATGCGACAATGTTGATCGCATCATTACCTTTTTTCCACCAAGTGGATACACGGCGAAGATTCTTAGTGTTGAGCATCATCCAATAACCAAAACAGATCATTTTGATGACCAAAAGAATAGAGGTGATGATAATCACAATATTGAATCCGCCCAATGTCGGGGAAGCCTCGTTAACAGCTGCATTGTATTTGTCTGCCCAGGGCTTAAGTCCAGCTTTGGCATACCCAACTGTATCTTTATAAAGGCTCACTTCGGTTTTAAGGCGGGTGATGTTTTCACCATAGTCTTTCAGGTGGGTGGTATCACTATAGTACTTATTCTTAAGGGAATCATTTTCCGGGTCTGCGGCAAGCAGTTTGCCCACCTTGTCAACGGAAGCTTTCGTATCCTCGAACAATTTCGTATAGCCTTCCATACTGTTCTGTTTCTTGCCGAGCGCTTCTTCCGAGTATCTCACGGAGTCAGTCCAGAACGAATAAGTGGGCATAATGGAGTCTTGCAGATAGATGTTTTTCTTGTCATAATTGCCCAATTGAACCGCCGATACCACGACCAAGCAGAGGATAACGAGATTCAGAACCATGGAAATCACACCCCAGAGAGCATTGTTTGTAAATTTCTTCATACTAAAAATGTTTTATATAACATTGATAATTAATTAATTACAATTCAAAAAGGCCATACCTTTTACAAGTTGCAAATTTACATGTTTTTTTGATTGATGGTACAAAAAACAAAAAAAACTTATCAATGAATTATCATCGTTCACGAAGGGTTGACTCGCACCACACCGAATCGCATGACAAATTCCAACAACAGGAAGAGAATCCCGATCAGGAGGAAGGGCAGAAAATGGTCGTTTGCCCAGCTCACCACGGTCTTTTCCTCACGGCGGGTGGTCTCCAACTTGTCGATTTCGCTATATACCTGACGCAGTTTTTTCTCGTTGCCGGCGGAGAAGTACTTGCCGCCCGTTTCGGTGGCGATCTCCTTCATCAGGGCTTCATCGAGCACGGTTTTGCTCTGCACCACTCCATGTCCGGGCACACGGATACCGGCGGTGCGTCCGTTGGTACCGCAACTGATGGTATATACCTTAATATTATATTCCTTCGCCATGGACGCCGCGGTACGCGGATCGATGAAACCGGCATTGTTGACGCCATCCGACAGCAGGATCACCACCTTGCTTTTCGCCTTGCTATCCTTCAGGTGGCTGACCGCGAGGCCGAGGCCATCACCGATGGCGGTACCGTCCACCAACGGTTCACGTTTCACGCTCTTGAGCAGCTCCAGAAAATAGGCATGGTCTGTAGTAGGCGGACTGAGGGTGTAGGCCTCGCCGGCATAGAGCACCAGTCCCACATTGTCGTTCTCACGCTTTTGCACAAACTCAGCGGCAATCTGCTTGCAGGCCTCCAAGCGCGTAGGTTTGAAGTCCATCATGTCCATACTTCCCGACACGTCCAGCGCCATGATAACATCTATCCCCTCCTTGATGGACTTACCATTGACCTGACTGTCGGAGGTCTGGGGCCGTGCGAGGGCGACAATCAGGAAAAAGAGGGCGAGGCAGCGGAAGATGGCCGGGAAATGGCGGAGACGGTAGCGGAAGGTGGGCTGGCCAAGCGGTGCGGTGGTGCTGATAACCATCGCTGCATGCTGGCGGTGCCGTTTCCAAACATACCACGCCACATAGAGCGGAATCAGAGTCAACAGCCACAACAGATGAGGGTTAGCGAACTTCATCTGTCCTACAACCTGAAAGAAATTGTCAAACGCATTCATCTCACTCTCCTCCCTTATTTCTCTTGTCGGCCTGCTGCGCTCTGCGCTGCTGCTCCTGCTGGTCAGTGTCGCGCACAAACTTCGTCACATTATCCATTTGCAAAGCATTCTCTTCCATGGGCGGTTGCCGGCGGGCATATTTCACAAGGTCGGAGATTCTCAAAAATGAGAGGATCTCCATCCGCTGCTGCTCGGTAACTTCCAGCGAGGCCATAGCCGTCATGATTTCATCTGTCACCATCTCCATCGCATTCACGTCCCACTGATCATCCAGATAGGTTCTCAGAATCACACTCAACTCCGAATAGTGTTCTTTGGCCATCCCTTTCTGACACAACTCTTTAGCTTTCAGTTCCCGGAGATGTCCGAGGGCTATCGCGCCCGAACTTTGCCGGCGAATTTCGCGCTGCCGGATAGCCCGTTTTTTCTTCAGTATGGGCCACCAGACCAAGAAAAACACCAATATAAGGGCGATAAGAATAAGTCCTGCACCCACTGACGAGCCTATGATCCAGATTTTTCTGTAGGACTTTTCCACCTGCTCCAGTCCACCCAAGGGGGGCTTGATGTCGCGGAAGGCAGCTGCCGTATCGACGAAGACAGGCAGGGTATCCACATAGAAGAAGATGGTATCGGTGCAAGCCGCCATGGCAGTGTCGGCCCACACCTGAATGGGGGCGATGACCGCACGGCTCGTATCGAAGGCCGTAACCACAAAATCTTGGCGATAAGTGACCTGTCCGTTCTTTTCATTCCGTTGAATGTCAGATACATCCAGCACTTCACAATTCATCATTTTCCACTCGTCTTTCGACTGGAACGACAATACGGTCTTGCCTGTCGTTTGAGCAGAAAGGTGCAGATGGAGATGGTCGCCCACCAAGATATGGGTGGAATCGAGCCGGGCTGTCACGGCCACTTCAGGCTGCTGGGCTGCGGAGCGGAAGGCCACCAGCATCATCAATATCCATAAAAAAGACCTGAACTTCAACATGATGACCTCTACATTACTTTTTAGGCTGACGAACATAGTGGGGCATTTCGGCGGGGAGTTCCATCGAAAGTTCCACATAGCCGCCGAACTGCTGCTGGTCGTTGTACCACGGCATCTGGTAAATCATCTTCTTCACCCCATTTTTCTCAATGGTATAGACGTTCACGTCGTGGTTTTGGAGCATGGACAGCAGTTTGGAGCGAGCCGGCTCGGGATGGCAATCGAGCAATGAATTCCCCACTAAAGATTGGCCGTCTTTGGTGAAAGTAGAGATTGACTTGTCATTCATTTCCAAAATCTCACCATCCTTATCGCAGATGGTAACAGAAATCGGTACGTGCTGAAAATAGTTCAACATAACATTTATGGTTTAATGGTCGGTTGTTGGTCGGTCGATACTGCTTCTTGCCCCTTCTTTTTCTTTCTTTTGCGGGTTTTCTTATCCTTATTCGCTTTCCCTTCCTTACTTCGGGTAAAAGAAGCAATTAAATCCTTCCTATTATTAAAATCCTGCTTATAGATCACGGCAATGCCCTGCGCATATGGATTGTTACGCGTGGCATTTCGGAGTTCATCCTGATTGGTGACATTGAACACCTTGAGTCGCCATGTGCCGAGGGCGTTCAATTTCTGTTCCACGCTGAAGTCGCCGACGAACTGGTTGCTGAAGTCGCTTGACTTGTCATCTTTGTAGCCGACGTAGGTCTCGATGACGGTGCGGTCGTTGAAGAGGGAAGTGGAAGCGCCGACAGCATATTCAGCGGCCTTGTCGGCGGTGGCATTCTGATAGTTGAAATTCACATCCACATATTTCAACTGATTGGATATGAAGTTACTGACAGTGGAGGTCAGCATGCCGATACCCGCATTTTCCAGATTAATATCAGCGATGGATGATTGAGGGGAGGCGAATTTCCCGAGCATCACTAACGAAAAGAACTGTTCAGTCTTTTTCTGCAAATTAGTAGTATCTATCGTATTGTAGAACAGATCTCTCATGCCGGAGGTAGCGTTGGGGAGGTCGAAGGTGAAGTCAATGGCAGCGGGGTCGTTGAGGTTACCATTGAAGTTGAGGTACGCCTTGACGGGCATTCTACGCACGTTGGTGGATTCAGAGGTGAAAAGGTCGGCGAGTGATGCCACCGTAGAGTAGCCGGCACGAACATTGATATGGATGTCGTAAGGTGAGCCCGGAAACGTCACCACACCACCTGGCATAAGTTCAAACTTCTTGTTCAGCAGCTGCGCGAAGGTCATATTGAAAGAGCCGGACTGCAGCTCCACATCACCCAATATGTTAACCTTATCCTTTTTAGTGTTATAGGTAAAATGCAATTGACCCGCACCTTTGGTCTTGATTTTCCCGCCGAAAGCTGACAGGTCAAGATCCAGTTTAATATCGGCGGCAGGGGTGACATTGAAGGTGAAATCGAAGTCCATTTCCATCGAACTCTCCGGAAGCTCTTCCTCTTCAACCGTTTTGTTCACTTTTTCTGGAACCACGAAAGTAATCACATCAGAAGAGTAGGCCTTGTCGGCGAAGCTGATAGGCAGACAGAACACAGTACCGCTCTGCGTGCTGAGATCATCACCATAAAAAGAGAGTTTTTCCATATCGCCGGCAATAGTGATATTGCCTGATATGAATCCGTCGCCATAGAAAGGATTGTCTGCCTGCTGCTTGGTGTTCAGCACAAAAATCTTCGTGGTGGATATATCCAACTGCAAGTTAAAGTCCGAAAAGTTGCGGTGGTTCACATAGCCGTTCATCGTGGCTTTGTTGCCGAACTGGTCGGTCAAGACCATCTTGTCGAACGTAAATCCGTCCTTTGTGAACTTCACCGGCTGGTGGTTGATGTAGTAGAAAGTGTTAAGCGGCGCAATACCGATCTCTGCCTCACGGACATCAGCCACGCCCTCGAAATACATAGAATCCTTATTGAAGATGAAGTCAATTTTACCGGATGCATTGCCATCGAACTTATGACTGAAAGACGAAAGCATCGGTTCGAGGAAGCCCAGTGGCAGAGTATCAATGTCTGCCGTCACCTTCAGCTGCTTCAGATCCGAGTCAAACAGTCCGTTCAGGTGAGTGTTCACTCCCTTCTGGTTCATGAAATCTTCCCTATACCTATAATTATATACGGTTGCACTATCGGGGAAGTATTCCGCATCGATGAGACCTCCGCGGAAATGAATGTTTTTATCGGAAGGCAAGATGGCATTGGCATACAGGTGGCCGAACTGTTCCTCGTTGAACTCGAAATCGCGAATGATGGCCGTTCCCAGCAGGATATTACTACCCCGCATCTCACGCATCTGCACGTTGGCCGACAAGGCACCACCCAGCCGCATCTTGTCTGTCTTGATAAACTGGTTCAGCACAGCGACATCCAAATTGTCGATGGTGACCACCAAACTGTCGCTGGCTCTTCCCACCTTACCATTCACCATCAACTGACTCTCCTTAGAGGTTAATACCAAATTGTCAATCTGCACATTACCCTCTTTTACCGTCACCAAATGGTCTTTATTGAACGAGAATGGGAATTCTTTAAAATAGACTTCCGACTCATCGACATGGGCGATGATTGCCCCGTCTTCACCGAAATCAACCGTCCCCGCCAACAATGACTTATGGGCTGAAATTACGGCTGGATTCTTCCAATTGAGATGATATTGCAAAGATTGGGGGCCCAAAGCGGCTTGAAGGTCAATATTCTCCACCGAAAAGTTTCCATTCTCACCCACCGACAACGAACGCACTGACGCATTGACATCCAGATCTTTCACTCCCTTCTGCTGGGTCGAAACATGGGCATTGTTGACCACGATATTGTCGCCAATACGAATACCCGGCGAATAGAATTGAATCTGGTCATCAGAATGCGACTCGTTGGTTCTCACCGCCAGCGAGGTATTGTTATCTATTTGAATGTTAGGGACAAACATGTCAAGGATAGGGGCAAGATTGTAGGCATCCACCTTCAAAGAAAGCGAGTGGTCAATATCGTCAGAATAGTTGAACTCAGAAGCCAGCTTCTTTTCTGGGAAAAGGTTGCCACAATAGGTATAAACAAGATTGAGTAATGCTTTCGGAACATCGGCGAGGTCATACGTGGTGGTCAGTGACGCATTCACCAAATTAGAGGAGAGTCGCAACAGCTGCTGGTTGTCATTGGCAAGACTCACCAAACGAAGCCTATCAAGCGCGAGCGATTTTCCATCTTGATTATACAAAAGACTGTCTATAAATACATTGCCATTTAAATCACTCAAAGTATTACCAGCCAAGTCGCAGGAAAGGCTATGGGCAGAGAGCGTAAGTTCGGGATGCTGTTGCACATAGCGCACCAATTTGTCGAAACCGTTGGTAACGGTGCTATCCATCAGCGGAAGATGGGCGAACAGGGCAGTAGCGTTCAGGCTGTCAATACGGCCTTCAGCATGGTATTCGGAGATTTTCCCTGAGAAATCCATGGTGCCATTGAGCGCCAGATTGAGGTTGGGGTCGCGGAGAGCGAGGTCAGCGTCGAGATGCTTGCCCGCATATTTTCCTTTTGCTTTCAGGTTGTGCAGCGGATAGCCCTTGAGGGCGACATGGGCGATATTGGCATCAATGTCGGCAGAGACCGTCTCGGCGAGGCGGTTCATGTCGCCGACCGTACCTTTCGCGCTGACGGTACCCGTAACGCCACCCACCATCGACACTTTGGGAAGCAGCTTCGGCACAGAGAGCCGGTTGGCCGCCACCGTCACAGCATAATCCAATCCGTCATCCGACTCGTGGCAGCAGGTAGAAAATTGCGCGTCCACATCGCCGGCAGAGGTGAGCAAGGAGGCATTCACATCAAACTTGTCGGACACGACACCGGCATACTCCACGTCAAGCATCACCAAACCGAGCGAAGCCACCTGTTCAGGAATCGGGATCGTTTTGCCACCAGGCAGCTTAAACTGCTGAATTTCACGCAAATCCACTTCATTCTGCACCAATTTGACACGAATATCAGCATTGAAGAAATCGGTAAGATTCTTGATATCAAGGTCTCCGGCAAGGTGGGTATTATCCGCAAATCTTGCATCCAAATCCTTGACCACCAAATGGTTGATAGGACCGTTCACCTGAGCGGAGAAGACCAGTCTGTTGTCCATGCCGGCAGTTTTGGGAGCGAAGTAACGGATATCCTTCATGTCGAACGTGGAGGTTTTCGCCTTCACGTTGAAATTGATTTTGTTGAGGAAATCGCTGTAATCCTGCCAGCTTCCATACTCGAAAGCGAAATCGAGGAACACCCGGCTGTTAGGGGTAGCCAGCGTGGCATTGTGGAGCGTCAGCCCGTCAGGACCGATATGGAATTTACCACAGAGGTTGTTGAGAACGAATCCCGTATATTGCTGAAAAGCAAGATGTTCAATGTCAGCGGAAATATTGGAGCCGAGCAGTACGAAATTGTCGAGTCGGGCGTCAATATTTTTCAATTCAAAATAGCCAAAATCAATATCTCCTTTATCTTTCGTACTGCATGTCAAGTCGTTATGATAAATAAAGTAGGCATTTTTCAAAATAATAGAAGATGCCTTCATCTCGAAGGGACTTGGATTTTTCTTTTTCTTTTTAAAATTTCTGGCCCAAATCGAAATATTGACGGCATCATCGCCCTTGTATTTGCGGATATTCACCCGTATTTTATCGGATTCTATGTCAGAGAAACCGAGTTTGAACGGGGAGAATTTCAAGGTGGTGAAACGGCTTTTCAACTTACCGGCGGCAATCATGGAGTTGTCGTGATGGTCGCGGATGACAAGGTCTTCGACAGTAAGTTTGAGCGTAGGACTGAGGTAGATATGGCCGATGGTAATGCGGGAGTTCCATTTTTCGGAAAGCGTTTCCGCCACCACACCGACCACTTTTTCCTGAATGGGGGGTACAAAAAGCAATCCCACCAAGATTAAGTCAAGGGCGAGAAAACATCCCAAGACAATCAAGGTGATTTTTATGATTTTTTTCGTAATTTTGCGTCCCAAAATTCAGCGGTTATGTCGGTTTATATTCTTGGTGTAGAATCCTCCTGTGATGACACTTCTGCGGCGGTGATAGAAGGCACTTCGATATTGTCGAATGTCATTGCCTCTCAGCGAGTTCACTCCGAATATGGAGGGGTAGTTCCAGAGTTGGCATCGCGCGCTCACCAGCAAAATATCATCCCGGTGGTGGACACTGCACTTAAGCGTGCAAAGATACACAAAAATCAAATATCTGCGATAGCTTATACAAATGGTCCCGGACTTTTGGGTTCATTGCTTGTAGGGAGTTCTTTTTCAAAGGCGATGGCCTTCAGTTTGGGGGTTCCGCTCATCGAGGTGGACCACCTTCAGGCGCATGTTTTGGCTAATTTTTTGGAGAAAAAGGGAGAAGAAAAGGAAAAACCTGAATTTCCGTTCCTCTGTCTGACGGTTTCGGGCGGCCACACCCTTTTGCTGAAGGTGAACGACTATTTCGACATGGAAATTATCGGGCGAACGATTGACGATGCGGCGGGCGAGGCCTTCGACAAGGCGGCGAAAATCCTCGGGCTCCCCTACCCTGGCGGTCCCGTCATCGACCGGCTGGCGCAGACCGGCGATCCGAAGCGGTTCAGCTTCGCCATCGCCCACCTCCCCGGCCTCGACTACAGCTTCAGCGGCCTCAAGACCTCCTTCCTCTATTTTGTACGCGACCACCTCAAAGAGAACGAGCATTTCATCGAGGAGAATGTCGCCGACCTGGCCGCCTCGATGCAATATGCCATCGTCAAGTCGCTGGCTAACAAAGTGGAACGGGCAGTCAAGGAGTTGCGCTGCCGCGACCTTGTCATCGCCGGCGGCGTGTCGGCCAACAGCGGTCTCAAAGCCGCCATGCAGCGTATCGCCGACAAATACCACCGCCGCCTCTTCGTGCCCACTATCGACCTCACCACCGACAACGCCGCCATGATTGCCGTTTGCGGCTACTTCAAATACCTGCAGAACGACTTCTCCACCATCCACTCCGCCCCCTACTCCACCGCAGGCATCACCCTCAAAACACTCACTGAACTTCCCAAATAATTTTTCACCAAAACATTCCCCATGAAAAGCACCTACAAAGAGATTCTCAAACAGCTGGAAAAGAGACAGTTCGCCAACGTTTATTTCCTCGCAGGCGAAGAGCCGCTGTTCATCGACAAAATCTCTGACTACATTGAAGAAAACGTGATGGAAGAAGCCGACCGCGACTTCAACCAGTCGGTTTATTACGCCAAAGAGACCAACCCCGCAGAAGTCATCGCACAGGCCCGTGAGTTTCCCTTCGGCGTGGAAAAAAGAGTGGTGATTGTGAAAGAGGCCAAAGATTGGCGCTCCCTCGACCTCATCATGGCCTACTGTGCCAACCCCACCACCACCACCATTCTCGTCATCTGCTACAAATACGGCAAACTCCCATGCAACAAAGCACTTAACGATGCCGTGACCTTCGACTCGGAGAAAGTGAAAGATTGGAAGCTCGCCGAATGGGTGGAAGCCTGCGCCAAGGAACACGCTTTCACGATTTCCAAAGATTCGGCAGCCCTCATCGCAGAACATATCGGCAATGATTTGTCGCGCATTGACAATGAGTTTACCAAACTACGCATCACCTACCCCGAAGGCACCACCATCACCCCTGAAATCATCGAACGACACATCGGCATCAGCAACCAGTACAATCTGTACGCCCTAAGTGACGCCCTTTGCAGCCGCAACGAGACCAAGGCCTTCACCATCGTCAACGCCTTCTGCCAAAATCTGAAAGCCAACCCGTTACAGGCCGCCATCGGCCATCTGAACAAGCTGTACAGCGGGATGCTCAAATACCAGCACGCGCCCACCAAGAATTTGGAGGAGCAGCGCCTCTGCTTCGGTCCGCGCCGCACGGATGCCCAGCTGCGCCGTGATGTCGCCATCTCCTCCGGCTTCTCCAAACAGATCCTCGTACGCAACATCGCCCTTCTGCGCGAATTTGATGTAAAGTCGAAAGGGGTGGATTGTAGCACTACTGAAGAAGAACTTTATAAAGAATTGGTTTATAAACTTTTACATTAAAATATGAATATAGAAAGCAAAGCGGAAAATATCAACGCCAGCAGCCGCAAAGTTTATGAAATGCTGTGCGATTGCCGCAATTTTGAACAGATGGCCACCCAGAAGCAGGTGCAGAACTGGCACGCTGAAGAGGACTTCTGCGAATTTGAGGTGAGCGGCATCGCCAAAATCACCCTGCGCATTCAGGAGAAACAGCCCTACAGCCATATCACCTACACGGTGGGCAACGACAAGCAGATTCCCGCCTCCTGCACTTTCGACATCAGCGATGGCGAAACCAGCTGCGACCTTTTCCTTACCATGAACCTTGAAATTCCCACCTTCCTGGCTCCCATGGTCAAAGGCCCTCTGCAGCAGTTCGCCGACACCCTCACCAACGCCATCCGCATGGCGGCCACCAAAGCATAAGTTATGGAAGAAACCACACACATCATCCGGACGGATAAATTAGTAAAGAAATACCACTCCCGCACCGTGGTCAACGAGGCGAGCCTCAACGTGCGGCAGGGAGAGATTGTGGGACTACTCGGTCCTAACGGTGCCGGCAAGACCACCTCATTTTACATGATTGTCGGACTTATCAGGCCGTTGTCAGGTCATATTTTTCTTGACAATGAAGACATTACCAACATGGCCATGTACAAGCGCGCCCAGTTGGGTATCTCGTACTTGCCGCAGGAAGCCTCCGTGTTTCGCGACATGACGGTGGAGAAGAACATCCTGGCCATCTTGCAGTTCAGCGGTCGCAGCCGTGCCGAGCAGAAGGAGCGGATGGAGAGCCTGCTGACGGAGTTCAACCTGCACAAGGTGAGGAAGAACCTCGGCAAGAATCTCTCCGGCGGGGAGCGACGCCGTACTGAGATCGCCCGCTGTCTGGCCGCCGACCCGAAGTTCATCCTCCTCGACGAGCCCTTCGCCGGCGTGGACCCCATCGCCGTGGAAGACATCCAAGAGATTGTGGCCAAACTGAAGACCAAGAACATCGGCATCCTCATCACCGACCACAACGTGCATGAGACGCTCGCCATCACCGACCGCGCCTACATCCTGCACGAAGGCACGGTGCTGCGTACCGGCACCGCCCAAGAGCTTGCCGATGACGAATTCGTGCGGAAAGTCTATCTCGGCAAGAACTTCGAGCTTCGCAAAGTAGACCGATAACCATTTTATTATCAAACAATTACCATGACATTATCCCAACCTAAAAACAAAGGTATCCGCTTTCTCTATCGGTTCGGCCTTGCCCTATTGTCTGGCATCCTGCTGTGGCTCTCGTGGCCTCCGCACGGTCTCGCCTTCCTCAGTTTTTTGGCCTTCGTGCCCCTGCTGATGGTGAGCCAGTCGCTGGCGGAAGAAGATGCCCGACTGCCCTTCCTCAAAGGCATGGGCTACTCGTACCTTACCTTTGTTGTTTGGAACATCCTCACCACCTGGTGGGTAAAGAACAGCACCCTTGAGGGATGTATCGCCATGGTGGTGCTCAACTCGCTGTTCATGTCGTTGGTATTTGGCGGCTGGCAGCGTTTTCGCAAACTGCGGTTGCCCTTCTGGGTGGATGCCCTCTGTTTCATCGCATTCT
Organism: Bacteroidales bacterium; assembly: GCA_017962845.1. Lineage (GTDB taxonomy): Bacteria > Bacteroidota > Bacteroidia > Bacteroidales > WCHB1-69 > UBA1756. Next base: position 36,014 of record JAGCUN010000042.1, on the reverse strand, counting down.
GGTGCGCATGGGAGTTCCTCCACCTCAACTGGGACCTCTCCTGGCCGTGGCTCAACCTCGGCAACCTCTTTTCCGCCAACACCGAGTTCGTGCAGTGGTACGAAATCACAGGTGCTTTCGGTGGCACGATTTGGATTTTGGCAGCTAACTTCCTGACAGTAGCATTGTTGAAGTCTATACGCATAGCAGGCAAACGCCGCATCATTGTGGGGAGTGTGCTGCTGGGCTGGCTGATGGTGCCGGCAGCCCTTTCGCTCATCCGTTTCTACACCTATCAGATGCCCACCGAACAGAACCGCCGATCCATAGAAGCTGTTGTGGTTCAACAAAATACAGATCCATGGGAAGAGGAATATGCCATGTCGAATAAGGAACATGCGGCCCGTATCTTGGAGGTGGCACGCCCCCTCATCACCGACAACACCGCTGTGGTCGTTTGTCCCGAGTCGGCCCTCGCCAACACCATGAAATATGACAATTTCATGAGAGGAACAGCCCGAAACAGTGAGATTTACGGTGGAATGGACCTTTTCGACACCACCATTCTTACCCATCCCGAACTCAATTTCATCTTCGGCACCTCCATTGTGCTGTATTATGACCACAAAGCCACCGAGACCGCCCATCTGGCACAAGGCATCGGACAGCTGTACTACGACTACTGCAACACTTCGGTCTGCTACAACCGGTTTGGCGTGACGGGCTCCTACTTCAAAAGCAAGTTGGTGCCGGGCGTGGAGAAGATGCCCTACCCGCAGATTTTTGGTTTCTTGGAAGAGATGGCCATCGACTTGGGCGGCACATCAGGGTCGTTGGGGGCAGACAGCGAGCAGCGCGCCTTTCTGCTGCCTGACTATCAGGTGCGCATTGGCGTTCCCGTGTGCTACGAGTCGGCGTACGGCGAGCATTTCGGGGAGTTTGTGCGCAACGGCGCGCAGGTGATGGCAGTCATCACCAACGATGCATGGTGGGGTGAAACGCCCGGCCACACGCAGCATTTCCTGCTGTCGAAACTGCGCGCGGTGGAGACACGTCGCAGCATCATGCGAGCGGCCAACACCGGCACCTCAGCGTTCATCGACGAGCGCGGCACCGCACACCAAACCACTCAGTACGGCGTGCGCACTGCCATCCGCCAGAACGTATTTCTCAATGATCAACTGACTTTCTACACCCGCCACGGCGACTATCTCGCACGTTTCTTCACCTTCATCGCCGGCGCGATGCTCCTGTTCGGCATCACCCTCGGCATCGGTCGGAAAGTGCGCAGGCGCAAGGCTACTCAGCAGAACGTTACTTCAGCGTCTTGACCGCCGTAGGAGTCCAATTTTTGAAGAAAATTTCCACTTTTTTCGCATTATATCCCTGCCCCTCTTCTAAATAGGAGGAGTCTTGGATGTGGATGACATTCCCCTTTTCATCCAAAATCACCAACACTGGAAAACCGAAGCGAGCCGGATTAGAAAGCATCTTCATCGCCTCCGGATTCTTGTTGGCTGCAGAATAATTGACATGGATATAGACAAAATTGTCTTTAACAATCTGATTGATAGCATCATTATTGGTAATAAAATCTGAAAAACGGATGCACCATGGGCACCAATTGCCGCCCACCTGGCACACCACATACTTGCCATCCTTGGAGGCTTCGGAAACGGCATTTTGGATTTGGGCCACTGCATCAGCCTTCTCATCATAGAGAGGTTTCTTTTCTTGGGAGAAAGAAGAATAACTTACTAATAAACAGATAGTTAATATTAAAATTCTTTTCATAATGATTTATTTTTCAACATATACCAGCAATCCCTTCAGGTAGCTTCCCTCGGGATGGAAAATATCAACGGGGTGGTCGGGACCGGCCTCGAGATGGCGCAGCACCCGGATGCGCTTGCCCTCCATGGCAGCGGCCGAAAAGACGATGGTCTGGAAGTCATCGTGCGACACCGCCTGCGAGCAGGAGAAGGTGAACAGAAAACCGCCCGGCTTCACCTTCTGCATCGCCTTGCGGTTGAGGTTGCGATACCCCTTTACGCCCTGGTCTTTCACCTTGTGGTGCTTGGCGAAAGCGGGCGGGTCGAGCACAATCACATCATAACTCTGGTCGGGCGTATGCTCGAAAAAGTCAAACACATTCTCGGCGTAGGAGGTGTGTTTGGCGAGATATTCTTGACCCAATTCCGCAATGTTGCGCTCCACAAACTCGATGGCCTTTTTGGAGATGTCCACCGAATCGACATGCGTCGCGCCATTGGCCAGGGCATAGGCCGAGAAACCGCCAGTATAGCAGAACAGGTTGAGCACCTTGCGACCTGCGGAAAACTCGCCTACCAGCTTGCGGCTCTCGCGCTGGTCGAGAAAGAATCCTGTTTTCTGTCCATTCACAATGTCAATATAATACGGGATGCCGTTCTCGCGCACCAGCACATCGTCGAAACTGCCGTACAGGCACTCATCCACCGGCTCAAAACCGGCCACCTCGGGCAGTGTCGCCACACTCTTGTCGTAAATAGAATGTACTTTGTCGCCAAACAGGTCGATAAAAATCTTGACCAGCAGGTCGCGCAGCAGGTACATGCCGTAGGAGTGGAACTGCAGCACAATATTGCCATCGAACCAGTCCACAATCAGTCCGGGCAGATAGTCGCCCTCCCCGTTGACGAGGCGGCAGCAGGTGGTGCGGGGATTGTCCATCAGTCCCAACTGCCGGCGCAGCATCACCGCTTGGCGCACCTTCTCGCGCCAGAATACCTCGTCGGGTTCCACCTCCTCAAAACTGAAAATCTTGACGCAGGTGGAGCTGTTGTGGTAATGTCCCACCGCCATAAACTGCCCATCGTAGTTGTAAACAGCCACCACATCGCCATCGGCCAACGTCTTGTCCTTCTTGGCCACCGCGCCAGAGAACACCCATGGGTGGAAGCGTTGCAGCGACTTTTCTTTTCCTTTTTGCAGGATTATTTTTTTCATTATTGAAAAATTTTCTAATAAAAACTACTCATCATCCTCTTCCAACTGTTTATGCTTCGCATAGTTGCGCCATTTATCCAATGCCTCTGCCATGTCGGCCGGCAGGTCGGAGTCGAACAGCATATACCTTCCCGTCACGGGGTGTACGAAGCCTAACGACTTGGCATGGAGCGCCTGACGAGGCAGCACCTTGAAGCAGTTGTTGACAAACTGCTTGTACTTGGTGAAGGTGGTGCCTTTCAGGATCTCGTTGCCGCCATAGCTCTCATCGTTGAAGAGCGGGTGGCCGATATGCTTCATGTGGACGCGAATCTGGTGGGTACGGCCGGTCTCGAGTCGGCACTCGATGAGGGTGACATAGCCGAAACGCTCGATGACGCGGTAATGGGTCACGGCATGTTTGCCCTGCTCGCTGCCCTCGGGGAAGACGGTCATCACCATACGATTCTGCGGGTTGCGGCCCACATTGCCCACCACAGTGCCTTCGTCTTCGGGGAAGTCGCCCCACACGAGGGCCTGGTAGCGGCGGTCGATGGTGTGCTCGAAGAAATTGGCGGCCAGTTTCATCTGGGCGATTTCCGACTTGGCCACAATCATGATGCCGGAGGTGTTCTTATCGATACGATGCACCAGCAGCGGTTTCACCTCCTCGCCGGCGGCGTTGCGCTGACCTAGGAAGTGCCACAGCAGCGCGTTGACGAGCGTGCCCGTGAAGTTGCCAACGGCGGGATGCACCACCATGCCGGCAGGCTTGTTGATGAGGATAACATCCTCGTCCTCATAGACGATGTCCAACGGGATATCCTCCGCAACCAGCTCAAACACATGGACAGGACGAGGCAGCAGAATGCTGATGACATCGCGGGGATGGACACGGTAGTTCGACTTGACGGGCTTGTCGTTCACCAGAATACAGTCGGCCTTGGCAGCCTGCTGGATGCGGTTGCGCGAGGTGTGCGCCATCAGGTTGGTGAGGTAACGGTCGAGCCGGACGATTTCCGTGCCAGGATCCACCACAAAGCGAAAATGTTCGAACAATTCCTCTTTTTCGCCGCTAGTCTCCTCTAAAATTTCATCATTTTCCATACTTCAAAAATAAGCGGGCAAAGATACAAAAATGTTGGCAATAATTTGTATTTTTGCATCCCAAAACCGCAACCATGAACGGAGACCCGAAATTATACCAGCTTTTAGAGGAACTGAACATCCCCTTTGAATACTTGGAGCATCCCGCCGCACCCACCATTGAAATCGCCAAGCAATATTGGGCGGGGCATGACGCCAAGCACTGCAAAAACCTCTTTTTCCGCAATCACAAAGGCAACCAGCACTACTTGGTGTGCCTCGACTGCGACCGTGTGATGGACATCCACGACATCGAGAAGAAACTTCACCAGGGTAAATTGAGCTTTGCTTCGGAGCAGCGACTGATGAAGTATCTGGGGGTAACGCCCGGCTCGGTTACGCCATTCGGTCTCATCAATGATGTGGAACATCATGTTATCGTATTCTTAGACAGCAACTTGCTGCAAGCCGAGAAGGTCAGCTTCCACCCGTGTATCAACACCGCATCGCTGATCATCCGCCGCGAAGACCTGGTACGCTTCATCGAGCACCAAGGCAACCGCTACGAGTGGATGGAGGTGTATTAGGGGACCTGCCGGCTGACAGAAAAAACTGTTGAAAACCTGTTGAGAACCTGTTAGTAAATTGTTGATAAATGATTCAGGGCATTATTCTCAATGCTCTAATTCCAGATACTCGTAGTCGTAGTGGAAGTTGAGACGACCAGTTATTTCGCCTCGAACCAGTTCATTCTGTGATGCGGTGGTAATACCATGCCAGCCGCAAACACTGCGACGCGACCCGACGACCCCTGCCACGCGAGTGTCGTCAGCACACTGCAGATTGGTATATGCGAGCCTGTCAAGCACCACACTGCCGGAAATGGTATTGTTGGAAACATAGTTGTAAATGGGGTCGTTCACCACCCAAACCTCAAAGCACAAAGCAGAATCAACCGAAATGTAACGGTCGAGATTAGGGTCTTCCGGCACTCGGTTAGCAATCACTGTCAACAAGTTAGCGGGGATATACGAGCAGCTCTGCTCGGTAAGGCCATCCCGAACCACACCGCTATTGAGTTTCCTACGGATACTCTTTCTCACCTCTTCGTGTGTGATACGATTACGTTCGATGTAGTAGAAAGTCTGGAACACCTCATAGCTCTTAGCATGTTTGGGGGTGGCGAACTTCACATCCACATTCTGCGTACTATGGATTCCCACCTGAAGCGTATTGTCGCTGGGGGCGCGAAGATAAAAATTGCCAATCACATCCGTCTCGGCCGTTACCACACGACCCGTTTTCTTATTGGTAATCACCAGCTTATACAAGGCTTCAGGATTCAACTCTGCCGAAAAATGGTATAACAGCTGCTCCGGTGCAGCAAAATCGCCCTCCAAATCTCGAGGAATATCCGTCGTCATATCCAACGGGTAGCTGGCGTTGAGACGATTGTTCAAATACTCTTCCACCACCACATCAATTTGGTCAAAATAGTACAGACTGTCGTACTCTTTGGCCGCCTCGTAAGCGTTGTCGGCGGTGATGAAACCCTTATAAATCTTAATATAATGTTCCTGATCATCAGGATTCAAGATACCATAGACAATCGTGACATCCTCGTAAGGTGCATTGGAATCAAAGTCCTTACTGCAGGAAGTGAGTCCCAGCAGCACAGCTACAAAACAGATAATCAGTAATTTATATTTTTTCATCAGTGTATAAAATTTCAAAAGATTAGCATGACGGATTCTTTTCCTCCCAGCGGGTGACAATTTTGCAGAAGTCTGCGCCATCGCCGCCATTGCGGGAAATGGTGGTGGCGACGCGTCCATCCGACATGGAGGTGTGAACCACGTTGTAACGGTCGCCCAAGCGGGCCTGCTGCACATAGTTGAGAATCATCTCGCACAGTTGATGCCCCTGCAAAAAATCAGCAGGGAGGCTGTCCAACACCCAGCGCACATACACCGTGTTATTCACGTGTATGTTGGTATCAATGTCGGAATACAGCACATCGCGGGTGACGGTCGGAAAGGCCATATCTCCTTTAGAAAGAGGCACTTTGAGCGGAATGGGAAACGGCTGGTTGCCGCCGAGCGCCGAAATCACATCGGTGTCCATAACCGTGTCGATATTGATAGGATGGAAAGTCTTATCCTCCAAGATAATCCACAGGGACTGGGCTTGGAGATAGACATCTCCCTGAGGATCAACCACTTCAAAACTACGGGGCTGGAAGATGCCCTGTGGCGGATTTGCCCATGTTTTGACGATGATATGGTCGTATTTTCGCGGCAAACGGTTGATGCGCAGTCCCATACGATAGATCGCCCAGAAGCATCCCTTCGCGTGCAGGTCTTTCCAGCCGAGATGGTGGCTGTCCACGTGCAGGTCGGCAGTAGTTTGCATACATCCTAACAAATACTGAAGCGAAACTTCGAAGTCAGGACCTATATGATGTGACTGAATGTCAAACTGTTGTGTAAATACGGAAGAATTTTCCATAGTCCATAAAATTGCGTGCAAATATACATTAAAAAATATTACTTTTGCACTCGCAAATTGAGTATATGGAGAAAACGAAAGAGACCATAGGAAGCGAGATGGAAACTGCGGTGCTTGTGGCAGTTGCCACTCCATCGCACGGCATGGAGCGCGTGGAGGAATACTTGGACGAACTGGCATTTTTGCTCGACACAGCGGGCGGCGTCGCCCAAAAACGATTCACCCAAAACCTTCCCTACCCTGACCCCAAGACCTACTTGGGCAGCGGCAAGCTGGAGGAGGTGGCGGAGTATGTCAAAGAGAACGCCATTGACCTCGCGGTTTTCGACGACGAGCTGAGTCCGTCGCAACTGCGTAATGTGGAGGCAGTTTTGCACTGCAAGGTGATGGATCGCACCCACCTCATTCTTGACATTTTCGCCAAGCGCGCCCAGACAGCGCACTCCAAAGTGCAGGTGGAATTAGCTCAGTACCAGTATCTTCTACCCCGACTGACGGGCATGTGGACTCACTTGCAGAAACAGCGTGGCGGTATCGGTATGAGAGGCCCTGGCGAGAAGGAGATTGAGACCGACCGTCGTATCATTCGAGATCGTATTTCATTGTTGAAGAGAAAGTTGGCAGATATTGACCGTCAGAAGCTCACCCAGCGCAGCCACCGCGAGCAGTTCGTGCGTGTCGCCCTCGTGGGCTATACCAATGTGGGCAAATCCACCCTGATGAACCTGATCAGCAAGTCGAATGTCTTTGCCGAAAACAAGCTTTTCGCCACCCTTGACACCACTGTCCGCAAGGTGGTCATCGACAACCTTCCCTTCCTACTCTCTGATACTGTGGGATTTATACGCAAACTGCCCCACAGCCTCGTGGAATCCTTCAAATCCACCCTCGATGAAATCCGCGAGACCGACCTCATCCTACATGTCATCGACATCAGCCATCCCGATTTTGAGGAACAGATCGCCATTGTGAACCAGACTCTGCAAGAAATTGGCGCAGGCGACAAACCTGTCATCGTGATTTTCAATAAGATAGATAATTATAAATGGATTGAGAAGTCACCTGACGACCTCACGCCACGCACGAAGGAAAACATCACTTTGGAGGAGCTCAAACAGACCTGGATGGCGAAGATGAGTCATAAAACCCTCTTCATTTCTGCCAAGACCAAAGAAAACTTGGATGAGATGAAGCGTGTTTTGTATGAAGAGATCAAGAAATTGCACATCCAGATTTATCCTTACAACAACTTTTTATACGACATTATTGAGGAAGAATAGTTCCTCTTTTTCATCATAAACAACTGAACTACAACAGAAAACAACTATTATGAGCGAAAACAATCTTTTCAGAATCGGAATCACCCACGGCGACTACAACGGCATCGGTTACGAGGTCATCATGAAGGCTTTGAACGACCCGAAGATGCTGGAACTCTGCTCGCCAGTGGTCTATGGCGCCGCCAAGGCCGCCAGTTTCTACAAGAGTCTTTTCAACCTTCAGGACTTCTCGATGCAGGTATGCCGCAAGGTGGAACAGATCAACAAGAACAAAAACTACCTCATCAACATCTTCGAGCAGGAGGTGAAAGTGGAGCCTGGAACGCCCTCCAAAGAGGCAGGAAGGCTTTCAGAATTAGCTTTAACAAACGCTTGTAAAGATTTGAAAGCACAATTGATAGATGCCATTGTAACCGCTCCCATCTGCAAGGCCGACATCCAATCAGACACCTTCCACTTCAATGGTCACACCGAATTTTTCGCCAAGCAATTTTCCTCTCAGAATGCCATGATGATGATGGTAACCGAAGGGTGTCGCATCGCCTTCGCCACCAACCACCTGCCGATAGAGGAAGTCTCGAAGGTACTCACTACCGAACTGATTGTCAAAAAGTTGAAGACCTTGCAGCAGACCTTGAAGGTGGATTTCGCCTGCACGAATCCCACCATCGCGGTACTTTCGCTCAATCCCCATGCCGGCGACAACGGACTGATTGGGAAAGAGGACCAAGAAATTATCGCGCCAGCCATCCAACAGGCTTTCAATGAGAAGATTAACGCCTTCGGCCCCTTCCCTGCCGACGGACTTTTCGGCAGCGGCAACTATGCCAAATTCGACGCCATTCTGGCCATGTACCACGACCAGGGCATGATTCCGTTCAAGATGATTTCGCACGGCGAAGGGGTGAATTTCACCGCCGGACTGCCCATCGTACGCACCTCTCCGGCTCACGGCACTGCTTTCGACATCGCTGGCAAGAATGTGGCACAGTGCGAGTCGATGCGCAACGCCATCTACCTCGCCATCGACATTCTCAAGAACCGCAAAGAGTACCAACAATATGCCAAAAAATAGCAGAGTATGAAGCGTTATATATTTGTAACTTTCTGTATTTCAATACTTGTATCATTACTCCTGGTCGCCTGTGATCGCGACAAGAAGAAAGGTGGAGAAAACACTGAAGTAGAAGATACCCCATTGGAAGCCCCTGCTTTCGATGCCGACTCGGCCTTTTATTTTGTGAAGGCTCAGACGGATTTTGGTCCGCGGGTGCCCAACACGGAGGCGCATCGCCAATGTGCGGCTTACCTAAAGAGCAAATTAGCAGAATTTTGCGACACCGTGATTGCGCAGGAGTTCACCGCCACCGCTTTTGATGGCACCAAACTGCAGAGTTGCAACCTGATAGGAAGTTTCGCGCCGGAGAATCCCGTGCGCATCGTGCTGGCTTCGCACTGGGATTCGCGTCCGTGGGCCAATGCCGACCCTGATGAAGGCAATCAAAAGAAGGCCATCGACGGTGCCAACGACGGTGCCAGCGGCGTGGGTGTGCTGCTGGAGATGGCCCGCCAGCTGTCGCTGAAACACCCCACTATAGGTGTTGACATTGTTTTCTTTGACGTGGAAGACTACGGCAGCGACGGACAGAGCGACTCATGGGGACTCGGCTCGCAATACTGGTCCAAGCACCCGCACCGTGAAGGCTACCATGCCGCCTACGGCATGCTGCTCGACATGGTAGGGGCACCGGGAGCACGGTTCCGCTACGAACAGATTTCCGCTACCTACGCCCGCAGCACCCTCACCCACGTTTGGAACATTGCTGAACGGCTCGGCTACGGCGGCACTTTCGTCGCAGAAGCCGCCCATCCCATCACCGACGACCATTACTACGTGAATACCATCGCCGGAATCCCGATGATTGACATCATCCACCAGGACGACAACACCGGCACCGGCTTCCCTGCCACCTGGCACACCATGAACGACAACATCGACCATATCGACAAAAACACGCTGGCTATTGTCGGCAAGACACTTTTGTGCGTGATTTATAATGAAAAATAGTGATTATGAGCCACTTCTTGGATAACAACATCACGGTTTTCAAATTCGGAGGCGCATCGGTAAAAGATGCGGCGGGGGTGCGCAACCTGCACAGCATTCTCCAGCTTCACAGCGGAAAGCCCCTTTTCGTGGTCATCTCGGCCATGGGCAAAACCACCAACCTGCTGGAAAAAATCCTCCAAGCCTATTTCTATCAGAAAGAATCCCCCACCCCACTCTTCAACCAGCTGAAAAACAACCATCTGCAAATCATCAACGACTTGGAATGCCCGGCGTTGACCGAGACCGTAGAGCCGATTTTCAGCCAATTGGAGGCCAAGTTGCAGTCTCCTCCCACCAACTGCTATGAGTTTGAATACGACCAGCTGGTCAGCTTCGGGGAAATCATTTCCACCACGTTAATTTCCAAATACTTACAATCTCAAGGGATGGACAATTTGTGGTTGGATGCTCGAAAAGTGATTCGCACCGACCGCACCTACACAGAGGCAAAAATCCAGTGGGAGGATTCGGAGCGGCTTTTGAAAGAAGCCCTCACCGCCCAAGCCAATACTCCGCAACTCTGCATCACACAGGGATTTATAGCAGGTGCTGCCGACGGTACCGCCACCACCTTCGGGCGTGAAGGGTCGGACTACTCGGCGGCTATTATCGCCTATATCCTTAATGGTAAGAGTGTTACAATATGGAAAGATGTCCCCGGACTGCTCAATGCCGACCCGAAATTCTTCCCCGATGCCGTAAAGCTGGAGTCCATCTCCTACGAGGAAGCCATCGAGCTGGCCTACTACGGAGCGACCGTCATTCATCCGAAAACCCTCAAACCACTGCAAAACAAGAACATACCGCTTTACGTTAAGCCATTCTTGGCCCCGATGGAGTCGGGAAGTATCATTTCCAGCAACGGGGCTTCCGAGAATATTCCCTCCTATATTTTTAAAAGAGACCAGATTCTCATCACCCTTTTCCCAAAAGACTTCTCCTTCATCTCGGTCAACAATCTGTCGGAAATTTTCGGCATTTTGTCGCGTAACGGTGTCAAAATGAACCTGATGCAGAACACGGCTCTCAGCTTTTCCATCTGTACCGACCTCAACCCGCACCGCATTCCGCAGGTGTTGGAGCAGTTGGGAGAGAATTTCATTGTGAAATACAACGAAAACATGGAATTGATTACCATTCGGCACTATACCGATGCCACCATCGCCAAGGTGGTGGGCAACCGGCCGGTGTTTGCGGAGCAACGCTCGCGCACCACAGTGCAGATGGTGGTCAAACCTCAATAGAACTATATGCGCTGGCTGAAATCCCTTATCCTGCTGTATGTTGCGCTACTTCCGTGGCTGTTGCTGTCGTGCCGTGAAAAGCCGGAGAAATACGAGGCCACCCCTTACGACCTTGTCATTCCGAAGTATTTCCCAACGGCACTCAACCTGCCGTCCGACAATCCGATGACCAACGAGGGGGTTGAGTTGGGACGGAAGTTATTCAACGACACGAGGTTATGTGGCTATGTCGGCAACAATCCCGACTCGTTGATTTGCTGCGCGAGCTGTCACGTGCAGCGCTACGGCTTCGATATCGGATTGGACAATCCGCGTTTGCGCAACGGCAAGGCGCGCGGGATGCACGACACCACGCACCACAACGTGATGCCGCTCTGCAATCTCGTCTTCAACAGCGAGGGGTACTTGTGGAACGGCGCGGTATATGGAGAGCGAAACATTGAGGAAATTGTGCGGGCTGCCATCACCGCCGACAACGAGCTGGCGGCCACGCCTTACCAGGCCGTGGCGCACATCAAGGACGACCCGGCGTATAAGGAGCTGTTTCGCAAGGCGTTCGGCTCCGATGAGGTGACGATGGAGCGTATTGAGAAGGCCATCGCGCAGTACGTGCGTACCCTCGTGTCGGCCAACTCGAAATTCGACCGTTACCTGCGCGGGGAGGCGCAGCTCACCGATCAGGAGCTGCGGGGCTACGTGCTTTTCACCACCGAGGAGGGAGCCGACTGCTTCCACTGTCACGGAGGGGCGGGCACTCCCCTATTCACCACCAACCTGTTCTACAACAATGCTTTGGACGCTAATCCCACCGACCCGCAGGACCGTTTTTCGGTGACGGGCAGGCCGCAGGATTTGGGTGCATACCGAGCACCCACTTTGCGCAATGTGGCGATTACCGCCCCATATATGCACGACGGACGGTACAGCACGCTCGACGAAGTGTTGGAGTTCTATAACTGCGGGTTGCAGGCATCGCCATACGCGCATCCGCTGATGCACAAGTTGAACGAGGGCGGCGCGATGCTCACTCCTTCGCAAATCGCTGATTTGAAAGCGTTTTTGATGACCCTTACTGACGAATCATTCACTAATCAACCATTAGACTATGAAAATATACACCAAAGCCGGTGATAGCGGCAAAACCTCATTGATTGGGGGCATTCGGATTGAAAAATTCTCAGAACAGATTGAATCTTATGGTACTATCGATGAGCTGAACTCAGCGACCGGCGTGGCGATAGAGCTGTTGAAACAGATAACGCCGGCGGAGGGACAGACGGCAGCGCGCGATGCCATGGTGGAAGTTTTGGATGACATCCAGTGCCGGCTTTTCACGGTGGGCAGCATCTTGGCTACCGACAAGGGACAATGGGAGAAGTACTGGGCCACCACCGATTTGGCGGCATGGACCGCTGAGACAGAAGGACTTATCGACCAGTACACAGCAGAGTTGCCGGAGCTGAAAGGGTTCATACTGCCAAGCGGCTCGTTGCTGTCGGCGCAGCTGCATGTGTGCCGCACCATCTGCCGGAGAGCGGAGCGGAGAATCTGCCAATTTGTGGCACAAAATAACATGGAAGGAGCCGTCTGCGAGCAGGTGATGAAATACGCAAATCGGCTTTCCGATTTTTACTTTATTTCGGCCCGAAAAGCGCTTCAACTTGAAAACAAGAGCGAAACCATTTGGAAATCAAAGAAATAAAATTTTCATCAGATTCCACCAACGTAACAAAAAAAGTGTATTTTTGCGCCCTAAAAAATCGAAGATAACCAAAACCTAAATATTATGTATTGGACCCTTGAATTGGCATCGAAATTAGAGGATGCGCCGTGGCCGGCGACACGCGAAGAGCTGATTGATTATGCGACCCGGTCGGGTGCTCCCATGGAGATTATTGAAAATTTGCGTGAGATGGAGGATGAAGGTGAGGTTTACGACTCTATCGAAGACCTCTGGCCCGACTACCCCACCAAAGAAGACTTTTTCTTCCACGAAGACGAATACTAATCATGGAATTAGGGGTTTGTTGATTTTATTGTTGATCAACGAAGAACGGACTAACAACGATGTTGGTCCGTTTTTTTATGCTTTCAAGATTAACGATGAACGGTGAAAAAAAATTCTCATTTTCATCTTGACAATTCAAAATTATTTGCTAATTTTGCGCTTTAATTTTGCAAAAACACTGAATTGAACAACTGCACATGTTAAAGGACTATTCGTCATTCGGTCCAGCCTATCGGAACTTCAAAGTCAAGGAAGAGGTATATGTTCCAGAACCCGCAGCAGAGTTCTCAGCTGACAATCCCTTCACCAAGATGGCCGCCATCCGCGGGGAGCTCAAAGACATCCAATTTGACGGAAGCTATACATATCTTGACAAATCCCTGAAATTCAAAACATGGCATTTTCTCGTCTATCTTGCACTTTGGATAGCTGCTTTTCCCTTAAATCGGATTCGGTATGGTCTAAAGATTGAAGGCCGCGAAAAGATCCGCCAGAACCGCAAGCTCTTTGCGAACGGCATGATGACGGTCTGCAACCATGTTTGTCGATGGGACATGATCTGCGTGCTGCAGGCGATGCGCTACCGCAAGGCTTGGATTCCGATGTACGCCCAGCCCTTCCGCGGCAAGGATGGCTTTTTGATGAAACACATCGGTGGCATCGCCATCCCGGAAGAGCGCAGCGGCTTGCGGGCGTTCGACCAAGCGTTGGACGAACTTCACGACCAAAAGCAGTGGATCCACATCTTCCCCGAGAGCTGCAGCTGGAAATACTACTCACCGCTCCGTCCCTTCAAAACCGGCGCTTTCAACATGGCCTACCGCTATGCTCTGCCGATTCTCCCCCTGGTCATCACCTTCAGGCCCCGCACCGGCTGGCGCAAACTCTTCAGCAAAGACGAGCCCTTGGTGACCATCCATGTGGGCGACCCTATCATCCCCAACCTCGACACCCCACGCAAAGAGGAGGTGGCCCGCATGCGCGATCTCGCCCACCAGTCCATGCTCGACATGGCCGGCATCGTCTCCAACCCGTGGCCATCCCATATTGATTGACATTTTTTATCATTATGAAAACCATTATAGATCCCGTACCCGTTGAGTTGCTGAAAGCAGAACTCACCAAATCCAAAAAACTGGAAGACACCAACAAGGGGCATAACGAGCTGTATATCGTTACGTGGCAAGACTCCCCCAACGTGGTCACCGAAATTGGCCGACTGCGAGAGTTGGCCTTCCGGGAGGCCGGCGGCTCCACTGGCAACGCCATCGATTTGGATGAATACGACAAGATGGAGAAACCCTATAAGCAGCTGATTGTGTGGGACCCCGACAACGAGGCCATCATCGGAGGCTACCGTTTTCTCTTCGGCTCCGATGCCACCTTCGACGAGAAAGGACAGCCCATCATGGCCAGCTCGCACCAGTTCCGTTTCTCCCAAAAGTTCATTGATGAGTACCTGCCGCATGTCGTGGAATTGGGCCGCAATTTTGTGGCTCCCGAATACCAGAGTTCCAAAAATGGCGCAAAGTCTATCTTCGCCTTGGACAATCTGTGGGACGGTCTCGTGGCCATTATCATGAAGTATCCTAATTTGCTTTATTATTTCGGAAAAATCACCGTATATCCCTCCTACGACCACATCACGCGAAATCTATTGTACCATTTCTTATGGAAACATTTTGGCGACAAAGAGGAATTGGTACGCCCGTGGGATGACCAAGCCATCATGCCCGATTCTGACCCGGAATTGATGAATCTGATTGTGAATAAAGAGGATATGGTGGAAGATTACAAATTGCTGAAGGCGGCAGGTAAACTGCGAGGGGTGAATTTACCGCCCAACATGACTATCTATCTCTCCATCACCTCCCAGATGTTGATGTTCGGGACGGCAGTCAACCGCCTAATGCACAACATTGAAGACACCAGTGTGCTCATTCCCTTCGACTCCATCTATCATGATAAAAAACAACGCCACATCGGGGCCTTCCTCCGATTCTCCATGACAAGGAAACGTAAAGTGACAGTTACTGACCCGACCGAGACTGAAGACCAGATGATTGAAGACTGGCTCATCAAGCGAAACCGCAAGGTGAAGCGCATGCTGAAGAAGGTAGGACGCAATATGTAATGAACTCGCACTTTTATTATTCAAAACATCTATACTATGCAAGAATTTACCTTTAAATTGATTGATGACAATGGCACCTATTGTGCTGTACAATACGACGGCGACGAGGCGGAGGTCACCATTCCCTCCACCCACAACGGTCAGCCGGTTACCATTTTGTTCGACAACCTTTTCCGCGGTCATAAGGAGATCACTTCCGTCACCATACCCGACACAGTGAGCGTTATCGGCGGCTTTGTGTTCGACGGCTGCGACAACCTCCGCGACCTCCATTTTTCGCCCAATGTGGAAGAGTTTTGGCAGTATGCCTTCGTGCGCTGCGGCATCGAGGAGATCGCGCTGCCTGAAAAGCTGAAGTATGTGCCACCGTTCGCCTTCAAGGACTGCAAAAACTTGCGGAAAGTGGTGTGCAACGACGGTCTGAAAGAGATCTGCTCGTGGGCATTCGAAGGTTGCGACAAACTGACAGAACTCCAGCACGGACCGAATGTCAGCGTCAGTCCCCGCGCCTTCGAAACCATGGACAAGGAGTTCTACAAGAATAACTAAAGGTATTGATAGGAACCCTTACCCGTTCCCACATTATTTCTTACAAAAAAAAACGCTTTTCCAAATACCATTGTAATCACTTTGTCCAATCCAATTTTTTATCGTATTTTTGCAATTCGATTTAGAAATTGATGTAAAATGGATTTAGCAACAAAGTACGAACCGCAACTTATTGAAAACAAATGGTATAACTTTTGGATGGAACACAAATTGTTCGCCTCCAAACCCGATGGAAGACCCGCTTATTCTATCGTAATTCCCCCGCCGAATGTAACGGGCGTGTTGCACATGGGGCACATGCTCAACAACACCATACAGGATATTCTGGTGCGCCGCGCCCGCATGATGGGCTTCAACGCCTGCTGGGTGCCCGGCACCGACCACGCCTCCATCGCCACTGAGTCGAAGGTGGTAGCCAAACTCGCCAAAGAGGGCATCAAGAAGTCGGACCTCACCCGCGAACAGTTCCTGAAGTACGCATGGGAATGGAAAGAGGAGCACGGCGGCGTGATTCTGGAGCAGCTGAAAAAACTCGGCGCCTCCTGCGACTGGGATCGTACCGCTTTCACGATGGACGAGATCCGCAGCCAGTCGGTGCTGAAAGTGTTTGTGGATTTATACCGCAAAGGTTTGATATACCGCGGCTTGCGCATGGTCAACTGGGACCCGAAAGCGCAGACCGTATTGAGCACCGAGGAGGTCATCTACCGTCAGGAGAAGAGCAAGCTGTTCTATCTGCGCTACTATGTGGCCGACGCCGCCGAAAACCCGGTGAAACCCACCGGTATGGAGGGCGAGGTGCTGCATAAGGACGAGAAGGGCTACTACGCTGTGGTGGCCACCACCCGTCCAGAAACCATCATGGGCGATACCGCCATGTGTATCAACCCGAAGGACCCGAAGAACCAGTGGCTCCGCGGCCACAAGGTGGTGGTGCCGCTCGTCGGCCGCGTCGTACCCGTCATCGAGGACCGCTACGTGGACATCGAGTTCGGTACGGGTTGCTTGAAAGTGACCCCCGCCCACGACATCAACGACTACGCCCTCGGACAGACGCACCATCTGGAGACCATCGACATCTTCAACCCCGACGGCACGCTGTCGGAGGCCGCCGGTCTCTATGTCGGCCAAGACCGTATGGACGTGCGCAAACAGATCGTCATCGACCTGAAAGCCGCCAACCTGATGGAGAAAATCGAGGATTACGACAACAAGGTGGGCTACTCGGAACGCAACCAGGACACGGCGGTCGAGCCGCGCCTCTGCAAGCAGTGGTTCCTCTCCATGAAGCACTTTGCCGACATTGCCCTGCCGCCCGTACTTGAAGGCAAAATCCAGTTCCATCCCAACAAATACGTGACCACCTACCGCAACTGGTTGGAGAACATCCAGGACTGGTGCATCAGCCGCCAGCTTTGGTGGGGACACCGCATTCCGGCCTACTTCCTGCCGACGGCAGAAGACGAGGAGGAAAAGTTTGTGGTGGCGCTCACCGCCGAGGAGGCATTGGAAGAAGCCCGCAAAATCAAGGGTTACGAAAACATCACCGCCGACCAGCTTCGTCACGATGACGACGCCCTCGACACGTGGTTCTCGTCGTGGCTGTGGCCCATCTCGCTGTTCGACGGCATCAACAACCCCGGCAATCCCGAAATCAACTACTACTACCCGACCAACGACCTCGTGACGGGTCCCGACATCATTTTCTTCTGGGTGGCCCGTATGATCATGGCCGGTGAGGAATACCTCGGCGACATCCCGTTCCGCAACGTCTACTTCACTGGCATTGTGCGCGACAACTTGGGCCGCAAGATGTCGAAATCGCTCGGTAACTCACCCGACCCCATCATGCTGATGGAGAAGTACGGTTCCGACGGCGTGCGCGTAGGCATGCTGCTTTGCTCGCCCGCCGGCAACGACCTGCTGTTCGACGAGGGCTTGTGCGAACAGGGCCGCAACTTCAGCAACAAGATGTGGAACGCTTTCCGCCTCATCAAGGGGTGGCAGGTGGATGAGAAGCTGCCGCAGCCACTGCACACCAAGGCCGCCATCGAGTGGTTCAACTGCCGACTCAATGAAGCGCTCGGCATCATCAACGACCATTTCGACAAGTTCCGCATCTCCGACGCGCTGATGGCCACCTACAAGCTCATCTGGGACGACTTCTGCTCCTACTTCTTGGAGATTGTGAAACCCGCCTACCAGCAGCCCATCGACGGCAAGAGCTACAGCGACATCCTCGCCATCTTCGAGAACCTGATGAAGATGCTCCATCCGTTCATGCCGTTCCTTACCGAGGAGCTGTGGCACGGACTGAAAGAGCGCGGCGAGAACGAATCCATTATGGTGAGCGACATGCCGAAGTGGGATGAGACCAAAGCGAAGAGCAACATCCTCGCCCGTTTCAACATGATGCAGAAGGTGGTGGAAGGTGTGCGCCGTGTACGCAACGACAAGAACATCGCCCCGAAAGTCGCACTCGACCTCTTCGTACTGAAGAAAGATGCGCCCGACGAAGAGATGGATGCCATCATCACCAAGTTGTGCAATCTCTCTTCCATACAATACGTTACGGAGAAGGTCGGCGGTACCTGCTCGTTCATCGAGAACAACACCGAGTATTTCATCCCGTTGGCGCAGAACATCAATGTGGAAGAAGAGCTGAAGAAGCTGCAGGCCGACCTCGACTATGCGGAGAAATTCCTCAAGTCGGTGATGGGCAAGCTGTCGAACGAGAAATTCGTGAACAACGCTCCCGAGGCGGTGGTGAATGTGGAACGGAAGAAGAAGGCCGACGCTGAAGAGAAAATCCGGATTCTCAAAGAGCAGATAGCGAACTTGGGGAAATGAGAATTGAAAATTGAAAAAGGTCGTTCATTTTCTTTGCTTGCGCCCAAAGAAAATGAACCAAAAGAAATGCGCTTTTCCGCTGTGCAAATTCCGGCTAAAATCGGGTGTTGTTCGCTAAACGGCGAAAAACTTGATGAGCTTCATTTCATTACGCTCATCTTCAGACAATTCGCCGTTCTTAACGCTCACTTCCCCCGATTTCTTCACGCCTTCATTTGCAAGGCGGCGGTTCATCGGTACCGCAACGTATTCGCCCGCGTTCCAGAGGAACGCACTCTCAGTAACCCCAGACAAGCGAACAAAGTGAGTGCAGTCTGGGGAGAAGAAACGCCATACCGCAAACCGCGGCACGCAGACAGAACGACAGATCGTGTCGGTGGGTATGCCGCGGAAGAACTGAAAGGTGGCTAGATGGTAAACTAAATGAACAAGACTAACTAAGATAATCCGAAAAAAATCGTACTTTTGCACTCCAAAAATCATCAAAACAAAATGATACTATGGGAAAAGGCTTAAAGGACCTAATAAAGCTCGTCATTGTGATTGTGGTGCTATGCGCCTTCGTCTATCTTTACCCTGAAGAGAATCCTGAAATCAAAAAACAGATGTACTTCGGAGTTGTGGGCGGCGGCGTGGCGGCCTTTCTCGCCTTTTTCTTCATCAGAATGATTCGAGAAAAATTCAATAAAAAGAAATAAGAAGCGACTTTCATCCGTTATTTCTATAAAACGTTCAACCATGAAAAGAGCAGCAACACTCCTCATCATCATTTTCGCCACAATAGGCCTTTTCGCCCAAACCAACCAAACCGACAGCAAGGGCAAACAACACGGGCTGTGGAAAAAATACGACGATAAAGGGAATCTGCTCTACGAAGGAAACTTCAACCATGGCGTTCCCGTGGGCACATTCCACTACTACTACAGCAACGGCAAGTTGAAAAGCACCACCATTTTTATCGAAGGGACTCACAAGGTGCATACCTCCATGTACGACATTAACGAGAAGCTGGCGTCGGAGGGCAACTTCATCGACCAGATCAAAGACAGCATCTGGAACTATTACAATCCTAAAGGCACGCTCATCAAGAGCGAGGCATACCGCAACGGCCAACGACACGGCTGGTGGCGCACCTACTCGTCGGAGACCGGCCAGCTGCTCGAAGAGTGCCACTACGACAACGACAAGGCCAACGGGGAACGGAAAACCTACTTCACTGACGGCAAGATCAGCACCAAAAGTCAGTACATCAATGGCGAGATGAACGGCCAGTTCACCAGCTACTTCCCCAATGGAAAAGTTTTTTATACAGGAACTTACATCAATGGATTAGAAACTGGAGAATGGAATTATTTTGATGAGAATGGCAACCCGAGAAAGACGATGGAATACAAGGCGGGCAAATTGCAAAAGACCTTCCTCTTCCTCAATATTGGAGGATGGCAGAAGATGAACCAGGCCAACATCGCCTACTTCCACAAAGAGGGCAACCAGACCCGCGTGGTCAACACCAACGGCAAGTCGGTGATGTGCCAGCAGGTGTTTGAGGAGCTGCTGACTTACGTGGACTTCGTGGATTTCTGCATCATCAGTCCCACCTACGCGGCAAGCTATCCCGCCATCAAGGCCTATCGAAACATCGGCACCGACCGCATTGAGGTAATCCTGAGTCCGGCCACGGAAGAGTCGGTCATCAGCGAGGGCGACCATGCCAAGGCGGTGAAGATGCTGTTCAACAACGAAGTCCCCAAAGAAAACTAACCGTGACCACCCCCATAGAACTGCTGGCACCGGCCAAAGATTTGGAATGCGGCATCGCGGCCATCAACCACGGCGCAGATGCGGTATATGTGGGTGCCCCGGCATTCAGTGCGCGAGTGTCGGCGGCCAACACCCTTGAGGATATTGAGCAGCTCTGCCGCCACGCCCATCTCTACCATGCCCATGTGCATGTGGCCCTCAACACCATCCTTACAGACAGCGAGTTAGAGCAGGCACGCAAAATCATCTACAAACTTTACGAGGCAGGGGCCGACGCCCTCATCATCCAAGACATGGGGCTTTTGCAAATCGACCTGCCCCCTATCGCGTTGCACGCCAGCACGCAAACCGACAACCGCACGCTGGACAAAGTTTTGTTTTGGGAAAAGATGGGGCTTCAGCGCGCCATCCTCGCCCGCGAGCTTTCCCTCGAACAGATTCGTAACATACGGAAACACACCAACATAGAGTTGGAGGCTTTTGTACACGGCGCGCTCTGCGTAAGCTACAGTGGTCAGTGTTACATGAGCCAGGCCTGCACCGGCCGCAGCGCCAACCGCGGCAACTGCGCCCAATTCTGCCGCCTGCCCTACACCCTCACCGACGCCGACGGAAAGGTCATCCGCGAGAACAGCCACCTCCTGTCGCTCAAGGACATGAACCGCGCCGACAGTCTGGAAGAGTTGCTCCGCGCCGGCATCACCTCCCTCAAAATCGAAGGCCGGCTCAAGAGTATCGACTATGTGAAAAACATCACCGCCTTCTATCGTCAAAAGCTGGATGCGATTTTCAAGAAGGATGCGAAATATGGTCCGGCATCGGCAGGAAAGGTGGAGCTCACCTTCACCCCTGACCCGCAAAAGACCTTCAACCGAGGGGCTACCGAGTACTTTCTGCACGGCAGAGAGAATGTGATGGTGGAGCCCGATACGCCGAAATCCATCGGTGAGCCGATTGGCAAGATACTGAATATCAACGGAAACAAAATTCGGATTGCCACCAAGCAGACCTTGCACAACGGCGACGGATTGAGTTATGTGGATGAAAATCACGAACTGGCGGGCTTCCGCATCAACACCGCCGATGGCGGCTTAGTGACCACCTTAGAGCCTGTGCGGGTACTGAAGGAGGGCGACAGCGTTTATCGCAACCTCGACATCGTTTTCGACAAGCAGCTGCGGGGCCAGTCGGCAGTGAGACGCATTCCCGTGGACATCCACCTGTCGGAGACCGACGAAGGCTTTCTGCTGCGCATCACCGACGAGGAAGGGGTGAGTGCAGAGCTGGCTGTGAGTGCCACCAAGGAGGAGGCGCGACAGGCGGAAGCGGCCAACGAGAATCTGAGGCGCAACTTGGCGAAGCTGGGCGGCACGCCCTTTGTGGCCCGGGAGGTCACCCTCGACCTGACAAGAGCTTACTTCCTGGCGGCCAGCGTGGTGAACCAGTGGCGACGCGAAGTGGTGGAGCGACTGGTGGAGGCTCGGCTAGCCTCGCACCAGAGGCCGGCAGGACGCTTGCCACAGCAACGCTGCGAGGCCACGATGCCACTGCCCACAGCCGGAAACGCCGACTACCGCGCCAACATCATGAACCGGCAGGCGGAGGCGTTCTACCAGCAGCACGGGGCGAGCGAGACGGCCCCGGCCTACGAGGAGATACCCACCCCCAATGCCGACCTGATGACTTGCAAACACTGCATCCGCTTCACCCTCGGCTTCTGCACCCGCAACGGGAAAGCACTTCCCTACCCCGAACCCCTCTTCCTCACCAACTCTGTTCATCGCTTCCAACTTGAATTCGACTGCAAAAACTGCGAGATGAAGGTTAAAGAAGCACCATCACTTACCAAAACTCAATCATGAAACTCTCGAAAAAAAACATCCGACACATTATCTACTGCGTGATAGCCGTCTGCATCGTGGCCGCCATCAGCTTTGCCTATATGCTGTTTTCGGGCAACACCTCCAAAAAATCCACCGTCGTTATCGCACAAAATTCCACCTGCGAGCAGGTGATTGCGGAGATGAAAAATCAGGGCGCACTCGAAAACGAAAGCTCTTTCCGACTGACCTGCAAGCTTTTATTTTATAAAAGTGTAAAACCCGGTAAATATGTTTTTGAGAAAGGCGAAAGCAACTTCTCGATGGTGATAAAACTGCGTAAGGGACAGCATTTCCCTGTGAAATTCACCTTCAACAATGTACGTACGAAAAAGCAACTAATCCAAAAATTATCGAAATACGAATTCTATTTTGAGTGGAAAGATTTAGAAAGACTGTTGAATGACAGAGAGTTCCTTAAAAATTACAGACCTAACGGGGAATCTCTCAAACCCGAGACGGTCATCGCCATTTTCCGTCCCGACACGTACGAGTTTTACTACGACATCACGGCGAAGCAGTTTTTTGAGAAGATGTACAGCTACTATATGGCATTCTGGACAGAAGAACGGTTGGCAGCGGCGAAAGAGACAGGGCTGACGCCGATGGAGGTGTGTACGTTAGCCTCGATTGTAGAGGAGGAGAACCACCGGCCGAAAGAGCAGCCCCGCATCGCAGGTCTCTACATGAACCGGTTGCACAAGGACATGCTGTTGCAGGCCGACCCGACGGTCATTTTCGCCATCGGCGACTACAGCATCCGGCGGGTGCTCAACCAGCACACGCGGTACGAGTCGCCGTACAACACCTATCTGCACAAAGGTCTGCCGCCCGGTCCTATCCGCCTGCCCTCCACCTGCGCCATCGAAGCAGTGCTGCATTACGAGCATCACGACTACCTGTATATGTGCGCGAAAGAGGACTTTTCAGGGGCGCACAACTTTGCCAAGACCTACAACGAGCATCTGAAGAATGCCCGGAAATATCAGGAGGCGATGAATAGGAGGAAGAGATGAAGAGATGAAGAGATGAAGAGATGAAGAGATGAAGAGATGAAAGGATGAAAGGATTAAAGGATTAGAGGATGGGAGGATATGAGGATATGAGGATATGAGGATATGAGGATATGAGGGGATGGGAGGGAAATAAAAAAGCGGCAAGGAGAATCCTTGCCGCGGTAGTATTTAGCAAAATTTCGGAAATTTAGATCATCATGTTCGACATGTCGTCGTCCATCATGGCCTCTTCCTCTTCACGCGGGTTGACGGTGCGCTGGAGGGAAGCGACTAAAGAACCGATCATTTTGGTAAGCTCCATAAGCTGGTTGCGGGAATACTCCTTGTCGGTGTCGTTCATGACATTCAGACGGGAGGCGATCTCGGTGTAAACTACACATTCTCTAACGGAACTCTTGGCCATTTTGAGATAGTAGATGAATTGGGCTTTGTTGCGGGCTGAACCCTCCGCAGTATTCATAGCGATGCCCTGGGCGGATTTCACAAAAGCATCGCCTACAGTGGCACGGCAGCTTTCGGGGAAGTTGGCAGTTACAGAATGCACCCAAGTAATGTAATCGAGCGCTTTTGCATAGATGCGTAAGTCTTCAAATCTGAAGAAGCTCACATTGTTTTCTTGTTCGTTCATAATGGTACAGGTTTTAGTTAGAAAATCGCAGCAAAATTAAAAATTTATTTCAAATAAAACGCTCTTTTTTATAAAAATTTTAACTTTTTTACTATAAATTTTACATAACTTTGATTATCAATATATTATAAAAAGATTTTTTGTCAAAAAAGAGCGAAAAAATACCATTTTTACGGCTTTACAAACTTCCCTGATGCGATTATTTTTTGATTATCAGATAATTGAATGAAGTAAATTCCAGATTTGAGTGCAGACAATGACACAGTGGTCAAAGAGGTGTTCATGGTTTGCTGGTACACCAAGGCACCTGTCACATCAAAAATCCTGCAAAGGGAGGCACTGCTATTTTCGGGCAGCTGGATATGGATAAAATCGGTGGCAGGATTGGGATAGATATCACATTGTACGAGCTGATTCTCAGCAACATTCGAATGGTCGATTTCTTTGCCCACCACAGCACGGATCATCGGGGTGCCTTTCAGGAACGATTCGTTCCATTCGGATGTGGTTTTGTATTTCCACTTGCCACGTGCATCGGTGTTCTGGTCGAAGCCGAGGTTGAGCTGGACATTATGGTTTTGGAAGAATCCCACATGGAAGGTTCCTTCAACAGGGATCGGATTGTCGAGGTAGTAGGTGACGAAATCCTCGAACTGCTGGGCGTGGCAGGGCACCTGGCCGGGCATGGAGTAGATTTCATCGCCGGGATCACCATTGTCATCGTCCCATACCATCAGGGTGAAATTGGCGATATTGGCATCTTCAGCCACGGAGTTGAACCACATCCGCACAGCGCGGAGCGTGTCGGGCTGGTTGAGGTGGAACTGCATGGCGAAATAGGACTGCGGGTAGGTCATGTTTGACAGCAACGAGTAACCAGCTTCGGCTGTACCATCGTCGTAAGCGAAGTAGTTGTGGAAATTCTGGTAAAAGATGCAGGTGTCGTTACTGCGGTTCATGCTGCCGGAACCCACCTCCTGGAAAACATGCGTGATGATGAAGGTGGCGCTGTCGGCATTGTCGGCAGGCAGCGACGAGAACTCGAAGACGGGACTGGCGTGCTGCGGCTCAGCGTGCAAACCGTGCGTCCAATAGGGATATGCATTCAGGTTGTTTGTGGTATAGGAGGCCACCAAACCGCCACCTTGTTTTCTTACATTATAGGTATAATCGCTGTTTTTGGGCGTATTGGAAAGGTTAACCAGCACATTCTCAAAATGATCACCCAACTCACTGTCGCGATACTGGCTCCAGGGCATATACTGGTAGTCGCGGAGAATGGTGGTGGTGGGCATCACAAAGGCGACATCGTTCTGCGTGGTGTCCGACCACGTACGATTGACATCCAAACGGACATAGTCGATATTCCACTGGTCCACATTGCTGGCCCATCCTGTGATGTGGTTGTCTTCAAGGCTGGCGTAGTTGCGGAAGCGGAATTGGAAGTTGTTGATCAGCCAGCGGGCATCATTGATAGGAATCATCACTTGCTTGAAGTAGCAGAGCGGATTCTCCGCATTCCAGTCATCGAGTCGCTGGCCGGGGGTGCTCCATATGTGTTCCCACACCATCTCTTCACCAAAGAGGGAGTCGCAGGGCAGCGGGATGCACTGGCCGGGGAAGGCGGGGGCATCGAACACATAATCCTGTCCGGGGATGAAGGGATTGAGCAGGGTATCGCCGGCGACATACATCTCGTCTTCGCCGAGGAAGTAGTCGCAATACTCATAGCCGATGAAAACGATATTGCCGGTGGCGTAGCCGAACTCTAACACCAGGGAGTCGTACCCTTCGGGTGTATTGCCGAGGCGTTCCCATTCCGTACCCGTTTGTGTACCGCCGGCGGGCTGGTAGTAAAAGCTCAGATAGAGGGAGTCGCCTACGCGCATATCGCGGTTGAGGGCGAAGTTGTAATCGAGGCGAAGGGGCAGCGAGGTGAGGTTGTCGGCGCGGAAGGGATCGTTGGTGGCGTTGGCATATACGCGGCCGTTTTCATCCAACGCGTCGAGGGTTGCGACACCCATAGTGGGCGGCTGTATGGCGAAGGTGCGGTTGACGTAGGCATAGCAGTCCTGCCAGAGGGCGGGATTAGGATAACCTGTATAGTTGGAGAAGTCGTCGGTAAAAGGCAGATGGAGGGCATTGCGGGAGGGGGCGGGACGGGCTTTGGCAGCCTCGCGAGCCACCTGCTTGTTGACCGTAAGACCGGTCAGCACCTCCTGTGCCTGAAGGGTAGTAATACACAGTAGAGGCAGAATTGCGGATAGGATAATTACTGATAATTTCTTCATAATGAGTATATTGTGGAAATTTAAAATTCAAATTGCGGATCAACTTCGGTATCGTCATACACGTCACCGTCGCCCCCGTAGTCTACAGGGTTGCGGCGCGCCACGCCAACCTCGAGTTTGATTTTCTCGCCCTGCCTTATTTCGGTACCGGCCGCGATGGTCTTGCCCGTCTTCTCGCTATATTGTCCAAGCACCAGTCCGGGGGAGTCGCTTTCTGTCTCTACCACTGTACCAAGGACGAGTCCGGAATCCTCCAGGATGTGCTTGGCCTGGCGGAGGGTGATGTTACCCGCCAGCTGCGGCATCTTGACCATACGGGGGGTGGCCGTCGTGATGGTCAGCGTCACCTTGCGGCCGTACTTCACCTTCTCGCCCGGCAGCGGCTCCTGCTTCACCACCGTGCCGTCAGGTTTGCTTTCATCGAAAATCTTGATACGGCTCACCTCAAAGGTAAAATTCTCACTGGGGGAATTCCGCAGATCAGAGTAGCATTTGCCCACATAGTTGGGCATCTCGACTTCCTTGCCCAGATGGGTGAACTTCTTCAAGAAAATGTCAGTCCCCCAAAGCAAAACCAGTGTGACGATAGCGGCAATCACCAGATGAAAGCCAAGGCCACTGGGACGAAAAAAGTCTATTATTCTATTCATAATGTGATAATAACTGCAATTTTCAAAAAATATTTTATTCGGGTGCAAAGATACAACTTTTGTTGGGAGTATGTTGCAAAGAAATTTTGTATTTTTGCAGCCCAAAAATGAAAGCATGTCCATACTGACCGAACACTCTCTCTGGTACCTCCCCCTCTGCATCCTGTTAGGCGCGGCGTATGCGATTTTCCTATATTTACGGAACCACGACATCGACTACGACAAGCGGGCTAAATGGACTATGCCCATCCTGCGCGGACTCGCCGTTTCCCTTATCGCTTTCCTCCTCCTCTCCCCTCTTATGAAACACAACGTGAAGGAGGTGGACAAACCGCTTCTTTTAGTCGCCGTGGACAACTCCGAGTCGATGGTCAGCACGGCGGATTCGGCCTACTACCGCACCGAATTTCCGAAACAGCTGCAAAAACTCATCGAAGATTTCGGCGACCAGTACGACATCAAGACCTACTTGGTGGGCGAACAGAACCAGCTGCAGGATGGCGCACAACCCTCCGCAGTGCCTTTCAACGGCAAGACCACCAACCTCTCCTCCCTCTTCGATGAAGTCGATAACCTTTACGCCAACCACAACATCGGGGCGATGGTGCTGGTGTCGGACGGCATCTTCAACACGGGCAGCAACCCGCAGTATGCCGCCGAACGCGCCAAGTACCCGATATACACCGTGGCCGCCGGCGACACCAGCGTGCAGACCGACCTCCTCATCGCCGACATTTTACACAACAGGCAGACCTACTTGGGTAACTATTTCCCCGTAGAAATCAAAGTTTCAGCCACCCACCTTGCTGGAAAGAAAGCCACCCTCACCGTTTATAAAGGTGATGACGAGATTTTTACTAAAAATATTGAGATACGTGGCAACCAGCATTTCGAAACCGTCAAGTTCACTCTCGAAGCTGACAAGAAAGGGATGCAGAAATACCAAGTGGAACTCACCCCGTTAGACGGTGAAATCACCCATAAAAACAACACGCAGACCTTCTTCATTGAAGTGGTGGACCAAAAAGAGAAGATTGCCATCGTGTATTACGCCCCGCATCCCGATGTGGGCGCCATCCGTCAGGCACTGGAGCTTTCCGACAAGTATGAGGTGGATGTCTTCGCCGCTGATGCTTTCAACAAGAATGTCAACGACTATTCGCTGTTCATCCTGCACCAGCTACCCGCCAAAAGCGCCGCTGGCGGCAACCTTCTGAACCAAATTCGCCAAAGCCAAACTTCCATCCTCTACATCCTTGGCAGCCAGAGCGACCTCAACACCTTCAACCAGCTGAATGCGGGCATGACCATCAGTCAGAGCAGCCAAGGCGGCAAAACTCTTTTCAACGAGTCGATGCCCCATTTCAACGAGAACTTCCTCACCTTCACCTTCACGGAAGAGGCGCGACAGATGCTGAAATCCTACCCGCCGCTCACCACCTTCTTTGGCAATTACAATACGGCCGTGGGCACCAACGTATTTCTCTACCAAAAAATCAACAACGTAGAGAGCAACTATCCGTTAGTATCTTTCTATCAGCACAATAGAACCCGCATTGGCGTGATTGCCGGCACCGAGTTGTGGCGTTGGCGCATGCAGAACTACCTGAAGACACAGGATTTCGAGGCGTTCGACGAAATCATCAACAAGATGGCGCTTTATTTGGCGGCGAAAGGCGACCAGAGTCCGTTCCGCGTGCATGCCGCCGAGCTTTTCAGCGAGAACACGCCCGTGGAACTCTCGGCGGAGGTGTACAACGAAAGCCAGGAGCTCATCAACACGCCCGATGTGCGCCTCAAGCTCACCGATGGCGAAGGGAAAGAATACACCTCACAGTTCTCGAAACAGAACAACGCCTACTCGCTCAACCTCGGCAAACTGCCGGTGGGCGACTACGAATGGGAGGCCACCACCACCGTGGGCACCGCCACCTACACCAAGTCCGGCCATTTCAGCGTGCAGGAGATTTTGCTCGAAAGCATGAACCTCGTGGCCAACCACGACCTGCTGCGCACCATGGCGAAAAGCACCAACGGACAATACTTCGGCATCCGCGAGATGGACAAGGTGTCGAAGTCCATCCTTCACAACGAAAACATCAAACCCGTGGTCACCTACCACAAGAAATACACCCCCTTCCTCGACAGCTGGATATACCTGTTGGCCATCGTGTTGTTGTTCGGCATCGAGTGGTTCATGCGGAAATGGGGCGGCGGCTACTAATCTATTCACCTACAGACTACAAGACATGAGAAAACAGTTTCTGAAAATAGCCCTCTTCCTTATCCTGACGGTGTCGGGAGCGGCCGGCAGTGCGCAGCAGATTGCCCTGCTGAAGTACCGTGGCGGAGGCGACTGGTACGCCAATCCCACCTCGCTGCCCAACCTGATTGCCTTCTGCAACCAGAACCTGTCGATGTCGTTGGATCCCAAGCCTGCCACCGTGGAGGTGGGCAGCACCGACCTGTTCCAATATCCCTTCGTGCACATGACCGGCCACGGCAACGTGGTGTTCTCGCAGGAGGAGGCGCAGAACCTCCGCATGTACCTGCTCTCCGGCGGTTTCCTGCACATCGACGACAACTACGGACTCAACAACTTCATCCGCACGCAGATGAAGCTGGTCTTCCCCGAACTCGACTTTGTGGAACTCCCCTATAGTCACCCTATCTTCCATCAGAAATACCCCTTCCCCAACGGTTTGCCGAAGATTCACGAGCATGACGGCAAGCCGGCGCAGGCCTTCGGACTGGTATGGGAGGGACGGCTGGTGTGCCTGTTCACCTACGAGTGCGACCTTGGCGACGGCTGGGAGGACACAGGCGTACACCACGACTCGGAGGCCACCCACCAGAAGGCGTTGAAGATGGGTGCCAACATTTTGCAATACGTGCTGACGCATTAGTTGGCTGAAGATATAGAAAAACAGCAGTTGTTCCGCCGCTGCTCCGCAAGGAGGAGAGGAAAGTCCGGGCAACACAGAGCACCGTGCTTCCTAACGGGAAGGAGTCCGCGAGGGCTACGGAAAGTGCCGCAGAAAAGATACCGCCTGCTTGCAGGTAAGGGTGAAAACGCGAGGTAAGAGCTCACGACGCCGCGCAGTGATGCCGGTGATGGTAAACCCCACGGGTTGAAAGACCAAATAAACCGAGGCTTGAGGGTGGCTCGCCCGACTCGGAGGGTAGGTTGATAGAGCCGTTCGGTGACGGGCGGCGTAGATAAATGGCGGAACTCGACAGAACCCGGCTTACAGACTGCTGTTTTTTCTTTTTCAAAACGAACTTTCTGGATACTCCACCCGCTCTAGGAAGAGGGCGTGTGCCGGCGCGGAGTCGCCCGCCGCACATCGGTCCTTGCGGTCCACAATCTGTCCGAACTCTTCCACCGACAACTTTCCCCTACCCACTTGCAGGAGGGTGCCCACCACCGCACGCACCATGTTGCGCAGGAACCGGTCGGCTGTGATGGTGAACACCAGCAGTCCGTCCTCCTCGCGCCACACCGCCTCCGTGACCTTGCAGTTGTTGTTGTTGACGTGCGTGTGCAGCTTCGAGAAACTGGTGAAATCGACTGTCCGCAACAGGATGGCCGCCGCCTCGTTCATCTTCGCCACATCCAACGGGTGAAACTCGCGGCAGGTGTACGGGAAGCGGAAACACTCCTTGCTGACGGCCACATAGTACCGGTAGGTGCGGGCCACCGCACTGAAACGGGCGTGCAGATCATCTTTTACAGGAAAAATCCGATAGATGGCTATCTCTTTGGGTAAAAAGCTGTTGAGTTTGTCGCAGAGCCTCATCGTATCCAACTGCAGTTCCGTATCGAAATGGGCAAAAAACTGGCGGGCGTGAACTCCCGTATCGGTACGTCCGCAACCCGTCACCGCCACCGGCTCGCGCAACAGTAGCGTCAGAGCATGCTCCAATACCCCCTGCACCGTGCTCTGTCCGGGCTGCACCTGCCAACCCGAAAAGGGCGTTCCGTTATAGGCCATCTCGATGAAATACCTCATACTAATATTGCGATGAAATAACAATCCGTTGCAAGTTCCCTAACTCCTTGGCCCGCTCGTTCAACTCCCCAATCCGCATCATGATGTCGCGCTGCTCCTGCTCGGTCAAATCTTCACTCTCCAACTCCTTAATCAACAACTCTTTACACTTATCTATCAATCTCATCTTGAAGAGGTTGACACATCCTGCAATCTCTTGGTTCAGGCATTCGATGTCGGTGTCGGGACGGGGCGTGTCCATGTCGAAACGCTGTTCCCAAGCCGGACTGCAATCGGGAGTCTGCTCGGTGAGAATCGGGATTGCCAGTGCCTGCAACGCCTCTTCGTCGTGCTGGGCGAAAGCCTTGCAGAGGTCGTCCTGCGAGTCGAACTGCTGTGCGAGACGGGCATACTCCTGATAGAAACGCTGGTAGAGCGGATTGGTGAAGCTGATCTCCTCAGCATGGAATTCGTTGAACACGTACTGGTCCACCCGCATCCGGCGTATCACCTCCTGTCCGTCAGCATCCACATCGCGCACGTTGGTCTCGAAGAAACCATATTTCAGGATGAGACGTATGATGTTGTATTCCAGATCGTAAAGAGGATCGGTGGGGGGCTGTTGAGTTTGTGGAACCTCTTCTGGTTTGACCACATTCGGCAGCTGTTGCTGCATGGGCTGCCCTTGTTGTACGGGCTGTTGCGGGGAGTTCGTCACTCTCGAAGGCGACGGGGTGTTCATCCGCTTCCACAAAGCCCGTTTCAGATTCACCTGCAACGACTCTTCCGACAGTTGAAACAGTTCGGCGCATTCGCGCACATAAAATGCCCGCAACACCTCGTCGTTGACCTCCGCCACAGTTTCGATGATGGTATTCACCACCTCGGCGCGTTTCAACGGGTCGTTGCCAGCACCCTGCATGAGGGTTTTCGCCTCAAACTGAATGATATTCACGGCATTCTGCTCCAGATAATCTTTCAGCTCCGAGTCGCGGTGGCCCTTGGCAAACGAGTCGGGGTCTTCGCCGTCGGGCAGCAGCACGGCCTTTACATTCAGTCCGGCGGCCAGCAGCATGTTGATACCCCGCAGCGAGGCCTTGATGCCGGCGTTGTCGCCATCATACAGCACCGTGATATTGTTGGTCTGGCTCTTAATCAACTTAATCTGTCCGTCGGTGAGGGCGGTGCCCGACGAGGCCACCACATTCTCCACACCCGCCTCCGACATGGAAATCACATCGGTATAACCTTCCACCAGGTACACATTGTCGCGCTCGCGAATGGCACGGCGGGCGAAATAGAAGCCGTACAGCACGTCGCTCTTGTGGTAGATGGGATTTTCTGGCGAGTTGTAATATTTGGGACCTTTGGCCTCCTGGCTCATCACACGGCCACCGAACCCGATGGCGCTACCGAAAGCGTTGAGAATCGGAAAGATAACCCTTCCTTTATAAAAGTCAAACAGATTGCCCGTCTTCTCCGACTTGCGGCAGAGGCCTAACGTGAGCAGGTCGTCGGGCTTATAGCCGTCGGCAACGGCCTTTTTGGAGAACGTGTCCCACGTGTCGGGACAGTAACCGAGCCGGAACTTGCGGATGGTCTCCTCCTTGAAGCCGCGTTTGTCGCGCAGGTAGGTGAGACCGATATTTCTCCCCTCCTCCGACTCAAACAGCTGGTTGGTGAAGAATTTCTCGGCGTAGGCATTCACATTCAGCAAGGCCTCACGCTCGTTTTTGGCGGCCTCCTGTTCGGCAGTCAGCTCTTTCTTCTCCTCCTCAATCGCAATGTTGTATTTTCCAGCCAAATAGCGCAATGCTTCGGGGTAGGAAATCTTTTGGTATTCCATCAAAAATTTGATGGAATCGCCATGCGCGCCGCACACAAAACAATGATAGATACCGAGTTTCGGGGTGATGTGCATAGAGGGAGAATGGTCGTCGTGGAACGGACATACGCCCTTATAGCTGGCGCCAGCCCGTTTCAACGGCACGAAATCCGACACGACATCCTCGATGCGTGCCGCCATCTTAATCTCATCAATGCACTTCTGAGTGATCATAGTTAGTGGGCGACCTTATATTTTCTGAAAACCTTCACATCATTGATGACTTTGCAAGCCTCTTGGAAAGTTCTATCTTCCTGAAGCATATACTGATAGGCATCGCTATAGGAATAGATATTCCTTGCAATTTCAAACAGCATATAGGTCTTGATCAGATTGGGAGCCTTGTCGGAATTGCGTTCCTCCACACTCTTCTTATAGGCCTCCTTCATGTAGTCGGAAATCATCTTATCGAGGATGTCCATTTTGCGCAAATCATTCTCGGAAGCATAAATGGAGTCGAGTTCGGCTCTCTTTTCTTTGGCAAACTTTTCAAGATTAGCGGCGAAATAAAGCTTTGCGCTATCCACAACTCCTTCTTTTTTAGCATATTCCACCAAATCATTATACATTTTATTGCTGATGGAAAACTTTTTCTTGAACTCCTCGAATGTGGGATATTGTGCCTTCAGTTTTTCGCGATTATCGGAAAGATAATTCATGACAAAGCTGCTGACCACGCCTTTGCGAACGAGTTCGGAATAGAAGTAGGAGTAGTTGGTGGTGTCGAGGGGAATAAAGATGTCGGGCATGATGCCGCCACCGCCGTAAACCGTCTTGCCGGCAGGGGTTTTGTATTTGAGGGAATCGGGGAAGTTGATGCTGTCGGGCGAGAAAAGTTCGCCGTGTGAGTAGCGGTTGGAGATGTCCTTGAAATAGTCGTCGCGGTCGTCGTAAGGTTTCTGGATACAACGGCCGGTGGGGGTATAATAGTGGGAGATGGTGACGCGCACCTCTGCGCCGTTGGGCAGGTCAACAGGCTTCTGTACCAGACCTTTACCAAAGGAGCGGCGGCCCATGATGATGCCGCGGTCCCAGTCCTGAACGGCACCGGAGGTAATCTCGCTGGCGGAGGCCGAGTTCTCATCGATGAGCACAATCAGGCGGCCCTCACGGAACATGCCGTTGGGAAGTGACTTCAGCGTCTCGCCCGTTTTGCGGAAGTTGTCGGTATAGACCACCAGCTTGTTGCCTTCGATGAACTGGCTGGCGATCTGCACGGCGGTATTGAGGTAGCCGCCGCCGTTGCCCCGCAGGTCGAAGATGAGGTTCTTCATCCCCTGCTCTTGCAACTTGGTGCATGCCTGTTGGAACTCGTTGAGACTGGTTTGAGCGAAACGGTCGAGTTTGATATAACCGGTGGTTTTGTCAATCATGAAATAAACGTTGATGCTGTGCATCGGGATTTTGCCTCGGGTGACAGTGAAATAGAACAGTTCGTTGCTCCTGCCGCGCTTGATGCCGAGCTGCACCTTGGTGCCTTTCTTGCCTCTGAGGTGGTCGCGCACCCACGTGTTGGAGATGGACTTGCCGCACGCGGTGAGGCTGTCCACCTTCACGATTTTGTCGCCGGGCAGGATGCCGACCTTCTCCGACGGCCCGTCGATGATCACCTCGATGACGTTGATGGTGTCCTTGATGATCTGGAAGGTGATGCCCACGCCATCGAACGAACCTTGCAGCGGCTCACGCGAGGCGGCCACATCCTTGGCGGTCGTATAGACAGAGTGCGGATCGAGAGTGGTAACCATCTCCTTCACACCCTTTTCCGACAAAGTATTGAAATTCAGGGTATCAACATAGATTCTATCGAGCAGACTCAAAAAATAATCAACGGTCCGCTTTCCCGACTCGTAGGTGGGGTTGGTTTGAGCGAACACGATATTAAGGCCTAACGAGAAGATAATGACAATGAGTAATGCCTTGATTTTATTCATATTGCGAAAAATTGATGTACTTTACGAAAAACGCGCAAAGATACAAAACATTGCGCAATTACGTTTAAATATTTGCTGATTTTTGTATTGAAAACTCATCCCCACCGACTGTCTGTCGAACGACAGGAGTCCTTTGTTTTTTATTATTAAAAAATCTTAATACAAAAGATTACCCATATCGAAAAAAAGGCGTAACTTTGCACCGTTTTTTAGGCAAACACTAAATTATCATAAACCATTAAAAATACTGATATTATGACAGTACACAATTTCAATGCAGGACCCTGCGTCCTCCCGAAAGAAGCGATTGAATCAACGATCAACGCTATGCGCAACTTCGACAACACCGGTGTCGGCATCATGGAAATCTCTCACCGTACCCCGGGTTGGGAACGCATCATGGCTGAGACCCGTCAGCTCTGGCGCGACCTCCTCAACATCCCCGAAGAGTATGAGATCCTTTTCCTCGGTGGCGGTGCCAGCACCCAGTTCTTCTGCGTGCCCGCTAACCTCATGAAGAGCAAAGCCGCTTACCTCCAGACCGGCGTTTGGGCCAAGAAGGCCGCCAAGGAAGCCAAGCTGTTCGGTAAGGTTGACATCATCGCCTCTTCCGAAGACAAGACCTACAACTACATCCCGAAGGGTTGGACCGTTCCCGCTGACGCCGACTACTTCCACATCACCACCAACAACACCATCTACGGTACCGAGATCCGCGAGGACTTCACCGCTGAGAAGTGCAACAACGTGATGCTCGTCGCTGACATGTCATCCGACATCATGAGCCGTCCCGTTGACGTGACCAAATACGGTTTGATTTACGGTGGTGCTCAGAAGAACGTCGGTCCTGCCGGTGTCACCTTCGTCATCGTGAAGAAATCCATCCTCGGCAACATCGGCGACCGCGCCTATATGAACCCGCTGCCGACCATGGTGGACTACAGAACCCACGCTGCTGAAGAGGCCAAGAACATCTCCATGTTCAACACTCCTCCGGTAGGCGCCATCTTCATCATGCACGAAACCCTGAAATGGTTGAAAGAGACCATCGGTGGTGTGGCTGAGATGAACAAGATCAACACCAAGAAATCCAACCTCCTGTACGAAGAGATCGACCGCAACAGCATGTTCGTGGGCACCGTCGCCGACAAGGCCGACCGTTCCATCATGAACCACTGCTGGGTGATGGCTCCCGGCTACGAGGACAAGCAGGACGCTTTCATGGCCTACGCCAAGGAATGCGGCATGGTGGGCATCAAGGG
>JAGCUN010000041.1 GCA_017962845.1 Bacteroidales bacterium | reverse complement strand
TTGAGCATGATGCCAGCATTGGCGTCGAAGATGGAGGTGTGCGGATCGCCCACAAAGTCAGAGCTCACCACACTCTCTTCGGTGTAGCCCAAAATGCCCTTCAGCTCGTTCTCGGAAGCGCGCTTCATGGCAGCCTTGATCTCATCGTATGTGGTCGGACGCTCCAAACGGCAGGTGAGATCCACGACGGAAACGTCTAACGTGGGCACGCGGAACGACATGCCGGTGAGACGGCCCTTCAACGAAGGAATGACCTTGGTAACGGCCTTGGCGGCACCGGTGGTTGACGGGATGATGTTGCCGTTGGCGGCACGTCCGCCACGCCAGTCCTTCACCGACGGACCATCCACCACCTTCTGGGTGGCCGTGGTGGCGTGTACGGTGGTCATCAAACCCTCCACCATACCGAAGTTCTCGTGAATCACCTTGACTAGCGGAGCCAGACAGTTGGTGGTGCAGGAGGCGTTCGAAACGATGTCCTCGCCCATGTATTCGGTGTTGTTCACACCCATCACAAACATCGGAGTGTCGTCTTTGGAGGGAGCCGACATCACCACGCGCTTGGCACCCGCCTGGATATGCTTCTCCGCATTCTCGCGGGTGAGGAACAAACCGGTGGATTCCACCACGTATTCCGCACCTACCTCATCCCATTTCAGGTTGACGGGGTCTTTCTCAGCGGTGACGCGGATGGGGCGGCCGTTGACCACGAGGTTGCCGTCTTCCACGGTGACAGTGCCGTTAAAACGTCCGTGTACAGAGTCATGCAGCAGCAGGTAGGCCATATAGTCAACTTGTAGCAAGTCGTTGATAGCCACCACTTCAAGGTCTTCATGTTCGATGGATGCACGCATCACGAGACGGCCGATACGACCGAACCCGTTGATACCGATTTTTACTTTTTTCATGTCTAAAAATTTTAAAATTTATTGATTAATGATTGTATATTGCAAATGTTTGAGTTGTACCAAGCGTACTCCGTAGTTCTCGAAGCCGTTGGCTTTGTCGCCGCGGCGGAATTTGAGTTTGCAGCAGAGCGGGGTGAAATCTTTGGGGATGTGGAAGTTGTTGATAATGAGTTCGCAGAAGAAATAGGTGGCGTCGTACCCTTGGTAGGCAAAGTTCTTCACGGTAGGGAGCGTGCTGTACGTGCGCACGTACTTGTCGCAGAACACCTGCGCATCCTCGCCCTGGTCGTCGGCAAAGAAGCCCGACAGGAAGTAAAGGTCGAAGGGGCTGAGGGTTCTGAGGTCGAAGCCGTTGTCGTTGAGCAGGCTTTCGGGCAGCACCCAGTGGAATTCGGGCATGCGGCTTCGGTTCACCAACATATTGGCTACCTGCGCGTAGGCGTTGGTGTGTGCGGGACAGGCGATGACCACATTGTCGGCATCCGATTTCAGATGGCTGGTGAAAGAACTCTCCTCGTCCACCACCGTGTAGGCGATGTCGTGTTCGTTGAAATAGCGTGTGTACTCCTCTGACTGGTGGTTGCCCCAGATGATGAAATGGGCGTTCTCGAAATGCTCCACAAGGGCTGCGGCTTTGGCATCCGGATGTGGGAACATCTTGTAAACAAATGGGTTACCCTCCACAATCTCGCTGTTGGGCGACAGCGGGTTGACGACCGGGATACGTAGTTCCTTGGCGTGTGCCGCCACTATCGGGAACATTTTTTTCGTTACAGGTGCGATGATGAGTTGTGCGTTGCGGACATCCTCTTCCTCAAAAATGCGTTCAATCTTCACGCTGTCATCCCCGTTCACTTCGCGGGCGATGACCTTCAGGTTGTGACCTTTTTCGGACAACTCGTCCAAGGCGATTTGTGCACCACACCAAAATCCGATCACCGACTTGGCAAAGGTGCGGTCGATGTCTTTCGACTCCTTCATGCCCGCACTCTTCGACTGTTCAATGACGGAACTATTGAGGGGGAGCAGATAGACCACTGTAATCTGCTGGGAATCAGTCTTGTGTTGAGCCCATGTATAGGGTGTGAGGATGGCGATTAAAAGTAAGATGGTCAAAAATCTCTTCATGATGCGTGTTGTATTTCACTGAGGTCCACAGGGTGTTTCCAGCGGCGGTGACTCCACAGCCAGTATTCGGGCTGCCGGCGTATCGTGGCCTCCAACATTCGGGTGTATTTCTCCGTAATCTCCCCGTCGGCGGTCTCCTGCGGATTTTCTGTAATAATATGATTGACAATTTTATAACGACCGATTCTGGTTTTTATTATTTCATAATAAATGACTGGAATGTCATATTTTTTTGCGAAATGCTCCGCTCCGAAAATCATGCCGGAAGGCTGGTTCAGGAACATGGTTTTGTAGCTCCTCGACATGTTGTTGGGCGACTGGTCGCTGAGCATCATGTAGGCGCTGAGCTGGCGTTCGCGCTCGCGCTGCTCGAACAGTTCGCGCACATGGTCGGCAAACACCACCGTGGTGCCGTAGCGGGTGCGGGCGCGATTGATGAGCTTCTCGAAAGTCTTGTTGCTGTTGGCCTTCCCGACACCCACCGCCAAATGACGATACTGGAGCGGGAGGCTCAGAATCATCCATTCCCAGTCGTTGTAGTGGCTCGACATCAGGATGACGCTTTTTCCTTCATCGTAGAATCGGTTCACCAGCTCAGGGTTCTCGCACCGGTAGCGGCGCAGCACCTGCCGACGAGTCAGGGTGAGCATCTTCAGCATCTCGGCAGCGATTTGTGCCAGATGGCGGTAGTAGCGGCGCCCAATTTTCGATCGCTCGCGCTCCGACAGCTCTGGAAATGACTTCCGCAGGTTCTCGGCCACCACCTTCCGGCGGTAACGCACCACATAGTAGATGATGAGATAGAGCAGGTAGCCAATGCCGTACAGAATGAACAACGGCAGCACCGACAGCGGGTAGAAGATGAAGTAGAAGGCGAATCTCATGACTACAGGTTTTGGAAGAATTGGAGAAGGGTGGGGGAGATGAAGTCGCTGTTGGCGGTAACGGCCTCTCGGTTTTCGGGCTTGACGGTGCCGATGTACAGCGTCGGAATGCCGGCGGCGCGACCAAACTGCATGTCGCTCAAGCTGTCGCCCACCATCAGCGAGCGGTGCAGCTTGATGTCGGGGAAATTGCCGAGGGCTTGGTCAATCATGCCAATTTCCGGTTTCCGACACCCGCAGCCGCTGCCAGCCACATGTGGACAGAGGTAGATGGCATCGAAACGGAATCCGTTGTCAGCCAACAGGGTACACATA
Source organism: Bacteroidales bacterium (assembly GCA_017962845.1). GTDB lineage: Bacteria > Bacteroidota > Bacteroidia > Bacteroidales > WCHB1-69 > UBA1756. Next base: position 59,747 of record JAGCUN010000041.1, on the reverse strand, counting down.
TAACGATGTACCTCGTCCACATCGGCCTGCGTGCAGATGCCTCTGCCGATGCACTGCTGGTTGGTAACAAGGATGAATCTCCGGAAATGCTTTTTGAGATAGGGGATGGAGCGCACAAAATCCTCTCTGAGCACCAGCTCCGACGGCTTTTTCACATAGTCGCCCACCAGCTGTACGTTGACTACTCCGTCGCGGTCCAGAAACAGGGTGTCATTCAGAACATTGCCTCTCATCATTGCCTAAAACGAATTTTCACAAATCGGTGGCAAAGATACGCAAAAAATATGTAATAATCACCAGTTCGCTGTTAGTCCAGCTTCAGCACGGCGAGGAAGGCCGACTGAGGCACTTCCACGTTACCGATCTGGCGCATGCGCTTCTTGCCCTGCTTCTGCTTCTCCAACAGTTTGCGCTTACGGGTGATATCACCGCCGTAACACTTGGCAGTCACATCCTTACGCACCTGCTTCACCGTTTCTCTCGCAATAATCTTAGATCCGATGGCTGCCTGGATGGCGATGTCGAACTGCTGTCTCGGGATGAGCTCTTTCAGCTTTTCACATATCTTTCGCCCAAAAGGATAAGCATTGTCCACATGGGTCAGCGAGGAGAGGGCATCCACTGAATCTCCGTTCAGCAGAATGTCCAGTTTCACTAGATGAGCTGGTTTATAGCTGGAAATATGATAGTCGAAAGAGGCATAACCTTTAGAAATGCTCTTCAGTTTGTCGTAAAAATCGAAGACGATTTCGCCCAGCGGCAGGTCGAAGGTGAGCTCCACACGATTGGAGGCGATATAGACTTGGTTGAGCAGCGTGCCACGTTTGTCAAGACAAAGCTTGATGATGGGGCCGATGAAGTCGTCCTTGCTGATGATCTGTGCCCGGATGTAGGGCTCCTCCACGTGGTCGATCATGGTGGGGGCGGGCATGCCAGAAGGATTGTGAACCTCGATGAGTTCACCTTTGGTGGTATAAAGGTTGTAGGAGACGTTTGGCACGGTGGCAATCACGTCCATGTTGAACTCGCGGTCGAGACGCTCCTGCACGATTTCCATGTGCAGCAGTCCGAGGAAGCCGCAGCGGAAACCGAAGCCGAGTGCTGCCGACGATTCGGGCACGAAGGTGAGTGAGGCGTCGTTGAGCTGGAGTTTCTCCAACGAGGCACGCAGCTCCTCATATTGGTCGGCATCGGTGGGATATACGCCGGCGAAGAGCATGGGCTTCACCTCCTGGAATCCGGCCACCGCCTCTGTACAGGGACGTTCCACCTGCGTTACGGTGTCGCCCACGCGCACTTCCTTCGAGGTCTTGATGCCGGAAATGATGTAGCCGACATCGCCGGCCTTCATCACCTGGCGCGGCTCCTGCGTCATGCGCAGCACGCCAATCTCATCTGCATCGTACTCCTTGCCGGTGGACAAAAACTTGAGCTTGTCGCCCGTGTGCATGGTGCCGTTGAAGATACGGAAATAGGAGATAATGCCTCTGTATGAGTTGAATACGGAGTCGAAGATGAGGGCCTGCAGGGGAGCGTCGGGGTCGCCTTTCGGGGCGGGGATGCGCTCGATGATGGCGGCCAACAGTCCCTCCACACCCAGTCCGGTCTTGCCGCTGGTCTCGATGATTTCCGACTCGTCGCAACCGATCAGGTCAATAATCTGGTCTTTCACCTCTGCCGGCATGGCGGCGGGCATGTCCATCTTGTTGAGTACGGGAATGATTTCAAGATTGTTGTCGATGGCCAAATATAGGTTCGAGATAGTTTGTGCCTGAACCCCTTGTGTGGCATCCACCAGCAGCAGTGCGCCTTCGCACGCCGCGATGGAACGGGACACCTCGTAAGAGAAGTCCACGTGACCGGGAGTGTCAATAAGGTTCAGCACATAATGCTCACCCTTGTATTGGTAATCCATCTGGATGGCGTGGCTCTTGATGGTGATGCCTCGCTCGCGTTCCAGCGCCATGTCGTCCAACACCTGGTCTTGGAAATCGCGTTCGTTCACCGTTCCAGTGAATTGCAGCATTCGGTCTGCTAAGGTGCTTTTTCCATGGTCAATATGGGCGATGATGCAGAAGTTGCGGATGTTTTTCATATATATATTATAGTGCGGGGTAGTAGATTAGCGTACAACCGTTACCGTGCCGGTAAATTCTTTCGGGGTGGCGTCCATGGTGCTGGTTTGGATGACGTACACGTAGCTGGCGCAGGGAACGGGTTTGCCGTGCTGGTCTCTTCCGTCCCAACCTTGTGTCAACGAGTTGGTCTTGAAGATTAGACGTCCGTTGCGGTCGAATACCATACACACGTAGTTGCTTTCATCCACGCCTTCGCCTTGCGGCAGCCAGATCTCGTTGATGCCGTCGCCATCGGGAGTGAAAGCGTTGGGCACATAGAAATAGAACGGTTTTTGGATGGATACCATGCGGGTCACGGAGTCCATACAGCCAAAGTCGGAGGTTACCCACTGGGTCACGGTGTAGATACCGGAATGTGTATAGGTGTGAATCGGGCTTTGGTCGATGGAGGTGTTGGAGTTGGACCATTGGTCGCCGAAGTCGTAGAGCCAGTTGGCGCCGCCTTCCGAGAAGTCAAGGAATTGCACATCGGCGACTCCGTCTTCAATGTAAGTGAGGAAACGTTCGGGGGCGAATGCCGCTTGCGGGATGGGGTGTACTATAACCTGCGTCTCGCCGCTCGACGAGCATCCTACCTCATCGGAGACGGTCAAAGAGTAGGTGGTGGTAACTTGCGGATATACGGTGATAGACTGTGTGGTAGCACCATTGCTCCAACGGTATTGTGCGTAGTCGTTGGCCGTGATGATGAACCGTTCGCCGGCGCAAGCGTCGCCCGGATCCAGCGTGAAGGTCGGCGGGTCGATGGAGGCCACGGCATATACGGTTACGCTGTCTGAGCGGCTGCAGCCATTTTCGTATGTCACGGTGACCGTGTAAGTCGTGATGACATCTTCCGGTACAAGGGTGAATCGCGGGACCGTGTCACCGGTGTTCCACCTATAGGAAATCGGAGTCTCGGTGAAAGCCTCGATGGTAACCTCTTCGTTAGGACAGAGGGTGTCCTTCGATGCCACTACTGTTAAGGTCGGCATGGAGTTGTTGACGGTCACATGGCAGCGGTTGACGATGTCGAAGTAGTCGCCGTTGCAGGCTGTATATTGCAGACGAGCGGTGTAGTCCGTGCTCTCTGTGGGAGTTACGGTCAGCAGGTCTCCGTGGCCGAGGACTATTCCGTTGGCGGAGGTGTCCTGTCCCTGGTACCAGGTGACGGTATAGCTGGGCTGACCGGTCGGCATGAAACGCCAAGCCTCTTCGTGAGCGGTCCACGGACCGGTGTTTCTGCCGGGAGGCGTGATGCCTCGCGAGCAGTCGGCGTTCTGGAGCCCAATCACACCATTACCGTCGTTCCAAGAGGTGCAGGTCGGCGCATCTCGCAGATAAATATCAATAACATTAGTACCTTCATATAATACAATCATGGAGGTAAAGGTTCTGATCTCGGTGCAGGAGAAGAGCTTGATGTTGTTGAAACTTAACACGTAGCTTCTGCAAGGATATTCTCCTAAAACACCCTCGAAAATGCCGCCGTCGCCCGTGGATGCCACATAATCGCTGGTGGAGGGGTAGATGTCGCGGTAGCAGGCGAAGATGGTGTTGGGGAAGAGGTTGGCATCCGGAATAGACTCGTCGTACGACCATGCGCAGCTGTTGCCGGCCACGCTGGTGTTGAAGGTGGCCACGGAGTTGGCGCCTGCCACAATCTGAGTGTAGGTATTACCATAATAACAGAAGGTAAAAGGCAGGTTTACCACGCTGCTCCATGTGTCGTCGGTAGCGTTGGCAAAAATTCGTGTGCCATCCGTGTAGCCGTAAGGCGGGTTGTAGGGGATGGAGAATACAAAGTAGTCGTCGGCCTCCACGGCAGTAGCCATGACGTTGGCGCTGAGGGTGACCTCTGGCTGCGATGAACAGTCAATGTTGATATCTACATTGTTGGTTCCCAACTCTGCGGGGGAGACGCTCGGGCAGCCTTCAGCGGCGCAGTCCATCACGGCCACGGTCGCGCTGGCGATGAGTTCGCAGCAGGAGGGGTCGGTGGGCGTCGCTGTCACAGTATAGCTGGTGGTGATGGTCGGTTGGTCGTTGATGGTAGTGCCGGTGGCTCCATTGCTCCATGCGTAGGTGTAGCTGCTGCAGGAACCTTCCACCTGCAAGTTGGCGGTGATGGTGACAGGCTCGGTGCTGCCGGCGCAGAAACCGGCGGGCGTGGCCTGCACGTTAAGACGGGTGCCCGACACTTCAGCGGTCACACGCACGGTCTTGGCACATCCTTCTCCATCAGTCACACGCACGCGATAGACGGTAGTCTCCGACGGGGTGGCTGTCACCGTAGGACCGTTGGTGGTGTTGAGCGAACCAGCGGGCGACCATGTGAAGGTGTAGCCGCCGCCGCTGCCGCCCGTGGCAGACGCCGTGAAGTCAACGCTTTCGCCCTGGCACAGGATGACACTGGCGGGCGTTACCGTCACTACAGGCTGGTCGCACGGGATACAGGCCTGGATGCAGACATTGTCAACGGCCGCAGGACTGTAGTTCTGGACAGAACCGTCGTTATGCCACATGAAATAGAGCAGCATATATTGTCCGGAATAGGTCTCGTGGTCGAGGATGATTTCGGTATGATGCCACTGGTCGTTGTAGTTGTTGTAGGTGTTGAAATAGGCTGTGTATGAGGACGAATATGCATCGGGATTGTTGATGCGGGTGGAGCCGGCGGGTTGGGTAGTGCTACCCGCAGTCACGGTGGCCTCTTCTCCGATGAAAATCGACATGTAGTCGCAGGAACTCTCACCGCCGCACTTCCAGTCGAAGCTCAGCACAAAGTCGTCGTCGCATTCGGGGAATTCAATCTCTTTGTATGCCCATACGGTGGAGGCGGTGTTGGTGTATGAGTTGGGCGGGGTGGCCGCTGTCGGCGAGTTCGACACGTACAGGGCGTACTGGCCGCCGTTGTTAGTGCCGGTGCCGGTGACCCACTGGTTGGTCTGACTGCCGTTCACGAGCGTCCATTCGGCGCGGCCCGTCGCAGTCTCGAAGTCGTTGCAGTCCTGGTTGCAGTCGCCCACCTGCACAGTGTGAGAAGCGGTGAGGATGCAGCAGTCTCCGCCAACCGGGGTGGCGGTCACGGTATAGGTGGTGTTCTGCTGGGGGACATCGGTGGATACAGCCCCGCTGGGACCGTTGCTCCATGCGTAGGTGTAGTTGGTACAGCTACCGTTCACATTCAGCACGGCGTTGAGGGTGACGGGGTCGGTGCCGCGGCAATAGACGGCCGGCGACTGGGTGATTTCAAGCGTGGTGCCGGAAATCTCCACGGGGATGCGCACCGTCTTGGCGCAGTCCTCACTGTCGGTAACGCGCAGCGAGTAGGTGGTGGTGGCCGTCGGCGTAGCGGTGGTAGTGGCCGTGTTGGTGGAGCTCAGGCCCGTGGCCGGTGTCCACTCGTAGGTATAGCCGTGACCGCTGCCGCCCGTAACGGTGGCGTGGAAGGTGACGCTCTCACCCTGGCACAGCAGCGCAGACTCTGGGGTGACATTCACCACCGGCTGGTTGCAGGGTTCGCACGACTGGATGCACACGTTGTCAACGCCAGCGGGCGGCATGGTCTGCACGGAGCCATCGTTGTGCCACATGAAGTATAGGCGCATGATCTGGCCCGAATAGGTTGCACTGCTAAGTTGTGTCTCGAAATGCTGCCATGTGCTGGCCAAATTGAATTTGACCGATGAGGTGGTCGGGTTGTTCAGCTGGGTTGCACCAGTAGGTGCGGTGGACGAGCCGGCAGTGACAGTGGCCGGTGCGCCGATATAGACGTACATGTAGTCGCAGCAACTCTCGCCGTAGGCGATCCAGTCGAAGGCCAGAACGAAATCATCATCGCATTCCGGAAATTCTATGTCTTTGTATGCCCAAACGTAGGTGCTGGTGTTGGTATAAGAGTGGGCTGGAGTGGCGGAAGTGGGGGCGTTGGTGACGTAAAGTGAGTACTGCCCGCCGTTGTTCACCCCAGTGTTCATCACCCACTGGTTGGTCTGGCTGCCGTTCACAAGGGTCCATTCGGCACGGTCGGCGGTGGTCTCGAAACCGTTGCAGTTGTTCACACAGTTGGTGGGGTTGATGGTGAAGGAGGCGGTGGTGTTGCAGCAACCTTCAGAGGTGATGGTGCAAGTGTAAGTGGTCTGTGTGGTGGGCGACACGGTGATGGTCTGGCTGGTGGCGCCGTTGCTCCAGTTGTAGGTGTAGTTGGAGCAGGCATCGCAGGAAATGATGGCCTGCCATCCGTCGTAGCACACACTGCCGTCGGAGGTGAACTTCACGGTAAGGCTGTTGCCCGTGGAGGTGTATGTCACGTTGCCGTTCACCGTGCTCAGCAGGCCGTAGTGCAACTGCGTGCCAGCAGTGCCGACACCATCATAGACGTAGATGTAGTCGCAGCAGCTCTCGCCGTTGGCCGACAGGAAGGTGATGGTGACGGGTGAGCCGTTGCTGGAAGTGAAAGTGTGGATGTAACTCTCGCTGGTTCCGTAGTTTCCGCTCGGACCGCCCGAATCATAGAAACAGATGGCATCACCACAGTTGACCGTTGTGGTGGTGTTGGACATGTTGACTGAAGTCGTGCAGTTGCCTGGATCTGCCCCGTTTACCGATGCAGTCAGCGTGACCTGGTCACCGGTGCAGACAATTCCAGTCGGACCGGAGATGCTTGCAGTACATTGTCCGTAAACGCTTCCCATGTAGGAGGCCAAAATGATGAGGAGGGCGAAAAGTGTCTTTCTCATTAGATATTGGTTATTTTATTGATTATCAAATTTTTATAAATAATTTTTTAATGATAATATTTCAACAAATTACAAAAATTCTAAATTAAATATTATCGCTGCAAAATTACTACATTATTTTTATATAGAACTCGATTTCCTTTACAAAATCGCTGAAAAAATGTTGCCTTTATTCTAAAAAAATCGTGTATTTTTGCACACTCATTTCTTAAGATGAAAGTTTTAGTCGTTTTACCCCGTTTCCCATACCCTCTTGAGAAGGGCGACAAGCTCCGCGCATACCATCAGCTGCGGGTGCTATCGCGTTATCATGAGCTTTATGTGGTAACGCTTTGCGAGCATTGGCCATCAGAGGAGTCGATGGCAAAAATCCGCCCCTTCTGCCAAGAGCTGCATGTGGTGAAACTGACTTGGGCAAGCCGACTTTGGCACTCCGTTGGTGCACTTTTTAAGGGACTTCCCTTCCAATGTGGTTACTTCTATAACCGTAAGGCGCAGCGTACCGTCAATGAACTGGTCACCCGTGTCCACCCCGACCGCATCTTCTGCCAGCTGATTCGGGTGGCTGAATATGTGAAGTCTTTTGATATTCGTAAAATTATTGATTATCAAGATGTTCTGTCTAAAGGAATGCAGCGTCGCGCCCAAAGTGCTCCCTCCTGGAAACGATGGTTTTTCAAGGCGGAATATCGCCGTCTCTGTCGCTATGAAGCGGAGGTGTTTTCGCTTTTCGATGAAAAAGTCATCATCACCGAGGTGGACCGCGACCTCATCCCGCACGAACAGAGCCGCCAGATTCATGTGGTGGCCAACGGCGTTGATTTCGACTATTACCAGCATCGCGATTGCGAGAAGAATTACGACCTGATTTTTGCCGGTAACATGAGCTATGCCCCCAATGTGGAGGCCGCCAACTATCTGGTACACGAGGTGATGCCGCTGCTTTGGCAGGAAAATCCCAACCTCACCGTCGCCCTCTGCGGCGCTTCGCCCGCACCCGCCGTCCGCGCCCTCCAGAGTCGCCGCGTCATCGTGACCGGCTGGGTGGACAGCATGGCCGACTATTATGCGCAGTCACGGGTGTTTATCGCCCCTATGCACCTCGGCACCGGTCTGCAAAACAAGCTGTTAGAGGCTATGTCGATGAAACTGCCCTGCGTCACTTCCACCCTCGCAGGCAAACCCCTCAAGGGTGTAGAAAACGGTAAGGAAATCCTCATCTGCAACACCACCACAGGCTTCGCCGATGCTGTGAAAGCTCTGCTCGAAAATGGCGAAATGTACAACACCATCGCCGAAAATGGCTACCAGTTTGTGAGGTCCAACTACAACTGGGAACGCGTCAACGAGCACCTCGCCCAAATCATCGCCCGCTAATCCCCAATCTTTCAAATCTCTCAAATCTCAAATCTTTCAAATCTCCCAATTCTCATTTTTCAAATTTTTCGTAACTTTGCCGCTTCATTTTACATCTATGAAAAAGGCCGATTACGTATTTGAAACCAGCTGGGAAATTTGTAACAAAGTAGGTGGTATATACACAGTTCTGTCCACCAAGGCGCTCACTGCCGTCAACCATTTCCATAACAATTATATCTGCATCGGGCCCGACATTTCGCACGAGTCGGGTGGCAACTGCGATTTTGAGGAGTCGCCGGATCTGTACCGCTCCTGGCGTGAGGCGGCCGTCCGGTCCGGACTGCGCATCCGCGTGGGACGCTGGCGTGTGGCGGGGAGTCCCATTGTTGTGCTGGTGGATTTTACGCCTTTTTTTGAAAAGAAAAACGAGATTCTCACCGACTTCTGGCTCAACTACAAACTGGATTCTATCAGCGGGCAGTGGGATTATGTGGAGCCGCTGCTGTTCGGCTACGCTGCCGGCAAGGTGATTGAGAGTTTCTACCAGTACCATTGCTCGGCCATGGACCACATTGTGGCTCATTTCCATGAGTGGATGACGGGTGGCGGCATCTTGTACCTCAAGTCCGCCTGTCCGCAGGTGGCCACCGTTTTCACCACCCACGCCACGGTGTTGGGCCGCTGCATCGCGGGCAACGGACTGCCGCTCTACGGCGACCTTCAGCAGTACGACCCGCAGGGCACCGCCAACCGCTTCGGGGTGCAGTCGAAATTCTCGTTGGAGTCGCTGTCGGCCAGCCATGCCGATGCCTACAGCACCGTGAGCGAGATCACCGACCAGGAGTGCGCCGCCTTCTTTGAGAAGCCCGCCGATGTCATCACCATCAACGGTTTTGAGAACGACTTTGTGCCGAAAGGGGAGGAGTACGTTCAGAAACGTGCCGCCGCCCGCGCCAAACTGTTGCAGGTGGCCTCCTGCCTGCTTCAGCAACCCATCAGCAACGATGCCCTGCTGCTGCTCAACAGCGGTCGCTATGAGTTCCATAACAAAGGTATCGACCTGTTTGTCAGAACGATGGCCGAACTGGAGCAACAGCACCCGCAGCGCGAAATCGTCGCCTTCATCATGGTGCCCGCCGGCACCAGCGGTCTCCGCACCGAACTCATCAAACGCATGGAAGAGCATACTTCCATTGACGACGACAGCCATGCCGCCCTGCGCGACTACTCCACCCATCCGCTCCACGATCCCTATAACGACCCGATTATCAAAGAATTGAACCGGTTGAATGTGGACAATGCCCCCGCCTCCATGGTGAAGGTGATCTTCGTGCCGGTATATCTCGATGGCCGCGACGGTGTGTTCAATCTCTCGTATTACGACACGCTCATTGGCTTCGACATGACTCTGTTTCCGTCGTACTACGAGCCGTGGGGTTACACGCCGTTGGAAAGCGTGGCGTTCGGCATCCCCACCGTCACCACCTCGCTGGCCGGTTTCGGGGCGTGGGTGAAGACTAATTTCACTCAGCAGCAAGGGGTTACTGTATGCCATCGCACCGATACCAACGAAGAGGAGGTGTGCCGCCAGATGGTGGATGCCGTCCTGCATTTCTCCATTTTGGATGCCAAAGCGAAAGAGCAGGCTTCGGCCGATGCCTGTGCCATCGCCGCTAAGGCTTTGTGGAGCAATTTATATGAAAATTATGAAAATGTTTATGATAAAGCATTGGAAAAGAGTGCTTTAAGATATGAATTTTATAAAGATAAAATGTCACATTTTGCCATCAATACCGAACCCGAACAGAACGAGCAGCCCAAATGGAAGCGTGTCACCATCAAATCCAACCTCCCCGATAATCTGGTGAAGCTGGAGGCTTTGGCCAACAATTTGTGGTGGAGCTGGAATTATGAGGCTCGCGAATTGTTCGAGGAGATTGCCGGTCCCGAATGCTGGGCCGAGTACAACCAGAATCCCGTTCACATGTTGCAGATGCTGCCGCTGGATGTGCTGCAAAAGTTCAGCCGTAATGTGCAGTTTGTGCAGAAATTGGATAGGGTTTATGCTGATTTTCAGAATTATATGAACGAACCCTGTACAAGGTCTGAAAAGAAAGTGGCCTATTTCAGTATGGAGTTCGGCATCAGCAACGAGTTGAAGATTTATTCAGGTGGTTTGGGTATGCTGGCCGGTGATTACCTTAAGGAGGCCAGCGACTGCAATGTGAACATGGTGGCGGTGGGCTTGTTGTACCGCTGCGGTTATTTCGTGCAGCAGATTTCGCCGAATGGCGAGCAGATCAACCTATACCCGCAGCAGAGTTTCTCCAAGCTGCCCATCCATCCCGTGCGCGATGCCGAGGGCAACTGGTTGACCGTGGCGATGGCGCTGCCCGGCCGTCAGCTCTATGCCAGAATCTGGCGTGTTGATGTGGGAAGAATCAAGTTATATCTTCTTGATACAGATTTAGATAAAAATAATCCCGACGACCGCAAGATTACCGCCAACCTTTATGGCGGCGATTGGGAAAACCGTCTCAAACAGGAGTTCCTGTTAGGTATCGGCGGTGTGCGGCTGCTGGATGCGGTAGGGGAGAAGCCCGAGATTTTCCACCTCAACGAGGGACATGCCTCCTTCCTTTCGCTGGAGCGCACCCGTATGCTGATGGAGCGCGAGCATCTGTCGTTTCCCGAGGCCATGGAGTTGGTGAAAGCCTCCTCGCTGTTCACCACCCACACGCCCGTTCCCGCCGGCCACGATGCCTTCAGCGAGGATATGATGCGCGTTTATTTCTCGCGCTTCCCCGACCAGTTCAACATCAGCTGGCAGCAGTTCATGGGACTGGGTCGAAAGCGCGCCTCCAATGCCGAGGAGAAGTTCTCGATGAGCATCCTCGCCTGCCGTTTCTGTCAGGAGGTCAATGGCGTGAGCTGCATCCATGGCCGCGTCACCCGCGACATGTTCGAGTATCTTTACGACGGCCGTTTCTCCGACGAGCTGCACATCGGCTATGTCACCAACGGCGTGCATTATCCCACCTGGGCACACAAGCGTTGGCAGCAGTTCCACCAGCAGTTGCTGGCTAAGGATTTCAAGAAAGATATCTCTAATGAAGAGCTGTGGAGCAAGATTTACGAAGCCTCCGACAAGGAGATTTGGAACCTCAAGGAGGAGTTGCGTAAAGAGTTGATTAAGAGTGTGAAAGAGCTGGTAGAGAGTCAGATGCGTCGCCGCAACGATCCGCCGGCGTTGATCATGAAGACCGTGAAGGCCATCCGCGACGATGTGCTTACCGTGGGTTTCGCCCGTCGTTTCGCCACCTACAAGCGCGCTCATCTGCTCTTCACCAACGAGGAGAGACTGTACGCGCTGCTCAACAATCCGCAGCATCCGATGCAGTTCATCTTCGCCGGCAAGGCGCACCCGCACGACAAGGCCGGACAGGACCTCATCAAGCGCATCATCGACTTTTCGAGAAGACCGGAATATATCGGCAAGATTATCTTTGTGGAGAATTACGACATGGTGCTGGCCAAGAAGTTGATTTCGGGCTGTGATGTGTGGCTCAACACGCCGACGCGTCCGTTGGAGGCCAGCGGCACCAGCGGCGAGAAGGCCGTGATGAACGGCGTGCTCAACTTCAGCGTGTTGGACGGCTGGTGGGCAGAAGGTTACGTGCAGGGCGCTGGATGGGCTGTAGATGAGCAGATTACCTATGCCGATGTGCATCGCCAGGACGAACTCGATGCCGCCAACATCTATGCCATCTTCGAGGAGCAGATTGCGCCCGCCTTCTACTGTCGCACCGAAGGCATTCCGTTGGAGTGGACCGGCATGATGAAGAACTGCTTTGCGAAGATCTCGCCCCACTTCACCATGAAGCGCCAGTTGGATGACTATTACCAGCAGTTCTATAGCAAGTTGCAGCAGCGCAGCGAGATGCTGACTGCTGACGGCGGCGAGAAACTGAAGGAGCTGGTGCAGTGGAAAAACCGTGTGCTCTCGGCATGGGGCAACGTGCGTTTCCTGCAAAACAACCTGCCCTCTGACCCCGACAGCACCTTCTATCTGGGTTCCACCCGCGAGATTTATGCCGAGGTGGAGCTGGGCACGTTGCAGCCTGAGGAGGTGAAGCTGGAGATTGTGTTCACCCGCAGCAAAGAGGGCCGGATGCGGCTTTTCAGCAAATACGCCTTCAAGCTCGACAGTTACCACAACGGGGTGGCCCGTTTTGTGTGTCCGTTGGATGCCAAGGTGGCGGGGGTTTGGAACTGGGCGTTACGGCTCATCCCGCAGCACCCGCTGCTGCCGCACGACATGGACCTCTGCCTCGTGAAATGGGGATGATCCGAGCTGATGCTGGAGTTGCACATGAGCGATGCCGGTGTCCTCAGAATTTTCGACTGATGAAAAAAGATGGCCTTATCCGCCGCATTGGCCCCGACAAGGGCGGCCACTGGGAAGTGGTGGAGGGGTAGAAGAGTCAGATTTGATTAGTTTCCGAAAGCCGCTGCATTTTGTGACGGCTTTTTTTGTAATTTTGTGCCTTGAAAAGTTCAAAAATGCGAAATTGCACAATTCTTTTAGACAAAAATCGTTGTAATAATATAATTCACAAAACGTACCATTCTACAGGCTTTTATGACCTGATATTTCGGGTGCGTTAAAACTAACGATGGCTTAAAGTCTAATTCTTTTTATTTAGGACGACCGGGCACGCTTTCCACTAAATCTTTTCGGACGAAAAGGATGCCGCTGCAATCGTTGTCGCGGACACTAAGGTAACAAAAGCAATCAAGTTGTACTTTCTCCGAGACGTGAGAAGAGAACGATGAAGAATCGGCCAACCGCCGCCTTGCAAATGGAGGCGTTAAGAAATCGAAGTGAACGAGTGTGAAGAACGGCGAACTGTTTGAAGATGTGCGAAACAAAGTGAGCACATCAAGTTTTCGCCGTTTAACGAGTGAACTCCGATTTTAGCCGGAATTTGCACAGCGGCAAAGCGCATTTCTTTTGGTTCATTTTCTTTTTGCAATCGAAAAGAAAATGAACAAATCCCAAACAAAAAAGCAGCGGCAATTTCTTGTCGCTGCTTTGCTTCTGGGCGGCAGGTCGGATTCTTTTTCAGACTAACTGAGTAAGCATTAGAGGTGCCCCCCCCCTCCGAAGTATACACCTAAAACCAAGCTGTAAATGAAGAGATTTAGTTGGGTGGTTTATTGAAATTGAAATCGTAACCGAAATGTAACCGCCCAATCTTAATGTTTTTAAGTCTTTATTCGTACTTTTGCTGTTGATTTTTCAATCCTATTTGAACTATGGCTATTGAGTTGATTTTCAGACTTCTCGGATCCCTTGCATTACTCATCTTTGGCATGAAAATGATGAGTGATTCACTTCAGAAATTAGCTGGTTCTGGTCTGCGGCATATATTAGGGCGAATGACATCGAATCGGCTATTGGGGATGCTCACGGGAACTTTTGTCACGTGTGCGGTACAATCATCATCGGCTACAACCGTAATGACTATCTCATTCGTATCAGCGGGATTACTCACATTATCCCAGGCCATCTCCATCATCATGGGGGCAAACATTGGCACTACATTGACGGCATGGATTATGACGTTGGGCTATAGTGTCGACTTGACCTACGTGGTATTCCCGGCTTTCATTATCGGCATGGTACTTATTTATACAAAGCACCATCGTTTTATAGGTGAACTGCTGTTCGGGCTGGCATTTTTATTTTGGTCATTGGTGATGCTGAGCAGTGTGGGCAAAGACATGGACTTGGCACACAATGCAGATGTGGTATCATTCTTTGCCTCTTTTGATACGGGCAGTTATATCACCATTCTTATTTTCCTCGCTGTAGGCACCCTTATCACTTGTATTGTGCAATCATCAGCGGCAGTAATGGCCTTCACTATTCTACTCTGCTCTACAGGTGTGCTTCCCATCTATATGGGCATTGCCTTGGTTATGGGTGAAAACATAGGTACTACAGCAACTGCCAATATTGCTGCATTGGGGGCTGGCATTGCATCACGACGGGCGGCAATGGCGCATCTGTTGTTTAATGTTTTCGGTGTCCTGTGGGTGCTTTGCGTTTTCTATCCCTTCGTTGATATGGTGTGTGGAATGGCGGGGTACAACCCCTCGATGTCGGGGCAGGTGGAACGATTGCCAGTCGTTCTAGCCCTATTCCATACATGTTTCAATGTCTTGAATACAGCTATCCTTATTGGATTTATTCCGCAGATAGAGAAATTGGTCTGCTGGCTGATGCCTGATAAAAGCCAGAAAAAGAGTGTGAACGCACTTCAGTTCATTAGTGGCGGATTGATGTCCACGCCGGAAATCTCCGTCCTCCAAGCACAGAAAGAAATCATTCTTTTTGCCGAGCGCATGCAGCGTATGTTCGGCATGACACGTGCCTTGCTTGATGAAAAAAATAAAAAAGAGTTCGACCGTCAATATGAGCGCATCGCCAAGTATGAGAATATAGCCGACAATATGGAAATCGAAATTGCGACTTATTTGGGGAAAGTGTGCAATGAACATCTTTCTGATGACACGAAGAGTAAAATCCGCGACATGCTTCGCCAAATCGATGAACTGGAGTCTGTCGGTGATGCTTGTTTTAAGGTGGCTCGAGCCATCCAGCATCGACGCGATGGACATGAAGATTTTACAAACCAACAGTACGCCCGTCTGCATGAAATGCTGCAATTGGTAAATGAAGCTATGACACAGATGATGGTTGTTGTCAGCGGACGGCGCGAAGATCTCAGCATTTATGCCTCGCAAGATATTGAACGCGAGATCAATGCACTGCGCGACAATTTCAAAGACGAAAATATACGAGACATTAATAATCATGCATATTCCTATGCTCTCGGTGCCATCTATAATGACATCATCGC
The DNA here is from genome assembly GCA_017962845.1 of Bacteroidales bacterium. Taxonomy (GTDB): domain Bacteria; phylum Bacteroidota; class Bacteroidia; order Bacteroidales; family WCHB1-69; genus UBA1756. The sequence continues at coordinate 44,600 of JAGCUN010000041.1, read as the reverse complement.
CGACTGTGAAAAATTGGGTGACTACGTAATGAATGTAGTGGAAGCACGCCTTGGCAAACATTTTCTCACCTTCCAAGGGCTTCAAATCAGCCTTGATCGCAAAACCACCACCATCAACGGACAGTCTGTCAGCCTTACTCGTACCGAATTTGATCTTCTTGTGCTACTTGTCAGTCATCATGGGCAAGTTCTCTCCCGTCAAAAAATTATGGATACCGTTTGGAAAGGTTTCATCGTCACCGACCGAACGGTCAATGTCCATATTACCCGCCTACGCAAAAAACTCGGGCCTTATGCTGCGAATATCAAAAGTCGTCAAGGCTTTGGATACATGTTCGAAAAACAATAATTGCCTGAACTTTCTTCTGTTCTTGTGATTCTTTTATCTTATTGGCAATTAATGATTTAATGTTATTTATTTCCACAATTTCAACTGCGTTCTGTCCCGATTCTGTTCCGAAAGAAAAAAAGCAGCGATTTGTGCTTGCAAATCGCTGCTTTGCTTTTGGGCGGCAGGTCGGATTCGAACCGACGACCCACGGAACCACAATCCGGTACTCTAACCAACTGAGCTACAACCGCCATGTTTGAGGGTGCAAAATTACAACTTTTTTCATCACTTTTTACAAATTTTTGAAAAAAAATTTTAATTATCAATTTATTGATAAACAAATGATTGTACTTTTGATGAAAATCCTCCTTCATCCGCTTCCCCCAATATTTGGGCAAACCGATGGCAATCTTTTCGCATCGCGTCTTTTTTTCGTTTTCCCATTGCTTTTTATTGTTTTTTCTCGTAATTTTGCAGCCGTAATTTTCGACAACATTAAAAATCTATAGTTATGAAGAAGTTTTTTGCATTATTTGTCGCACTCTGCACTTTTGCAGCCGTCAGTGCCGCCGACATCCCCGGCAACCAGGACCTGAAACAGGACACCCGTATCGTCACTGAATTCCAACAGGTGGTCGTCACCGCCGACTTCAACATCAAACTCGACTACGCCATCTCTCCCAAGGTCATGGTAGAGGCCGAGTCGAACCTGCTGCCCTACATCATCACCGAGGTGAAGGGCAAAACTCTCAACATCTACGTTGAAAAGAAGACCCGTCTCGCACCCAATTACCCCATCACCATCACCCTCTCCACTTCCATGCTCAACAAGCTGCAGTTCAAGGGTGAAGGTAACATCACCGCCGACGGCATCCCGTCCGACAAGATGGACCTCTCGCTGGCTGGAAAAGGTCAGTGCAACATCACCAACCTGAAAACCGGAAGCCTTAAGGTGGCCGCCACCGGCGATTTCGACCTCAGCATGAAGGATGTCATCAGCAACAGCGGCGTCAAGATCTCCATGGCCGACAACGTGACCGCCAACATCAACAACTTTACCGCCCCCAAGCTCGAGATTGAGGCTAACTCGCTCGAAGGCTCCCGCTGGGGCAGCGTGCAGACCGACGCCCTCACCCTCAAGGTGACCAACGCCGGCAATTTGGACTTCACCGGTTTCGCTGGCAAGGATGTCAATGCCACGATGACCAGCACCGGCACGGTTTCCATGTCGGGTACCGCCCGCAATGTCAACATTACCGCCTCCAACGCCTCCAACTTCGACGCGCTGAACCTCGCCGCCGAGAAGGCTAAGGTGGTCAACAACGGTACCGGCGACCTCGGAGTGGCTCCTTCCGCCAGCCTTGATGTCACCATCACCTCCTCCGGCAATGTGATGTTCAAGGGCGACCTTAAAATCAGCTTTACCAGCAACGGCTCTGGTCAGCTCATTAAGAAAAAATAAGTGTTTTCGCTTTTCTGATAGAAGCACGGTTTCGGCCGTGCTTTTTTATTTCTGGTGCTTCCGGGTAAAGGCCGGCGAGTCGCCCCATGCATTGTACTGTATTTCATGCCCGATGGATTCCATCCGCTTGTCTAAGCAGAAGCGGCACTGTTCGGGTTTGTCGCCCACGCATGCCTTGTCGGGGTAAATCAGGTAATCCTCGCGGAACTCGTTGGGAGTGAGGTTGGGCATGATGACGTTGGCGCCGGCGAGGATAGCCTTTTCGCGGCCCATCAGGTCAACGGTCTGGTTGGCGGTGGCCGCCACCATATTGATATCCGGCATCATCAGTCGCAGGATGGCGATCATCTTGAGGGTGAGGTTCATCCGTTCTTCTGCGGAAGGAATTTGGTCGGCGTATGCGTACAGCGGTGTGTCGGGGTGGGGGATGAACGGTCCCATGCCGACCATGGCCACGTCTTTGCGGAGGAAGAAGAGGAGGTCGTCGGCGAGGTCGCTGAGGGTTTGGAAGGGGAGACCCACCATCACGCCGGTGCCTGTCTGGTAGCCGATTTTCAGCAGCTGGTCGATGCAGCCGAGCCGCTGGTGGAAGTCATGCCGCTCGTCGCGTGGGTGGATGCGGTAGTAAAGTTCCTCGTTGGAGGCTTCGATGCGGAGCAGATAGCGGTGTGCGCCGGCCTCGAACCAGTCGCGGTACACCTCCTCGCTTTGTTCGCCGAGCGAGAGCGTGATGCCGAGCGATCCGCCGTCAATCTCTTTGATCTGGCGCACAAGGCGCGTGATGCGGTCGGTGAAGACCTTGTCGCTGCGCTCGCCGCCCTGTATGGCAACCGAGCCGTAGCCAAGCTGATGCGCCAGTCGGGCGCAGCTGATTACCTCCTCGTCGGTCAGCTCGTAGCGCTCCACCTTGCGGTTGTCGCTGCGGATGCCGCAGTAGAGGCACGACTTGCGACAGATGTTGCTCAGCTCGATGAGGCCGCGCAGATGCACCTGAGGCCCCACATGCTCCTTCTTCACCTCAAGCGCCCTTTTCAGAAGCAGGTCCATGTCGTCGCCTTCGCAGGCAAGCAGGGCAACGAGTTCATCTTTTTCGAAATGTTGCTGGGTGAGAATGGAGGATATGTTCGTCATTATTTTAATCTAAATTATTATTTTATAATGGTTTATGAAAAGATTGGCCCTTGTCATTTTTCTTTCGGCAAAAATATTATAAAATTCTCAATCTTGATATTCGCGGTTTGATTTTTAGTTGTAATTTTGCTGGAAAATTTTGGGGATGAAGAAAAAGAAAATCTTGATGGCGATGAGCGGCGGTATCGACAGTACCGTGTCGGCGCTTTTGTTGCTGGAACAGGGTTATGAGCTGGTGGGCGGCACCTTCCGCACGTTCGACAGCATCAAGGAGAGTTGTATCGCCAAAGAGCGCGGCTGTTGCAGCATCGACTCCATCATGGAGGCGCGCCATCTGGCTGAGCAGCTGGGTTTTGAGCATCATATTTTGGATTTTCGAGAGGCCTTTAAGAAGCATGTCATCGGTGATTTCATCCATGAATATATGAACGGGCGCACGCCCAACCCGTGTGTGCTGTGCAACTCTTCCATCAAGTGGGGATTATTGTTGGATAAAGCTGATGAACTGGGCTGCGACGGCATTGCCACGGGGCATTATGCGCGGGTGGTGCAGCGCGACGGCCATTATTATCTGGGTACTGCCGCCGACACCATGAAAGATCAGACCTATTTTTTATGGCGGCTTACCGAGGAGAACTTGTCCCGCACCATCTTCCCATTAGGGAATCTCACCAAGCCGGAGGTGCGAAAGATAGCCTTCGACCATGGTTATGTAAAACTTTCGCAAAAAACTGAAAGTCAGGAAATTTGTTTCATTCCAGATAATGACTATCGTAGATTTTTGTCGGAGAATGTGCCCGATTTTAGTGAGATAGTCCACCCTGGTGACTTCTTGGATCGGGAAGGAAACAAGGTGGGCCAGCACGATGGTTTTCCGTTTTACACCATCGGGCAGCGCAAGGGGTTGCGGGTGGCTTTTGGCACGCCGAAGTACGTGACCGCCATTTCAGCGAAGGACAACACGGTGACATTGGGCGATCGCAACGACCTGCTGACCACCACTTTGCGTGCGGAGGGTTGCAGTTTCACCGACGCAGAAAGGTTGCGCGAGCATCCGCAGGTGCAGGCGCGAATCCGGTACCGGAGTGCGGCGGCGGAGGCGGTTGTGAGCATCGACGGCGACAGTCTGGAACTCCGTTTCAACGAGCCGGTGTGGGGCGTTACGCCCGGACAGTCGCTGGTGCTGTATCAGGACGGCTTGGTGGTGGGCGGCGGCCTTATAGTCGGTTGATTTTCATGAGCATCATTTTTCTCCAAAAATAGGGGATAAAATTTGTTTTCTATCTTAAAAAGTTGTATTTTTGCCCTCGCATTTGAAAAGATGATATGGGACGCAAACGTGTGATTTTCCTCTTTTGCTGGATTCTGTTGCTGCTCATCCTTTTGGGGGTGCTGGCCTTCAGTTTCTATCGGTTGTATGTGCAGGCTGAAAAGGCTCAAAAGGCAGCTTTCACCGGCGAAGTGCTGAAGGTGGGACGCGAGATTGCAGTGAAGTTCAACAACAGAATCAATGAGGAGTTCATGTCTGATACTGCCTTGGTATCTTTTTCTGAATCAGCGGATTCTCCGGATACCCATACTTTGTTGGTGATGAATGACGGGGTGCCGAGTGCTTTGCTCACACAGACTGTTACCGAATACCAAGGAGACCTGGTCATTCTGAAGCAGGATACCAGTTATTTCCACAGTGATGATAGTGCCAAAATTGTTGTTTTGGATACGGTGGCTACCGGCCATTCCCTCTATACCGACTCCATTATCAAACGTATCGACAGTCACGATTTCACCGACATTGTGAAGAAAACGCTTCATGAATACGGGATGGATATCGCCTTTGAGTATGGTATCTTTAATTTCCCTAAAGACCACTTCGTGATCAGGAGCAAGTCGATGGATAAGAATATTGTGGACAAAGCTTATATCTTTGCTCTACAGACCAATAATACGGAGGTTTATACTCATTATCTCATCTTGAATTTCCCGTCCGAGCGTGCCTTCTTCCTCAAAAAGATGTTTCCCATCGTGCTTCCTATCGCCGGCATTGTGGTGCTGCTCAGTTTGTTGATGATCATTATGATTGTCACTCTGACGCAGCAGAAGCGCAATCAGGAGGTGAAGAATGACTTCATCAACAATATGACGCACGAGTTCAAGACTCCGATTTCTACGATTTCTCTCGCTTGTGAAGCCATGGAGGATGATTCTATCCAGACCGATGTGGCGACCAGGAAGTCGTATGTCTCCATGATTCGCGCTGAAAATGAGCGACTTCAGAAGATGGTGACCAACATTCTACAGCTGGCACAACTCAAGAAGGGGCAGCTCAAGATTAATGCTGAGGATGTGAACGTGCATGGGGTGTTGAATGCTATCGTGAGGAGTTTTTCGCTCCAGGTCACCAACCTTGGCGGCAAGTTTGTCACCCGTTTCAATGCGGAAATGCCCATCGTGGTGGCTGACAAGTCGCATGTTGAGAGCATCTTTGTCAATTTGATTGAAAATGCGCTCAAATACAGTAACAAGCAGCCTGTCATAGAACTCTCTACTTGGTGCGAACGGGGGATGCTGGCGGTATCGGTCACTGACAACGGCATTGGTATTCCTAAAAAGAACATTAAGCATATTTTTGATGAGTTCTATCGCGTTACCAAGGGAAATGTCCATGATAACAAAGGCTACGGTCTGGGACTCAATTATGTGAAGAAGATTGTGGAGATTCATGGCGGACGGGTGAAGGTGAAAAGTGTGCTGGGAGAAGGCTCCACATTTACCGTCTATATACCTTATAAGAACAATAAAAAATGAACGATATGGAAACTTGCAAAATTTTATTAGCGGAAGATGATGTTAACTTAGGGAAGGTTCTTACGACCTATCTGGAGGCCAAGGGCTTCTCGGTGATGCACGCTAACAACGGTGAGGTCGCCTATGAGATGTTCTGCGCCAACACTTTCGGCATTTGTCTTGTGGACGTGATGATGCCCATTCAGGACGGCTTCACCCTCGCGGAGAGCATCCGCAAGGTGGACAGCAAAATCCCGATTATCTTCCTCACCGCCAAGAGTATGCAGGAGGATATCCTGCAGGGCCTTTCCATCGGCGACGACTATGTTACCAAGCCCTTCTCCATGGAGGTGCTGCTCGCCCGCATACAGTCCGTGCTTCGCCGTGTCAGCAATGTCGACGGCGACCCCAACAAGCCTGTTCAGGTGGGCGCACTCAGTTTCGATCCTAACAAGCAGACGCTCTCCAAGAATGGGGAAGTGGTGGAGAAGCTCACTACCCGCGAGGTGGAGCTGCTCAGCATGCTGATTGAGAAGAAAAATGAGATTATGGAGAGAGGTTATGCGCTGAAGAAGATCTGGGGCGACGACAGTTTCTACAACGCCCGCAGCATGGACGTCTATATCGCCAAGTTGCGCCATAAATTCAACGAACACGACCCCAGCATCAAGATTATCAACGTGCATAGCATTGGCTTTAAGCTGGTTTTCTAACTTTATCTTCTTCTGTAAGAGCGGATGCTGAGGTTTATCCTGAAGAGAATCGGTTACGGGTTGTTGCTCCTTTTTGGAGTGATAACGCTCGTTTTCTTCCTGTTTGCTGTGTTGCCCACTGACCCTGTGAGCGAGATCATGGGGCAGCATAACGACAAAAAAACAGAAGATGCTATCCGCCATCAGCTCGGTTTGGACCTGCCGATAGCAGTCCAGTATCTGGGCTACCTCAATGACCTGTCGCCTGTCTCATGGCATCGCACCGATGATGCCACCAACTTTTTCTATCTGAATGACCGTAATTATCATTATGTCAAGATGATGTGTTTTGAGAAGTCGGCAGTAGTGTTGAAGGCTCCCTACCTGCGTCGCTCGTACCATGGCGACCGTCCGGTGGCCGACATCATTGCGGAGGCCTTCCCGAAGACCATGTTGCTCGCCATCGTCTCCATCATCTTCGGCATTGTAGTGGGCATCTTCATCGGGGTGCTGTGCGCCATCTACCAGGGTACATGGTTCGACAAGACCTCGCTGCTGGTGGCAGTGCTGGGCATGTCGGTGCCCTCGTTCTTCGTCGCCATCCTCTTAGCGTGGATATTCGCCTATCTGCTGTCCGACTATACAGGCCTCAGCATGTTCGGAAGTCTCTATTCTGTTGATGATTACGGACAGGGAGTGTTCGTGGATCTGAAGAACATCATCCTGCCGGCCTTGACGCTGGGCATCCGTCCCTTGGCTATCGTCATCGAACTGACCAAAAGTTCGGTGCTGGATGTGATGTCGCAGGACTACATCCGTACGGCGCGTGCTAAGGGGGTGACTCCCGCCCGCATCATGCTGAAACACGCCCTCAAGAATGCCCTCAACCCGGTGGTGACCGCCATCTCGGGCTGGCTGGCCGGACTGCTGGCCGGTGCGGTGTTCGTGGAGTACATCTTCGACTGGAAGGGGATGGGCGTGGTCATTGTGGATGCCCTGAGTCAGAACGACCTCCCCGTGCTGATGGGCTCGCTACTCTATATCTCCATCATTTTAGTCATTATTAATATTGTTGTCGATATTATCTACGGCTGGCTCGACCCGAGGGTCAAGACTGCCGCATAATGCTTGTAATCAAGAAATTATTAACCAAATTTATCAATAAAAACAAAAATCATGAAAGTATTAGTCATCAACTGCGGAAGTTCTTCCCTCAAGTACCAACTCATTGACATGGCGAACAATGCCGAGCTGAAAGCCAAAGGTTTGGTGGAGCGTATCGGCTTGGAGATGGGCGAGTTCACCCACAAGCCGGTCGGCAAAGACAAATATTACACCCAGACTCCCATCCCGGATCACGCTGCCGGTATCAAACTGGTGCTGGATGCGCTGACCGACCCCAAGATGGGCGTTATTTCCTCCCTCGATGAGATTGGTGCAGTGGGTCACCGCGTGGCTCACGGCGGCGAGTATTTCACCCAGAGCTGCCTGATTGACGACAAGGCCATCGCCGAGATCGAAAAACTCTGCAAGATTGCTCCGCTCCACAATCCCGCCAGCCTCGTGGGTATCAACTCCATGAAGCAGCTGCTGCCCAACGTGCCGCACGTGGCTGTTTTCGACACTTCCTTCCATCAGACCATGCCGCCGCACGCATATCTGTATGCCATTCCTTACAAATATTATGAAGAAGACCGTATCCGTCGCTATGGCTTCCACGGCACCAGCCACAAGTTTGTGGGTCCTCGCGCCGCAGAAATCGCCGGTGTGGACTACAACCACTCCAAAATCATCAGCTGCCACCTCGGTAGCGGCGCTTCCATCTGCGCCATCAAGGACGGCAAGTCGGTGGATACCTCTATGGGTTTCACGCCGGTGGAAGGCCTCGTGATGGGTACCCGCTGCGGCGACCTCGACCTCGGCGTGATGCTGCACATCGCGGAGAAAGAGAACATGAGCTTCAAGCAGATCACCACCTTCATCAACAAAGAGTGCGGTCTGAAGGGTGTTTCTGGCAAGGGCGTTGACATGCGCGACATCCGTGCCGGCAAAGAGGCAGGCGATATGCGTTCCACTTACGCTTTTGATATGTTCTCTTACAGAGTGAAGAAGTACATCGGCGCGTACGCTGCTGCTATGGGCGGTGTGGACGTCATCCTGTTCACCGGCGGTATTGGCGAGAATGCTTTCTTCCAGAGAGAACCCATCTGCGAAGGTTTGGAATTCCTCGGTGCCAAGCTCGACAAGGAGAAAAACAAGACCGTCATCGGCGACGATGCCATCATCTCCACCCCCGACTCCAAGGTGAAAATCGTAGTGGTGGCCACCAACGAAGAGCTGGTCATCGCTACCGACACCTATAATATTGCCATGGGCAAGTAGTACGGGAAGGATTGGTTTATTGCCAGGTCAAAGTCAGCTGCGGGATTGTCCGTGGCTGACTTTGTAACATTAGAGGGCGCGTTGTCGTATGATTGCTTAAATTGTTGGATAGTGAAGCTCACCGCGTTAAGCAGTTTTTGCGCGTTAATGTTGTTGTTCTGCCCGGTATCAAAGGGGCAGGACGATGGCCTATTGTTTCGTGGGGATACGCTTTTGGTACAGGGTGACACGTTGCCCTATTTGCTTTACAACTTTGATACATTGGATGATAAAGTTGAATTGCCACTCGTGATTTTTCTGCATGGTGCTGGAGAAAGGGGAGACGATAATCAGCTCCAATTAAGGCATTGTGTGAGGTATTTTATGCAGGACACCATTCGTGATAAATTCAATTTCAGAATGTTAATTCCGCAGTGCGGGTCTGCATATCGCTGGGCTGAAACTGACTGGACATTGCCTTCACATACGATGGAAGCGACCCCTTCGCATCCAATGTCGGCTTTGATGTATCTGTTAGACAGCTTGATTGCCACCCATAGGGTGGATACCTGTCGTATCTATGCGGTTGGTATTTCAATGGGTGGATTTGGTGTTTGGGATTTGATGCAGCGCCGCCCCAATCTGTTGGCTGCGGCAGTGCCGATCTGCGGTGGCGGAGATCCTTCATTCGCCATGCAACTCACATCCATCCCTATTAGAATATTCCATGGCAAGAGGGACCGGCTGGTAATGCCCTCACGCAGTGTGCAAATGTACGAGGCGATCCGCAGTTGTGGTGGGGAACAGGTCTCATTGGAATTGTTTGATGATCTAGGACATGCTTGTTGGAACCGTCCATTTGAGCAATGTGGTATCATTGAATGGCTTTTTAGTCAGCGTAAATATCCTTTGAAATGAAAAGAAGGTACAAATATATTCTTCCCAAAAGAAATTACTTTCAGTATCTGGCATTGTTATGCCTTGCTTTTGTGCTGTTTACATCGTATGCCCTGATGCCGGATGATATCCAGTTTTCAGTCTCCTTGAAAAAACAGAAACTCCCTTTGGATTTGGTGAAAAGAAATGATCCTGTCAGCCAGAACCATCAGAAACCCATTGCGAGAATAACCAAACCGGACACGAGTGGAATGGGGCAGAGCGTGGAGTGTGCTGATCTCTTTGAGCTTTTGGGTGCGCTTGACACTTCGCGTCAGCGTTTCCTGCTGATAGGAGACTCTATGGGCGAGTATCTGCGGCTGCGTCTCAACGACTACTGTGCAAAAAATGGACATTCGATGAAGTCGGTTATTTGGTACAGTTCTTCTACTGAAATCTATGGCTCATGCGATACGTTGAGTCATTTCATCGAAACGTACCACCCCACCTATGTTTTATTGGTTTTGGGTGCCAATGAGCTGTTTATCAGGGATATTAAAGATAAAAGGGATGTGTATGTGAAGCATATTCTTGCTGAAATCGGCGACCTTCCCTATGTTTGGATTGGTCCCCCGAACTGGAAAGAGGATACAGGCATTAATGATATGATTGTAGAAAATGTGGGGCCGGGGCATTATTTCGAGTCCAAACGCCTTTCGTATGTGCGCGGAAGTGACAATGCGCATCCTGTCAAGTCATCGGCATTTATGTGGATGGATAGTATTGCCCATTACCTGTATCATGACGCCGCCCATCGTGTAGTGATGGAAATCCCGGATCACTCTGTTTCGAAGGCACCGCCTACGGTACTGCTTTCATCTAAAAGAAGCTGAACATGGAGCTGTTAAAGCAAATTTTTCTTTATCATCCGGAAGCCCCGTTGATGTTCAACAGCTTCCTATTCATGTTTTTCTTCATTTTTGTGCTGTCAATATATGCTGCGATTTATCGTAACCGATTGAGCCGCACACTTTTCCTTTTTGCTTTTAGCCTTTTTTTCTATTATAAGACAAGCGGTATCTTTGTCCTTCTTTTGCTGGGAACCCTGATCGCTACTTATTGGCTTGTCAAATGGATGAATCATCGTGAAAATAGGAAAAGAAAATGGATTCTATTTCTTGTCATCCTCCTGATAATCGGAATATTAGGATATTTTAAGTATGCTAATTTTGCGTATGAGAATGTCTGTGCTCTGATGAAACATGAGTATCATCCGCTTGATATCTTCCTGCCTGTCGGTATCTCGTTTTATTCATTCCAGCTGTTGAGCTATGCGATTGATGTGTATCGTAAGGATTTGGAAGAAGAAGCCAGCTTCTGGAACTATGCCTTTTATATCACTTTTTTCCCACAGCTCGTGGCCGGACCGATTGTGAGAGCTAAGGATTTCCTTCCTCAACTTCGTAAATCGGTGAGTATCAAAGTGACAGAAGTTGAAAAGGGTTTTTTCCTAATTATGCAGGGACTGTTCAAAAAGGCGGTGGCAGACTATTTGGCACAATATAACGACTTGGTTTTTGGCAATCCGGCAGGCTATAGTGGAGTGGAGGCATTGATGGCAATATTGGGCTACACGATACAGATTTATTGTGATTTTTCCGGTTACACGGATATGGCCATCGGTATGGCGAAGATGATGGGTTTTGACTTGGGGATCAACTTCAACAAACCCTATCAGGCCATTTCGATAACTGACTTTTGGAGGCGCTGGCACATAAGCCTTTCTTCCTGGCTGTGTGACTATCTGTACATTCCTTTAGGTGGTAATAGGAAAGGCCATTTTCGTACTTATTTGAACCTGATGGTCACTATGTTGATTGGTGGATTGTGGCATGGCGCCAATTGGAAGTTTGTGTTTTGGGGTGGCATGCATGGCTTGGGGTTAGTGATGGACAAACTTTGGCGACGGATTACTGGTGGCAAGATGGAACAGCATTTATGGGGGCGAATGGTAGGCTGGTTGTTAACCCTGGTTTTGGTCTCTGCATTGTGGGTGTTCTTCCGTGCGGACAGTTTTTCGGATGCGATGCTGCTGTTGCGGCAGTGCGGCAGAGGGTATAGTTGGGCGATGCTTGTGGCTTTTGTTCAGGCCCGTCCGCTATTCGTTATTCTGATGCTGGCGATGATCGCTATTCATGCTATTCCGTCCTCACAATTCCATAAAGTGGAGGAATTATACATACGTACTCCTTTTATTGTGAAGGCGATAGCTTTCATCCTATTGATACAATGCATATTGCAGCTTCAATCGGAAGAGATACAGCCCTTTATCTATTTCCAATTTTAATCATCGTCGAAGACGCGAAGAATCTCATCTCTACTTCATGATATCCCCAGGCTTCACCTCGATGATTTCAAACTTCTCGCCTAACGCCTTCAGATCCATGCGTTTCTTGTCGCCCGCAATGGTGATGACCATGTTCGCACCTTCAGTCGAAATCTTGTAAAACTCGTTCACATTATCAAATGTGATGTTGCGCAACAGCTGGAGCTGTTCTGTCGTGGGGTCGCCTTTGTAGCCCTGCTCTTTCCATTGCCATACCTTTGCGGGCAGGTCGCGGAAATGTACCGTGGAGGTCTCTAACTTACGGATGGCCGCCTCCTTGGCATTCTCGAATTTTTCGGGCTTCTCGGGGAACTGGGTCAGCAGCTTTGCCATCTCCTCGCAACCCTCAACGGTCTTGTCGGCCTGAGTGCCCAAATAGCCCCATACCATCCCTTGTCGACGGTTCAGCCAGTCGTAGCTGTAGCCTCCGTATGCGGAATAGCCGAGCGAACGCAGCTCTCTGATTTCCTGGAAGATAACTCCTGCCATGCTGCCGCTCATGTACTCGTTGTAGGCCAGACATACTGTCCGCGGACTCAGTCCGACAACAGGCTTCGCTTGCAAATAAAAATAGATGTTGCTTTGGATGAACTGCTTGTTGGAGACCAGCAAGATGGTGGGCTTGTCGTATGTGCGCAGCGCGGGCAGCCCCCGGGTAGTCTCTTTCTTTATTTTTGACTCGCTGGATTTCTTTGCGGGTTCACGGATCAAGGTCCGTTGGAGCAGGTCAGCCACCTCTTTCGCATCATGGTTGCCCACATATGTGACATGCCCATCTAAACTTGTGGCTTGTTTGAAAGCGTCTAACAGCTCTTCTCCGGATACCTTCTTCAACTCCTTGAGGGTCATTTTGTGGATTTCGGGTGAAAATTGTCCGTACAGGGCGTAGTGGAACAAGGCGGTTCCCCACGCGCTGGCATCCTTTTTCTGCATCTTCTGTGCAGAAGCTTCCTCGTCGATGAGCGTGGCGAGTTTGCTCTCATCGTTGCCGGGTTTCAACAATTTCTCTTGGCAAAGGAAAAGAATTTCTTTCAGCTCATTGTCAAATCCTCTGATGGATATGATGGTCTGGTCTGCAGTGCAGAACACCTCCATCGACGCTCCAATCTGCTGGAGCTTGAGTTGGAATTCATCAAATGATTGATTATTAGTGCCCTGTAAGTTAAAGTAGCTGATGGCATTAGGGAGACGCTTGTCTGAGTTGTAACCGTAGTTGTAGCTGATGTTAAGGGTGAAGATGTCGTTGACGGGATTGGCGGCACTGTACAGACGAAATCCGTTATTGATTTCGATCACTTGCACTTTGTCGGCAATGTTTTTATCTTGCGCCTTCAGCTCTTTGACCGTCATCTTGGCGATTTGCTTGGCGAAGTCGGACTGCTGGTCGGTGTTTTTCGCCACCACAGGCGACCAGTTGGGCTTGTCGAGTTTCTCCATCTTCTTGAAACCCATGCTCGAACGAATCATCAGGCAGTCGTCGGTGAAATAACGGCGGGCGGTTTCCATCAAGTTCTGTTTGGTGAGCTGCCGTATCAAGGTCTCTTTCTTTTCATAAAAAACCATGTCCTGCTGGTCAATTACCATCCCCAAGATTTCATCGAACTTGTCTTCCATCGATTCCATGCCAGAAAGGTAATCGGTGAGATATTCCATCTTGACCGCATTGAAGAGCTCATCGCTGAAATGGCCGTTTTTCAGTGAGTCGATGGCACCCAAAAGCAGTGCTTCGGCCTGCTCGTGCGACTGCCCGATAATTTTCGGTGCGTAGAAGAAGGCGAACAGACCATCTTCCACCATGCTGTAGTTGAAGCTGTAAGCCATGAGCAGCTTGTTTTCGTTGTTGAGCTGGTCCACAAGTCCGGTGGAGGAACTGTTGTTGAGCAGTCGGCCTAAAATATCGAGGTAGAGGGCGTCGGGATGGTTGGCGGCCACCGTCTGGAAACCGAGAACGCCCATCTTCACAGGAGTCTCTTTCAGGTTGATGACTTTTTGCCCTGACACAGCGATTTTTTGGTTGAGGTTGGTGTTCATGCGTTCAGTCCGATAGGCGAGGTCTTTGTCCACTCCCGGCGCTTCGTTGTGCAGGTTGCCGATGGTTTTGTCGAGCAGGGACTGGATGTCCTTGGTGTTGAAATCACCCACGAGCACGAGGGTCATGTTGCAGGGGTGGTAGTAGGTGTTGAAAAATTGCTGCATGGCCGAGATCTGCGGGTTCTTGAGGTGCTCTTGGTAGCCGATGGTGGGACGACCATAAGGATGTCCGTCGGCAGCCAGTTCCAGCGCGTCCTCCATGAAAACCATGATGGGATTGTCGTGGTACATGTTGTACTCCTCATAAACAGCCTCTAACTCGCTCTGGAACAGGCGGAAAACAGGATGGCGGAAACGCTCGGTGTAAACCGTCAGCCATTTTTCCAACTGGTTGGCTGGAAAGCAGTTGTGATAGCAGGTGACATCTGTGCTGGTGAATGCGTTGATGCCCTCACCGCCCATCTTATCCAAAATCACATCCACCTCATTTGGGATGGCATATTGGGTGGCTTCGTTGCTCAATTTATTGATTCGTAGAAGAATAGATTCTCTTTGCGCGGGGTCTGTAATGTCGTGCAATTCATCATACAGCTGGGTGATATCATCCAGATAAATCCGCTCTTTCTCCCAGTTGAGGGTGCCGATTTTGTCAGTGCCTTTGAACATGAGGTGTTCGAGGTAATGGGCCATGCCGGTATTGTCGGCGGGGTCGTTCTTAGAACCTACATGCACGCAAACCGCGCCATAAATTTTCGGCTGGCTGTGGTCCTCGCACATCACCACATTCATTCCGTTTTTCAAGGTGACGGTGGTAATAGGGGAGGATTGTGCTAACAAACAGATTGTCAGACTAATGCAAATGAATAGCAGAGAAAATCTTTTCATAAAAATGTTTTTGCAAAAATAATAAAATTGCTTGAGTCGGTGATTTTTTTTACTAATATTAAACTTTTGATTAAAAATCATGTCATCCCATCTGTTTATTTAGAATTATATTGTAGATGCGGCTTAAAGGTTTTCTTCTCTTTTTTTCTTTTTTATTGATATTCAATAATTTAGTTTTTTCACAAAATACTGATTATAACCAATTGGTGACTCCCACCACGGGTGTGCTGGTGGGTGGTGTTTGCGACAAGAATGCTAAGCCATTGTCTTACGCGGGTGTGTATGTGCTTAATGTCGGCGACTCGACCCTCATTACCTACGCCATTACCGACTTGGAGGGTAAATTCGTGATTGATGCCATCCCTTTCGGGAAAGCTTTTCTCAAAATTGAGTACTTTGGCTATGCTACGGTATATACCCAGCCGTTCACGCTCAGTCAGCAAAATCCGGTGTATAAGATTCAGAGAATCAAGATGTCACAAGAAGCCACAACCCTTGAAGGGGTGGAGATTGTAGCTCAAGTGGAAATGTTGGAGAGCAATCTCGACAAGACGGTCTTTAATGTGGAGTCGAGCATTACCACCGAAGGAGCCACCGCCGTGGAGGTGCTGGAGGAGATCCCGTCGGTGGATGTGGATATGGACGGCAATGTCACCCTGCGTGGCAGCGAGAATGTAACGATTCTGGTGGATGGCAAACCCACGCACCTCACCCTCGACCAGATTCCCGCCAACCTCATCCAGAGCATTGAGGTGATTACCAACCCCTCCGCACGGCTCGAGCCCGACGGCGAGAGCGGCATTCTGAATGTGGTGCTCAAGAAACGCAAAGAGAGCGGTTTCAACGGTATGGTGAGTCTGCGCGGCAGCATGGAGCTTTTCCGCAACAAACCCAAACTCGGCAGCTATAGTGGCAACCTCAACTTCAACTATAGCTACGACAAAATCAACCTGTTTTTCAGTTACGACTTCCGTGGGCACAACCACTATAACGGCGGCACCACCGATCGGCGCTCTTGGTTCGGCGACGATACCACACGCCTCTTCCAAGAAAACTACGGCAAGTTCGGCGGCTACAACCATAACCTGCGCACCGGCATCGACTGGAGCATTAACGCCAAAAATACGCTGAGTTTTACCTTTTCATATAATAATAATAGAAACAGCAGCTTCAGCGAGCTGAGCGTCGAGGACGACAGCGTGCGGATGCGTGAACTACTGCTCTACGAGAAGTATTTCCAGAAGTCGGGCGACCTTGGCAAGCGCAACAATTACAGCGGTACCATCAGCTATAAAAAGACTTTCGAAAAGAAAGGGCAGGAGCTGACCGCCGACATCTATTACACCCACAACGACCGCAAAAGCACCGACTCTACCTTCCAGGACTTTGAGTTCCCCACCGACCACCTTGATATCACCCAGCGCTCCACCACCGTGGACAGAAACACCAATGCCTCCGCACAGGTGGATTTTGTGACCCCCGTGGGACAAAAAGGACGTATTGAAACAGGTTATAAAGTGTCATATCGTTCAGTGGGTGAAGATTATAGATATTACGAGGGAGATGATTCCACCGAAGTGGCCCTTGACCCGTCGCGCAGCAACCACTTTGTATTCACCGAGTGGATCAATGCAGCCTACTTTATCTATTCCACCTCTTTCTGGGACAAGCTGAAACTGCAGGCGGGTGTGCGTGGCGAGATTGCCAACACCACCTCCGACCTGAAGTCGGCGGGCGAGATTCACAAACGCAACTACTACAACCTTTTCCCCACGCTGCACGTGCGTTACGACATCACCAAGGAGCACTCGCTGCAGGTGAGCTACTCGCGCCGTGTGAGCCGTCCCAACATCTGGCAGCTCAACCCGTTCCTCAACGTCTCCGACCGCCAGAACTACCGCTGCGGCAACCCTGACCTGCAGCCGGAATTTGCCAACTCGGTGGAGCTGGGTTACCTGATGACCATCAAGAAATCATCGCTCAGCGCAACGCTCTATTACCGTCATCGCAACAACATCATCAGCCGTTACACTGATATTCTGCAGGATACGGTGGCGGGCGAGGAGCACACCTACACCCTTACCACCTACCGCAACCTGAAAAGCAGTCAGAACTTCGGCATTGAGTTGGTGTATGGGCAGCAGCTGTGGAAATTCTGGCGCATCTCACTTAGTGGCAGCTTCTACCGCCTCATCATCAACAGCGAGGAGCATATTGATGACTCTCTCGCTCGCGACTGGACGTGGCGTGTACGCCTCAACCAGACCTTCAACTTGCCGAAAGACTGGCAGATACAGCTGAACTTCCGCTACCGTGCGCCCAGCATCACCACGGGCAGCATGGGCTGGGGCTCCGGCGGTGTGGGCCAGGGCAAGCAGTCGGGCAACTATGGTCTTGACCTCGGCGTGAAGAAGTCGTTCCTCAACAAATCCCTTGTAGTGAGCCTCAACATCCGCAACTTGGTCAATTCATACAAGAACAAAATTACAACATCTTCGGGCCGCGGCAATTACGGCTACGATGCCTACAGCGTGCGCGAGCGTGGACGTTTGAATATCTCGCTTTCAATAAGTTATAAGATTAATAATTATAAGAAGCGTATAGAGAAACAACTCGACAACGACGACTATCCGGAGGATATGGGCGAGTAGCGGAGGCTTATTTTTCGGCCGTATAAAGGCGGCAGATACCGAACGATAACGAGCGGGCTTGGCAGTTGCTGAAGCCCGTTTTTTCTAATATGGGGATGAATTTTTCGGGTTTTGGGAAGCGCAAGATAGATTCTGGCAGATAAGTGTAGGCTTCCCGCTGTCCTGATTTTTTTTCGCCCAACCAGGGTAAAAAGTGCAGCGCATAAAGTTTATATCCTTTGAGTAGCAGGGCATTGTCGGGGTAGGAGAGTTCGAGAATCACCAGCCGGCCACCCGGTTTGAGCACGCGCCACGCTTCGCGCAGGCCACCCTCCAAGTTTTCGAAGTTGCGCACTCCGAAGGCGACGGTCACGCGGTCGAAGCTGTCGTCGTCGAAAGGCAGCGATTCGGCATTGCCCTTTATCAGCTCTATATTTTTCTGCAGGCCCTCGTCGGCCACCTTGAAGCGGCCTTGTATCAGCATCTCTTCCGACAGGTCCACGCCGGTGACGGTGCCATCAGCGCCCATGCGGCGGGCGGTGGCGATGGCGAGGTCGCCGGTGCCGGTGGCGAGGTCGAGCACCTTGAGGGGCTGCCGTTTGTCAGCGATGCGTCGCACCGCCCGCCGCCGCCACAGGCGGTCCAACTCAAACGACATCAGGTGGTTCATCAGGTCGTATTTCGGGGCGATGGTGTTGAAAAGTTCGGTGACGGTTTCGTGGGTGGGCATGGGGCTAAAGGTTGAAATTAGTGTGATGGGATGGTGCGGTTTTCAGTTTTAGTTTTCGTCTGGCAAAAATACTCTTTTTTTAAAAAAGAATTGTATCTTTGCCGCATTGAATATTGCGTTATGAAAAATATGGTTGAAATATCAAAAACACAGGTGCTGATGACCTTTGTGGCCACCTGTGTTGAGACCACCGCCCGCGCGCTGAACACTTCCTACAAAGAGGTTTACCAACGGATGAAGCGTGTGGGACTGATAGAGCGGTTCATACTTCCTCACTACGAAACGCTTCATAGTGAGAGTAGAGAAAATCTTGCAGGGGTTTTGGTAGAATGCATGAACAATTGGGAGGGAAGAAGATGAGCGAAATAATAGTCTATCATGGAGGAACTGAAAAGGTAGAGTTCCCTATTTGCAAATTCGGCCGTCGTAATTTGGACTTCGGCCAAGGTTTTTATATTACAGATATACGCCAGCAGGCGGTTGACTGGGCTACTCAAGTGGCTGATCGCAGGGGTACTACTCCCCTCATAAATCGATATCGTTTAAATCGCGAGGCTATACTGGCTGAAGCTCGATGCAAAGTTTTCAAGGCATACGATAGAGATTGGCTGTTGTTTATTGTGGCCAGCCGCCGTGGTGAGCCGGTGGCTAACAGCTATGATTATATTGAAGGCGGTGTTGCTAACGACCGAGTAGTTGATACCGTCAACCTCTATATGGCAGGTCTGATGGACGAGGACACCGCTCTGATGCGTTTGTCTCAGCACCAGCCTAACAACCAAATGTGCCTGCTTTCACAAGAATTAACTGACAAATATTTGATTTTCGATGGAACCGAAACAATCTGATGACCCTGTAAAATCACCTGTTGTACAGGAGATTATCATGAGCAACCGCATTGGCGCTATCTCGGTAGAGTTGGCCAAACGGCTGAACATTGAGCCCGTGAAAGCGCTGCAATTATTCTACGAAAGCCAGACCTGCGCCGACCTCCACGACAAATCCACCGGCCTGTACCTTTACGGAGATCTGTATGTGGCTGATGAGTTTATGAGGGAGAGAGAGGGAAGACAGTAAGATATGTTTTGTTGCTCTCGTACCAGTCAATACATCTGAAAAAATGGATTGCTTTCAAATGAATAATTAGAATTATCATTGATTATGTTGCCATAATTTTATGAATTAATGCTAGATTACGATTTCAAAATATTGCAACCGAGTGAGTTTGAATGTTTCTCGCGAGATTTGTTGCAGGCTCGAGAAAACATTTTCATTGAGAGTTTTGCTGATGGCCCCGACAAAGGCATTGATTTCCGGTTTGCTTACAACATTGATCAGACTTGTATTATTCAATGCAAACGGGATAAAGAATGGAATGAATTGAAAAGCCATTTGAAAAAAGAGGCTGATAAGGTAAAACGGCTTAATCCTCAAAGGTATATTCTTACCACTTCCGTTGATTTAAGTGTAAATCAAAAGAAGGAAATCCGTGAAATATTCTCTCGTCATATCAAAAAAAACTCCGACATATTAGGACGGAAGGATTTGAACAACCTTTTAAATCATCATAAGGAAATTGAGAAAGATTACCATAAATTATGGCTGGCCAGCACAAATGTGTTGAATCTAATTATCAACAAAGACACGGTAAATTGGTCAACTTTTGAACTTGAAAATATTAAGCGCGACATAAGACTGTATGTAGAGAATAAGAGTCTGAATGAAGCACTTGAAATTCTGAAGAAGAATCATTATGTGATAATTTCAGGCATACCAGGCATTGGTAAAACCACATTGGCTCGTATGCTGGTCTATTCAATGCTGGCACAGGGTTTTGATGAGTTTGTGTATATCACCGATGATATAGACAATGCAGCTAAGATGTTTGAAAAGGAAAAACGCCAAATATTCTTTTTTGATGATTTTCTTGGTAGTAATTCTTTTATTCAACAGTCGCTAAGTTTTGAAAATAAGTTGGTGTCGTTTATCGAAGGAGTGAGGAACAGCGCAAACACATTATTTATTCTGTCAACACGCGAATACGTACTCTCAGAAGCAATGACATATTATGAAAAACTGTCGATGAGCAATATTGAGTTGGCCAAATGCACAATACAATTGGAGTATTACACTAAGTCCATCAAGGCAAGAATTTTATACAACCATCTGGCTGAGGCTGATATTCCAGCAGAATACATTAATGCATTTATTGATAAACATAGTTATCGAGAACTAATTGAGCACAAGAACTTCAACCCTCGAGTAATAGAGTCAATTATCAAAAAGCAAATCTGGAACTCTATTGCTCCTAACGATTTCACTGATAAAATCAAGGAATTCTTCGACAGTCCTGTTAGCGTTTGGCAGTTTGCATTTGAAAAACTAGATGTTGATACCCGATACGCATTACTGGTGTTGGGAACCATGAATAGTAAGGTAATGATGAATGATTTTCAGGAAGCATACAAGACGTTCTGCAAATTGACATATAACGAGGTTGGATTGACGTATGATGATTTGAAATGGCGAAAAATTCTTAAAGTTTTGATGAATTGTTTCATCAAAACGGAATCAAAAAATGGTGTGATATTGGTGTCAATGTACAATCCTTCAATTGCTGATTTTGTGGTTTTTTATTTAAGTCAAAATAGCAACACTGTTTCACAATTGATGACAGGAGCCTGTTTTATAGAGCAACTTTATTCTGTTTTTACTGATAACCACGAACTGGGCAACATAAATAGTCAAATATGTATTGGGGAGCGCGATTTCTCTATACTAAACGAGTCTTTTGACCGTATTTGGAATCAGTCGAAGACATGTCGGTTGGATTATAGAAACTGTAATGATGTGAATAGAGAAAGTTTTTGTGAATCAAGGGTTTTATTTGGTTTTATGTCCAAATTCCCATCCTTTTGTGAACAGAATAAGGGTTTTGTGGAGAAACGATATGACACAGATGAACTTTGTGATTTTTCAATTGAAATAAAATATCGTATTGGAATGATAGGGCTTTTGGATTGGGATAGGTTGTTTCACTGTGCAG
Organism: Bacteroidales bacterium; assembly: GCA_017962845.1. Taxonomy (GTDB): domain Bacteria; phylum Bacteroidota; class Bacteroidia; order Bacteroidales; family WCHB1-69; genus UBA1756. Next base: position 23,255 of record JAGCUN010000041.1, on the reverse strand, counting down.
GTGAATTTTTAAGAAAAATTATTGAAGAAGAACCCCTTAATGCGGATGAGTGGATAGAGATTGCATCAGTGATCAATAAATTGGACTTAGGAAAAGAGATTGCTAAAGGACGTTTTTATGACAAAATCGATGATGATTTAAAGGAGGAAATTGAAGATTTTTCTTACTCGTACGAATGCGATGACCAAAACGAAAAAATAGATACATTGAGGGAACTGTTACCAGATTGGAACTGGCGTCATGTTTCATGTAGGGTTGAAGATGTTGAAAAGCGTTTGAAAGAAGATGAAGAAGAGAAACAAGATGAAGGAAGAGAAACAATTATTTATAACAGATGGAAAGAACAAAAAGAAAAAGAAGATTTTCAAATCGATGAAATGTTCAGCGCATTGAGAATATACCAATAGACGTTGTCTTGATAACCATTGGTTGAATTGACATAGTGCGTGTTTTACTCTGCCGTTTTATTTGCTGTTGTAATATACTGCGCTACCTTGTATGAGCAGCAGATACGGAGGAACGAAATTTTTAATGCCTCTGAATGTATCAACCAAATCTCTGCATTTTATATTCTAGGATAATCCGCGTTCTTTCTTTAGCCTTTCGAATTCTTGCTCGATTTCCGAGTAGTATTTTTTTACTTTAGGCCTCATTACTAATAAAATGGGTAATTCCAAAATGAAAGAAACCACAGGTGTAGTGAGCAATGACCACCAGTCGGAAAGACCGAGAAGGTTGCCGAAATATAATGCTGGTCCTAGTGTCAGCAAATAAAGAAAGTTTGATAATGGAAATGAATAAACTTCGTATATCACAACGTATACCGGTGCACTACTTATAAGAAGACCAACTCCTAACCCTATCCAACCATACCATTCGTGATGTTGGCAGCTACCTGTCCTTGAGCAAATATATAGAATTAATGGTATTAATAAGAGAGAAAGAGAAAAAGAAGCTCCGCCCAAATCTTCTGCTGAGTCACTCAAATATAATTTAAACAGGAAATTACATCTCCTCTTTTTATACACTATTTTTTTTGCTGTAGAATGTAATTCTTTTTTCTCTTTTTCCAATTGTTCCGCATGCAAAAGGGCAACTCGTTTCTCTTCTTTTCTTTTTTCTTCCAAAAGGAATTGCTTCTCTATTGTGTCAAAGTAGTCCAATAATTGCGTGAGCGTTTGAGGATTGAAGTTTTGTGCATTCTGTTCGGTAATAAGGAAAGAATATTTCTCTACACCATCAAGTTGCAAGGCGAAAACAATCCCGTTGAGGAATGCGGGATGGAGCATATATGCCTGCTTGGGGGTGGTGATTACAATGGAATTGTTGGACGGAATGTATTTCCACGAACTATTTGTAACAAGTCCATTGCAGGAAATAATCATGGTTCCATCTTCGTTGAAAATGAATACTTCACGTTCACCTTCATCATTGAAGACTAACCATGTTTTATTGCATAAGTTTGTCTTGACATCGAGTGTATCGCTGTAACGTTTGAACCTTTTGAATGTGTCGAGCAAGTAAGCTTTCATAAGTGAAGTATTAAAATTTAAAGATTTTGCAAAACTACAAAAAAAGTGATTTGGTATGCCAGTTTTTGAGAAAAGATACTTTGGTGAAAGTGAGACATCCTGTTGATCTCATATAAATGCAGTGTAGAAGATGTGAGAATTTAGGTGTATGCGTGATGGATATGGATAGAATGGCAATTGTGCCTCCGCCTCGCAGAGGCGCCACGCACGCAGTGCAAATATCACCATACAAGCGAAGCGCAGTGTGGTGAAACGGCAAGCCGCCAGTCACCGTGTGGTGAAGGGCGTGCGTGACAGCAGGCATCTCGGAGAGATGCGACTAACTGCGCCTTGCGGGCGTGTCATGCCGCCGGCATGTGGCAACTGTCAGTCCTTAAGGAAGTACTCCTCCTTGATTTCAACGCCGTTCTCTAACAGGAATGCCCAGTACTCTTGTGCAAATGTTTTGTGCTGGTGGTGCTTTTTCTGTTTGGCGATATACCCGACAATCATATCTTTGTCGCGCAGATTGTACGAAAAGCCGGCATACTCCTTCGACCATCTGTCGAAAAGAGGGAAATGCGGGTTCTCTTTGAGCCATTTGCTGGTGGAAACTTTGAGTTCTTGTACAAACTTGGACATAGCCAACGTCGCTGGCAGGGATACGAAAAGATGGACGTGGTCGGGCATCCCGCCGATGCGGTAGAGACGGGCCTCTTTGTTGTTGATAAATCCGTGCACGTAGGAATAGAGCTCCCGCTCGTGCGCTTCGGCTATGGCGGGAATGCGTTGGTGTGTGCAGAGAACGATGTGGTAGAAGGTTTGTGTGTAGCTCATGGATGTGTAAATGATTTGTTAATAATGCCATCTTCTGCGGTTTATTGTGTGGGTCGCATCTCTCCGAGATGCTTGGCCTGTTCCAGACACGTTGCATGATGCGGTGCTTTCACCACACAGCGCGGCTTCCCGCTCGTGTGGTGGTAATTGCGCCTGATGGCGTGTATCACGCCTTCGACATGTCCAATAATTGTCCTACTCTATCTCTTCCAGCGCCCCCGTCTCGGAGTCGATGATGAAGCCGCGGACCACGATGTCCTTCGGCACGAGCGGGTGCGTCTGGATGGTCTCGACGGTCTTGCGCACGGAGGTCGGCGTATCCTTGAAGCCCTCCAGCCAGTGATGCAGGTCGATGCCGCACTGGCGGATGGTGGCGAGGGTTTTGTCCGTCACCCCGCGGGCGATCATCTCGTGGTGGAAGTGGTCGTAGCTCATGTGGCACGCCCCGCAATGACTGTGCGCCACCACCATGATCTCCTTCACCCCCAGCTCGTAGATGGCGACAATCAGACTGCGCATCGCCGAGTCGAAGGCCGAAATCACGAGGCCGCCGGCGTTCTTGATGATCTTCGCGTCGCCGTTTTTCAGTCCGAGTGCGGCGGGCAGCAGCTCCGTCAGCCGCGTGTCCATGCACGACAGCACCGCCAGCTTCTTGTCGGGGTACTTGTCGGTGAGGTATTTCTCGTAGCTTTTCTGTTCTACAAATGTCTTGTTGAATGCGATGATTTGATCTATCATAATGCTTTGATTTTCTTTATTTTATGATAGTTAAATGAATTATTGCAATGCGATGGGAAGTCCTGCGGTGATGGCCAGCAGGAAGGTGGTGATGACCAGCAGCGGCAGCATCGGGTCGAGGCTTTTGCCGCTCTTTTTCCACACGCCGGCAAGGTGCAGCGCGTACAGCGGCACGGTAATCAGCGACAGCCACCGCCACGGGGTGGAGGGCTGGCAGAACAGGTAGCCGAAAACCAGCAGACAGCCGCCTGCGATGAGAGCGGTTTGGTAAATCTTGGCGTTGCGTTCGCCGATGCGCAGCGGCACCGTGTGGCGGATGCCTTTGTCGGTGGCCATGTCGCGGATGTTGTTCACGTTGAGCACGGCCACGCTGAACAGCCCGATGGCACTGGCGGGCATCAGCAGCCAAGGCGACAGGGTGTGCCTCTGCACGAAGTAGCCGCCCATCACCGACACGAGGCCGAAGAAGAGGAACACGAAAATGTCGCCGAGCCCTTTGTAGCCGTAAGGATTCTTGCCGAGGGTGTAGCGCATGGCCGCCCAGATGGCGCTGGCTCCCAGCAGCAACAGCACAATGGGCTGCCAGCCGACCTGCCAGCCGTATGAAAACCCGACCATCATCAATCCGCATACGCAGCAACAGACCGCTGTGATGGCAATGGTAATGCGGAACTCACGCACGGTGAGGCCGCCCACCTGCAGACTGTAGCAGGGACCGTTGCGGCCGTCGCGGTCGAGACCGCTGAGGAAGTCGCCTAACTCGTTGGAGAGGTTCGACAGGATCTGGAGGCCGACGGTGGTGAGCAGCGTGAACACGATGACGGTGGCACTCACCGGGCCGTCGCCAGCGGCGAGAAAGATGCCCATGAGCACGCCCGCCAGCGATAGGGGAAGGGTGCGCAGGCGCATCGAGCTGACGATGAAGGGAAGTTTCGACATGGTACCTTCGTTTGATTTGAAGATGCAAAATTACAAAAAAGTGGCGAATCGTGTGGCTACACCATTGTATCAATTCTTTTGTGATGGCTTTGCATGCAATTCCCTGAAAGTATGTTGGTTTCATGTCCTCATCCAGTGTTGCCGCTCCTCGTCGTCCAACTGTTCGATGGCGTAACGGAGGGTGGTGCGGGGCATTTCGTGGGCGTGCAGCTGTAGGAACTCGCGCAGCAGGTCCACACTCACCCGCTTCCCCATCTCGCGCAGCATCCAGCCGACGGCCTTCTGCATCAGGTCGTGCGGGTGGTGAAGGTGCTTTTCCGCGTAGCGCAGGCACCACCACGAGTCACGCTGCTGGATGGTCTTCCATGTGCAGACCATGCTCATCCGCTGCTTCCAGAGGCACGGACTGGCGGCCAGCTCGTCCATCACCTGCACCTTGTACTCCTCGTGCATGCCCAGTTCGCCGCCGCCAAGGAAGGTGGGAAGCAACAGCCAGTTGCCTAAAATCTTGTGGGTGGAAAGGTCCACCAGATCCCAGTTGTTGGCCTGCTCGGCATATTGGAGGTAAAGGGTGAGTATCTCGTCCCGTTGGCGGGCGGCTTCTGCATTGTTCGCCAAGCGTTTTGTGGCCAACTTCTCGAATTTTGCTACGAGGATCAGCAGACCGCAGAGCCGCACCTCATGCCACTTCGACATGAGCAGTTCGGGTACCTCGTCGAGGGGGAAGTCCTTGGCGGCGGCCTTCACCACCTCGCGGGTCTGCGGCACCTTGAGCCCGAGGAATTCGTCGCCCTCGCCATACTGTCCCGGTCCGGTCTTGAAGAACCGCATCAGCACGTCCTGCTGATTCTCATTGCGCAGGGATTCCATGTAGGAGATGATGTCGGGGGCGGGGAGTTTAGTCATGATTCTAAAATATTGTATTAAAAATCATGGAGTTGGTTTGTTTTTTGAAAATAACTAACAATATAGAAACGATCACTGCATCTGTATTAGACGAACCGAGTATTGGTTGCAGGAACTACTGTAATAAAACATCACTATGGATGTGGTAAAAAAGAGATTGTCGAAGGTTAAAATCAGATTGTCTTTGACAAAAGGAGAAGCACTCCAGTAGTAACCAGAGCCTCTTTCCGGTGTTCCGTCACAAAGGTGGCGTCCCGCAGCAGGAAGAATGATGGAGGCTCCGTTCGGTCCCACGATTTTGTATCCATTTCCATTCCATGTCCACTGGCAAGAATTCTGTAATTCTTTCCATTGTTCTGTAGTGGGCAGCGCATCTCCGAATCTGATAACGGCATCATCGTGGGTGTATAGTCCCTCTTCGCTCTGGTTGCACCAAAGTGTTCCACTTGGCAGCCCCAAATCAATATAAGACTTTGTTTCGGATTTGGAGCTGCTTTTCCCACCCTCGGGGGCAGGGCTCGAAAGGAATGAGAGTTTATGAAATGTCCGAGTCTCTTTTCCAGAAGGATGAAGGTCGAATCCCGTCCAATAGAGACTTCCCTTATACCATGCAAGCGCATTCTCATCATTGTAATTCTGCAAATAGGCAGAACATACGTATTCACCTAACAAGTGTATATGGCATTGCGCAGAAGAATCCACATGTTGGTAAAAATATAGGTGGACATGGTTATCGCAGTCAAATCCTTCGCATCCTACAAAAATCCCATCTTTGCTATACACACCGAAATCGCTGCCTGCGATACGGCAGGTATCCGCAACTCCGTTCTCCACAAAAACGGCTTCCATGTCGTTAGCATGCCATATTTCAACAATGGTCTCGTTGCGTTCAACAAACATCCCGATGTTCGTGAGCCACAAATCAGTCCATACATAAGCTGTCTTATCTTCATCCCCCAGCGTTTCAAATACTGCCACCTCAGCAGCTTTTCTTTTATGCCAATTCATCGTATCACGAATGCAATTGTACTCAGCTCTGTGCTTAACGGCTTCTGTCCATTCTTGTTCTGTAATTACCTCATCTTTCACTGAATATGAGTCAAAACCCCTAAAAATCTGTGCCTGCAATTGTGGACAGCTGAGGTGTGTGGCCACCATTACTATAGCGATGACGATGAACTTTTTCATCTGAAAAATATTTAGAAAATCGGCGACAAAAATACACATATTTGACTAATATTTATCCCTTCACAGCCAAAATGTGAACCTTCACAACAAAAAAAAACTCGCTATTTCTCCCCCCTCTCTTTAAGGTTGATGAAATGTTGGTAGCAGTGCGCCCCTGCCATATATTGACCGTTGTTTCTCAGTTCGTTGAAGATGCGGATGCGGGTGGCGGTGGCTTGCTCGGGATCCGCATCGTAGCGGGCGCAGAACTGCGGATGCTCCAGCTGGAGGTCTTGCGCGTGGAGCAGGTCGCCGGCGATGAGGCAGGTGCCGCCCACCTCATACACGGTGTGCCCCGGGGTGTGTCCGGGCGCCAGCTTTGCTACCACCATGCCGTCGAAAAGATGCTCGCCGTCGTGGAAGGTGACGATACGTCCTTTGTAGGCGGCCAACACCTGCTTCCACAGGGCGTTGTTCGCTGCCAAAGGTCCGCCGTCTTTCCATGCGTCGAACTCCTCCTGCGAGAGGTAGAGGGTGGCGTTGGGGAATGCCGCACGGCCGTTCAGCAGCAGCCCGCCGATATGGTCGCCGTGCAGGTGCGTAAGACACACGGCGGTGATTTCTGAAGGATCCACCTCGGCTTTCTTCATGTTTTCCAGCAGATGACCGCCCTTGTCGGCACCCAGTCCGGCATCGAAGAGCACCTTGTGTGTGGAGTCAATCGCCATGTAGGCGTTGATGGCCGAGCGGGAGGCGCCCGTAGGCATCAGGGCGGCGAGCAGACTATCGTTGTAGGAGCCGCGGAAGAGCTCGGCAGACATCTCATTCTCCACATCCACCCATCCGAAAACCAGCGTTTTGTCGCCTTGGCAGAGCAGCGAAACGCCATCCTTTTCTTCAATGATGATGGTGGATTCTTGCGGATTGTTCGTCACTTTGGGATCGTTGGTTTCTTGTTGAGTGCCATTCTGGCACGAGGTGGCCAGCAGCAGCAGCATGGCGGCCAGCAGGTGGAGGGTGGTTTTCATTGGCTTGATATTTTTGGGGGATGCAAAGGTACGATTATTTTGAATTACACTACGTTTGTATGGTATTAATTGCATCGGTCGCCGCGTGTCATGCCTCCAGTTGGCTGTCCTTCTGGTTGCTATACAACGCAATGATAATCACCGCGCTGAAAATCAGTACGATGCCGAAAGCGAGGTGTAGGGTGAAGATCTCGCCAAACAGGAAGATGCCGATCAGCACAGCCGTGAGGGGTTCGAGAGCGCCCATGATGGCGGTGGGCGTGGAACCGATGTATTTGGCGGCATAGACCATCATCACCAAGGCAAGTATCGCGGGCACCACCGCCAGCCACCCCACATAGAACCAGCTGGAGGCCGTGGCGGGCACTTGGAATCCCTGTCCCATGCAAAATGACATTAGCAGATTGCCCAACGCACAGTAAATGAGTACGTAAAAGTTGATTTTGAAGGCCGACATCTCCAGCTTCGCGCGGTTCATGATGATGATATAGACGGCGTAGGTGAGGGCCGAGATGAGCACCAGCACCACACCGAGCGCCGACAGTTGTCCGCCGTCGGGCGTCCAGTACAGCAACAGCACGCCCGCAAAGGAGAGCAAAATCGCCGACACGGTGGCAAGAGTGAGTTTTTCCTTGAAAAAGATGGCCATGATGGCGGCCGTAAGTACCGGATAGACAAAGAGTAGGGTAGAGGCCACCCCGACATCCATCAGCTGGAAGCTGACATAGAGGGTGAGCGACGAAGCCAGAAACAGCAGTCCCAATGCGCTGAGGGTGGCGAACTCTTTTTTGGTCACCGCCAGTTTCTCCTTTCGCAGCAGCATCACTGCCGCGATGATGAGCCATGCCAGCCCGAAGCGCCAGAAAAGGACGCTGCTCGGTGACATCCCTTCAGCGTAAAGACGTGCGCCCAACGGGTTGGTGCCGTAGCACACGGCCGCCCCGATGCCGCACAGGGTGCCTAAGAGTTTCTTGTTGTTCATTTGAGAGGGAAATATTACTCAATCCATGTGAAACGGGACTCCACTACGATCCATTCACCGTTCTGTTTTTCTAAAATTGTTTCACCGCCTTCATATACAAACCGGAAAAGCACTTTGGCGCGATCCATGTTCTGGTTGAAGATGATGATGTTGGCTTCAGGATAGGTCTCGTATTGCCAATAGCCACCCCAGTGTCCGTAGAAAATAAGGGCTGCCTGTGTGAAAAATTTGTGTCTCTTTTCGCTTTCTTCAATGGGAAATGCGGGCTGCATGATATTCTGCTCTCCTAGTTCAGTGTGGACATTCCCTAAAAAGGCGTTCAACAATTCCTTGTAACCCTTTGTGAGATAAACAATTTTCTTTCCTTCAAAATGTACGGGAGGACGGAATTCCACAGCCGAATCCAGAGTGGTGAGGGTGCTGAATTCTTTGTAACTATCAGGGATTTCCTTTGCTTGTTTAATCTCCCACAGAGAGCCCTGAACAATGAAATAGGGCTCTTTTTTATATAGATCTTTACCCCATTCTGAACCCGCATCGTCCAACGGTTGGTAGAAGGCGGAAAACACTTTGTGTGCCTCTGCCACGTATGGGTCTGGGGCCTCATTTTCATTGGACTGTACCTCTTCGGCCCATTGGTCAAAAAATTCAAACAGCATTTTGGTGGAGTGTTGTTTATAGGCTTCTGTCAGCAACTTGGCTTGTGCCTCGCTTTGTGCTGTAGCAGACAGCGTAGTGGCGAAAAGTAAAATCGGGAGGAATAGTGCTTTTTTCATAGGGCAATGGATTTTTTGGGGAGTGCAAAAGTAAAAATAAATTTCAAATGTGTGATTGATGTTTGAAAAAATATTCGGAATTATGTAAGCTGTTCATTGATGAAAACATACGGCCGCCCCTATTCTTTGCACATTCGTTCTAACAATTCCCCGTGCTGCGCGTACAGTCTCATTATATGTATTTGGTATATAGTGTGTTATAGTTTTTGTCCCACCTTTTTCTGCATCACGATGGCGCACGAGGCGTCGCCGGTGACCGACATGACGGTGCGGCCCATGTCGATGATGCGGTCGATGCCGGCGGCCACCGCCACGCACTCCACCGGGATGCCCGCCGAGGCGAACACCATCGCCATCAGCGCCAGACTGCCGCCCGGAATGCCCGGCGTGCCGATGGAGGCCACCGTGGAGGCAAACGCAATGGCCATGTACTGCCCCATGGTGAGGTCGATGCCGCAGCAGTTGGCCATGAATACGGAGGCCACCCCCAAATAGATGGCCACCCCGTCCATGTTGATGGTGGCGCCCAGCGACAGCACAAAGCGGCCGATGTCCTTGTTCACGCCCAACTTCTCGGTACACTGCATCGTGTAGGACAGTGTGGCCACCGACGAGTCGCTGGAGAAGGCGAACAGCATGGCCGACTGCATCCCCTTGAAGAACTTCAGCGGGGAGAGTCCGCCCAGAAACTTCACCGCCGACGAATAGACCACCCCCGCATGGAGGACAAAACAGAGGTAGGCCAGTCCCAGCAGGGCGGCGTACGAACCGAGTACCGCCGGACCGTTGTCCACCACCACGGGCGTCAGCATACAGAACACACCGATGGGGGCCAGTGCCATGATGTACTCCAATATCTTGCAAACCACGTCGTTGAAGCTGAGCGTCACCTTGCGCGCCATCTCGCCCTTTTCGCCCACATGCACCATGGCAATGCCGAAAAACAGAGCGATTACGATGACCTGCATCATCGCCATTGAGCTCACTGGCGCGAGGATGTTGCTGGGAAACATGTTGACAATCTGGTCCATCACTGACAGGTGTGGCGTGTCAATGGTCTCCGCGGTAGCGGCCGTGCTGATGTGGATGGTCGGCAGGATGCCCTTCAGCAGACTGGGAACAAGCAGCCCTAACGTCACCGCAAAGAGGGTGGTTGCCATGAAGTAAAGCAGGGCGCGGAGACCGAGTTTCCCCACCTTCGAGATGTCGTTCATCGACAGGATGCCCGCCATGATAGAGAATAGTACCAGCGGTACAACGATGAATTTCAATAGATTAAGGAAAATGACACCGAAGGGCTTAATGTAGGTGTTGACGAAGTCGGCATGATGGCCTAAAAGGATGCCAGCGATTACGGCCAGCACTAAAGCAATGCCAATTTGTGCGGTGAGGGAGAGCTTTTTCATGGTTCCACTTCAAGATTTTTTATTTTTGCAAAAATAAAAAAAATACCGTTTTGCAACTCATTTTGGCATCGCTTTCAATCCCGCTTCGGTCATCAGCCCGCGTTCCGCCAGGCTGCGGTAGCGCTGCAGGTTAATCACTCTCTGCACATTCGTTCTATCAACGCCCCATGTTGCGGGTACAGCTTCAGCAGCTCCTCTTTTTGGGCCAACTCAAAGTTCTCGAAGCGGAAGGCCGGACCTACGGCGCAGCCGACGAGACAGAAGCCGCACTTGGAGGGGATCTCGGCGGCGAACCACTGCTCCGGCTGGATGACCACCTGCATCTCGTCTTGCTCGGAAAGCCGATGGACGGTCAGCGTGCCGTCAGAATCAATAACGTAGATGTTGAGGGGCTCGCCCGCATGGAAATACCAGATTTCCACCATGTTGTGCAGACGATGGAACGCTGACATATCGTTGGCGGTCAGCAGGTAATAGATGGTGGAAAGGGCTTTGTCGCCCGTCTTGTCGTTGCCGAACAGCTGGCGGTAGTAGCCTCCTTCCGGATGCGGCTCTAAGCCCAATTTTTGGATGTATTCTGTTGCGTTCATGTTATTTATTCAAGAAAAGGTCTCTTTTTTCTGACAGCCTGATGCGTTCAAATTGAAGGGTGAGTTGGGGCTTCACCAACTGTGAATTTTCTGTATGAAAACGCACCTTCACCACGCGAGTTTCTGGCTCTGTAGAATAGGGAATCTGTACAAATGGATTGCACCATAAACCTTCGGTTGCAAAAGCAGGATCATAGCGGTATAAATAGCATTTTCCATCATTGGTTTGATACTCAATGGAATATGTAATGTCTTTATAGAGTGTTCCTGCGATTTTTCCCAAGAAATTCTTCTTAGAGTTTACACGAATGCGAGTGATGTCATTCCCGTGTTGGGGCACAGTAATCCATTCGTTCCATTGGGCAGTGAAGGGAGTTGAAAGAGTGGTAGAACCTAATGCTGGTACAGAGGAGTGTTTCAGAAGAAGCAGATGGTCCTCCCGTGCCGCAACTTCATAGTGGTTCAGTATGTTGGTCACCACTATCGGTTCATCATTCAGAAAATATCGTTGGTCGATGGAAATAGAGGTTTTACCATACTCATCGTTCTGAAAATGCCAAAGGATATACTGGGCAGCATCGTCGCTTCCGTCAAAGTTCTCCGCTGACAATGATTCCAGGTATGGGGTGAGCGCACTTCCTAATGAGGTGCGGGGCTGCCAATTTAGCTTGTTTTGTGCGGCATAAGAGAATTCAAAGGGATAAATATCTATGCTGTTATGCCCGATGACTTGCCGCATGGTATCCGACAGCTGTTTCTCTGGCAAACATTGTTCTGTCTTGGCATCACATTCGCGCACAAAACGATGGTAGTGGAAGTAAGGCTCCGTCATATTGGCAACAGATGAGAAGGGCCGTTGGATTCTCTGCTGATATTCGCTCATCTCTTTGGCATTCAGTAATAAAGAGGTGACGGAAATCAAAGAAAGAAGAATGAGATAGGTTTTCCTTTTTTCTTCTATGAGGATTAAAATCATCCAAAAACAGACCATAAAATAGACCATTCCAAAATAATGGGGGCAATCCTCACGTATAAACCCATGTTTATAGAAGGCAAATAGGGGGATCAAAGACAAAAGGTAGGCGTATCTTGAATACTTTCCCTTACAAAGAAATGGCGCGGCCAATAGCGTTATGGCAAACAGTATGAGGTATACAAGGTGGTTTTCGTAGGTCGCACTCAAAGAGCCGTAGCCGAAGACCAGATGGGTAGCGCCTATATAATATCGGAGGAGGGTCTGCGGATGATGTATGATGAGGAATGACAGTGAGATGAAGATTCCTGCTGAAATACCACACATCCATAGCATCTTCTTGATGTTTCGGTGCTCGAAAAAGTAGAGGGGGATGGTCAGAGCGATTGCTGAAAGTGCATTAACCCCGATGGAGATTTTGATGAAAAGTGCGAGCGTGGCAAGTAAACAGGCTGTGGCATACAGCCAAAGTTTTTGCTGTTTTATGCTTTCTAAACAAAGAAGAATGCAAGTGAAAATGAGGATAACGTCGATATTGGCAAAATAGGAGAATGCTAATAGAAAAACACTGGGAATAAGCCATCGGGTGAATTGGTTGTTGCTATTTTCTTCATTATCAATGGCTCCCGCTGCCTTGAAACCCAAAACGAGGAAGCCGCATTTGACAATGAGATAAAAGATTAGAGCCATGGCGAAGTTGGCCCCTTCCGTGGTGGGCATTTTGAGAAAGGCCAATGGACCAATCGGATAAATGAGCTGCTGTAAAGTTCCATAATCGTGAACGAACAGATAGTTCAAGCCCCATTGGTAGGAAGAGTCAAGACCAGGCGCGTAGTCAGGAGAAAATTCTTGGCATGTGAGTGTGAAAATGATAGCTACGATGACGATGAGCGGAAGATAGGTCTTGTGTAAACCGCTTATCTTTAATTGTTTAAGAATGTTTTTAAGATGCCCAATCATGATTGCAAAAATAATCAATTATTTGAAAGGTTATGGGTGTTGGGGGATTTTGTCTCAAAAATCGACAAGTTCAATAGGGGATGAGTTTTTTTTGTAACTTTGCCACCCCTTTTATCAGAGGGAGAGATGAGATTGTTATTATTATAAATTATACTAAATCAATAAATTATGGCATGTAATGAAAATGCACCGATGGCAAAACACAAAATGGAGAACATCGGAAAGATTATCGTGGTCGCCTCTGGAAAGGGCGGAGTGGGCAAATCGACCGTCGCCGCTAACCTCGCGCTTACTCTGGCTAAACAGGGTTATCGTGTGGGCGTGATGGATGCCGACATCTACGGCCCTTCCATCCATAAGATGTTTGGCGTGGAGAATATGCCCGTGGATGCCACCTACGTGGGCGAAGAGGAGTACCTCGTGCCCGTTGAGAAATATGGCCTCAAGATTATCTCTTTGGGTTTGTTGGTGGACAACAGTCTGGCCGTCATCTGGCGTGGCCCCATGGCCGCCAGTGCCTTGTCGCAGCTGATTTCCAAGACCCAGTGGGGCGAACTCGACTACTTGGTTGTTGACTTCCCTCCCGGCACGGGCGACATCCAGATCTCTACCATGCAGCAGTTTGAGGTGGACGGCGCCATCGTGGTCACCACCCCGCAGGTGCTGGCCGTGAACGACGCGCGCAAGGGCGCCGAGATGTTCTCGGTCTCCAAGATGAATGTGCCGCTCATCGGTATCGTGGAGAATATGTCGTGGTTCACCCCGAAGGAACATCCCGACGAGAAATACCTCCTTTTCGGCAAGGGTGGCGGTCAGAAACTCGCCGACGAGTTCAATACCCGCCTGCTGGCTCAAATTCCTTTGATTCAGGATGTTGAAGAAGTGGAAAATCAGGACTGCCTGCTTTCCAACAGCAATGCCCTCATTTGTAAGGCCTTCGAAGATATCGCCGATCAGGTGGTGGAGTTCCTCGACCACCAGTTGCCCAACACCAACGGACCGCTCAAAATCGCTGTTCCCACTGTGGATGGCCATGTGGACGACCATTTCGGTCATTGCGACCACTATACCATCTTCGAGATTGGCGACGATAACGAAATTGTGTCGCAAACTACGCTGCCGGCAGGGCAGGGGTGCGGCTGCAAGTCGAACATCGCATCGGTACTGGCCCAGCAGGGTGTGTCGGTGATGCTGGCCGGCAACATGGGCGAGGGTGCCAAAAATGTGCTGGAATCCCAGCATATCCGCGTCATCCGCGGCTGCACGGGCGAAGTCACCATGCTGGTCAATGCCTACCTCGCCGGTCTCGTCAGAGACTCAGGTGTGGGCTGCGCAGGACACGAAGATTGTCATCAGTAATCTTTTTATCTTTTTTATAAAATATTGAAATTGAATAATATGAAAAAAATCCTTTTTGTTATGGCTTTCGTTTCATTGGCTGTCACGGTTTCAGCACAGAAATCCAACCCCTTTATGCAAGAGTGGGACACTCCTTACGGCGTTCCCCCCTTCGACAAAATCAAAACCGAGCACTATCTGCCCGCTTTTGAAGCTGGTATGAAACAGCAAATGGCTGAAATTAAGGCTATTACCAACAACAAACAGGCTCCCACTTTCGAGAATACCATTCTCGCTTTCGAGAACAGCGGCTCGTTGCTCAACAAGGTTTCGGGCGTTTTTTTCAACCTTACCGAGTGCTGCAACAGTCCCGAAATGGAGGCGATTGCCGAGAAGGTTTATCCGAAACTTTCGCAGCATGGCGATAATATCATGCTGAATGCCAAGTTGTTTGCCCGTGTGAAGACCGTGTATGAAAAACGCGCCTCTTTGAATCTGAATGCCGAGCAGATGCGTCTGCTGGAGGAGGTGTACAAGAGTTTTGTACGGGGTGGTGCCAACGTGCCGGTGGAGAAGCAGGCCCGTTTCAGCGCCATCAACGAACAGCTGTCGGTGCTGACCCTCAAGTTCGGCAACAACGTGCTGAAGGCCACCAACGACTATAAGCTGGTGGTTGACAATGTGAAAGACTTGGCCGGAATGCCGCAGAGCCAGATTGATGCCGCCCGCGAGGCCGCCAACGCCGATCCCGCCACCAAAGGCAAGTACGTGTTCACCATCCATGTGCCCAGCATGGAGCCGTTCCTGATGAACTGCCGCAACCGCGACCTGCGCCGTGAGCTCTGGACCGCGTACTCCACCCGTTGCACCTCCGGCGAGTTCGACAACAGCGAGGTCATCAACCAGATTGTGAACCTC
The DNA here is from genome assembly GCA_017962845.1 of Bacteroidales bacterium. GTDB lineage: Bacteria > Bacteroidota > Bacteroidia > Bacteroidales > WCHB1-69 > UBA1756. The sequence goes on along the minus strand of JAGCUN010000041.1, from coordinate 8,186 downwards.
CGCCTTGAGCGCGCTCAGATCATGGGCTACCCGTCACACGCTGCCTTTGTGCTCGACAACTGCATGGCCAAGACCCCCGAGGCCGTCGATAATCTGCTGATGCAGGTGTGGGAGCCCGCTCTCAACAAGGCCAAACAGGAGGCTTACAAGTACCAGCGCATGCTCTTCGCCGACGGTTATAACGAACCGCTGCAGCCCTACGACTGGCGCTACTACAGCGAGCAGCTCCGTAAGGCCCAATACGACCTCGACGATGATGTAATCCGTCCCTACTTCTCTCTCGAGAATGTCACCAACGGCATCTTCACCTGCTGCCAGAAACTCTATGGCATCACCTTCCGCAAAAATACCAACATTCCCACCTATCATCCCGACGCTATTCCTTACGAAGTGGTTGAAAACGGGAATGTTATCGCTATTGTGTATGTCGATTATTTCCCGCGCGAAAGCAAGCGCAGCGGTGCTTGGATGACCAACTTCCGCGAACAGGAGGTGAAGGACGGAAAGAACATTATTCCGATTGTCTCGCTGGTCTTTAACTTCACCAAACCCACTGCCGACAAGCCTTCGCTGCTCAACTTCGACGAGACTGAGACCTACTTCCACGAGTTCGGCCACGGCTTGCACAGCATCTTCTCGAAATGCACCTACCGCAGTCTCTCCGGCACCAATGTCTCCCGCGATTTTGTGGAGTTGCCCTCGCAGTTCTTCGAGCACTGGTGCAGCGAGCCCGCAGTGATGCGTATGTACGCCAAACACTACAAAACTGGTCAGGTGATTCCCGACTCGCTGATCGCGAAAATCGAGGCCTCTTCCACCTACGGACAGGGCTTCATCAACACCGAGCTGCTGGCGGCCTCGTTCCTCGATATGGCCTACTACAGCATTACCGAGCCGCAGAAAATCAATGTGGCCGAGTTTGAAAAGAATTATCTCGAGTCCATCGGTTTGATTCCCGAAATCATCTCCCGCTACCGCAGCACCTACTTCCAGCATGTCTTTACTACGGGCTATGATGCTGGTTATTATAGCTATACGTGGGCTGCCGTGTTGGACAACGACGCTTTTGAGCTGTTCAAGCAGAACGGCGTGTTTGACAAGAAGACCGCTGATGCTTTCCGCAAGAACATCTTGGAGAAAGGCAATACCGAAGATCCGATGGTGTTGTACAAACGCTATCGTGGCGCCGAACCCTCCATCGATGCCCTGTTGCGGAATAGAGGATTGAAGTAGGGGAGAGAGATTCTTATTTTTATGGTGAATTAAAAAAAAGCGAGGCGAAAGCCCCGCTTTTAATGTTTTCACAACGGAATAATCCTTATTGTGAATCGCTTCAAAATTTTGTGCTGCAAAAATACAACGATTTTTTAAATTACAACCATATCACGTTAATTTTTTCAAAAATAATAGTATCTTTGCAGTCTCAATTAAAGAAAACATCATTATTATGAAAAAAATACTTGGTCTGGACTTGGGCACCAACAGCATCGGCTGGGCGGTAGTGAATGAAGCAGAAAATGCTAACGAAAAATCATCCATTGTAAAGTTAGGAGTTAGAACTATCAGTTATGACAATTTTGTAAGTACTGAAACAGGAAAAGAATCAAAAGACCCCGTAAAAGATTTTTCAGGAGGAAAAGGTATTTCTTGCAATGCAGGAAGAACCCTTAAACGAAGCATGCGTCGCAATCTTCAAAGATATAAACTGCGTAGGGAACACTTGATTGAAGTGTTGAAAGAAAATAATTTCATCAGTGTTGAAACCATTCTTTCGGAAAATGGTAACCGTACAACCTTTGAAACTTATCGTTTGCGAGCAAAAGCAGCCACCGAGGAAATTTCATTGCAAGAATTTGCCCGGGTACTTCTGATGATTAACAAGAAACGCGGCTACAAGAGCAGCCGCAAGGCAAAAAACACGGAAGAAGGCCAACTCATTGATGGCATGGAGGTGGCGAAACAAATGTACGACAACAATTTAACACCTGGTCAGTTGGCATATAATCTTTTGTGCGCTGGCAGAAAATACATTCCAGATTTTTACCGCTCCGATTTACAGGCAGAGTTTGACAAAATATGGATCGTGCAAAAAAAATTCTACCCCGAGTTGCTTTCAGACACTCTTAAAGAAGAACTGAACGGTAAAAATAAAAACCAGACTGGGGCTATTTGTGAAAAAACATTCAACATTGCGGGCATAAAGCGTAACACAAAAGGTGTTGAACTCAGAAAAGAAAATTTTCAATGGAGAGTAAAAGCACTCAGTGAGAGAATGAATTTAGAAGAACTTGCTATTGTCCTTCAAGAAATTAACAGCCAAATCTATAATGCCAGTGGGTATTTGGGAAACATCAGTGATAGAAGCAAAGAACTATATTTCGACAAAATGACAGTTGGACAATACCTGATGTCGCAACTGGACAAAAATCCTAATTCCAGTTTGAAGAACAAGGTTTTTTACCGACAAGACTATTTAAACGAATTCGAAGCCATTTGGGAAACACAGGCTAAATTTCATAAAGAACTTACACCCGAGCTAAAAAAAGAAATCCGAGACATTGCAATTTTCTATCAACGTCCACTCAAATCGCAAAAGGGACTGATTTCATTTTGTGAATTTGAAAGCAAGGAAATCGAAGTCGATATTGATGGCAAAAAAGTAAAGAAAATTACTGGTAGCAGGGTTTGTCCCAAGTCGTCCCCTCTTTTTCAAGAATTCAAAATTTGGCAGATACTGAATAACATTCAAGTCTTTGGCGAAGAAGGCAAACGCTTCCTTTACCAAGAGGAAAAAGAGAAATTATTCACAGAGCTCAATTACAAAGAAAAACTTTCTAAAACTGACGCTCTAAGACTGCTTTTTAAGAACTACAAAGAACGCAATCTGAATTTCAAAGAAATTGAAGGTAATCGCACTCAAGCTGCACTCTTCAAAGCCTACCAAACAATAATTGAAATGAGCGGACATGGCGAGTATGATTTCTCCAAAATGGAATCCAGCAAGGCTATTGAAATAGTTTCTGATGTTTTTAAAACAGTAGGATTCAACACCGACATTCTGAAATTCGACTCTTTCTTGGAGGGAAAAGACTTCGAACAACAGCCCATGTACCAACTCTGGCATCTGCTCTATTCATTCGAAGGGGACAAGACAGCACTGGGGAACGGCAAACTGATAGCCAAGCTGCAAGAATATTATGGATTTGATAAAGAATCAGCAATTGTGCTTGCAGGCATTGTTTTCCCCTCCGACTATGGCAGTTTGAGTACAAAAGCTATGCGAAAAATATTGCCATTCATGAAAGAAGGCAATGAGTATAGTTTGGCTTGTGAATATGCTGGCTACAGGCATTCCCAAAGATCTCTCACCAAAGAGGAATTGGAAAAGAGGATTCTGAGAGATAAATTGGACCTACTGCCACGCAATAGCTTAAGAAATCCAGTTGTGGAGAAGATTCTGAACCAGATGATTAATGTAGTAAATGCTGTCATTGATCAATATGGCAAACCCGATGAAATACGCATTGAACTTGCTCGAGAACTGAAAAAGTCTGCGAAAGAGCGGGGTGAAATGACCAAACAAATCAATGCGACAACAAAACTCCACGAAGAATATGTAAAAATACTTCAATCCGAATTTGGGCTTACATACGTCAGCCGAAACGACATTATACGCTATAAACTCTATAAGGAGTTAGAGTGTAATGGATTTCATACTTTATACTCAGATACATACATTCCAAAAGAGGAGCTGTTCAGTAAGAAATTTGACATTGAACACATCATTCCTCAGGCCAAACTTTTTGACGACTCATTTTCTAACAAGACATTGGAAGCCAGAGATGTAAACCTTGAAAAAAGTAATGCTACGGCATACGATTTTGTCGAAAGCAAATATGGGGAGAGCGGTTTGCAGCAATATGAAAACCGCGTAGAAAAACTATTCAAAGATGGTAAGATTAGCAAGGCAAAACGCAACAAACTTTTGATGAAAGAAGCGGATATTCCGAGTGATTTTATCAATCGTGACTTGCGCGATTCTCAATACATTGCCAAGAAAGCACGCGAAATTTTGGAAGAGATAGTGAAATTCGTTGTGCCAACGACTGGTTCGATTACCGACCGCTTACGCGATGACTGGCAATTGACGAATGTGATGCAAGAACTTAATTGGGACAAATACAATAAACTTGGACTAACAGAAATAATTGAAGGACATGATGGGCAACGCATCCGTCGCATAAAAGACTGGACCAAACGCAATGACCATCGTCACCATGCTATGGATGCTCTCACCATCGCCTTTACAAAACGTAGTTTCATCCAGTACTTGAATAATCTGAACGCTCGTGTGCAGAAAGGAGTTGACGAATACATCGATTTGGATATGGTGGAACTCCGGGATTTAACCAAGGCACAACGTGCATCTGCAATTTACGGAATAGAAAAAAAAGAACTTTATCGTGGTAATGACCATAAACTCCATTTCAATCCACCCATGCCCTTGGACGAGTTCCGCGCAGAAGCAAAGCGACATTTGGAAAGCACTTTGATTTCCATCAAGGCTAAAAACAAGGTTGTAACTCGGAATATCAGTAAGGCAAAGAACTCCGTAATTTCAAAAATAACGGACAGAAACGGCAAAGAGAAAACGATAAAAGGTCAAATAACAAAAACACCTCGTGGACAGTTGCATTTGGAAACTATATATGGCAGCATCAAGCGCTATGCTACCAAAATAGAAAAAGTGAATGCTTTATTTGATGAAGAAAAAATCAGAATGGTAGCGAATAAACGTTACCGTGAAGCACTCCTAAAACGCCTTCATCAATTCGAGGGTGACTCTAAGAAAGCATTTACGGGGAACAACTCATTGGAAAAGAATCCTATTTGGCTTAATGAATTACACACGGAAAAAGTGCCAGAAAAAGTAAAAACTGTTGTCTTTGAAAACGTATATACCATTCGCAAGAAGGTGGAACCCGATTTGAATATTGATGAAGTAGTGGACAAACATATTAAATTCATTTTGAAAAAAAGGTTGGAAGAATATGATGGTGATGCAAAGAAAGCATTCTCCAATCTTGAAGAGAATCCCATTTGGATAAACAAAGAAAAAGGGATCTCCCTCAAGCGCGCTACCATCACTCGTGTCATCAATGCTGTTGCTCTTCATGACAAACGCAACAAAAACGGAAACCTAATTCTTGACGAAAACGGGAAAACGCAGCCTGTTGACTTCGTCAGCACCGGTAACAATCACCATGTAGCCATTTATCGCAAACCTGTTTTAGATAAAAATGGAATGCCTGTATTGGACGAAGAAGGGAATGCGAAATACGAATTGGATGAAAATATTGTTTCATTTATGGAGGCTACCGCCCGCGCCAATCAAGGTTTGCCCATCATTGATAAGAACTACAAAAAAGATGAAGGTTGGCAGTTCCTTTTTACTATGAAACAGAATGAATACTTTGTTCTTCCACGCTACAATGATGAGGGAGAAATGACCTTCAATCCGTTCGACTACGATGAAGAATGGTATAAGAACCCTGAAAACTATGCCGAAATAAGTCCTAATTTGTTTAGGGTTCAGAAATTCTCATACAAGAACTATGTATTTAGACATCACTTAGAGACAACTATTAATATGAGTTCCTATAATCTCAGAGGACATACATGGACTGATTTTAGAAGTTCAAAAGGACTGGATAAAATTCTCAAAGTACGTGTAAACCATATTGGCCAAATTGTTTCTGTTGGAGAATACTAATTAAACTCTAATAATATATCTATGAGCAACATCAAACTATTCCAAGACAAGAAAATCCGTTCCTTATGGAATGACGAAGAGGAACAATGGTATTTCTCTGTTGTTGACGTGGTGGAAGCACTTACGGATTCTCCCACCCCCAGGCAATACTGGAGAAAAATGAAAGACCGTGATTTGAGGGAATACGAGTTGTACCCATTTTGGGTACAACTGAAACTACCCAGTGCAGATGGGAAAAAGTACGCCACAGACTGCGCCAACGTCAAAGGCCTTTTCCGCATCATCCAGTCGATCCCCTCACCAAAGGCAGAACCTTTCAAACAGTGGTTAGCACAGGTGGGATACGAACGTATCCAGGAAATAGAGAACCCTGAACTGGCACAAGAGCGCATGAAAGAACTCTATGAGAAGAAAGGCTATCCGAAAGACTGGATTGACAAACGCCTGAGGGGCATTGCCATTCGGCAGAACCTGACCGATGAATGGAAAAAACGCGGAATAACCGAGGAACGGGATTTTGCCATACTTACAGCAGAAATTTCAAAAGCCACCTTCGGCATGACGCCCTCGGAATACAAGGAATTTAAAGGCCTGACAAAGAAAAACCAAAACCTGCGCGACCACATGAATGACTTGGAGCTGATTTTCACTATGTTAGGAGAACGTATGACTACGGAAATATCCCAACAAGAAGCCCCAGACACTTTTTCTAAAAGTAAAAAGATTGCTGAACGTGGCGGGAAAGTGGCAGGTAATGCCCGTAAACAAGCTGAAAAAGAACTTGGACGAAGCGTTTCCACTCCCGAGAATTTCCTGCCACCGTCGGAACAGCACAAATCCATAGAAAATGATTAAACGAACCCTCTATTTCGGCAACCCCTCCTATCTGTCGCTCCAAAACGACCAGCTGGTGCTGAAATACCCAGAAGTAGAGAAAAACGACACTCTGCCCGACACCTTCAAACAGCAAAACGCCACCACCATCCCCATTGAGGACGTGGGTGTGGTGATTCTGGATCACAAACAGATTACGATTACTCAGGCTCTATTGAAAAAATTGTTAGAAAACAATTGTGCAGTTATTACGTGCGACAGCCGAAGAATGCCCAGTGGGCTTTTTTTACCGTTGGAGGTCAATTCACTGCAAGAGGAACGTTTCGACATCCAAATCAACGCTTCGCTTCCCCTCAAAAAACAACTTTGGCAGCAAACCGTCATTCGAAAGATTGAAAACCAAGCCGCTGTATTGCAATCCCATACTGGACAAGATGCAGGCAGATTGAGCATGCTGGCCCGAAATGTAAAGAGTGGCGATGTCACCAATATGGAAGCTGTAGCTGCTTCATACTACTGGACACATCTTTTCCCCGACTTGCCCAACTTCACGCGCAACCGCGATGGCGACTATCCCAATAACTTACTCAATTACGGATATGCCATCTTACGCGCACTTGTGGCACGCGCACTCGTAGCAAGCGGACTGCTTCCTACCTTCGGCATTCATCATAGGAACCGGTACAATGCTTATTGTCTTGCCGATGACATCATGGAGCCCTACCGTCCATATGTGGATGCGTATGTCATTAAGCTGATGAGAGATTTCCCAGAAGAAAAAGAATTGTCTAAATCCATCAAGTCAGCACTGCTACAACTCCCTGTTTGCGACGTAACCATACAGGAACATCGAAGTCCCCTCATGGTGGCTGTGGGCACAACAGCAGCCTCATTGTTTAAGTGCTATTCTGGACAATCAAAGAAGATTGCCTACCCCAAAATATAAGCTTTGGAACGATTTAGCGAATACCGTATCATGTGGATTCTGGTATTTTTCGACCTGCCAACTGAAACCAAGAAAGATCGGAAGAATTATGCCGAATTCAGAAAAAAGCTATTGAAAGATGGTTTTAATATGTTCCAGTTTTCCATCTATACAAGGCATTGCCCCAGTGCCGAAAATGCAGAAGTGCACATACAACGGGTGAAAAAATCGTTACCGGCCTATGGTTCTGTGGGCATTTTGTGCATTACCGACAAGCAATTTGGCAGCATAGAGTTGTTTTATGGGAAAAAATCCTCACCTTTACCTGCACCTTCTATGCAATTGGAACTTTTTTGAACTTATTTCCGCAATACAGCATGTCGGGATGCAGACAATAGAATGGAGAAAATGGCATCTCACATCTATTTCATCAGAACAAAAACCAGGAATTTTTTTATAGACTTTTTGCGATAATCTGCTGGTTTTCAGATTGTCGCAAAAGGTCTGTTTTTGAAGCATGCAAAGATACAAAATTTTGAAAGCGATTCACAACATTACGTTCAAGGTATTCAACTACGGAAGGGTTTTTGAAGCATGCAAAGATACAAAATTTTGAAAGCGATTCACAACTTCCGTATTTGCGACAATATTTTG
>JAGCUN010000040.1 GCA_017962845.1 Bacteroidales bacterium | reverse complement strand
GCGGTGGCGGTGGTGGCGGCGGCGGTGGCGGCGGTGGTGCCACCAACTACATCCTCGGCATACCCGGCCAGTATTGTGGCGGTGCTGGTGGTGGCGGCGGCTCCGGCGGTGAAGGCGGCGCTGGAGGTACCGGCGGTACTTCCGGCGGCGGCACATTCGGCATCTACTGCTACGAATCCTCTACTCCCGCTATGCTGAACTGCACGATCGCACAAGGACTTGCCGGTCACGGCGGACCTGGCGGTGCGGGTGGCTCCGGCGGTGTGGGCGGTAGCGGTGGCAGCGGAGGTGGCTGCTCCAGCACGGGCACGGCTTGATCCGGAGCACGGGGCGGCAGCGGCGGCCGTGGCGGTAACGGCGGCACTGGCCAGACCGGCACCGACGGAGCGGCACGGCAGATTGCTTTTGTGTCAGGTACTGACTTGATATCCAGCGACATATCGCGTGCCATCACCCATGATGTGGAGTTCTGTCCCAACGATAATATCCTCCTTACCGCTGTCCCGGGCTTCAATGCCAACACTTGCCGTTGGTATGCCTCGGCGACCGACACGGTGGTACTCGCCACCGACACGGTATTTTCACCCGTCATTGCTTCTACTACCACCTTCTACGTGGCCTCTTACAATACACTGAACGGCATTGAAAGCCCCGAACGGGTGCCGCTGACCGTGGAGCTGCAGCAGGGACTCTATCGCGAGGAGTTTGCGGATGTTTGTGTCGAAGATATGCCTTACCTTTGGAATAACCAGACCTATTATGAGTCGGGAACTTTTGAGCAGGTTATCCCTACTGTGAATGGTTGTGACAGTACGTTTATTTTGCATCTCGCTGTGCATCAAAGATATAATTTGGGCGATTATGCTGAGATTTGTGAGAATGAACTGCCCTATACCTGGAATGGTGTGACCTTCCAATCGGCGGGTGTTGAAACGGTAACGCTTCCCTCGGCGTATGGCTGCGACAGCGTGGTGACCATGCGACTTGTGGTGCTGCATTCCGCTGATGTTCAGGAAGAACGCACCATCTGTTCCGCTGAACTACCCTACTCGTGGAACGGGTTCGAGTTTGAAGATGCCGGCGTGCAGGTGGCCACTTTCCCCATCCCTGGCGGTTGCGACAGTACGGTCACTATGGTGCTGACGGTCAATCCGTCGTATAGCGTAGAAGATACGATGGAATTGTCAGTCAATGAGTTGCCTTACGAATGGAACGGGGTGGTCTTCACCGAAGCGGGTTCGCAAACGGTGACGTTGACCACTGCGGAGGGTTGCGACAGTGTGGTGTCGATGTATCTGTTGACGCCCGATGCTGTAAGCGATTTCGCGGCAGCCGACTTCGTGCGCGTATGGCCCAACCCCTCCGAGGGCGTGTTCCATTTCAGCACCAACCTCTCCCATGGACAGGTCATGGTGTTTGATGTTTATGGTAAAATGGTGATGGTTAAAGAGATAACAGATGGTGTCTCCACCCTCGATTTGAGCGGTTGCGCTGATGGAATGTATCTGTTGAAGGTGACGGATGGCGCTGTGGTGAAACGGACACTGAAGTTGGTGAAGCGGTAGGCTTGAAGAACCGTTGCATCATCCTTCTTATTGGGATTCTCTTTTCTGTACGCTCGTCTTTGATGTGAAGGCGATCCCATGATTTTCATGGGAATTTGTTGTGCTGGACTCCGAGGATGCAGACCTTATTTGATAATATTGTCAATCTCTTGTTTTTTTTGTATTTTTGCATCCGCTTTTTTCAACCATCAATACACAATGAAAAGACTTCTGTTTCCTATGGTTACCATGATTGTCAGTCTCATGGTTATTCCGTTTTTTACCTCTGCAAATCCCGTTGATACGGCCCGCGCCAAGACGGTGGCAACGCAATTTTACAGTACGGTGGCACAGCAACCGCTCCGCGGCGAGCCCGTCATCGCCCATCAAGCCACCTACACGGTCGCAGCCGCTACGCGCCATGGAGCCTCACAGCAGATAACCTGCTTCTATGTGATGAACATGGGCAGTGAGGGGTTCGTCATCGTCTCCGCAGACGATTGCGCCAAACCGGTGCTGGGATATTCTACAGAGGGTGCCTTCAATCCCGCCCAGATTCCTGCAGGTCTTAACGACATGCTTGAGGGCTACCGTCAGGAAATAGGTAGAGCTGTCAGTCAGCAACATCATGCTACAGAAGAGGTTGCTGCAGAGTGGGCAGCTATCGACCAGCCGCAACGCAGCACTCGTACGGTGGTGGTGGCACCGCTCATCCAGACCACTTGGAACCAGTACCCCTACTATAACAGCATGTGTCCGATATACCAATACAGCGGTTCCACTGTGCAGGCCGTAACGGGCTGTGTGGCTACCGCCACCGCACAGCTCTTCCGCTTCTGGGAGTGGCCCGTGCGAGGCACCGGCTCGCACTCCTACCACGCCTATGCCATGGATAACAACGCCGACCTCGGCACCCTCTCCGCCGACTTCGGCAATACCGTTTATCTCTATGAACTCATGCCCACCTCCATCGATGCCAGTACCAACTCGCTGATGCGCCAGCAGGTGGCCCGCCTCTCCTACCATTGCGGCGTGGCCGTGGAGATGATGTACGGTTGCACCGGCAGTGGTGCTTACTCGGAAGACCTCCCGTATGCCTTCAGCCATTATTTCGACTACTCGTGCGAAGGGATGAAGTACCTCTCGCAATACACCGTTACCCAGTGGCAGAATATGCTGAAAGCCAATCTTGACGGAGGAATGCCCCTCTCCTATAGCGGTTCCAGCAGCGAAGGCGGCCATGCTTTCCTCTGCGACGGATACGACAATACCAACTACTTCCATTTCAACTTCGGATGGGGCGGAAGCGGTAACGGCTACTTCACCGTCAGCGGCACCAATGTTCACGAATATAGCTCCGGCCAGGATGCCATCTTCGGCATCCAGCCCAACCGTCCTGTCTGCGACGGCGAATCCTGCACCATTACCATCGAGGTTTCCAATAATCTTAATGGTCATGGTTGGAATGGTGCTTATATGGTTGTTTACCAGGGTGATAAAGCCATCAAAGGCATCACCCTCTCACCCGCTCTCACCAGCAACACCTATACCTTCGATGTCTGCGAGGACTCGCTCCATTTCGAATGGTTCTCCGGCAGTAATGACGCAGTTTGTCGCTTCCTCATCCGTAATGCCGACAACGACACGCTCTATTTCGTGAACAACAATCCCACCCCGGGTCGCTTCTTCTCGGTAAATTACGCCTGCTCCGACTGCCCTTATCCCATCAATCTGAATATCAGTGATGTCGATGAAGAAGAGGCCACCCTTTCGTGGACCTCTGGCGGACACCCGCAAGGCTACAACATCGAATACGGTCCTGCCGGTTTCACCCCCGGCACAGGTACCATGATCTACGATGTCATGCCGCCTTACCATTTCGAGAACCTCACTGCCGAACACTCCTACGATGTGTATGTGCAGGCCATGTGCGGCGAAGATACCCTCAGTGGCTGGTCTTCCCGCGCCTCTTTCTCCACCCTCATCCGCTGTAATGATGACAACAACCGTAACATCTCCAGCACCATCGGCAACTCCGGCACCCGCTACCTGCCCATCGACTTCGCAGAGTCATACCGCTACTCTTATTCTCAGCAGCTGTACTCCCGTAGCGAACTCAATGCCATCGGAGTCACTGCAGCCTGCAAGATCAACAGCATCTCTTTCCAAACTTACCAACTCACGAACCAAACACTGAACAACATCTCCATCTATGTGGGACACGCCGCAGTGGATACTTTCGTCTTCACTTTCGTTCCTGTTGAAGAAATGACCCTCGTCTATTCCGGTCCTATGCAGCTCCATAGTGGTAATTTGGTTTGGAATGAAATTGTTTTCCAGACCCCATTCTACTACGACGGCACTCACAGTCTCGTCGTCGCTGTGCTTAACAACTCGGGAACCACTGTGGCCTCTGGCGGTTCACAGTACTGCTTCCTTTGCCATAATGCCAGCCATCGCAAGGCGCTCCTGAAAGAGAGCAACACCTCCATCAATCCCTCCATCGTCGGACAGCCGGACTACTATATCCCCGGCACCCGTAACAATATGAAGTTCGACATCTGCATCGCCGGGTATGCCTGCGACGATGTGGCTGTAACGCTGGATACTGCCGTGTGCGAGGACGATTTCCCGTTTGTGTGGCACGGCATTACCTTCGATGATGAAGGCACAGAAACTAATACCATCACATATGGCGGCGGTTGCGACAGCGTCATCACGATGAATGTGACCAAGAAATTCCATGTCACGAATGAGTTTAGCGATGAAGCTTGCGGTGAATATGTTTGGAATAATGAAACATATTATGAATCAGGCGATTATATGCAACACCTCCTGGCTGCCAATGGTTGCGACAGCATTGTGACGCTGCATCTCACCCTCTATCCCACCTACACTCGTACCGAAACCCTCGACCTGTGTCGCACGCAGCTGCCCTATACGTACGAGCCCGAAAATGTGACATTCGATACGGACGCTACATCTGACCAGTTCTTCTACCCACATACTACGGTTGCCGGTTGCGACAGCTCGCTCACCCTTATTGTCAACATCGGTGAGCCTTCCGAAACCACGCTTGAAATTTCTAATTGCGGCCCCTACACCTGGAATGACACTACCTACGATGTAAGTGGCACCTACACCCAAAGTTTCATTTCCAGCTGCAACTGTGACAGTATCGTCACCATCCACCTGACGATTTTAGAGGCCACCGAAAACGAAATTACCGAAGAGGCTTGCGGCACGTTCACCTACGAAGGCCACACTTTCAGCACTTCCGGTGACCATGTCGTCACCCTCACTAACGCCGCCGGCTGCGACAGCCTCGTAACGCTCCATCTGACTATCCATCCGACACCCAACGTGAGTATCTCAGGCAATGGGCAGATCGTGGCTGGCGAGAGCACCACTCTGACGGCTAATGGTGCTGACACCTACGTGTGGAGCACGGGCGAAACCACTGCCTCCATCACTGTTGCACCCACAACCACAACCGCTTACACCGTGACGGGAACCACACAGTACGGCTGCACCGCCACGGCCAGCAAGGCTGTACATGTGACCACGGGTGTCGCCGACTATGACAGTGAAAATCGTATAACCCTCTATCCCAACCCGGTCACTCACACCCTTACGCTGCAGGCTGAGAATTCGGCCAATCCTATTACCGATGTGACCATATATGATGCCACCGGCCGCATACTCTTCCGCCAGAAAGCCGATACCCCAAAGGTCGAAATTAACGTTTCTGGCTGGGCAGCAGGTGTCTATGTTGTTCGCATCGTCAGCGTTGACGGCATCGTGGTGAAGAAGTTCTCTAAACAGTAGAACAAAGTGTTTTATTGAGATTTTCTCTTTTTACCCCCAAAATCTCCCGATTTCCGCCCTCCCCAATTTTTACCGAGGGGGTATCGGTGAAGAAAATTTTCTCCATTAAATCAAAAATAAATGGCTTGTATTGATATTTTTTTGTATCTTTGCATGCTATTAATATTTTATTAAATAATTGATAATCATTAACTTATAATAAATTTTTTGGTAAAAATGTCAGACGGAGAAAGAATTATTCAGGTTAACATTGAAAACCAGATGAAAACGGCCTACATCGACTACTCCATGTCGGTGATTGTGGCCCGTGCTTTGCCGGATGCCCGCGACGGCATGAAACCGGTACATAGAAGAATTTTGTATGCCATGTGGGATCAGGGAATTCTCGCTGGTCGGCCGCACAAAAAGTCAGCGCGTATCGTCGGTGAGGTGCTCGGTAAGTACCACCCGCACGGCGACACGGCCGTATATGATGCCATGGTCCGTATGGCACAAGATTGGTCGATGCGCCTGCCCTATGTGGATGGTCAGGGTAACTTCGGCTCTGTGGACGGTGACGGCGCGGCCGCTATGCGTTACACCGAGGCCCGCCTCCGCAAGTGCGCAGAGGAGCTGCTCAACGACATCGAGAAAGACACGGTGGATATGCGGAAGAACTTCTCCGAGGAGTTCGACGAACCTACGGTGCTGCCCGCCAAGATTCCCGCGCTGCTGGTTAACGGCTCGTCGGGTATCGCCGTCGGTATGGCCACCAACATGGCGCCCCACAACCTCGGCGAGGTGTGCGACGGCATCATCGCCTATATCGACAACAACGACATCTCCATCGAGGAGCTGATGCACTACATCAAAGGTCCAGACTTCCCGTCAGGTTGCGCCATCTACGGCTACGACGGTGTGCGCAGCGCGTTCACTACCGGCCGCGGTCGCGTCATCATGCGCGGCGACGCCACCATCGAGGATGAGGGCACCAAACCCCGCATCATCGTCACCTCGCTGCCGTACCTCGTCGGTCCGTCCGAACTTATCAGCCATACTGCTGAACTGGTTAAGGAGGGTAAAATTGACGGTATCGCCAATATCGAAAACCTCAGTAACAAGCGCAACGGTACCCGCATCGTGTATGAGCTGAAACGCGACGCCATCCCGAATGTGGTGCTCAATAAACTGTACCAGCTCACCGCTCTGCAGTCGTCCTTCAGCATCAACAACGTGGCATTGGTTAATGGCCGTCCCGAGACACTGAACCTCAAGCAGTTGATCGAGTGCTACGTGAAACATCGTCACGAGGTCATCATCCGCCGTGCCCAGTTCGAGCTCCGCAAGGCTGAGGAGCGCGCCCATATCCTCGAAGGCCTCCTCAAAGCCCTCGACATCATCGACGAGATCATCGCCGCCATCCGCGCCTCCCAAAGCGTTGACGATGCCCGCAACACCCTCATGGAACGTTGGGACTTCTCTGAAATCCAGGCCCGCGCCATCGTCGAGATGCGTCTCCGCCAACTCACCGGACTGGAACGCGAAAAGCTCCAGAACGAGTTCGACGAGCTTCAGAGACAGATCGAATATTTGCGCCGCGTGCTTTCAGAATACGCTCTCCAGATGCAGATTATCAAGGACGAGCTTACCGAGCTGAAAGCCAAATACGGCGACGAGCGCCGCTCGCATATCAATTACCAGACCGCTGACTTCCGTATAGAGGACAACTACGCCGATACTGACATGGCCATCACGGTTTCGCACCTCGGCTACATCAAGCGCACCTCGCTGTCGGAGTACAAGTCGCAGGCCCGTGGCGGTCGTGGCTCACGGGGCAGCAGCAGCCGTGAGGCCGACTTCACCGAGCAGCTCTATATCGCTAATAACCACCACTATCTGCTCTTCTTCACCGAGAAGGGTCGTTGCTACTGGCTGCGTGTGTTCGAGATTCCGGAAGGCCCCAAGGCCTTCAAGGGCCGCGCTGTGCAGAACCTGCTGCAGCTCGATCCCGACGATAAGATCAAGGCCATCATCAATGTCAAGGATTTGAAGGATGAGGAATACTGCGCTTCACACTATATTA
Source organism: Bacteroidales bacterium (assembly GCA_017962845.1). Classification (GTDB taxonomy): domain Bacteria; phylum Bacteroidota; class Bacteroidia; order Bacteroidales; family WCHB1-69; genus UBA1756. The sequence goes on along the minus strand of JAGCUN010000040.1, from coordinate 27,644 downwards.
TTATGTGTACTGAAAAGGGTATTGTGAAGAAGACCTCCTTGGCCAGCTACTCCCGTCCGCGTGCCATGGGTATCATCGCCATCAACATCCGCGAAGACGACCATCTGGTGAATGCCCAGCTTACCGCCGGCGACGACGAGCTGCTGTTGGCAGGTCACTCCGGTAAGGCCGTCCGCTTCCATGAGAGCACCGTCCGTGCCGTGGGCCGAGACTCGATGGGTGTGCGCGGTATCACCCTCGCCGATGAGAACGATTACGTCATCGGCATGGTGTGTCTCGAGTCGCCCAACGACAACATCCTCGTGGTTTCGGAGAAGGGCTTCGGAAAACGCTCGCTGCTGGAGGATTACCGCATCACCAACCGTGGCGGAAAGGGCGTCAAGACGCTCAACATCACCGAGAAAACGGGCGGACTGATTGCCATCCAGCGTGTTACCGACGACGACGACCTCATGATCATCAACCGCTCCGGCATCGCCATCCGTCTCCATGTGGATACGCTCCGCGTGCTCGGTCGTGCCACCCAGGGTGTGAAACTCATCAACTTGGGCGAGAAGGATATGATTGCCGCCGTATCGCGTGTGCCGCGTGAAGAAGAGGAGCCTGAAGCAGGGGAGGAGGTGACCGACGAAACTGTCGTTGACGCCGAAAACGAAACTCCCACCACTGAGGAAAATGTGCAACTTGATGAAAACGAGTAGTTTCTTCTTCGAGGGTATTACAATATTCCAAATTAAGTTGTATTTTTGCAACTCCGTTCTTTAGAATTTATAAATATTATATTGTATAACTTTAAAACATCAGACTATGAAAAAATTATTCTTCATTATGGTTTGCATCGCAGCTGTAGCATTGGCAGGCTGCAAGGATTCACCCTATTCCGATGAGGCCGCCGCATGTGCAGGCACCTACAGTGGTACTTTCAACATCCTCAAAACCAGCGACAACACCACAACCACCAAAGAGGGTAAGCTCCATTTCAAACAGAACCCCCTCAACATGGACAACCTGATGTGGGAGTATGTGGTGGAATTGCAGCGTCAAAAGACGGGTGTGTATGAAAGTGCTGAGGATACCTATACCACTGAGATGCTGACCGCAGCCACCAATCTGATTGGTATCAGCCAGTACACTGATGCTACCATTGAAAAGATTCGTGTGAGATCTGAATTTTCGGGCAGTTCGGTCGAAACCAAGATCTATTATACTGCCACTGTGCTCGGTATCGAAACCGATGTGGTGATCGCCAGATTCAACGGTACCAAGCAGTAATTGAATCCTTACACATTTTATAGAAGGAGAGAGGTAATGTGCTTCTCTCCTTTTTTTATTTGAAAAAAAATTGTATTTTTGCGGTCACAAAATTTGTCTAATCGCTAATGGTTATGAAGAGATTTTTCGTGTTGTTTTGTCTGTCGGTAGTGCTGTTCTGCGGCTGCAAGGAGAGCCGTTGGGAGCGCAAGGCCGCCGCGTATGCCGGGCAGTATCATGGACAGTTCTCCACCACCCGCAGCGAGGAGAATGTCGCCTTGGACACCCTGGTGGATTTTGAGGTGATGCAGAGCGTTAGTACGCCCGCCAACCTTGTCCTGGATGGTTTTCTGGAGCTCGAGTGGAGCAAAGAGGGCTATTTCTACGAAGGTGCCGTAAGCACATCGCAGGTGTCTCAGTTATTGTCTCTTTGTGGTTTGGAAGAGGGGCATTTTCTCGCCCATGTGGATGCCTTGAAGGTGGAGGGGCATTTTTATACGGCTACCATGACCTTGGACATCCGTTATCTCAGCGAGGGCGAGTATGTGGGGCATACCACCTTCTCGGGTTGTAAGCGATAATGCGGAAAAATGGAAACAAAATTCCCTTCTCGGATGGTTTTGTAGGGTGATTTTGGTCAAAAAGGGGTGAAAAGTCGATTTTTTTTGAAAAAAATCGATGAAGTTCGTTCCAATCAAAAAAAATAGTATATTTGCAGGCTTAAAAAATGCAAGGCCATTGAAGGGCTGTAGGCGTTTTCTGATGTTGTAATAAATTGTATTTCAATTTATTATGAAATGTGTAAGGTTGCTATGGGGCGAAGGGAAATTGCGGAAGGAAGGGCTGAAAACTCCGAAAATGGCTGGAATTTTGAAAATTTAGTAATAACTTAAATACCAAAATTAGATGAAAAAGCTAAGAATCACACAAGTTAAGAGCTCCATCGACCGCTCACAGCGTCAGAAGAGATCTCTTGAGGCATTGGGTTTGAAAAAGATGCATCAGACCGTTGAACACGAGGGCACCCCGCAGATCCTCGGTATTGTAGAGAAGGTAAAACATTTGGTTACCGTTGAAGAAATTTAATTGATTATAAACTTATTTAGAGTAGAGAGATATGAATTTACATAGTTTGAAACCTGCACAGAATTCAACGAAAGGAAGTAAAAGAGTAGGACGTGGACAAGGCTCTGGCAAGGGCGGTACCTCCACCCGTGGTCACAAGGGAGCACAGTCTCGTTCCGGCTACAGCCGCAAGATCGGTTTCGAAGGCGGTCAGATGCCTATTTATAGAATCCTGCCGAAGCGCGGCTTCAAGAACATCAACCGTGTGGAATACAGCGCCATCAACATCAGCACGCTGCAGCGCATTTTCGAGAAGACCAACATTGCTGAAATCACTCCTGAAGTTCTGATTTCCAATGGTCTGGCCAAGAAGAAAGACCTGATTAAGATCTTGGGTAAAGGAGAGCTCAGCTGCCAGCTGACCGTTACGGCTCACGCCTTCTCCGCCACTGCCAAAGAGGCTATCGAAAAGAACGGCGGTTCCGTCAACATCATCGGTGCCCCCGCTGACCAACAGTAATCCAACCATTAATCAGCCATTATGAAAAAATTCATTGAAACCATAACAAACATCTTCAAGATTGAGGACTTGCGTAAGAGAATCCTTTACACGCTCCTCATCATCTTGATTTATCGTCTGGGTACCCACATCGTCCTCCCCGGTGTCAACCCCGGCGCTCTGTCCGCTTTCACCAAGCAGTCGAGCGAAGGTCTGATGGGTATGCTTGACCTTTTCTCGGGCGGTGCATTCTCCAAGGCTTCTATCTTCGCTTTGGGTATCATGCCTTACATCTCCGCCTCCATCGTCATCCAGCTGCTCACCCTGGTGGTGCCTTACTTCCAGCGTCTGCAGAAAGAGGGCGAGAGCGGCCGTAAGCAGATCAACAAGATCACCCGTTACCTCACCATCCTCGTGGTCGCCATCCAGGCTCCCGCCTACATCGGCAACCTCTCCGGTCGTTACGGTAGCGCGGCCCTTTCCCAAACCATGGTCAACACCACGCTGTTTGGCATCCCGTCCACCTCTATTTTCGGCATTTCGGTGTTCGCCTTTGTCGCCTTCATCCTGCTCATATGCGCCACCCTCTTCCTGATGTGGTTGGGCGAGAAGATCACCGACAAGGGTATCGGCAACGGTATCTCCATGATCATCATGGTGGGTATCATCGCCCGCTTCCCCTCCGCACTTCGCTATGAGTTCGAGGCCCGCGTCACCGAAAACGGCGGTGGTCCCATCGTGTTCATCATCGAGCTGCTCGTCATGCTCCTGGTCATCCTCTTCAGCATCATGCTGGTGCAGGGTACCCGCCGCATCCCCGTGCAGTATGCCAAGCGTATCGTGGGCAACAAGCAGTACGGCGGCACCCGCAACTTCCTTCCCCTCAAGGTCAATGCGGCCGGCGTTATGCCGATCATCTTCGCCCAGGCGCTCATGATGCTCCCCATCACCTTCATCAGCATGGCCGACTTCCGCGAAGGCGGCTTCGGCTACAGCTTCATCAACCCGAACGGCTGGGGATACAACATCGTCTATTTCGTGATGATTATCCTGTTCACCTATTTCTATACAGCTATCACCATCAACCCGTCACAGATCGCTGAGGATCTGAAGAAGAACGGCGGCTTCATTCCGGGTGTGAAACCTGGCAAGCAGACCGCCCAGTTCATCGACGACATCATGTCGAAGATCACCCTCCCGGGCTCCATCTTCCTCGCCTTTGTGGCTGTGCTCCCCGCCATCGTGCGCGCCCTCTTCGGTGTTAACGACCAGTTCGCGCAGTTCTTCGGCGGTACTTCCCTCCTCATCATGGTCGGCGTCGTGTTGGATACCCTCCAGCAGATCGAATCCCACCTGCTGATGAGACACTATGAAGGATTCACCAAGAACGGAAGAATTAAAGGCCGTAACAGCGGCGCCTACTAATGGGACTCCTGAACAGAATACATCTCAAGAGCGATTCGGAAATCGAATCAATCAAGAAAAGTTCTTTGCTTGTTGGAAAAACCTTGGGTGAAGTGGCCAAGTTGATGCGGCCGGGCGTCCCGCTCTTCTACATTGACCAGGTCGCTGAAGACTACATCCGCGCCAACGGCGGACTGCCCTCCTGCAAGGGCTACCGCCCGTACGCCGGAATGCCTCCCTTCCCCTCCACCCTTTGCCTCTCGGTCAACAGCACCGTGGTGCACGGCATCCCGAACGACTACGTCCTACAGGAGGGCGACATCGTGACCGCCGACTGCGTGGCCTGTCTGAACGGATGGCACGGCGATTTCGCCTACACCTTCGAGATCGGCACGGTGTCGGAGGAGAAGCACCTGCTGGTGCGCCGCACCTACGAGGCGCTGCATCACGCCCTCGACTTCGCCAAAGTGGGCAACACCATCTTCGACATCAGTCAGGCGGTGGAAAGCTACGTGAAGCCGTTCCGCTACGGTGTGGTGAAGGTGCTCAGCGGGCATGGCATCGGTCGCAGCATGCACGAGAAACCCGACGTGCCCAACTTCGTGCCCCGCACGAGGGAGGAGCGCAGGTGGTACAAGGATGAGGTCATCCGTCCCGGCATGGTCTTCTGCATCGAACCCATGATCGGCATGGGAACCGGTGAGGTTCTGGACGATGAGGCGCACTGGCCGGTTGTGATGGCCGACCGCCGTCCCGCCGCCCATTTCGAGCACCAGGTAGCCATCAACTCCCAAGGCAAAACAGAAATACTTTCTACCTATCAGTATATAGAAGAAGCATTAGGCATTAATCATAAATAGAAACAGAACAATATGGCAAAACAATCATCAATCGAACAAGACGGCGTGGTCATCGAGTCACTCGGTAACGCAATGTTCCGTGTGCAGCTTGAGAACGGTCACGTCATCACCGCGCACATCTCCGGAAAGATGCGTATGCACTACATCAAGATTCTTCCCGGCGACAAGGTGCAGATTGAGATGTCGCCATACGATCTCAGCAAAGGACGTATCACATTCAGACATAAGTAAAAAGAAAATCAATAAAAAGTAAGACAATGAAAGTTAAAGCATCTGTAAAGAAAAGAAGTGACGAGTGCATCGTTGTCAAGAGACACGGTGTAGTGTACGTTATCAACAAGAAAAATCCGAAGTTCAAACAGCGTCAAGGTTGATATTTAATAAATTAAAAACAAGATAAATTATGGCAAGAATTGCGGGTATAGATTTACCTAAAAACAAAAGAGGAGAGATAGGTTTAACCTACATCTACGGTATCGGCAGAAGCACTGCCCAGAAGATTCTGGACCAGGCCGGTATTAGCTATGACAAGAAAGTGAGTGAGTGGAATGACGACGAGCTGGGTGCCCTCCGTGGCATCATCGGCGAGATGAAGGTCGAAGGCGCGCTGCGTTCCGAGGTGACCATGAACATCAAGCGATTGATGGATATCGGTTGCTACAGAGGCATTCGCCATCGTATTGGTTTGCCGCTCCGCGGCCAGAGCACGAAGAACAACGCTCGTACTCGTAAGGGTCGTAAGAAAACTGTTGCCAACAAGAAGAAAGCAACCAAGTAGTTTTAACGCCGGCCGCATAGCCGTTCAGGTTACGGCCAGAACATTAACACAGAAATTCAGAAGAATATGGCAAAGAATACCAAAACAACCAAGAAAAAAGTTGTCAGAATTGATGCGCTCGGCAAGGCTTTTGTCTATGCATCTTTTAATAATGTTATCGTGTCCCTCACCAACAACGACGGTCAGGTGATCTCATGGTCATCAGCCGGTAAGATGGGCTTCAGAGGCTCCAAGAAGAACACTCCCTATGCCGCTCAGATGGCTGCTCAGGACTGCGCCAAGGTTGCTTACGACCTCGGTATGCGCAGAGTGAAGGTGTATGTGAAGGGTCCCGGCGGCGGCCGCGAGTCCGCTATCCGTACCATCCATGCCTCCGGCATCAGCGTTGAAGAGATCGTTGACGTGACTCCGCTGCCGCACAACGGCTGCCGTCCCCCGAAACGCAGAAGAGTTTAAGTTGTTGTTTTATTGTTAGAATATAAAAATATTAGATTATGGCAAGATATACTGGACCTCGTACCAAAATTGCAAGAAAATTCAAAGAACCCATCTTCGGCTCTGACAAATATCTCGAAAGAAAGAACTATCCTCCCGGACAGCACGGACAGAGCAAGAGACGTGGCAAACTGTCGGAGTATGGCATGCAGCTGCAGGAGAAGCAGAAGGCCAAATACACCTACGGTATCCTCGAGCGTCAGTTCAAGAAACTGTTCCTCAAGGCCGCCAGCCGTAAGGGTATGACCGGTCAGAACTTGATCAAACTGATCGAGTCGAGACTCGACAATGTGGTGTTCCGTTTGGGTATCGCCCCCACCCGCGCCGCCGCCCGCCAGCTGGTCAGCCACCGCCACATCCTCGTCAACGGCAAGATTGCTAACATCCCCTCCATGCTGCTCGTCCCCGGTGACATCGTCGCCGTTCGCGAACGCTCACAGGCCCTTGAGGTGATCACCAACTCCCTCGCCGGCCGTACCAACGCTTATCCGTGGTTGGAATGGGATGCCAACATGATGTCAGGTAAATTTATGAATTATCCCGAAAGAGAAGAGGTTCCTGAGAACATCAACGAACAGGCCATCGTCGAGTTGTACTCCAAATAATGGCTGATTCTCACCCGATTTGTTAACCATAAAATTCATAAAAATGGCAATATTAACCTTTCAGAAACCCGATAAAGTCGTCATGGTGAAATCTGATGATTTCCATGGTGAGTTTGAGTTCCGCCCCCTCCAGCCCGGCTACGGCATGACCGTCGGCAATGCGCTCCGCCGCGTCCTGCTCTCCTCGCTGGAAGGCTACGCCATCACCTCCATCAAGATCGACGGCGTTGCCCAGGAGTTCTCCTCCATCCCCGGAGTAATGGAAGATGTTACCGACATCGTCCTTAACCTCAAGAAGGTACGCCTCAAAAACCGCATCCCCGAAAAGACCAGCGAAAAGGCTACCATCATCATCTCCGGTCAGTCCACCTTCACTGCCGGCGACATGAACCGCTTCCTCAACGTGTTCCAGGTGCTCAATGAGGATCAGGTGATCTGCACTATGGATCCCTCCGTGCGCATCGCTATGGAAATCACTATCGACAAAGGCCGCGGCTATGTCTCCGCAGAAGACAACAAGGCACTCCATGAAGGGCTGGGCGTGATCGTCATCGACTCCATCCATACCCCCATCCGCAATGTGCAGTATGAGGTGGATAACTGGCGTGTGGAGCAGAAAACCGACTATGAGAAGCTCAACATCAAGATTGATACCGATGGTTCTATCCATCCGAAAGAGGCTCTGAAAGAGGCCGCCAAACTTCTCATCCAGCACTTCGTGCTCTTCTCTGATGATAAGATTCTTGTGGATACGCCCACCAATACCGGCGTTGAAGGAGAATTGGATGAGGAATCCCAGAAGATCCGTCAGCTGCTCAAAACCAAGCTCATCGACATGGATCTCTCTGTCCGCGCCCTCAACTGCCTCTCTTCTGCCCAGCTTGAAACCCTCGGCGACGTGGTGGCCATCCATAAGAACGACTTGCTGAAGTTCCGTAACTTCGGTAAAAAGTCTTTGTCAGAACTTGAAGACCTCGTCAAGAGCAAAGGCCTCGATTTCGGCATGAATTTACAGAAATATAAATTAGATAAGGAATAATACGTTATGAGACACCAGAAATCTATAAATCATTTAGGAAGAACAGCCGCCCACAGAAAGGCTATGCTGTCCAATATGGCCTGCTCGCTCATCAAGCACAAACGCATCGAGACCACTCTCGCCAAGGCCAAGGAATTGCGCAAGTTCGTTGAACCCCTCGTCACGAAGTGCAAAAGCGACACCACCCACTCTCGCCGTGTCGTCTTCTCATACCTTCACGACAAGTATGCGGTGACCGAACTCTATCGCGAAATCGCTCAGAAAGTCGCTGACCGTCCCGGTGGTTACACCCGTATCCTCAAGACCGGTTTCCGCCAGGGTGACAACGCCGAGATGTGTATGATTGAGTTCGTTGACTACAACGAAACCTACACCGTACACACCGAGAAGAAAGCCTCCAAGACCAGAAGAAGCCGCAGCAAGAAAGCTACCACCGCTCCCGCAGAGGAACCCGTGGCCGCCGCTGAGACTCCCGCCGTGGAAGCTCCCGCCGCTGAGTAATTCTAATCCATTATTCATAAAAAATAGTTGGCATCCGCCAACTATTTTTTTTACCTGTTTATGTCATGATGAAAAAAATCATCCTCCTTTTTGGGGCTCTTCTGCCTGGATTGGCTTTCGCGCAGTCCGACCGGAAACTTGATGCACAAGGAAATCTGCTGTACCAGTACCAGCGCACCGTCTCCGATCCGTGCGACACCTGTAAGGAACTTACCGTCACACTCCTGTTTGTGAACGGCAGCCGTTCTACCGCTATCTCTCTCCGCCAGGAGGCCTTTGATACCCAGGTGCGATGGATCGACATTGCCGGCGGTACTGCGGACCACGAAGAGGTGGTGGAGTTGGTGACCGCCAATCTGGAGCCCAACCAGACCGTTACATGGAGCTATGCGGTTTCTGCTAAGAAAGGGAAAATTTCAGCCCCGGAAAAGGCCGCCCTGCTTATTATGGATGAAAAGTACGGCGTGGAGAAAGTATGGTTCAAATAAGCCTGAATTTGTGCTAGCGGTGATTTAGAAAAGTTCCAGCTGGGTGCCGTCTCCCATCGGATCGTCATCGTCCTCCTCATCGCCTTCCTTGGGCGCGTCAATGGTGTTGAAGATCTCTTTCGCCTCCTTCATCTCAATCTCCTCGATGCTGCCGGTCGCAATGCCTTCCTCTTCCACTTCCTCCTCCTCGGGCTCTTCAGGCTCTTCGTACGGCAGCGGCTCCAACCACTTCACACTCTTGATGGTGCCGAGGTTAAGACGCTTTCCTTTGGCTTTAATGCCTTGTATCTCAATAAATTCATCTACAGAAATTACTTCTGTAAAGATGGCCTTCGGATCTTTCTTGGTGAACTTCACCTCCAACTGCGGCAGCCGGTCAATCGACACCAGCATGAGCTTGATCTCCTTCTCGTTGGGGATGAACTCGATGCTCTTGTCCGTCAGCTGCGGCGCAAACCGCTTGATGTAGTATTTGTCCTCTTTCTTGTTGTAATAGACCGCCGTGATGACTTTGTGCTGACTGAATTTCTTGATGATGGCGAGATTATCCTCGAAATGGGTGGTCAGTTCGTAACCAGTAATTCTGTAATTTCCTGCTAAATAGATGGATATAATTCTATCATCTTTCTTGAACTCGCCCAAAAAGTCACCGCGTTCTTCGTTGTTGAGGCGCATCACGTTGGGGTCGAACCATACACCGATGGCGGAAAGTGTGGATACGCCCTTCTCGCTCATCTCGATCTTGGAGACGGGATTGCGCGACAGGATGTTGCCCTTCGAGCTTCTTCCCTTGATGGCTAACGTGCTGAAATCGAACTCGTAACTCTTCTTCTTGAGGTTTTTCTTGGGCTTGAGAGTTACCTTTACCTTCTCGGCCTCGCCGTTGGGGTTGACGGTGAAATAGAGCACTTCGGTGCCGCTCTCGCCCGAGGTGAGGTCGTACTCCTTGTTGCGGGTGATGCCACCGACCGAGAAGCGTTTCACCATGGCGGGACCGTTCTTGCCCTTCGAGTAAATCATGTTGTAAACGGTGCGGTCGTCGCCCCGCTTGAACACGCCCACATAGATGATGTGCTTGGCAATGAACTGTTTATTAGCCACTTTCGTCACGGTGAACTTGCCGTTCTTCATGAACACGATGATGTCGTCGATGTCGGAGCACTCGCAGGCCAGCTCCACATTGTCGTCTTTCTTCAGGGCGGTGCCGATGAAGCCCTCCTCCTTGTTGACGTACAGTTTCTGGTTGGCTACGGCCGCGCTCACCACATTGATGGTGTCGAAGTTCTTGATTTCGGTTTTGCGCTCGCGTCCCTTGCCATATTTCTTCTTTAACTGCTTGAAATAGTTGATGGTATAGTCGATGATATGGTCGAGATGGTTCTGTGTCTCTTCAATCTGCATCTCCACATTTTCGATGGCCTCTTCAGCCTTTTTGATGTCGAATTTGGAGATTTTGCGCACCGGTTTTTCGCAGAGTTTGAGGATGTCCTCATGGGTAATTTCGCGTTTGAAGAGGGGCTGGTAGGGGATGAAGGCCTTCTGGATATTGTCGATCTGCGTCTCCCACGTGTCGGTGTCTTTTTCGAGTTCTTTATAAATTCTTTTTTCGAAGAAAATCTTCTCCAAAGACATCCAATGCCATTGACCTTCAAGCTCATGCAGATAGATTTCGAGGTCTTTGCGCAGCATATCCACGGTGTTTTGGGTGTTGATGCGCAGGATTTCGCTCACGCTGAGCAGGGCGGGTTTGCCGTTGTAGATCACCCACGGGTTGGGGTTGATATTCATCTGGCAGTCTGTGAAAGCGTACAGGGCGTCGATAGTCTGGTCGGGCGAGGTGCCGGGCTGCAGGTGCAGCACAATCTCAACGGTCTTGGCGGTGTTGTCGTCGATTTTGCGGATTTTCAGCTTGCCCTTTTCAATGGCGGGCGTGAGGGAGTTTTGGATGAGGTCGATGGTATTGGTTCCGTATGGTATTTCGGTGATTACCAGAGTTTTATTGTCTTGGATAGAAATCTTGGCACGGTTGATGATCTTGCCGCCGAGGGTGCCGTCGTTGTATTTGCTCACGTCGATGCTGCCGCCGGTGGGGAAGTCGGGGTACAGCTCGAAGGGTTTGTTCTCGAGGATGGCGACCGACGCGTCGAGCAGTTCGTTGAAGTTGTGGGGAAGGATTTTGGTGGCCATACCCACCGCGATGCCCTTCACGCCTTGGGCCAGCAGCAGCGGGAAACGTATCGGCAGCTGGATGGGCTCCTTGTTGCGGCCGTCGTACGACATCTTCCACTGCGTGATTTTCGGGTTGAACACCACCTCCAAAGCCAGTTTCGACAGGCGGGCTTCGATGTAACGCGGGGCAGCAGCGGGGTCGCCGGTCAGAATGTTACCCCAGTTTCCTTGCGTGTCGATGGTCATCTCCTTCTGTCCCAACTGCACGATGGCGTCGCCGATGGCCGCATCACCATGGGGGTGATATTTCATCGTATTACCCACGATGTTGGCCACCTTGTTCATTCTTCCATCCTCCAACTCGCTCATAGAGTGGAGAATACGGCGCTGTACGGGCTTCAACCCGTCATATACGTCAGGCAGTGCACGGTCTAAGATGGAGTAGGAGGCATAGTCCAAAAACCAGTTCTCGAACATCGACTGCACATACACCACATTTTGCAGATGGTTGCCTTCATTGGCATTGGTCGATTCAATTACAGCATCGCCTTCTGCATCATTTTCATTTTCAATATTTTCTGCGTCTAAAATTCTATTCTTGTCTTCGTCCATGAAAGCCCGTTTTTAATCAAGGTGCAAATTTACTATGAATATTCGTAAAAATGGCCTCTTCTTGGGGGAATTTATGAATATCATTTTGTTAAAAGATGTCCCATTTTGCAGAGGAAATTTTTGCAGATTTGCCGAAGGCGTGAAAAAATAGTGTATTTTTGCGCTGCTATTTCAAAATAGACATACCGACCTGCATTTATGGCCCACGACAACCGCACCACATCTCCCTTCCAGCAATTGCTCCACTACCTTCTGGGGCTGCCTAAGTCGCTGTATGTCAACTTCCGATGTCTTCCTTTCGCGCAGGCCGTCCACCTGCCGATACTCGTTTCGCACCATACCCGCCTCAAACATCTCTATGGGAAGGTTACCGTGAACGGAAAACTCAAGATGGGGTTGGTGAAAATCGGATTGGGCACTTCGCAACTGGTGGATTTCCGAAGCGAACGCACGGTCATTGATTTCCGCGGACGTGTGGAGTTCAACGGCAGATGTAAGATCGGCGCCGGCTCGCGGGTGATGGTGGCCACCAAGGGAACGCTGGTTTTTCATGATAATTTCTGCAACTCCTCGCATCTTTCCATCATCTGTTTCAAGAAAATTGTCTTCGGCTACAACAATCATTTCTCGTGGCATACGTTGGTAATGGACAGCGACCAGCACGAGGTGGTGGACTGCGCCGGACAGCGTGTCAACGAGGATGCTCCCGTGGTTTTTGGCGATAATGTGTGGTGCGGCTGCAATACGATTGTGCTGAAAGGTACGGAGTTGTGCAGCGATGTGATGGTGGGTGCCGGGGCTGTCTTTCACGGACATCATACCACGCCGCATGTTATCCTTGCGGGGAATCCCGCCAAAATAGTGAAAGAGAATGTCTCTTTAGGTTGATTTTTATTAATAATTTTATTGATAATCAATAAATTAAAATGGATAAACTGTCAGTCGTCATCATCACCTACAACGAAGAGCGCAACATACGCCCCTGTTTGGAAGCGGCCTTGAAGGTGGCCGACGAGGTGCTGGTGGTGGACTCCTTTTCCACCGACTGCACCTTGAATATTTGTGAGGAGATGGGCGTGCGTTTCATCCAGCATGAGTGGAAGGGTTATTCCGAACAGAAGAATTTCGCCAACGCCGCTGCCTCCTACGACTGGATTCTTTCGGTGGATGCCGACGAGGTGCTGGATAGCACCTTGCAGCAGGTTATTTTGGAGGCCAAGACGAAAGGCTTTGCGGGGGCGTACCAGGTGAACCGGCTCACCTTTTACTGCGGGCACCCCATCCGTCATTGTGGCTGGTACCCCGACATCAAGCTCCGGCTGTGGAACCGCACGCAGGGCGAGTGGGACGGCTACATCCACGAGGAGGTCAAACTTCCGTCGGGTACGCGCATCACTCGTTTGTCCGGCCACCTCAACCATCACTCTTATCATTCTATCAGTGAGCATATTCGGCAGGCCGACAAGTTTACCGACATGACCGCCCGTGCTGCTTTCGAGCGTGGCGAGGGTCGGAAACTCCGCTTTACCATTCTCTGCAAGGCTGGATGGAAATTCCTGCGGGCATATTTCTTCCAGCTCGGCTTTCTCGATGGCTACTATGGCATGGTGGTGTGCCGCATCTCCGCTTTCGCCACCTTCCTGAAATACACAAAACTGAACGAACTTCACCAGCATGCAAAACATCACTCCGAAACGTCTGATTATTAGTCGCACCGACAGCATCGGCGACGTGATTCTCACCCTGCCGGTGGCGGGCGAGCTGAAACGGATGTTCCCCGACATCCACATCCTTTTTCTCGGTTCCTCCTACACCCGTCCCATCGTGGAGTGCTGTCCCCATGTGGATGAGTTTGTGGACTGGACCGAAATAGGTAAGTTGTCGGATACTGATAAAGTAGTGGCTTTTAAAAAGATGCGGGCTGATACCATCCTCCATGTCTTTCCGCGCCCCGAGATCGCCAAATTGGCAAAGCGGGCAGGGATTCCCGTGCGGATTGGCACGTCGCACCGGGTGTATCACTGGCTGACCTGCAACACGAAGGTGAGCCTTTCGCGCCGCCACTCTGATTTGCACGAGTCGCAGCTGAACCTCCAGTTGCTGAGTCCGTTAGGGTACGTGCCACTCGTTAGTTTGGCGGAGGTGAGGGAAAGACTCTTGATGGTACCGCCCGCGTTGGATGCTGAAACCCAGCGGTGGCTCGACCCCTCGCGGTTCAATCTCATCCTGCACCCCAAGTCGAAGGGCAGTGCGCGCGAGTGGGGCATCGACCATTTCTGTCAGTTGGTGGACTTGTTGCCCGCTGACCGCTTTCACCTCTTTCTGTGCGGCACGGCTGCCGAGCGCGAGAAGATGGGGGCTTTGTTGGGTAAGGTAGGGGAGAATGTAACCGACCTGTGTGGCAAACTATCTCTTTCACAATATATTGCGTTTATCGCTTCCGCTGATGCGCTGGTGGCGGCCAGCACCGGACCGTTGCACATTGCGGCGGCCGTTGGCACACATGCCGTCGGGCTCTATCCGCCCATGCGGCCGATACATCCCGGCCGGTGGCGGCCGTTAGGCGACCATGTTAAGGTGTTCTGTGTGGAGAAGGAGTGCGAGGCGTGCCGCCACTCGATGGACTGTGCCTGCATGAAGGCCATCAAGCCGGAAGCGGTCGCCCAGCACCTGATGGAGTGCTTGTAAGGGTTCGAGATTCCGTTCCCTCCTGCCGTCGGGAACGGAATGGTGGGGTGCATTGGGATGAACAAAATGGGGAAGATGGGCGGCGGATAGTTATACGAGTTGCACTGCCGCCAGTTCTCTACCAATCTTATGGATGGCGCTCTGAATCTTTGACACCTGTTTTTCCGACACGTACTGGCCCTGTTTATACTGCCGCATCAAAGAGGGATTGATTCCGGCGTATTTTGCAAATTGAGTCATATTCAGTATTTTGTAATAGCTCAAGAAGGAAGGCATATCGTATTTATATACGAATGTCGTGTTTTTCAAATCGTCGGGATCTGGCTTGCCTGTTTCCTCAAACACCTCAATAAATTCTCTCACAGAATTTTCAAAATCGGCCTTAGCTTCGGCGACAGTGCTGCCGTTCCCAAACATAACGGATTTTGTATCAGGTGAGAATACCCCAAATGTGCCGTCTTTGCCGATCTCTATTAATGCGACTTTCTTTTTCATTATGATTTGTTCTGGTTGATTACTAATTAAAATCCTATCACTTTTTTCAATTTGCAATATAATCCGTACTTGATTTCCTGCGAGCCATGCCGCTCAATTTTCAGAAGTTCATCCTTCTCTGCATGAGCATATATGTCGTGATTGCCACCATTTCTCAAAAGATACCACCCATTCTGTTCAGCAATTCTTCTTAATTCATTCCATTTCATCGCACTGTAGTTAATTGAGTACGCTGCAAATATATAACTTTTATGTTATATAATAATGCTTTGTGAAAAATATTTTCTCTCTATCCGACAATTACTTATGGAAATATTCTAACAGTTTAACTGAAAGTTGGCTAATTTTTGGGAGATTCCGTTCCCTCCTGCCGTCGGGAACGGAATGGTGGAGTGCATTGGGACGAACAAAATGGGGAAGATGGGCGGCGGATGAGCGGGCTCCTGATTTGTTGCGAGTCACACCGCCGCCCATCTTCCTTCTTGTGGTGCGGCACTGTCAACCACTATTCCGTCAATCGCCAGATTGACGGAATCCCTTCGATATCATTTTGTTAATGTGTGCTTTCCTCACCGTGCCCCGCAGGTGCGAAGGGACAGGTAGCCGCAGGCTTCAGCTTCCTACATATCCCCTGACCAGCCGTGGCCTAAATCCCAATGCTCGTCGTAAACGAACTCAAAATAGGGGAGTGAAAACTCTTTTTCCAACAACTCCGTCAGTTCTTTTTGAATGGGATCAGCCCAATGCCCGACAAGCACAATGAACTTGTCGATGTTCCAGGTCA
This sequence comes from Bacteroidales bacterium, assembly GCA_017962845.1. Lineage (GTDB taxonomy): Bacteria > Bacteroidota > Bacteroidia > Bacteroidales > WCHB1-69 > UBA1756. The sequence goes on along the minus strand of JAGCUN010000040.1, from coordinate 11,911 downwards.
CCCTGCCACGGGGAATCTGTGTGTAGTCGCCTTTGAATTTGGTCTCTTGGTGTGTGGCTTGCGCACGAAAAAACTCTTTGGCCCATACCTGGCGGTGCAATTTCGGATAGTTGATGAAAGGGAGTCCCTTCTCAGCGGCCTCTTCTACCATCTTAGGGGTAATTTCTTGTTTGCAAACCCCAAAGAAGGCCTTGTCGTTCATGTCATACCAAAAAATACCGACGCACGGCATCTGTTCGTCAAATGCTTTCATGCTCTGCATTTGTGCGTCATGCTCTTTGCTGGTTAATTCGTTCATGATTCTTTTCCAAAATTTGTTGGCAAAAATAGTGAAAAAAATGATATGGAGCGAGGGGAGTTTGCCGCGGAAGAACCGGGATGAGGGAGAGAACAATAAAAACAGAAAGGTTGTTCATTTTCTTTGCTTGCGCCCAAAGAAAATGAACCAAAAGAAATGCGCTTTGCCGCTGTGCAAATTCCGGCTAAAATCGGGGCTTGTGCGCTAAACGGCGAAAAACTTGATGAGCTTCATTCCATTACGCTCATCTTCGGACAGTTCGCCGTTCTTTACGCGCACTCCCCCCGATTTCTTTACGCCTCCATTTGCAAGGCGGCCTGTTCATCGAACCTGCGCTGCTTGATTTCGCCTCGTGGTGAGTTTGGCACCACATGCTGTCTTCGTGTGCCGGCGGCACACACTCTCAGTAACCCCAGGCAAGCGAAACGGAACGTGAAGCGCAGTCTGGGGTGGGAACGCCACGCACCGCCACCCGCGGCACACTGACAGGACGATAGCACCTGACGGTGTGTTTGCCGCGGAAGAGCCGGGCGGGAAGATAGAACAATTAAATAGGAATGATTGAGATTTTCGGCGAGCATGTGCAAAGCCCACCTCTTACGTCTTGATAATCCTGTCGTTTTTATCCGTTTCCGAACATCTCAACGCGGCAAAAATACAAAAAATGGTGGATTCTGACTGGAATTCCGAGATGGTTCCACTTTTTTCTTCAAAATTACCTCCAAGTACTTTAAATAGTCATAGATATATTTTATTTATTACTCAATATACAATTTCATCCACTCTTCTTGTGATACTTCAAAGTATTTAGTTTCCATAGATTTTATAACATCTTTTTTATTATATTTGTCCCAACCAAAAGTAAAACGAATGCTACCATCAGTGGCTTCATATATACCAATATATCTTTCATCGGATAAGAATCTGTGTTTGATCCCATTATAAATATCATCTTCTTCTCTTTCCCTACTCAATACACTAGTATTTAAATATGGAATTACTGAGATATTATTATTTATTTCAAATAATTTATTAAAATCATCTTTTGTAAAAATCCATAACTCATCCATATTAAATGTGTGGTAACCTATACGTAGTTCTGGGTAGTCATAAGCACCTTGTTTCGTTTCAACATAGAGCACAAAATACTTAACACTATCAATTGTAATAGTTTTACTTTGAATGCTGCTAAAATTCCCTTCGTCTCTTATGTTTTTTTGAGAATGCCACTCTCCCGAATAGCTATAATACGTCCATTTTATAGCATTAGTTAATTTTTGTTGACTTATGGAATCGTACAGAATCGGCACCCGATTAACTCTCTCTTGGCAAAACACGCAATTCCATATAAAACAAAGGACAATAACAATAATAATTCTTTTCATAAGACCAAATGTCACAATGATACTATGGGGACTTCTATTATTACTCTTTTTTCGCCAATGCCCCAGACTTTGCGAAGTCCGTTAGATAAAAACTGAAGAATTGGCACGACAAAAATACAAAATTTTCTTTCACACCATACATTCGACACTGAAATTTATCAGCATGATGCCACGATGTATTAAATTGTGAATCATCATAAGCTTAATAAGAATATATCTTACAGCACCGATGCGATCTTTCTGATTTGGGCGAGACGGGAGGCGAAAGAGGTGTTGCGTTGAGCCATCTGGAAATCATAATCCGACTGCATCCGAATGAAAGTGCCAGCATCCAAGTCAAGAGCTTTGCCAATAAGCAGTGCATACTCAATAGTAACGGCCCGCTTGCCATTCAGCACTTCGTTAATCACAGAATATGCGATACCTGTCGCATCAGATAGTTGCCGTTGGGAAATGCCACGACATTCTATCTCGTCCTTGATGATTTCTCCCGGGTGAGTGGGGATGAATGGCATCAGGTTGTTGGCAATCATATTGTCCTGTACTCCAGTAATATGTATCATGATTTTCTGTCCAAAATTCGTTGGCAAAAATAGTGAAAAAAATGACATGGAGCAAGGCGGGTTTGCCGCGGCGGTGACCTTACGCCTATATCCTCCCGAAGCCGTGCTCACGCTCCACCACTTTCGTTAAAGAATGCTTCCGCTTACTCCTTTTGATAACCCTGACGTACTGTGGATAATCTGCCATCTATAATACGATTGAAAAACTTTCTCGCCCCCATCCCTTCATCCCTTCATCCTCACCATTAACCTCTTAACTCCTTCACTCCTTAACTTCTTAACTTCTTAACTCTCAACTCTCAACTCTCAACTTTCAATTTTCAACTCTCAATTCTCAACTCCCCACAATCCTCTCCATCTCTCCAGACAGCGGCGCGGTTACCTCCACGGTTTCGTGCCGCACGGGGTGCTCGAACCGTACACGATAGGAGTGCAGCGAGATGGAGCCGTCGCGGTTGGAGCGTTTCGCCCCGTACTTCAAATCCCCCTTGATGATGCAGCCGTGCGCCGCCAGTTGCGCCCGTATCTGGTGGTGACGCCCCGTGTACAGCTCCACCTCCAACAAGGTGTAGTGCGTCAGCGTGCGTACCACGCGGTAGGCCAGCTCCGCCTCCACATATCCGGGCTTCGGGGTGGGGGAAACCGCCGTCTTGTTGGTGCGCTCATCCTTCTTTACATAATCCACCAACTTCTGCTCGGGAACCTCCGGCGCTTTCTCCACCAAAGCCCAATAGATCTTGCTGATATGGCGCTCTTTCACCAGCTCGTTCATCCGTGCTAATGCTTTGGAGGTCTTGGCAAAGATGACAGCCCCGCTCACCGGCCGGTCGATGCGATGCACCAAACCGCAGAACACATTCCCCGGCTTGTTGTAACGCTCTTTCAGGTATTGCCGCACCACCTCCACCAACGGCACATCACCCGTCTTGTCGCCCTGCACAATCTCTCCCGCCAGCTTGTTGACAATGATCAGATGGTTGTCTTCGAAAAGAATGCGGTCGGCCAACGACATCAATACTGCTCTTTTTCGTTGGGGAAGTCCATATTTTTCACATCCTCAATATAGTTGCCCACCGCGCGGATGATTTCCTCGCTGAGGTTGTGGTATCTTCTCAGGAAGCGTGGGGAGAACTGCTGGGTGATGCCGAGCATGTCGTGCAGCACCAGCACCTGTCCGCTGGTGGCGTTGCCGGCTCCGATGCCGATGGTGGGAACGTGAACCGCTTCGGTCACCCTTTTGGCGACTTCGGCTGGGATTTTCTCTAACACAATGGAGAAACAGCCGTATTTTTCCAACTGCTGGGCATCGTAGAGCAGCTTCTCTGCCTCTTCCTCTTCGGTGGCGCGTACGGCGTAGGTGCCGAACTTGTTGATCGACTGAGGGGTAAGACCAAGATGGCCCATTACAGGGATGCCGGCGCAGATGATGCGTTCGATGGATTCACGGATTTCTTCACCACCCTCCAACTTGATGGCATCGGCGCCCGACTCCTTCATGATGCGGATGGCCGAGTGCAGGGCCTCTTTCGAGTTGCCCTGATAGGTGCCGAAGGGGAGGTCCACCACCACCAGTGCGCGTTCCACCGCCCGCACTACGGAGGCGGCATGGTAAATCATCGCGTCAAGGGTGATGGGAAGGGTGGTCTTGTAACCGGCCATGACGTTGGCGGCCGAGTCGCCGACCAAAATCACATCGATTTTCGCCATGTCCAAAAGTTTTGCCAACGAGTAGTCGTAGGCAGTCAGCATCGCGATTTTCTCGTTCTGGTCGCGCATGCGCTGCAAGATGTTAGTGGTTACCTTCTGAACATCTTGGTATAAGTATCCAGACATAATGGGGTGTTATTGTAAGGTTTTTTCAATCAGATATTTGTCGCGTTTCGGGTTGCTGTTGGAGATCAGCTCGCCGATGAAGCCCGCGAGGAACAGCTGACAGCCGATAACCACCGCCAACAGGGCGAGGTAGAACAGCGGCTGGTCGGTCACTTGGCGGAAGATCTCTCCCTGGTGCATCAGGATGAGTTTTTTCGCGATAAGGGCAATGACAATGATGAGGCCGAGAAGGAAGGAGACGCTACCCCACAGCCCGAAGAAGTGCATGGGCTGTTTGCCGAATCGTTTGGTGAAGGTGAGCGTCATCAGGTCGAGGTAGCCGTTCACGAAACGGTTCCAGCCGAACTTGGAGGTGCCGTATTTGCGTTTCTGGTGGTGAACCACCTTCTCGCCAATCTTGGTGAAGCCGGCCCATTTGGCGATGACCGGAATGTAGCGGTGCATCTCGCTGTAAATCTCAATGTTCTTCACCACATCCTTGCGGTAGGCTTTCAGTCCGCAGTTGAAGTCGTGAAGTTTGATTTTGGAGATTCGGCGGGTGGTGGCATTGAAGAGTTTGGAGGGGATGTTCTTCAGCATCACATTGTCGTAACGCTTTTTCTTCCAGCCTGATACCACATCGTAGCCCTCTTCCGTAATCATGCAGTACAGCTCGGGAATCTCGTCGGGACTGTCCTGCAGGTCGGCGTCCATGGTGATGACCACATCGCCCTCGCAGGCGGCGAAGGCCGTGTTCAACGCAGCCGATTTGCCGTAGTTGGTGCGGAACTTGATGCCCTTGATGTTCGGGTTGGTAGCGTGCAGCTGCTCCACCACCTTCCACGAACCGTCGGTGGAACCATCGTCCACCATCAGGATTTCGTAGCTCAGCGATTGCTCGTTTACGACGCGTTCGATCCACGCGGCCAGTTCGGGCAGCGATTCCTCTTCATTGTATAGGGGGATGATGACGGAAAGGTTCATATTGTATGTTTTTATTGTTCGGAGTGATTTTCTTCAGTCTTAACTTTGGTTTCGGTCTCAGTATCAGCCTCTTCATTGGCAGTCACTGGGTCGTTGCCGTTGCGCGAGCAGATGGTCTTTTCTTTCCGGTAAAGGAAGAGCGCCACGAAGATGTTGATCATGAGTCCGTAGAGCAGAGCGGCCAATGTGGTGATGGTGCCTGCCGCAGGTATGGTTAAGTACTGTGGTACTTGCTTAGTGGCAAGACGTTGTTTCCATACAGGATTCTCTGCCAAGGAGTCGCGGGCGGCTTCCACTGCTTCGAGGCTGACGGGCATGATTTCAGGATTGCCCATACGCACCGAGTAGAGGGTGGAACGCAGTTGCTGATCGGCGTAGATGTCGAAGGTATCCAGCTGGTAAAGTCTGCGTGTGGTGTCATGCTTGCATTTGAGCGTCAGTTCGCGCTCGAAGCGCTTCAGGATGACCACCACACCGCTGTCGGCCTTCATCTGCAAAGTGTCGTCGGCAATAGACTTATGGGTTTCTTGCAACGAGATGCGCTTCAGCATTTTATGGTAATCTTTGATTTCTGCCGTGGTGATGGTGTCCTGCTGGATGGACTTGATGGCCAATTCCATGTTTTGGCGGTTGAGACGTTCCAGGCCATCTTTCTCAAAAACGGCCAGTTGTAGCATCATATAGAGTGCCAGAATGACGTACCCGATAAATACGACGCCGCAGCCGATGCCGAAGGCTTTCGAGAACTTGATGAGGCCATCCTGCATCTTGTCGCGCACATCGCGAATGGCCAGATAAAGGCAGGCTACGATGGCCAACACCTGTAGCAGGTCCTTCACCGGACCGTAGTAGTAGCCGGTATTTACGGCAAAAAAGCCTAATAGATTAATGACAGAAAGCCCTGCTCCAAGCAGGGCTCCCCATTTGACGATGATGATGAATTTCGTTTTTCTCATCAGTCGGTTGGTTATCTGTTGGTGTCAGATGCACCATAGAATCTGCTTCTGTGGTCAACGAGCTTGCCGTCGCCGGCGATGTCGTTGTAAACCAGCTGTTTCACCACATCATTCAGCGGATAACCGCCATACTGTTGCGACTGCGGGTTCTCCACGAGAACGGTTCTGTATGCGAAGTTGGTGTATTGCATGTTGATGAACTTCTCGGCTTCTTTCTGAGCGGCTTTGTCGTCCATCTGCTGATAGGATTTGATCTGGTTGGTGATCTGTTCCATCATCTGTTTTTTCACCTCGGTGCCTTTGTCAACCTTGGTCACGCTCACGAGGTAAGCGTAGTTGTTACCGCTCACCACGGCGGTCTTGCCGGCGGCGAGGTCTGCAATTTTACCTACAGCTGCGCTCTCCATGTTGCCGTATTCTGAGAAGCCCACGGCCATCTGCTGCGGGGCAGCGCCGTATTTGCTGGCGATTTCGGCCATGTTGTTGCCATTGAACTCTTTCTTGAGACGGGCCACAACAGCGTCTTTCTTCATCTCAGCTTTCATATCATTGATAACGCGCTCTTTCATCTCTTTGAAAGAGGGGTTCTGAACTTCTACAGAAGCGGAGATGCCCATGACAACGAACACTTCGCTGATGGTGGTCTCGCCGGTCATCTGGTTGAAGGTGGTCAGGTGGCCGATGAAAGGATTGTGGGCGACGCTGCCTACTGCGTTGTTGGCATTCTTGCTGGTGCTGAAAGCCCAGTTGACGGCCTCGCGGCAGTCGAGGATGCCCGTGCTGACCTCTACCACGTGCTGCATGCTGGTGATGCTGGTGCTGATGGTTTCGCCACCGTTCTTCTTGGCGGCCTTGGTCATCTCGTTAACCGTGTTGCAGTTGGAAACCTTGTCGGCATTCTGACGAGCTTTCTTGTCGGTCGTGGAGCTGGCCATTACCGGAACAGGATAGAGCACATACTGGCTCTTGGCAACGGGTTCTGATTTGTACAGCACCATGTCCACGGTGTACAGGTTCAGGTTGTCGCGCTTGTTGATGTAGCACTCGTTGACGTTGGTGTTGATGAGTGCGTTGAACCATTTGGAAGTCATGGTGTCGTTGGAGGCGTAGATGTAGCGACCGATGCCGTCAAATGAAGCACCATCGAGGAGAACGTAGGGGTGAAGAACGGAGTCGGTGCCGTATTGAGCCAGATAAGGAATCATAGCGGATGAGTCTTGGCCGTCGAGGGCAGCCTTGATCTCCTGAGCCTTGGCCAAAGCCTGTTCTTCGGTCATGTCCTTATCTTCTTTCGGACTGTCGGTATAGGGCAGAATCAACTGGGCAATCTTGATGGAGTCAGGACGGTTCTGCACGTCTCTCACCTGACCGAAATAGATAACATTGTTATTATATAATTTCGGAGCGATGAAGGCGCTGTCTTTGCTGGTATTGCTGACCAATGCTTTCCATTCGGGAGTCATGGCCAGTGCGTGAGAGGAGAATCCGCGCGGATTGTGGCTCAGGGCATTGCGTTTCTGCAAGGCGGTCTCGTCAGCTTTCAGGTAGAGGTTGGTATCTACCTGTGCGTAAGCGGCTACGAGGCTGGCACCTAACATGTTGTAGGTGTAAGGATCTCTGCTGTTCTGGGCATATTTCAGGTCGATTTTTTCGATCTTGGTGGGCTGAGCCGTGAACTCCTGGATGGAGTTGCTGTTCTGTAATTGGCGGAACAGACTGTCGGCCAATTTGGCGGAGTTGATGCGGTCTTCGGCGGTGGGGTTCACCGTGAAGTAAGCGATCTCCACATCCTTCTCGGTCTGACGAATGGTGTAGCGGTTCTTATGCTCTTTGAAATAAGCCTTTGCATCGCTGTCGCTAATGTCGAATTTCAGATTGTCGAAAGAGGGATGGTTGAGGTCGATGGACACCATCTGTCCGCTGATGCGGTTGTTGTTGTCGGCCATCTGGGCCAGCATCTTCTTGGAGAAGTGGATGGAGTTAGCGGCCAGTCCGAAGTAAGTATTCTCTTTAGCTTCAATGATATACATTCTCTCAACAGCCTTGTAAGCCTTGTAGAGACTGCTTTCTTTGCTCAACTGGGTCTCCATATCTTCGGGGCTCTGCATGGCCTGCTGGATGGCTTTGTAGATGTTGGTGATGGAGTTGTAGTCCTGCACGCCCTCAGTGTATTCGGCCAAGGCATAGTTGATGACTGTGCTCATGGGAGCTTGCGGGTTGTTGACCGATTTCAGCACGTTCTCGCTGATTTCAGCTTTCATCTCGTTGGTGAAGGAGAGACCGATCTTCTTCAGTTGCTCGTCAAGGATAGTCTCGTGCTGGATCTGCTGGTAGGTGAATTCATGAGCAATCTGGTTGAGGGTAGCACTGTTGTCCTCGTACAGAGGATTGTTGCTGTTCATGATCTTCAAGAACTCGTAGTTCTGCTGGAAATACTCGCTGTATGCATTCTCGGTTGCACCAGCTTCAATCTTATGGTTGCCGACCTGGATGACGGTGTTTCTTCCGAAATTCACCACATTCGTCAAGTCACCCACGATGAAAGCCAAAAGTGCGACACCGATGATAATCATCAAAAATACTCCGTGTTTGCGAATTTTGCCAATTGCTGCCATTTCTTTCTTCTTTTATTATTAAATTGTTAAATTATTCTTTTGTCTTATGATACAAAATTTAGGGTGCAAAATTACGATTTTTTTTATGATAATAATATATCTTCTAATTTTTTTTGTACGGACGGCCAAGCAGTTGTTCAGCCTTCGTAAATTCTTTGTTTTGAATAAGTTCCCTAATTTTTGATGAGCAAACTTTATTCTCCTCCAAAATGAATTCGGGAATCTGGATGATTTCGATGGAATTTTTTTCACAAATTTCCCGCATTGACGAACTATTCCCCTCTCCGTTTCGGCCGAAGTTGTGGTTGGGTCCCATCACGATGGCTTTCATGCCGATTTTTTCGATGAGAAGTTCTAAAAATTGGGGGAAAGGTGTCTGCGCAAATTGGGGAGTGAAATGGAGAATGATGATATGTTCAATTCCTTCTTTTTCAATAAGTTCAATATTGTCTTCGGGTGTGTTGATGAGGAAAAAATCGCGTTCTGGATGCAGCACCTGCTGCGGATGGGGCTGGAAGGTGATGACCACACTCTCCCCATCGTATCGGGCGGCTGTCTCTTTCACGAAAGAGAGAATCTTCCTGTGCCCCCGATGCACCCCGTCGAATGCCCCCACCGCTATGACGGCGTTGCGAATGTCAGGAAGATTGTCTATGCCTTTGTGTATCATATTATTGATCCTTAACTCGTATAGCACTCTGTATCGCATTGCCAATCAGCATAAAAGCGAGCACCAATAGCATGATGGCGATGCCCGGCACGATGGCCAGATAGGCGTTGTCGAGTACGATGTAGGCGTAATTTTCTTTCATCATCATGCCCCACGACGGGGTAGGAGGTTGCACGCCGAGTCCCAAGAAACTCAATCCCGCCTCCATCAAAATGGCCGACGAGAAATTCGACGCCGCAATCACGATGACCGTACCCGCCACGTTGGGCAGTAGATGCTTGCCGATGATGTGAAAACTGCTATACCCCAATGCTTTACCAGCTTCTACAAACTCTTTTTCCCTCAAACTGATCATCTGTCCGCGAACCACCCTCGCCACATCCACCCACATGGTGAGTCCGAGCGCCATGAAAATCTGCCAAAATCCCTTTCCCAACGCGAAGCTCAGGGCGATGACCAGCAGCAGGGTAGGGATGGACCACACCACGTTGATGAACCACATCAGCACATCGTCCACCCACCCGCGGAAATAGCCGGCGATGGAGCCGATGATGATGCCGATAATCAGTGCGATAGTCACCGAAATGCCGCCCACGGCCAGACTGATACGGCTGCCGATGAGCAGCTGGCTCAGCACGTCACGGCCGTACCGGTCGGTGCCCAATAGGAATCGTTTGGTGATGACCGGCTGGTCGTCGCTGACCGCAGCACGAGCGTAGGCTGTCTCCTCGCCACCGGTCTCCAACAGCCTCACATACACGCTGTCGCCAGCCTCGCGGTAGCTGCCTTCGTCGATAGGAACTGTTTGATATTCAGACGGCTGTCCGAACAGCATCCGGTGAAGAAAAGAGTGATGTTCCACCTCCGTGGCGGTTTTCAGCTGGAGTTCTTCCACGGTGAAACCGGGCTTTCGCAATGCGATTTCCAACTGCTGGTGGTTGCAGTAGGGGGTGGAATCAGGGGTGATGAGGTAGCCCAACAGGGCGATGATGACGACCAGCAGGATGAACCCTAACGACACCATCCCCATCTTGTCCTTGCGGAACCTTTTCCATGTCAGTTCCGACAACGAAACCGCACGGTACTCCTTCCTTTTCCACCATTTCACCATGGAATGCGTTTCAAATTGGCCGTTTTTTTGTCCGTTATATTAGAGACGCGGCATGCCACGTCTCTACATTTTCAATTATCAAATTTTCACATCCTCACATCTTCATCTCTTCATCTCTTCATCTCTTCATCTCTTCCTCCCTATTCCCTCGCCTTCATTCTCTCGATGAACGGGTTGAAATAATTTTCGCCCTTCGCGGTCACGCCGGCGAGACCCTTGCCGCCGGTTTTGCTGCGCTTGACATCGCCGAAGATTCCCTTCTCAAGAGCGGTGAAAAGGCCCTCATTGACAATCTCTTGCAGCAGGTCGATGGCATTGTTGAGCACGGTCTTGGCGCGTTCGCGGCAGATGCCTCCCTCGCGGAACTCCATCTCATCGCTGATGTCGCGCATGTTGTTGAAAATGTAGCGGGCGTTCTCGATGGAGAGGTAGCGGTCGCTCATGAAGGGGGTGTGGATAGCCTCGGTGGGCATACCGAGCAACTGGATGCCCTGGTGGGTCCAGATGCCGATGATGTTGAAGAGCGCGTCTTGGATATGGCCGCGGAAGATGTTGCCGGTCATAAACTTAGTGGGCGGCATGTACTTGAGCGTGGCCTTCGGGAAGATCTCGCGGGTCATCTGTGCCTGTGCCAGCTCGAGGAGGAAGCCGTTCTCCAACATCGGGTCCATCGCGAAGGCGTGACCGAGGCCCATCTGCTCTTCTGGCAGACCGGCCAGCAGAGCCAGCTGCTCGTTGATGAAATCGGATGCCAGCACCGTGTGTGCCTCCTCGTAGGCATCGGCAGTGGTGAGGTAGTTGTCCTCGCCAGTGTTGATGATAACACCTGCGAAGCCATTGATAATGCGGCTGAAATACTGGTCAATCAGCGTGCGCTGCATGTTGATGTCGCGGAAAAGAATGCCGTAGAGAGCATCGTTCAGCATCACATCCAAGCCCTCCAGGGCGCCCATGGCGGCAATCTCGGGCATACACAGACCGGAGCAATAGTTACACAAGCGGATGTAGCGGCCTACCTCCTCGCCCACCTCGTCAAGCGCCTTGCGCATGATGCGGAAATTCTCCTGAGTGGCAAAGGTGCCGCCGAAGCCCTCGGTCGTAGCGCCATAAGGCACATAGTCCAACAGGCTCTGACCCGTGGTGCGGATAACGGCGATAATGTCAGCACCCTGACGAGCACCGGCCTGAGCCTGCACACCATCCTCATAGATATTACCAGTAGCAACAATGATGTACAAGTAGGGCTTGCTGCCCTCGCCAATCGTGGCGATATACTCTTCACGGCGTTTGCGACGGCCACGGATGCGGGCGATGTTTTCATCAATAAAGGGTGTCAAGGCAGCCTTGATCTCCTCAGCCTTGTGCACTGGCATCTGGGTGATGTCCAGCTCGCCATTGCTGATGGCCTCGGCAATCTCCTGCGGGTTTCTGCCCGTTTCCAGGATGGCGTTGCCCATAAAGAAGCACACACCCTGACCCACAGACCCTTGCTTTTCAACTCGTCCACCACCACATTG
>JAGCUN010000039.1 GCA_017962845.1 Bacteroidales bacterium | reverse complement strand
CTGTTGGGGAGGATGGGGTTCATGTTCTTGATGGCGAACACGTCGTTGATGCCGTCGCCGTTGGGGGTCATCACGTTGGGGAACTCGAGGTCGGCCTCGATATAGACGGTGTGGGAGACGGTGCTGGCGCATCCCTGGTCGGTCTCTACGGAGAGGGTGACCACGAACTCGCCCCATGTGTCGTAGGTGTGGAGGCCGTTGATGTCGTGGGTCTCATCGCCGCCGTCGCCGTAGTTCCAGGTCCAGGTCACCACATCGTTCTCGCCGAAGACAGAGACGTCGGTGATGTTGATGAAGGCGATCTCGCCGCCCTCGCCGAGGTTGGTTCTCTCGGGGTTGGAGAGGAAGTCGGAGATGGGCTGGGGATATACGGTGAGGTAGTTGGTCTGGAGGATGGTGTCGCCGCAGCCGTCCTGGGTGTGTACGATGAGCAGCACGCTATAGATGCCGCCGTTCTGCACCGAGAAGGTGGGGTTGGCGCTGTTGGAGGTGAGCACGACCTCGTTGCCCTCGTCAAGGATGGCCCAGTAGTAGTCGAGTGTGACCTCGGGGTGCTGCTCACCGTCGGTGTAGGTGGTGAGGTCGGTGAGGGTGGTGTTGAGGGGCGCGCAGCTCTCCACACTGCTGGCGCTGAAGTTGGCGATAGGCTGCGGGTTGAAGATGACCTGCGCACTGTCGCTGTACGTACACACGAGCGAGTGGTCGTTGTTGTAAGCGTTGATGGTGAGGGAGTAGTTGCCAGCTGTGGTGGTGCTGATGGCGGGGGTTGACTCGCCGCTATTCCAGATGTACTCGTCGAGGCCGGGGGTGCCCACATAGGTGAACTGCGGGTCGAGGGTGGCGATCTCACCCACGCAGATGTTCTGGTCGGTGAGCTGGAACTCGGGCTGCTGCACGACCTTCAGCTGCATTTCGTGGTCGTAGGCGCAGTCGAACTCATCAACGATGGTGAAGACGTAGGTGTAGTCGCCGGGCTGGTCGGTGATGATGGCGGCGGTGGAGTCGGAGGTGGGCTGGATGTTGCCGCCCGACCAGTTGATGCCGGTGATGTCAACATTGTAGGTCCAGTCCTGCGGCATCAATGCCGGATCCAATGCAAGTTCCCAACTGAAGATATAACCGTTGTCGATACCGTATTGGTCGCAAATCTCAATCTGCCAAACTCCATTCAGAGGACATCCGATCAGATTTCCAAAAGTCTGGTAGGGGTGGTAGTAGTTGGTGCGGGCGGCTACGTTGGAGGAGTCGATGGAACTGGTAAAACTGCCGCCTGCCACGTGGTTGTAGCAATAACCAGTTGCAATCTGGGCATAGCTGGTGTTGTCGCTCCAGCAATAGTTCCAGCCGGTTCCCGGAGGGTTGTGGGATTCATCGCAGTAGGTGGTTTCATCGTAGCTGCCGTGGTTGGTGTATCCGAAAGGCTCGCCAAAGAACTTGCCGTTGTTGGCACCGCAGGGCTGTTCCATCAGCAGCACGCTGTTCAAGTTGGGGCATTTCAAGGCAATGCTGATATCGCCAATGTAGGAGTGCTCCAGATTGATACGCACGGCCAAAATGTCAGCAGCTGAGGTGATGGTGGCCCCGGGAGGGAATGCCGTGAAGTTGACAGAGGAGCTGAAGCACTGGGTTCCCAGCACGTTGACACATTGCGGTCCGTCAGGGATGAACACGGTGGAGTCAACACTAAGGCTAGACTCCTGGATGCTACCTACCGGCTCCACGATGATGGTGGCCGCACTGTCCATACTCACCAACAGCGGCACCTCAGTGCCTTGGCACACGTCATCCAGCAGGTCGGCGTGAACAAACGGGTCACGCGAACCTCTTACACGGATGGCCACAGGAGTCTGTCCGTAGCAGGTGTTGCCGTTGTGGGTCTCGCGTACGGCAAGGGTCAGGTCGTAACCTTGTCCCGGATTGAAAACATAGTCGAAGGTGGTCTGTCCATAGCCGCTGGTGCCGAAGCTCCAGTCGAAATAGGTCGTGGTCGGATCCTGATGGTAGCTGAAGTCGTTGTCGGGATAGGTGACATCAGCTGCTAAATGGATGGTGTCGCCAGGACAGAAGTCGATATAGTAGTACCCATCGTTGAGCTCGGTGTCGAAGTGCGGGGTGGGTACAGAGTTGGCGAAGTCGATGCTGGCGTGGAGACGCTGGCAGGGCTCCTGGCAGGAGACGGTGAGCTTGAAACCGCCGCCAGTCTGCGATGAGGCAGCTGACTTGAAATGAATGGTGATGGCCCCCGTCGGGTTTTGGATGGTGGCTGCTATCTGCAAGTCGCCCTGGATGAAGTTGTTGCTGTTGTTCAGCCAGTTGGTGGCAAGTGAACCGACCATAAAGGGAATCGTGTCATTGTTCGGATCGGTGCCATTGTAGATGTAAAGCGTGTCCGTTTCCGCAACGTCAAATTCATCAACAATGATGGCCACGGCACCATTGTTCGGATGGATGGTCATCCACAGGTCTTCTCCGGCACTGTAAAAGCCGTTCTCGCCGCCGCTGTCGTAAACGTAGGCATTACAGGTGGTGATATCAGAGCCACTCGTGCCCAGTGTGTAAACAGTTTGTGCAAACGACATTGTGCAAATTGCAAACACTAAAACAAGTAAGGAAATTATTTTTTTCATAATTCAATATTTTTTCAAAATACAACCAAAATGCCTGAAATCTATAGTCCGTATTCTTTCCGCATCGCCTGGTATCTGTCTTCATATACATTGTGCGGATAAACGATGACATAGTAGCCTGTAGTTCCGATGGCGTAGGCGGAATAGCGCAGCTCATCATATTCCATCCTGTATTTGCTGTGGTAGATTTGCTTGCTGCTGACGAGCTCATCGGCGGCATCGCAAACGTTCCCATCGGAAATGTATTCGCAAAGGTCACCCATCAAGCGGGTGTTGACGGGCACCTTGTTGTCAATGTAGCAGAACTGGGTCGCCTCATAGTAATAATTGAACAATTTCATCGGACTTTCACGTAGAAGAAGGTCATACTCACTTTGGGTGATGAAGAGTGGGAGTGCCCCTTCATACTTGATGGAACGGATGTCTTTTTGTGCGAAAACGCTCATGCACAAACAGACAATGGCTGCGAGTAAGGTGATTTTTTTCATATTCTATGTTTTTAATGATATTTCTTATTGATGTTGTTTTTATTCTTGTTTGGTTTTTAATGCCGCTTTCACGAAACTGAAGAAAAGCGGATGCGGTCGGTTGGGGCGTGACTTGAACTCCGGATGGAACTGGCAGGCCACAAACCACGGGTGGTTGGGCAACTCCATCATCTCCACGATGCTGCCGTTGGGCGAGGTACCGCAGATGACCATACCGTTTTGCTCCAACGCTTCACGATATTCGTTGTTTACCTCGTAACGGTGACGGTGGCGTTCGGAAATCTCCTCTGAGCCGTAAGCCTCAAATGCCTTGGTGCCTTTCTTGAGTTTGCAGGGATAACGGCCCAACCGCAACGAGCCGCCCAAAATGCTGTATTCGTTCTGCCCGGGCAGGAAGTCGATGACAGGATAATGGGTGTTGGGGTTGATTTCGCGGCTGTTGGCATCCTCCATGTTGCATACGTGGCGCGCGAACTCGATGATGGCGATCTGCATGCCGAGACATAGACCGAGGTAGGGGATGTTGTTCTCCCTCGCATAGCGGGCCGCGTTGATCATGCCCTCAATGCCACGGGAGCCGAAACCGCCCGGAACAAGGATGCCGTCCACATCGCGCAGCAACAAACCGGCGCTCTTCTCCGTAATCTCTTCGGAATCAAGCCATTTGATGTGCATCTTCGCATGGTTGAAAATGGCGGCATGTTTCAAGGCCTCCACCACACTCAGGTATGCATCCTGCAACTCGATGTATTTGCCCACCAGCGCAATGTGCACCTCGTGGTCCACCTTCTTGCTGCGCTGCACCATGTCCTGCCAGTCGGAGAGGTCTTTCTCCTTGCATTGCAAACGCAGACGCTTGATGACTTGCTCGGCCAATCCCTCTTCCTCCAATGCCAACGGAATCTCATACAGCGAGGGCATGTCCAAGTTTTCAATGATATTTTCATATTTAACATTGCAGAAAAGGGCCAACTTTTCCTTGATGTCTTTGCCAATCGGACGATCGCAGCGGCACACTAGGATGTCGGGCTGGATGCCCAGTCCGAGGAGCTCTTTCACGCTGTGCTGTATCGGTTTGGTTTTCAGTTCGTTGCTGGGTGTGATACAAGGCACCAGCCCCACATGGATGTACATGCAGTTGGCTTGGCCTTCCTCCACAGCAAACTGGCGGATGGCCTCCAGGAAGGGGAGACTCTCGTAGTCGCCCACGGTGCCGCCAATCTCCACAATGGCCACATCAGCCTCGTTGGTCGTGGCGTTCAACCGTATTTTCTCCTTTATCATATTGGTGATATGCGGAATCATCTGGATGGTGGAACCCGCATACACCCCGTTACGCTCGTTGTTGATGACGGTGTAATACACCTTTCCGGCCGTCACATTGCAGTATTTGTTCAGACTCTCGTCAATAAAACGTTCATAGTGGCCGATGTCCAAGTCGGTTTCCCCGCCATCTTCCGTCACATACACCTCTCCGTGTTGGTAGGGGTTCATCGTGCCAGGATCCACATTCAGGTACGGGTCCAGCTTCTGCATCGTAATTTTTAATCCTCTGGATTTCAACAGTCTGCCTAAGGATGCAGCCGTGATGCCTTTGCCTAACCCTGACACCACACCGCCTACAACAAATACGTATTTTGTAGCCATTCTACATATTTTAATAACGGGTGCAAATTTACAAAAATTTTTTTTACCCATTTTCGCATTAATCTTATTTTGTGTAATTTTTTTTTGTATTTTCGCTTCCCGATTGAAAATCGGCTCTTCTTTTATATTTATTTGAGAATGAACCTGTTGTCAATTACTTTGTTATTGACTTAAGCCTTTATTGGTATGGAAAAAATTGGTTTTGACAATGAAAAGTATCTGAAAATCCAATCGGAGCACATCAAACAGAGAATTTCACAGTTTGGCGACAAGTTGTATATGGAATTTGGCGGCAAATTGTATGACGACTACCATGCAAGTCGGGTCTTGCCTGGTTTTCAGCCTGATAGCAAGTTGCGTATGCTGATGCAACTGAAAGATGAAGCCGAAATTGTCATCGCCATCAGTGCGGTCGATATCGAGAAGAGCAAGGTTCGGGGCGACCTCGGCATCACTTACGACGAGGATGTGCTGCGCCTTCAAGATATTTTCACCCAGCGGGGACTCCTCTGCCAGTCGGTGGTCATTACCAAGTTCAACGGACAGGCCAGCGCCAAGGCATACCGCGAACGCTTGGAACGTCTCGGACTCAAAGTGTATTATCTATACAACATTGTGGATTATCCCAATAATGTGAACCTCATTGATTCTGAAGATGGCTTCGGGAAAAATGATTATGTGGTGACTTCTCGTCCTTTGGTGGTGGTAACCGCCCCCGGACCTGGTAGCGGCAAGATGGCCGTGTGCCTCAGTCAGTTATATCAGGAAAACAAGCACGGAGTGCGGGCCGGTTATGCCAAGTTTGAAACTTTTCCCATCTGGAGCATCCCTCTCAAACATCCGGTGAATATGGCCTACGAAGCCGCCACCGCCGATCTCAACGATGTCAATATGATCGACCCGTTCCACCTGGAGGCATACGGTAAAACCGCTGTCAACTACAATCGCGATATAGAAATTTTCCCCGTCTTAAATGCCATCTTTGAAGGTATTTATGGAGAAAATCCCTATAAGTCACCCACCGATATGGGAGTGAACATGGCGGGTTTTTGCATTTGCGATGATGAGGTGTGCTGCGAGGCTTCCCGTGCGGAGATTATCCGCCGCTACTTCACTACCCGTTGTAACATGCTTGACGGGAAGGCATCTGAAGGTGAAGTGAGTAAAATTACCCTGTTGATGAAGATGGCTAAGATTGAGCCCGAAGATCGCCGCGTGGTAGTGGCAGCCCGTCTTAAAAAGGAGCAGTCGGGTACGAGTTCATCGGCCATCGAGTTGCGCGATGGCACCATTATCACCGCCAAAACCAGCACCCTCCTCGGCCCCAGCGCCGCTCTGCTGCTGAATGCCACCAAGCATCTGGCCCATATTGACCATGATGTCAAGCTGATCCCCCAGGAGATGATTGAGCCCATCCAAAGGATGAAAGTGTCGCTGCTGCGTGGCAACAATCCCCGCCTGCACACCGACGAAGTCCTTGTCGCCCTCTCCATGTTGAGTCTCAACGATGAGAATTGCCGCAATGCACTTGCCACCTTGCCACAACTGAATGGCTGCCAGGTGCATAGTACGACGATGCTGAGTGAGGTGGATCAAAAGATCTTCAAAAAATTAGGGATAGGGCTCACCTGTGAGCCGGTCCGGAAAAAGTAGATCCGGCGGGTGCTTAAAACGACGAAGACTCCTCTTCTTCATTTGGGATAGAAGAAAATGATTGCTTTTGAATTTTTTTCAAAAAAAATTTCAAAAATGTATTGCCATTAAAAAAATGTTGTATTTTTGCAACTCCAAACATTACCAAATTCATAACAATAAAACATAGGAGGGACGCTATCGAGTAAACATTCTATCTTTTTGATTATTAACCTAATAGAAAGGAGTGCCTTATGAAAAAGATAGCGTTATCTGACAATGAGCTGATTTCTCTTTATGTCAATGGTGATGAATCCGCACTTAAGATTTTAATCCAACGTCACGAGAAGAGGGTGTTTTCCTATATCCTTCTCTCTGTCAAAAATCGTGAGTTGGCTGAGGATATTTTCCAGGACACTTTCATTAAGGTAATCAACACTTTGCGTTCGGGCAACTACCATGAGGAGGGCAAGTTCGTGCAGTGGGTGATGCGTATCGCCAATAACCTGAAGATCGACTATTTCCGTAAGATGCAGCGGATGCCCGCTTTCGAGTCCAACGGCGAGTTCGATATTTTTGATATCATTTACGGCACAGATCCCTCCATTGAGCAGAAGATGATCACTGAGCAGCTTTATGCCGAGGTGGCTGAGATGGTGAAATACCTCCCTGACGAACAGCGTGAGGTGCTTGAGATGCGAATCTATCAGGATATCAGCTTTAAGGACATCGCTGAGATGACCAACGTGAGCATCAATACTGCCCTCGGTCGTATGCGTTATGCGCTCATCAATCTCCGCAAAATCCTTAAGGAGAAGAACGTGCTGGCGTAGTTTTCACCTCGTTTTCAACTTTTTCTTTGTTCCTGCGCAATAAATACGCAATGGTTGCGTTATTCTTATGTGAATTGATTGACAACCAAAGCATTTCGCCTATGGAACAAACTTCTACCCCTTTGAAAAAAAGAAAAAACGTGCGCCGTCTTTCCCCGAGAAAGTTCATTATCGACAACCTGCTGAACTATTCCCGTTCGCTGACTGTCATTGGTGGTACCATGGTCCTTCTCAATAATTAACGGATTGAAGCACGTAGCAAAAGAGGCCGATATGCATGCGCATATCGGCCTCTTCGTTTTTATCGCTTGTTGCTATAATACGGTGATGGTTCCAGTATATTGGTAGTTGCCGCCGCCGTAAACCGACACTTTCAGTCGGTAGGAGAATACGTTGTTGGTGGCGATTTTGCCGTTCACCGTACCGTCCCAGCGGAAATGCCTGTCGGTGGAGTGGTACACCAACATGCCCCAGCGGTCGTAAATCCACACTTCGCAAGTCTCTAGCTGTTCGGCGATGCCGTCCGGCACGTGGAACTCGTCGTTCTCTCCAGTAGAGATGGAGGGTGTGATGGCGTTGGGCAAATACATATAGAAGGGGCAGGGGTGAATGTCAACGCGGGCGAAGGCCTCACATTGGGCTGTATGGGCGGTCACCACGTAGGTGCCCGCGCGGTGTACTTCGATCTGCGGGGTGGTCTCACCAGTATTCCAATGTATATACTGCAGTTCGGTGGTCACCTCCAGCACCGCAGTCAGATCCTCGCAGAAGTCTTCGGTGAGGTTAGTGAGCACCAGATCGGTGTTGACGACCTCCACATTCTTGGTCACCACACTGTCGCAACCGTGTGCGCTGCTGAACTGCTGGGTATAGGTACCCGACTCGGGATAGACAATGCCGTTCCATACCATACTGTCGCAGGCCACCACGTCGAAGGTCTGGTCATACACGGGATGAACGGTCAGCAGCAAGGTGACGGTGCTGTCGCACCCTTGGGCGGTCTGCAACTGCCTAATGCGCTGCACTACACCAACTTCATTTGTGCTGTCGGCAGATACCGTAAAACCATACCCGCTATAGGTTTCGTGCTGGCAGGTCTCGCCATTGACGGTCACATGTTGTGCAGGGATGGTGTAAATGGTCAGCGTGACAATACTGTCGCTGCCGCCGGCCGCGGGAAGTACGAGGTCGAACGAGCCTGCAGTGTTGAAGGTATGTCCCTGCCAGGTGAGGGGAAGTTCGTTCTCACATACGGTGGTGTCAACACCGGTGTGGATGTTCGGAATGACGGTCAGTGTCATGGTCACCACGCTGTCGCAGCCGTTCGAGGCGGTTAGCGTGGCGGTCTGCGTGCCAGCCTCCGTGAAAGTCACGCCGTTCCAAGTGTAGGGGAGGGCGTTCTCCACGATAGTTTGTGCATCGGTGCCGGTGCTATTGGGCAGTACGGTGAGGTGCAGCGTCACGATGCTGTCGCACCCCCAAGCGTTTTGTAGCTGGGCAGTCTGCTCCAATACACCGGGAGTCTGGGTCTCTGACGCGCTGAAACTGAAGCCATTGACATTGTACGCATGGCCTTGGCACACTTCGTCGTACACATCCGAGGAGGTGGGATCGTGCAAGGTTACACATACACTATTGGTATATACCGTGCCGCACGCATCGCTGATGTAAGCCACGCGGTAGCAGGTGTTGTTGGAGAGCGCTCCAGCCGTGTAGGTGGTAGAGGTGGCTCCTGATATGTCGGTGAAGTTCTGGTTGTCGGTTGATTGTTGCCATACGTAGTGGCCTTGGTCGCCGCCGGTGCAGCCCGTTACGGTGAAGGGTGCTGGGGCGGTGCCGCGACAGATGTCTTGCGCGCTGCTGACCGTTCCGGCCACCATCGGGTCGGTGAGGTTGTTGAGGGTGATGGTTTGGGTGATGTGGCATCCGTTGGCATCGGTGGCGGTCACGGTGTAGGTGCCGGCCATCAGTGGTGATGCGCTGGCCCCGTGGAACGAGCTGGTGGGGAAGCCGTTGTTGGAACTCCACGAGTAGGTGTAGGGCGTCTGTCCCCCGCTGACGGTCACCGCGGCCAAGCCAGTGGTGTCGCCATAGCAGAGAATGTGCTGTGTGTTGGCTATGCCGATGTTCATCGGGTTGTCGGCGTTGACCACAACAGTGGTGGTGCTGCTGTTGCCGCATTCATCGGTGAATGTGATGGTGACGGTAGTGGCAGTGGTGATGACCGAGCCAGCCGCCGGACTTTGAGTGATGGTGATGTTGGGATTGCTGGTGTAGTTGTCGGTCACGTATGGTCTGAACAAGGAGGTGAGGTCGGGGACGGTGAACACGCAGTTGTTGTTATTGGCATCTTGCGGACCGACATTGCCGCTGTAGGTGGGTGGTTCGAGGTCGAGGGTCACGGTGACACTGCCGACAGAGCTGCAGCCGTTACCGTAGCTCACGGTGACGCTGTAAGTGGTGGGACTCTGGTTGGGGCGAGCCACGAAAGAGGAGGTGGTGGCGCCGGTATTCCAGTGATAGCCGGTGGCGTTAGGCGCGTTCACGCTGATGGTGGTGGGCGCGTTGGGACAGAGGAAGTCGGGCGAGGCGGTCACGGTAATCGGATCGGCATTGTTGTTCATAGTGACATGGCAGTAGTTTACAATGTCGAACTCATCGCCGTTGCAGGCATGGTACTGGAGGCGGGCGGTGTAGTAGGTGGTGCCTACAGGGGTGATGGTGATGACATCGCCGGTGCCCACCACGGGACCGTTGGTGCCTTGTCCTTCATACCAAGTGACGGTGTAAACGGGTTCTCCGCCATTAGGAATGAAGCGCCATGCCTCGTTATGGGCCGTCCATGCACCCGTGTTGCGGCCGGGCGGCACAGTGGCTGCACTTCCCGTGCTGTTCTGGATGCCGATGACACCATTGCCGCTGTTCCAGTCGAGGCAGGTGGGAGCATCACGCAGGTAGATGTCGATGATATTGGTGCCTTCGTAAAGGACTATCTGTGAAGAAAAGGTGCGCACATCATAGCATGAGAAAAGTGCTATATTATTGAAACTCAATACGTATGAGCGGCACGGGTAGCTGCCGAGCACGCCTTGGTAAATGCCATCGCCGGTGTAATAGTTGGGGTAGATGTCGCGGTAGCAGGCGAAGATGGTGTTGGTGAAAAGATTGGAGTTGGGCAGCGATTCGGAATAGCTCCATGCGCAGCTGCCGCCTGCCACGCTGGTGTTGAAGGTGGCAACGGAGTTGGCCCCGGGCACGATTTGGTTGTAGGTATTGCCATAGTAGCAGAATCCGAAGGGCAGGGTGAGTACTTCTCCCCACGTGTCGTCGGTGGCATCGGTGAAAATGCGTGTGCCGGCAGTGAAGCCGTAGGGCGGGTTGTAAGGAATCGCCGTCACAGTGTAGCTGTCGGTCTGTAGGGCCGTTGCTACCGCATTGGCTTCCAAAGTGATGGAATTGGTGTTGCAATCCACCACAATTTCTGTGAGGCCGGTGCCCTGTTGGGCGGGGGCGATACTGGGGCATCCATCCGCTCCACAGTCCTGCACGTTGACGGTGATGCTGGCCACCTGCGTGCCGCAGTCTGGACTGGTGGTGGTAACCGAGTAGGTGGTGGTGGTAGTCGGCGATACGGTGATGGAGCTGGTGCTGGCGCCGGTGCTCCAGTGGTAGGTGGTGTTGGCGAGGCTGCAGGCGTCGCACGACACGATGGCATACCATCCGTTGTAGGTCACACTCCCATCGGAGGTGAACTGCACGGTGATGGAGTTGCCTGTGGAGGTGAAGCTCAAGCCATTGACGGTACTCAACAGGCCATAGTGCAGCTGTGTGCCACTGGTGCCGGCCCCGTTGTAAAGGGTGATGTAGTCGCAGCAACTCTCTCCATCAGTGGATAAGAAAGTGATGGTGAGAGGGTTGCCATTGCTGGAGGTGAAGGTGTGAACGTAACTTTCACTGTTGCTGTAGGTGCCGCTCGGACCGCCCGAGTCGTAAAATGAGATGCCCTGACCACAAGTGACTACTGTGGTGGTGTTGGACATGTTGACGGAGCCGGCGGTATTAGCGGCGCACGACACGATGGCGTGCCACCCGTCGTAAGTCACACTTCCATCGGAGGTGAACTGCACGGTCAGTGAAGTGCCGGTGGAGGTAAAGCTCACATTGCCATCCACTGTGCTCAACAGTCCGTAGTGTAATTGTGTGCCTCCTGTACCCACACCATCATAAATGGTGATGTAGTCGCAGCAGGTTTCACCGGTAGCAGTAAGAAAGGTGATGGTGACATGTCCCCCGCCGCTTGCGGTGAAGGTGTGTACATAACTCTCGCTGTTGCTGTAGCTGCCGTTCGGACCGCCAGAATCGTAGAAACAGATGGTCTGTCCGTTGGAGACGGTGGTAGTGGTGTTGGACATATTGACCGAACTGGTGCAGTTGGGGGTGCCGGACGAAGGGGAGGAGGTGCCGACACTCAGCGTGGTGGAGGAACCAGAACAGATGTAGTTTTCCCCATTGATGACAAGGTTTTGAGCTGTCAGGGAGGACAGCAAACAGCACCATGCGACCAATAGGAGGTAAAGCTTTTTCACGCTATAAATTTGACCTTTTAATGAAGCGGCAAATTTATAAAAAAAATTATGAATAAACAGTGATTAGGTTAATATTTTAAAAAAAATATCAACTCCATTATATTACCAATAGCTGTGTCGAGTATTCCGATTTTGATAAATCTCTTTTAAAAAGGCTTCAGGATGATCTCCAAATCCGGGGCCAAAGGCGGATTGGCTCAAGTCGGGATCGGCATTCCATTCTATGAAGATCGGCTCACCCTGCTCTCCAACGGCGAAATCCCATGCTGCGATGTTGAAATGAGGGAGACGATAATGAAGCCGTTTGGCAGTTTCCACCACCTCCTGAAAAGAGGGAATGGCATATCCGTTCAGCGTGATACCTGTATCGGTCTTTTCCACTTGGTCATGTCCTGGTGCACCGAAGGCGTATTGCCCTAAAGTGCCGTCAGGATGTATCAACGTGCTGATGCCACCGGCACTTTCGTTATCAATCACTTGTCCGGCACGCCCGATTCGAATCACAGCGTAAAGCAGTATTATCTCCATGTCGCGCCGGTAGGTGAGCAAACGTATGGTGTTGACGGATGCTGGATTAAGTGCCTTCATGCGCTCGTGCTGATGAACGGTTGCTTGGAGAATAAAATCGCGCTCGTACTCTTTGAAAAGCTGATCAATGCTTTTCTCTTTGTAATCAGTTATGCCATTATGGATGTGAATTCGTCGTACTCCTTCTCCCCGCGTTAGAAGAGAGGGCTTAATAATGGCGTCCTCGATATTTTGACAGCGGGCGACCGCCTCCTCTCTGCTAATGGGCTGGCCATCTGCATAGAAATGGTGGTTGATGTTTTTGACGAAGGTCTTGGGCTGAATCACATCGGGGAAAAGCAATTCTGCCACATTCTTGTCGGCGTACGCATCTTTGAATGGGAAATTGTTCATTCTCCCAATCATTTCAGAACGATAAACGCCCACCGGAATGTAATAGGGTGAGAAGTTGCCCGTTCGTGAGTACAGAAATTTGTGCCATATCAATGGCACGCGGCGCCCGATTGTTTTCTTGTAAAATTTTTGAATCTCCTTTTTTTGCGCTCGTGTGAGTTTCCGTTTGACGGAGAGTTTGCGGTATTTTTTCCAGATTTCGTAATAGAAAGAGAACTCTAATGCGATTTTTTTGATTTTAGAGGTGGTCTTTAAGCTTTTCATATTAAATTTATTTTTTTAATGCATGAATAAGAAGACTGCGGCGTGCGTCATTTTTGAGGAGCATCCATAAGCTTTGATGCGACTCAGATGTGCGTCCTTTCAGTCGGCGTATGATTTTCTTGATCGTGGTCTTGGCCAAGGTTTTCAATGGTTGTCGGGTGCTGAACCGTTCTATGATAGGGAATTCTTGGGTGACTGCGAGCTTTTGTATGACTTTGTCAAGATATTGGCCGTAGGTGGCTGTATCGGTAAGATATTGGCAGATTTTATCGTTATGACTTTGGCGCGACGGATTCTTGTCGATCAACAGTTCCCGATTTCCTCTGTTCTGGGTGTTGACCACCTCGAAAGAGAGCTGTCCCTCATGGATGGTCCCCACAACGCATAACCCCTCATACCAGTGGGGCTTGTCGGCTTTGAAGTCAGGGTCTTTTTTGCTGTTGAAGAAGAAGTTGCCCAAACTATAGAAGATGTGTTTACCTTTATATCTTTCCCAACCTTGTGGGCAATGTGGGTGTGTGCCGATCACCGCATCAGCACCATAGTCAATGAAATCTCGGTAGCGGGCAATGGTCTCCGGTAACGGCACATCAATGTATTCTATGCCATCGTGAGGCAGAACAAAGAGGAAGTCCACCTCCTTTTTGGCCTCCATGATGTCGTGATTCACCCTGAGGTCGTTGATGAAGGCACATCCCAACCCGTCATGGTGGCACACTTGGTCAAAAACGCCCTGTTGGGCGGCATAACTCAATGCCAGGAACCCTAATTTTACCCCTTTGATGTCCACTATTCTAACCTGATACGCCTCATCGTATGTTCCAGAGCCGAAGGTGCGGTTGCCTAATGCAGATACGGTCTTCCGGAATCCATCCTCACCACAGTCAAAAGCGTGGTTGTTGGCCATTGAGAAGAGGTCAAACCCCAGTCCAGACAGGAACGCTGGCGAGTCATCGTTCTGATAGAAAACGGCTTGACAGGCCGGTTGTTCTGGCATTAGCGGCACTTCAAAATTGACAATCCGCAAGTCGCAACTATTCAGTAGGGATTGGAGCTCTTCTGAAACGGAAATGAGCTTCGTGGAGGGTTTGGAACAGAAGTCCCCGGCAAAAAATATACGGACATTTTCCATGATGACAAACAATTAGGAGGTTGGGTGGATGCGATTCTTTAATCGTGAAAGAAGATCACGGGCAATTTCCAAGAAGTTTTTAAATGCGGTCAGCCGAAATAGATACGACAATCCGATATAGGTGACGACAAATACGCCCAGCTGGAGGGTAGCGGTGGGATACATCCCGGCATGTAAGATTTTTCCGCTGATAAAAGCCATCCCGAATGCGCATAATGCAACTGCTGCAATCGGCAGAAGGTCAAGAAATTGGCTGCTGAGTTTGTAGCCCACATACTTGTGTACTAAAGCGGCATTGATGATGTATATGGTGTAAGAGGTGATGACCATACCAGCCAACAGACCCTGAATGCCGAAAGCGGCCAGGCCGCCCACCACCAAAACAAGCCCGATACCGCGTTTGATGAGCGTCCAGAGCAGCAATTTACCACTTCTTCCCACCGCAGCAACGGCATAGTAGTTGATGCCTTGCAGACTGATGGCGATGCCCGCAATGCAGAGAATCTGAAAGTAGGGGACTGAAGGTATCCACTTGTCTGTGTAAATGAAGACAATCAGTGGCTGCGCTTCCAAAATGAACAGTAACATCAGCGGGATGGTCATGTATGCCAGCGATGTGATGAATTGGCTCAAGATGCGGCCCATCCGGGTTCTGTCGTTCTGTGCTTCAGCCAAAATGGGGAAAGCGACCCGGTCTACCACGTTGGAGATACTGGTGGAAGAGAGCTCCTCCAACTTCTTTCCTTGTGAATAGTAGCCCATCGTAGAAGAATTGTAAATTTTTCCAATCAGCAGACCTTGGATATTGTTACAGAATGTATTGACTAAATTGGCGATGAGGATGAAAAAACCGAAGTTGAAAAGCTCTTTGAAAGAGGAGAAGGAGAAGACAAGGCGCGGATGCCATCGCCCGAATATCCATAAAAAAAGAGTGGAGAAAGAACTCAGAAGCAGTTGCTGCGCCACCAAAGCCCAAATGCCGCACCCTTTGGAGGCCAAAGTGATGGAAATGGCGATGGATAAGGTGGCTGAAGAGATGTCTATAAGCGCTAACTTTTTGAATTTTAGTTGTTTTCTAAGTCTATTGTTCTGAATGATGCTTAAGGCATTGATGATGAGTATTACCCCTTCTACCCGAAGCACTGACGATAATAGGGGTACATTATAGAACCTTGCGATAAGCGGTGCCGTGAGGAATAGTGTGCCATACAAAATGACCGCCAGCATCATGTTCCAATAGAAGATGGTGGAGTAGTCGTCCTCCGTGGGCTCCTTCTTTTGGATGAGAGCCGACCCAAAACCGCCATCAATGAAGGTGGTGGACAGGGTGATGAAGATGGCGAGCATGCCGATGCATCCAAAATCATCGGGCGAAAGTATGCGTGCCAATACGATGTTGGCCGCGAAAGAGATCGCCATGGTGCCGAATTTCTGGAAGGCGCTCCAGAACACCCCTGCGATGGTTTTGGATTTCAAACTGCCCTGAGCCATGATGGGAGTTTATTATTGTTGTGCAAATGGTTCCAAATAGGAGAAGTGCGGGGTTAGCTTGCCATCCTTTAAAATGGTGGCTCGCTGTATGATATGGGAGTTCTCGCGTTTGAGTAACGGGGTGAGCACATGGACCATCAGCATATCTCCAAAATAGGCGCTGGTGTCCAAAGCCAGTGCGTTGGGGCAAGTGTCCACTGCCATCACCGTGATATTGTTGTCGTCGGAAAAGGCTGGCTCCTCTTCCCCAGTTTTCGGATTATAATCGTAGTAGGGGAGGTCATGGGTGGAAGCGCGCAAGGTGGATTTCATACTGCCTTGTATGTCGCAAGTTACGTCACCGATGAAGCGGATCTTCAAGGTGGGGTCGGCGAGATTCTCTTTGGAGAGATAGACAGGGGAATTGGGAGACCAAAAATGTGCGGAAAGCAAGATGTCGGCATGACGGCCCCATCGCATAAACTCACTGTGGTAGTCAGTGGGGTTGTGGGTGAAATCTTCCCATGAGAATGCTCCGCCATTATTGGGGGCTACTAAACGGTCGGCATCAGCCGAACAGAACGCCAGCGTGGTGACGGGAGTGTCGCTCAAAAACTCTTTTTCCGTAAGACGCACAGCATCAATTTCTTCCAGAATGTATTGTGCCCCATGCGATACGCGCCCGTTGCCCGTCACCAAGAGCTTGACAGCTGGTAATGTCACCGATTTTAAAGCGGCTTTGAGAGTGTCGAGGGTAAAGTGCCGATCGGGCAGGGGCAAATCGAAGAGGCGGTGGCGCAGGCCATACCCGCGCAAGGTGTAATAAACCCCCACCACACCGGCCCACCATCCGAAAGCGCACACACGCTGGTTGTCATCGTCCACCAAATACTCATAGTCTGAAAATGTAATCCCTTTTCTCATCATCGCTTGCAGCAGCGGACGATTGTAAGCCTGCATCTTGGCTATATGGCCGAAGAAAAAGTAGTGTTTCCCTGGGATAAGGGTGCTGGGATTGGCTTCTTTAATGCCAAACAAAATATCGCAATCTTCCACATTGTCCGTCACACGTATGCCTTCTCGGCGGTAGGACTCATCAGAATAGGCACGTATATCACTTGATTCCACAACAAATTCGTCTTGCGGGAAATTGCGTTGTAAATCGGCTATGTGCTTGGGAGTTAGCGCAACACGATTGTCTGTGGGGATTTTCGTTTCTTTAATGATTCCAATTTTCATAACAAATAAAGTCTAAAACCACACTATGAGTCAAAAACTCGTATTTCCAGCTGCAAAAATACTAAAAAATCAATACAAATCGCCGATGTTTGCAGAATGATATTTGTAGAATAAATTTTGAAAACAAATCTCCCGAATGAGATTGTCGCTTGTGATTCCCATGATACCTGCTTGAATATTTTTTTGTAGAAAAGATGTTTGGAGTATTAGATAATTGACTATTTTTGCACCTTGATAGAGATAGATATATTTGTTTGATTTTTAATAAATTAGGTATATTAAGGATGAGTCCAACCCTAAAATCCGATATGAAAAACACCATCGCCAAGGTGGCCATTTGTGTTGCGCTTGCCCTTGTGGCGGCATCGTTCCTGCCGTGGACCTACCTCAAGTCTTCCTACTATATCTTCCGCTACGTCATTATCGCCCTGATGGGCCTTTCTACCGCACTCACCTTTTCCTTCAAAAGAACCTTTTCCCGTCCTTTTATGAAGATTTTCATCAGTGTGATAGCGGTGGCGGCGGTGGAATTTATTCTTTTCAAAATTTTCAAAAAG
The DNA here is from genome assembly GCA_017962845.1 of Bacteroidales bacterium. GTDB lineage: Bacteria > Bacteroidota > Bacteroidia > Bacteroidales > WCHB1-69 > UBA1756. Next base: position 16,285 of record JAGCUN010000039.1, on the reverse strand, counting down.
ACCTTTCATCTGGAAGACCTTACCCAGCTGATGATTGCTTTTCTTTGTATCTGTCTGGGAATGAATATGAAAGATGATCTGAAGTTTTGGAGGAATGTTGCCTATTACTATACGGTGGCATTGGTGACAATGGGACTGATCAACTGCTATTTTTATGCCAAGGGATTCTATGTGCCTGAGTATTACCTTTTTAATAGAGGTAAAAATCAGGTGGGAATGCTGATGGCCACGGGTGCCGCCGCGCTCTTTTTCTTCGGCATGAAGGACAAGGAGTGGCGGGTGCATTTCTGGCTGGTGTTTTTCCTTGCCGTGCTGGTGCTGCTGCTGATTCGGGCGCGCACCGCCACCTTCTCGCTGCTGGCTTGCGTGCTGATGGTCAGCGTGAAAGATGGCAACTGGAAATGGAAATGGTCGCCTATGACGTTTTTCTCCATCGCCGCAGCCGTCTGGATTGGCTACATCCTCTATACGGGCTTCATCGGCGATGAGTTGCACACCTTCTTTAGTGGAGGTAAGAATCTCAACCATGACCTTACCGACAACCTTAGTTCCAACCGCTTGGAACGTGATTTGGAAGGGGTGCGGGAGTTTTCTCGGAACCCCGTTTCAGGCGAATTGTCACAGTCTTCAGGTATAAAATTAATTCATAATTATTTTATTCTCAGAGGATTGCGTTATGGAATATGGGCAATACCTTTCCTTCTGTTCTACCTCTATTTCGGCATCCGCGTGCTGTGGGGCTGTTTCCGTTCGTGGCGCACCGATGTTACGCAGGTCGGTTTTGTGGTATGTACGCTGCCCTTCCTCGCCAGCTTCTTCGAGCCTTCGTTCCCGTACGGACCAGGCGAAGTACAACTGCTGGTCTTTCTGTTGTTTGGCTTTTCTATGCGCACTTTGTCTGAACAGCAATGTACACAGCTGGAGCAAAAGCCGCAGGAACCTCAAATCTGGTACCGCGAACTGCATGACCTCTGGCTCAACCGTCGTCATCTTTCAAAAAAATCATCTTCTAAATAATTGTATATAAGATGAATCTGCGCTCTACACCCAACCTCTGGTTCCGCTACCTGCTGACGTGGATTTCGCCTCGTCTCAATATCCGCTTTTTCTTTAAAAGATGTCACGGGAAATATCCCAACTTGAAGAATCCCAAGACGTTGGATGAGAAAATCCAGTGGATGAAACTGCATTATTATAAGGATAATGCGCTGGTGTGCCAATGTGCCGACAAGTACCGTGTGCGCGAGTATGTGCGTGACTGCGGGCTGGAGCATATCCTCAACGAACTGTATGCCACCTACCATTCTGCTGCTGAGATTCCGTGGGATGAGCTGCCCGACCAATTCGTGCTGAAATGGAACTTCGGCTGTGGTGGTAATGTGATTTGCACCGACAAGTCTCAACTCGACCGCGCCAAAGCCGTGAGTGAGCTGAACTATTTCCAGAAGGTCAAGGCGCACCTCCTCGCTGCCGAGCCGCAGTATAAGATGGAGAAGGTGCTGCTGTGCGAGAAGTTGATTGAGACAGCCGACGGCAGTGCGCCGGTGGACTACAAGTTCTACTGTTTCAATGGGGTGGCGAAATATGTGCTCTGCTGTGTGGGCCGCGGCGAGCATGAGAAGCCGGCTTTCTACTTTTTCGACCGCAGCTGGAAACTGCAGCGGCTCAACCGCAGCTCGCTCCATCTGCCCGACGATTTCTCGGTGCCCAAACCCGACGGCATCGACCAGCTGTTCGACTATGCCGAAACGCTCTCGAAACCCTTCCCGTTTGTGCGCGCCGACTTCTACCTGGAAAACGGTAAGGCCTATTTCGGCGAGCTGACCTTCACCCCTGGCGGCGGCTTCGACGCGGGCCGTTTGCCCGAAAGCGATCTGTTATTCGGAAGTATGGTTAATTTAGAAAATATTGATAATCAATAATATAAAAGATGAAGGTGCTTCACCTCTCCAACGATTTTGCGGGTAGTACCGTTCACGCTGAACTCTATCAGCGGCTTGATGCGGAGGGGGTGTCTCAAATCATCTATTGTCCGGTGCGCCACTCCAATCTGATGGGACGAAATGCCTTCGAGGGCGAGAATACCGAGATTATCTATTCTCCCATCCTCAAAAAAATACACAGACTTCTTTTCCATTTGAAAATCAATAATTTGGTAAAAGATGTGGAACAAAAGGTGGACCTGTCGAAGATTAACATCGTGCATGCCACCACGCTCTTCAGCGACGGGGCGGTGGCCTTGCAGTTGAAAAAGAAATATGGCATTCCCTATATCGTGGCGGTGCGCAACACCGACATCAATGTGTTCATGCGCTACATGCCGCACCTGTGGAATGTTCACCGGCAGGTGGTTCGCGAGGCCGAAAAGGTCATCTTCATCTCTCCGAATTTGCAACGGAGAGTCACCCGCCACTGGACATTGAAGGGACTGACGGAATTGTTGGAGCAGAAGGGCGTGGTTATTGCTAACGGATTGAACGACTATTGGTTGGAGAACCGTTGCATTACCTCGGCTCGCCAGTCGCATTCGGTATGTTATGTGGGGAAGTTCGACAACAACAAGAATGTGCTGCGCCTGATGGATGTGGTGTTGCGTCTCCGCGCCGTCATCCCCGATCTTACCCTGCATCTGGTAGGCGGCGGCGGAGAAAACGAACAGCGCGTCATCCAGTTGGTGCACCAATTTCCTGACTGCCTCATCTGTCATGGCCCGATATATGATAAACCGCTGTTACAGAGTATTTACCGGAAATGCAGTGTATTTGCCATGCCTTCCAAGAAAGAGACTTTCGGACTGGTGTATCTCGAGGCCTTGTCGCAGGGCTTGCGGGTGCTATATACTCGTGGCGAGGGTATCGACGGCCTGTTTGAAAAGCGGGTAGGGGAGGCTGTCAACCCCTATTCGGAGAAAGAAATCGAGGCGGCATTGTCGCGCCTGCTACGGCAGTTCGATGCGTACGACACGCTGGATGCCACCGATTTCGAGCCTTTCCGCTGGGAAAGCATCGCGCATCGTTATTCTGAAATCTATCACCATATAATATATAAGGTAAATGATTAGCGTTATCGTTCCCATCTATAATGAGGAGAAATATATTGACAAGTGTGTTCAATCTATTGTGAATCAGGATTATCCGAAAGATGATTTGGAAGTTCTGTTTGTGGATGGGATGAGTACGGATGCCACGCGCAGCAAGCTGGCGGTGTGGGCGCAGCAGTATCCGTGGCTGCGGGTGATTGACAACCCGCAACGTATCGTGCCGCCCGCCATGAATATTGGTATCCGTGCCGCCAAAGGCGATATCATCATCCGGCTCGATGCCCACGCCTCTTTTTCCACCTGCTATTTCTCGGAGTTGGTGCGCTACCTCAACGAGCTGCAGGCCGACAATGTGGGCGGTGTGTGCCGCACCTTGCCGATCGATGACAGCCCGCTCTGCCGGAGCATCGCCGCCGTGCTCAGCTCACCATTCGGCATGGGCAACTCCTACTTCCGTATCGGCTCCGACCAGATCCGAAAGGTCGATACCGTGCCGTTCGGCTGTTTCCATCGCTCGCTGTTCGACAAGATCGGCTATTTCGATGAGGAACTGATTCGCAATCAGGATGATGAGTTCAACGGGCGCATCATCAAGAATGGCGGTACCATCTACCTGCTGCCGCATCTGGTCATCGACTATTATGCCCGCGACAGCGTGCGCAAGGTGTGGAGCATGTTCTATCAGTATGGACTGTTTAAGCCATTGGTAAACAAAAAATTAGGAAGTCCTGCCACGATACGGCAGTTCTTCCCGTTGGCCTTTGTGCTGGGGCTGGCCATCGGTTTTCTCCTTACCCCCCTTAGCATTTGGATTTTTTGGGTTTACTGGTCGATAGTGCTTATTTATTGGGGATTGGCGTTTGCACTCGGCATCAAGACCGCCCGGAGCGAACAGTGTCCGCCGATGTCTTTCATCATGCCCTACCTGTTTTTTGTGGTGCATTGCGCCTATGGCATCGGTTACCTGCACGGCATCGTTAACCTTTTGTTTCATAAGGATTTTAAGGTAACCAGCCGACGGTAGGTTCCGTTTATAATTTCGTTTAAAACAATCGTAGAGACGCGGTGCACCACGTCTCTACATTTAATAATTGTAAATTATTAATTGTTAATTGATTACATTCCGGCCAATTTTCCCCGCAATGTATTCAACAATTCGTCCACATTGACGCGGTACTGCTGCATGGTGTCGCGTTCGCGGATGGTGACGGTGTTGTCCTCCAGCGTCTGGTTGTCGACGGTGATGCAGAACGGCGTGCCGATGGCGTCTTGGCGGCGGTAGCGGCGACCGATAGCGTCTTTCTCGTCGTACTGGCAGAGGTATTCGCGTTTGAGGATGTCCATGATTTCGCGGGCCTTCTCCGGCATGCCGTCTTTCTTCACCAGCGGCAGCACTGCGGCCTTGACGGGTGCGAGCATGGCGGGCAGGCGCAGCACCACACGCACGGAGCCGTCTTCCATCTTCTCTTCGTGGTAGGCATGGCTGAAAACGGCGAGGAACATACGGTCCACACCGATGGAAGTCTCCACCACATAAGGCACGTAGCTCTCGTTGGTTTCGGGGTCGAAGTAGCGCAGCTTCTTGCCGGAGAACTCCTCGTGGCGGCTGAGATCGTAGTTGGTGCGCGAGTGGATGCCCTCCAGCTCTTTGAAGCCGAAGGGGAACTTGAACTCGATGTCGGTGGCGGCGTTGGCATAGTGCGCTAACTTTTCGTGGTCGTGGAAACGGTAGTTCTCTGCCGGGATGCCCAACGACTGGTGCCATTTGATGCGTTCCGCTTTCCAATATTCGAACCATTTCAGCTCCTCACCCGGGCGGACGAAGAACTGCATCTCCATCTGCTCGAACTCGCGCATACGGAAGATGAACTGGCGGGCCACAATCTCGTTGCGGAAGGCCTTGCCGATCTGGGCGATGCCGAACGGCAGCTTCATGCGGCCGGTTTTCTGCACATTCAGGAAGTTGACAAAGATGCCCTGCGCGGTCTCGGGGCGCAGGTAGATGGTGTCGGCGCCGTCGGCCACCGAGCCCATCTGGGTGCTGAACATCAGGTTGAACTGGCGCACGTCGGTCCAGTTGCGGGTGCCCGAGATGGGGCAGGCGATTTCGAGGTCAAGAATCAGCTGCTTCAACCCGACCAGGTCGTTGTTCTGCATCAGCTCCGCGTACTTGGCGGTGATTTCGTCAATCTTTTTCTGATTCTCCACCACGCGGGGGTTGGTCTGGCGGAAAAGCGCTTCGTCGAAATTCTCAAAACGCTTCTTCGCCTTCTCGACTTCCTTGTTAATCTTATCTTCAATCTTTTGGATATGATCTTCGATGAGCACGTCGGCGCGGTAGCGTTTCTTCGAGTCTTTGTTGTCGATGAGCGGGTCGTTGAAAGCGTCCACATGGCCGGAGGCCTTCCAGATGGTGGGATGCATGAAGATGGCGCTGTCGATGCCCACGATGTTTTCGTGGTACTGCACCATCGCTTTCCACCAGTACTGTTTGATGTTGTTTTTCAGCTCTACGCCGTACTGGCCGTAGTCGTAAACGGCGCTCAGACCGTCGTAAATCTCGCTGGAGGGGAAAATATAGCCGTACTCCTTCGCATGGGAGATGATGGATTTGAAAAGATCTTCGTTGTTTGCCATAATAGTTGATTTTCTTTTTCGATTTTGAGCGGCAAAGATACAAAAATCTTGTATTTTTGCAGCCCGAAAATTGATAAAATTATTGTTATGGCTAAAAAGAAGTCTGCACCAACGGGTAAGAAGAGAGGCTTTTTTTTCAAGTTCTTCAAAATCATAGGCATCACACTGCTGGTGCTCTTTCTGCTGAGTATTTTCACCACTGTACTTTACCGCTGGGTGAACCCGCCCGTCACCCCGCTGATGGTGATTCGGAAGGTGCAATATGGCTATTCCATAGAGAAGGAGTGGCGCGACCTTGAAGATATCTCTCCCAACATGGTACAATGTGCCGTTGCATCCGAAGACAACCGCTTCCTCGGTCACAAAGGTTTTGATATGGCCGCCATCGACCGAGCTATTGAGGAGCGTGAGAAGGGCATCCGCAAACGCGGGGCCAGCACCATCTCACAACAAACTGCCAAGAATGTGTTTCTATGGCCCAATTCGTCATGGGTGCGAAAAGGCTGTGAGGTCTATTTTACTTTCCTCATTGAGCATATCTGGGGGAAGGAGCGCATCATGGAGGTGTATCTGAATGTGATTGAGATGGGTCCTGGCATCTATGGCGCGGAGGCAGCCGCACAGCACTATTTTCATACTACCGCCGACAGGCTCACCCTGCGGCAGGCGGCCCTCATCACGGCGTGCTACCCTTTGCCGCTGCACCGCAACCCTGCCCGCCCCACGCCATATCTCAACAAGCGCGCCGCCCAGATCATGGCCCTCAGCGGAAAAGTCGGGCGTGTCCGCTTCGATGACAATACCATCGCCGCCGCCCGCGAACGCTACCTCAAAAAAGAGGAGCAGCGAAAAGCCCGCAAAAAGAAAGCCAAACGCTAATGCCAAAGCCCATTTTAAGTCCCAGTCCAAAAAAACTGTCTCTGCGTATGGAGACTGAATGATTTTTTTATATATTTGCACCCTCATTTTGAGAATCCTATTTTGAAATCAATATTTTTATAAACATTTAAAAAACAATTGAATATGAAAAAAGGTTTGCTCCTTGCGGCAATTGCAGTTGTCGCTCTGTGCTTCCCGATGAATGCACAGGACAAAGAAACAAATGAAGAGGAAGGCTACAAATTCACGGTGAAGAAAGAGCTCCCCATCACTTCCGTGAAAGACCAGAACCGTGCAGGTACCTGCTGGTGCTACTCCGGCCTCGGCTTTATCGAAGCTGAGCTCCTCCGTATGGGCAAGGGCGAGTATGACTTCTCTGAAATGTACATCGTTTATAATACTTACATCGACCGTGCTAAGGCCGCTGTCCGTACCCACGGCGACGTCTCCTTCTCACAGGGCGGTTCTTTCTACGATGTGATCTACGGTATGAAGACCTTCGGTCTCGTGCCCGATGTTGAGATGCCCGCAGGTGCTGCTTATGGCGACACGCTCTCCGACCACACCGAGCTCTCCGCCGTCTCCGATGCCGTGGTGAAAGCCATCGCTACCGGCGACCACAAGAAACTCCAGAGAGGTCCCAACGGTCCGTTGTGGGAGCAGGCTATCCGCGCCATCCACACCGCTTACCTCGGCGAGTGCCCCACCGAGTTCACTTACAACGGTAAGAAATACACCCCGAAGTCCTTCTACGAGTCTCTCGGCCTCAACCCCGACGACTATGTTTCCATCACCTCCTACACCCATCATCCCTTCTACGAGAAATTCGTGCTCGAGATTCAGGACAACTGGCGCTGGAGCCAGTGCTACAACCTGCCGCTCGATGAGTTCATGCAGGTGTTCGACAACGCTATCGAAAACGGCTACACCATCGCTTGGGGTTCCGACGTCAGCGAACAGGGCTTCCGTATCGGTTCAAGAAAAGGTTTCTGCGTGCTTCCCGAGACCAATGCTTCTGCTATGGTCGGTAGCGACATGGCCCACTGGACGGGTATGAGCGCCAAAGACATTCAGGACGAGGCCGCTAAGCATCCCACCCCGCAGCGTTGGGTGACCCAGGAGGAACGCCAGGAGGCTTTCGACAACTGGGAGACCACCGACGACCACGGTATGCTGATCTACGGTACTGCTGTTGACCAGGATGGCAATGAATATTATATGGTGAAGAACAGCTGGGGCGACTACAACCCGTACCACGGTATGTTCTATGCCAGCAAGGCTTTCGTGCGCTACAAAACCATGAACATTGTGGTTCACAAAGACGCCCTTCCGAAAGATATCAAGAAGAAACTCGGTATCAAATAATTCGAGTGAAAGAATCATGAAAGGGGGTGGTTGTGATCACCCCTTTTTCGTATCTAACTTTTTATCATTATTATTGAAATAAAATAGAATTATGGCCGACGGATATTTAGAGAAGCGATATGACGAGGTGTTTGGAAAGAACGCTACGCGCACGGTGGTGAAGCGGGTGCCGGTGGAGCAGCTGATGGAGCGGAACAGAAGTTACCGCGGGTTTCATCCCGAGACGGTGGTGCCCCGCGAGACATTAGAGAAAATTGTGGCGGTAAATCCGCTGTTGCCGTCCGCCTGCAACCAGCAGGTGCTGCGCTTCAAACTCATCACCAAGGAGAGCGGGGCGGATGTGGTGTTGCGCCACATCAAGATGGGGGCCGCGCTGCCGGAGCTGCACCTCCCTTTTCCTGGCACTGAGCCGCAGGCGTTTATCGTGATTTGCAGCACAGCGCCGGAGACCAAGCTGGTGGACATCGACCTTGGCATCTCCGCGCAGAGCATGCTGCTGAAAGCTACCGAGTTGGGTTATAACGGACTAATTATTGGTGCGTTCAACCGCGGGGCGTTGAAGCAGGAACTCCAGCTGCCCCTTGAGCCGCTGTTGGTAATTGCCATCGGGCGCGGGGCCGAAGTGATACGGCGGGTGGAGATTGCCGAAAGCGAGAGCCACGCCTACTACCGCAAAGACGGCGTTCACTACGTGCCCAAGGTGCGGCTCGCCGACCTGATGCTGTAACCTCTTCTTTTTAACCGCAAGAACACCTATTTGAAAGCCTCTTTCGCGGGCTTGCCGCGCCACACCTGCGGAATCTCTATTCCCAATGCGTAAGCGATGGTGGCAGCAATATCGTATTGTACCATAGGAGCTTTAATTGGGTAGCCCTGTTTTACATTGGGCCCAAAAATCACCACCGGACTTTCCATATCCTCCATCGCCAAGGTGCCGTGGCCTTTGTCGTGGCCGCCGTGGTCGCCCGTGACAATGATGATGGTTTCATCGTAGATGCCCGCGTCCTTCAGCGCTTGGATGATACGACCAATGCATTGGTCGAGGCGGGCGAGGTAGTCGTAATAATCGCGGCTGTACCAGCCTGCGCTGTGGCCGGTACCATCGAGGCCGTCGAAGCAGGGGGCGAAAAAGAGAGGTTTCTTTTCACGGATATACTGAACGATACGGTCGCAGTTGCTCTCCACCTTGTCGGCTCCGCCCGGGAAGTACTCCATATAGCTGATGGCCAGCGTGTCCACCACATACTTGATGGGTTCCCATTCAATGGTGCAGCCGGTTTCGGCATTGGGATAGGCTTCGCGGATGATGGAGAAGATAGAGGGGAAGATGCCGTGCGCATTTTCATACGCGAAGGGGAGGTCGTGTTGCTCGGAGTCCCACGTGGTAAAGCCGTGCGATTCGGGACCCACGCCCATGAACATCGAGGCCCAGTTGACGCCTGAAGAGGATGGCAGCACCGAGCGCTTATGCAGTGTTACGCTTCCCCCTTGCATCAGCATGCGGATATTCGGGATATCGTGCGCCTTGTCCAGGTCGTGCGCCGCCCATCCGTCCAGCCCGATGAGCACCACATGTTTTGCGCGGGGTTGCGCCTGTACCGCCATCGCGAAAACAAAGAAAATCAACAGAATAGAACAAACCCGCAGGCACATTTTTGGAATGTCCATGCGGGTAAAATTTTGGAAATGCACTTTTTTCATGATTGATTTTTAAGAAAGTGCAAAGATACGGAAAATTGTGGTTGAAAATTACGAAACTGGAAGTATGGTTGAATAACGAAACGGTATGGCTGTCACAACAGCAGATGGCTACTTTATTTGACGTGAAAGAAAATGACATAACTTACCATATACAAGGCATATACAGGACCCATGAACTTGCCCCTGCCGCAACCACTCAAAAAATTAGAGTAGTTCGCAAGGAGGGTGGGCGTCATGTAAACCGTAGTATTGATTACTGTAATCTTGACATGATTATTTCCGTTGGATAACGCGTCCGATGATTCCCTATACCATTGCGGACATTCGTTCAAGGATATGGGGCGAAAACTTTCCGCCATTACCCTGATGGGTGCTCCTCCAGACATGATTTTGAACCAAGTGCGATGAAACCTCCCTCCAAAAACCGGGTTGGGCTGCCGGGCCAAGCCCGAACAGCCCAACCAATATTTCAATGTCTTGTGATTGCGCCCTTGCGCGCGCAATCATTTTCCTTGGACGAGGCGCACGGAATGACCCTTGCAACGGCGGATGCTCATGTACACTCCCGAAGAATTGAAGAAGAGGCACCATGCGCACTCTGAACCATTGGGTGTGGACGACCAATAGAAGCCGTGCGACCCCACGTAGTCCACAGGGCCATTGCAATAGCGGTTGCCCGCAGCGGGCAGAACAATGGAGTTGCCATTAGGGCCTGTCACCTTGTAGCCGCTGCCCATCCAGGTCCATTTACACTTATTATTCAACTCCTCCAACTGTGCCTTGGTAGGCAGTCGTCTGCCAAATTCACTCACTGCCTCATCATAAGTGTATAAGCCATGGTCATCATCCGGATTCAATCTATTGCTCTTTGCCCAATACACACTCAACCCCAAATCCACATACCCTGCAGGAACCGGTTTGGTTTCTTCCACCGCCGGAGTCGGTGCCGTCTCAGCGTTCGCTTCTTCAACGGGTTCTGCTGTGGTCCCATCCGAATCTGTCCGCATCGCTGTATCGGCCACAGCCGGCTGTTCACCATTTCCATCCGTATTTTTCGCCCCTTCACATCCTCGCATCGCCAATATCGCCAATATCACCACTAGTGCAACAGCCAGCACCGCCGCCACCCATGGCCACAGCTTGCGCTTGCGGGAAGCTATCTTGGAATCAGGGATAGGTTGCAGAGCTGGAGCGGGGCTATAACGGGAATCAGATTTCTGACCAATCTTTTCCAAAACATCCTCCACCACCGTCTGTATGGGGTGCTGCCTCATGTCGCGGCACTTGAAGGAAGAAAAAGTCAATTCCAGCTCATCGGGCAGTGTACTGCCATCAATGATATACGGGATAATCTGCGGGTCCTCTTTTTTGTTGAACACATAGGCAACCTCATTCCGCGTATATTTTGACTCGTAGGAATTTTTGCTTGCCAAAAAAAGGAACACGGCGGATTCCTTGATCGCCGTGGCAAGAATTTTTGAAGACTCCAGTCCACCGTCCATTTCCTGACGGTCCATAAAATAGCTTATTCCAGCCGCATCAAAAGCCTGGGCAATCTGATCGGCAACCGCTGTATCCTTTCTGGAATAACTAATAAAAACATCATATTTCATAAGAAAGTATTATGTGGCAAAAATACATCTTTTTTCAATTCAAGATGCCACGTTAGCGAAAATCTCCACCACATTAGGAGTGGATATCATTAAGGTTGGAAAGCAACCTCAATTGCGAAACACTGCTCTGCAGCGAAAGCGAGGCCGCAAAATCACAACCGTATAATAAAAAAGTAGAAAGCAAGAGTTATTCCCACTTTCTACTTTTTACTTTAGACTTTTAACTCTAAACTCTTATTTCTCCAGCACACAAACCAAGTTCCTATCCCCAAACGCGTCGTCGATCTTGCTGACGGTCGGCCAGTACTTGTCGGCAACGGGCATCGGGAAGGCAGCCTGCTGGCGGGTGTACGGACGATCCCATGTGTCGGCGCAGACCACACCCATCGTGTGCGGGGCGCGCTTGATGACGTTGTTCACGCGGTCGGCCTTACCCTCTTCGATGTCGCGGATCTCCTGACGGATGGAGAGCATCGCATCGCAGAAACGGTCGAGCTCGCTCAGCGGCTCGCTCTCGGTGGGTTCCACCATCAACGTGCCGTGTACCGGGAAGGCCACGGTGGGAGCGTGGAAACCATAGTCCATCAAACGCTTGGCGATGTCGCCCACCTGCACGCCGCAGCTCTTCTCGAACTCGTTGCAGTCGAGAATCATCTCGTGGGCGCACATGCCGTTCTTGCCGGTGTACAAAATCTTATAGTCGTTCTGCAAACGGGCGCGGATGTAGTTGGCGTTCAGGATAGCCCATTCGGTGACGTGCTTCAAGCCCTCGCCGCCCAGCATCTTGAGGTAGCCGTAGGTGATGGGCAACAAGTAGGCGCTGCCGTAAGGCGAAGAGGCCACCTGGCTGCCATTCTTGCCGCCGACGGTTGCCAGAGCGTGCTTCGGCAGGAAGTCAACGAGATGCTCAGCCACACAGATGGTGCCCACGCCGGGACCGCCACCGCCGTGAGGCATGGCAAAGGTCTTGTGCAGGTTGAGGTGGCATACGTCGGCGCCCATCGTGCCGGGGGAGGTCAAGCCCACCTGCGCGTTCATGTTGGCACCGTCCATATACACCTGGCCGCCGTTCTCGTGTACAATCTTGATGATGTCGAGCACCGCCTCCTCGAACACGCCGTGCGTGGAGGGATAGGTGATCATGAGGCAGGCGAGGTTGTCGCGGTTGGCCTCGGCCTTCTCGCGGAGGTCGTTCACGTCGATTTCACCGTCCTCGGTCGATTTCACCACGCAGACCTGGAAGCCGGCCTTGGCGGAAGAGGCAGGGTTGGTGCCATGCGCGGAGGCGGGAATCAGGCAGATGTTGCGGTGTCCCTGACCGATGTGGTGCAGGTAGTTGCGGATGACGGTCAGACCGGCATACTCGCCAGCAGCACCGGAGTTGGGCTGGAACGACATGGCCTTGAAACCGGTGATGGTGCAGAGCCAGTGGCTCATCTCGTCGATCATTTCGAGGTAGCCCTGCGTCTGGTCGGCGGGAGCGTAAGGATGGATGTTGCAGGCAGCGGCCCAGCTCAGCGGCAGCATCTCGGCGGCAGCATTGAGCTTCATGGTGCAGCTTCCCAGCGGAATCATCGCGCGGTTGAGCGACAAATCCTTGATTTCCAACATCTTCATATAACGCATCATCTCCGTTTCGGAATGATATTTGTGGAAGATTTCCTGCGTGAGGATTTCGGATTTACGTTTCAGATTTTCCGGAATGTGGAGGTCGGGAACGCAGTTGCCCTGGCACACATACGGGGTGAAGGTCTTGCCGGCAGTGATGGCCAGCACCTCAAGGATGGCGTTGACATCCTTCAAGGTCACGGTCTCGTCCAGAGAGACGGTGAAGCAACGCTCGCAGTGGTAGCAGAGGTTGATCTCTTTCGACAGGGCCACCTTCTTCACGTCGTCGCAGGTGAGGCCTTCGGGTGTTTCGAGGCAGAGGGTGTCGAAATAGTATTCATTGTATTGTTTGAAACCGTATTTGGCAGCTTCGGAAGCCAGCACGCCAGCCAGCACGTTGATTTTGGTGGCTTTGTTGCGCAGACCTTCGGCGCCGTGCCACATGGCGTAGAAGCCGGCCATGATGGCGGTGAGGGCGCTGGCGGTGCAGATGTTGGAGGTGGCTTTCTCGCGTTTGATGTGCTGTTCGCGCATCTGGAGGGCCATACGCACGGCGCGGCCGCCTTCGGCGTCAACAGTGATACCGATGATACGACCGGGCGTCTGGCGCTTGAACTCCTCGGTGCAGGCGTAGAAGCCGGCGGCCGGAGAGCCGAAGCCCATCGGGATGCCAAAACGCTGGGTGGAACCGGTCACGCAGTCGGCGCCCCACTCGCCGGGAGGTGTGAGGAGCGTGAGGGCGTACAGGTCGGTGGCCACGCCCACGAAAATCTTGAGCTCGTGGCACTTGGCGGTGAAAGCAGCGAAGTCGTGGATGCCGCCCCAGTAGTTCGGGTATTGGATCATCGCGCCAAAGAAGGTCTCGTCGAGTTCCACTTTGTCGGCTTTGCCGATGACCAGTTCGATGCCCTGAGCGGCCGCGTTGGTCTGCATCACGCCGATGCAGTGCGGGAACACGCCTTCAGAGACGAAGTATTTGTGAACGTTGTTCTTCTGCTGTTCGCGGGTGCGGCAGCGGAAGAACATCAGCATCATTTCGCCGGCGGCGGTGGCGTCGTCGAGCATGGAGGCGTTGGCCAGCGGCATGGCGGTGAGGGAGCTAATCATGGTCTGATAGTTGAGGAGGGCTTCAATACGGCCCTGAGAAATCTCAGCCTGATAGGGAGTGTAAGCGGTGTACCAGCCGGGATTCTCGAACACGTTGCGCAGAATCACAGCGGGGGTATAGGTGTTGTAATGGCCCATTCCAATAAAGGAGCGGTACATTTTGTTCTTGGCCATCTTGGCGTTGACGAGGTTGAGGTATTCGCCCTCCTGCATCCCTTCGGGCAGGTCGAGCGGCTTCGGCAGGCGGATAGCGGCCGGCACGGTCTTCTCAATCAGTTCGTCCATCGACTTGACGCCGATCGTCTGTAACATTTTCTGGGCCTCCTCGCAGGAAGGTCCGTTGTGGCGGGTTGTGAAATCGTCTTTGATTACCATATTATAATGATTATTAAGTATTTATAAATTTTTATCTTTTACAAGAAACGGATGCAAAGATACAATTAAATTCGCATATCTCTCAAAAAAAATCTTTGAAATACACAAAATATGTGAAACTTTAGCGTGCCATCAGCGCCTCAATCTCTTCCACCTCCACGGGCATGTCGGGCATGAGGTTGATGGGAGTGTCGCCCACCACCACATCGGTCTCGATGCGCACACCGATACCCTCTTCGGCCACGTAAATACCGGGTTCGCAGCTCAGCACCATGCCGGGCTGGAAGGCCCAGTCGCGCTCGCCCACATCATGCACGTCGAGTCCGATAAAGTGGGAGGTGTTGTGCATGTAATATTTCTTGAACGCCGGCCAGTCGGGGTCCTGGTTGCGGATGTCGTCGGCGGTGAGGAGACCGAGTTTCTGCAGTTCCTCCTCCATGCGGCGGAACACGTAGTCGTTGATTTTGTGGATGGTCATGCCGGGACGGAACAGTGGAATCGTTTCCTTATAAATCGCTAACACGCTGTTATATATGGCTTTCTGCCGCGGGGTGTATTTCCCGTTGACGGGGATGGTGCGGGTGGCATTGCCGGCATAGTTGGCATACTCCGCGCCGAAGTCCATGAGCAGCAGGTCGCCGTCCTTCATTGGCTTGTCGTTTTTGATGTAATGCAGGATGCAGGTGTCGTCGCCGGCGGCCACGATAGGCGCAAACGAGTGGGTGGTGGCGCCGTTGCGGATCATCTCGTAGGTAAGTTCGGCCTCGATTTCATACTCGTAACAGCCTGGCTTCACGGCCTTTGCCGCACGCAGGAACGCTTTCGTGGTGATGTCGCAGGCGTGTTTCATGGTCCGCAGCTCCTCCGCCGACTTGAGGCATCGCATCGGGTAGAGGATGGGGGCGAGCCGGCAGTAGTTGTGCAGCGGGTACTCCTCCATCAGCTGCTTGACGAAACGGTACTCGTGGGTGATGGGTTCCCAGCGCAGTCTCGGGTTCTCAGGCAGATGGAGATACACATTCTGCGAGTGGCACATCAGGTTTTGCAAGACCGACGGGAACTGCTCGGTGAACATCACATTCTGAATGCCAGATAGTTCGCGGGCCTGCTCTTTCGAGAGGCGGTGTCCGAACCAGATAATCTTCTCAGGGGAAGGATTTTTGATGAACAGAATCTCGCGATAGGCGGGGTTGGGATGCCATGGAGCCAGTGCGAGCATCGTCTCCTCCTGGTCGATGCCCGTGAGGTATAAGATTTCTGAATTTTGGCGGAAAGGGAGGGTGGTGTCGCCGCAGCGCGGATATTCCGGACTGGAGGTGAGCAGTGCAACGGAGTTTTCCTCCATCTCACCGATGAGGTTTTTTCTGTTACGAATATAAAATTCTGATGGAAGTGGTTGATATCTCATAAATTATAATTTTGAAAAACAGCGTTGCAAAGGTAAAAAATTTTTTGGAATCGCAATTTTTTTTCTGACGCTTTTTAATGTCAGATTTTTACTATTTTTGCAGATGAGTTTTTTTTATTTCATACAGATTGTGAGAAGGTTAATGCGACAGGTTAGACAATTATGGCTCCGTATGCCAAGGTATTGGCTGCTGGTCATGATATTGTTTTGTGTCGAAGTTGTCTGCGCGCAGACGGACTACCTGCCCGACAACATGGACTCGGTGGGGTGTGTTGTATCGCCGGAGCCGCAGCCGTGGGGCATTGTGCAGGGTCGTAGCAGTGAGTTCCGGTCGCACATGTACGCGCAACCTCTGGTGGGGGATATTGACAATGATGGTCGTTCTGAAGTGGTTACAGCAGGCTATCAGGAATCTCCAAGAAATTCATCCTCTGTTGTTATATATGATGAACAACTTCAACATCTCACCACTATTAACACTCCGCAAATGCAAGTATATGGCGGCTATCCTATCGCCATCGCTGATGCTGACAGAGACGGTTTCGGCGAAAT
>JAGCUN010000038.1 GCA_017962845.1 Bacteroidales bacterium | reverse complement strand
CTTCCGCCATGACTCTCCCCACTTTCAAGGGTGGTAACAAGGCAATGTGCCGCTACATCGCCAAAACGAGAAAGTACCCCGTCAACCTCAAGAACCAGAAAATCTCCGGTACTACTACCGTGCAGGCCAAGGTTCTCAAGGACAGCACCCTGACCGATATCGAAGTGGTCAGCAGTTCCGGCTATGAGGAATTCGACAACGAGGCTCTCCGCGTCGTGAAGTCCTTCCCCCACATGATCCCCTCCACTCAAAGCTGTGAGGCTCAGGACATGATCATCCAAATCCCCGTCACCATCATTTATGAAGAGGAGATTGCCGCCGACAAGAAAAAAGCCGAGATGGAGCAGGCTAAGAAGGATGTCCTCAAGCCCATCACGCTCTATTTCGAGAACGACCGTCCGGATCCGCGCACCAAGACGGAGACCACCAGCACCGAGTATATGCAGCTCTACAACGACTACATGTCTGCCAAGGGCACTTACGTGACCAACGCGGGCAAAGGTCTTGCCGGCGCACAGAAGGCTAATGCTGAAAATGCTGTTGAGACCTTCTTCAACGACTCCATTCAGACTGGTTACGAGCGTTTGGTGAAACTCACCAACTTCATCGTTGATGCTCTCGAAGATGGCCAGCAGGTCGAATTCACCATCAGCGGCTTTGCCAGCCCGCTCAGCAACAGCGACTATAACCAGAAACTCTCCTCCCGCCGTATCCAGAGCGTCCTCAACTACATGTCACGCGTCAAAGGCGGTGTCCTCGCTCCCTACATCAACGGTAGCAAGCCCGGTCTCACCATCCACCGCAATCCTGCCGGCCAGGTCAACCACAGCTTCGGCACCACTGCCGTCCGTGAAACCGTCTATGGCCTCCAGGCTGCTAAGGACAGAAAGATCGTCATCGATCAGATTTCAATCAGATAATATATACTTATAAATATATTGTATGGGGTGTCGTTTTGGCACCCTTTTTTTTGTTTGAAAAAAAAAATAACCAACGTGTTGTAGGATAAAGAAAAAAGTGTATTTTTGCGGGCTTTTTGAAGTGGAATGCAAAGGCGAGTGGAAAAGCAGGGTTTGAATCGCGTAACTATTTGATTTCACGGACTGTAATGATTATAGAGTATGGTAGAGGAGATGGAAATTTATGGTTTCGTTTGTGAGAATAGTTGCATTTTTTCTTCGAAAATGGACTATTTTTTTTTGAATATTAATAAATGTAAATAAATTTTAGAAGGGATGAAAAAGATTAAAATCACACAAGTAAGAAGCGCGGTTGACAGACCCGCACGTCAAAAAAGATCTTTGGAAGCATTGGGCTTGCGCAAAATGCATCAAACTGTTGAACATGAAGCCACTCCTCAAATACTCGGTATTGTGGACGCTATCAAACATTTAGTCAGTGTAGAAGAATTATAATTTAGTAACCAATTGAATAATTAAAGAGATGGATTTACACAATTTAAAACCGGCAAAAGGATCAACACACAGAGAACGCAGAATTGGTAGAGGACAAGGTTCCGGAAAAGGCGGCACTTCCACCCGCGGACACAAGGGCGCACAATCCCGCTCCGGTTACAGCCGTAAGATCGGTTTCGAAGGCGGTCAAATGCCTATCTACAGAATATTGCCCAAGAGAGGTTTCAAGAATATCAACCGCGTTGAATTCAACGCCATCAATGTCAGCACCCTCCAAATGCTCGCCGAGAAGCACAACCTCGACCGCATTGATCGTGAGGTGCTCGTGAACAATGGTCTGGCCAAGAAGAACGACCTCATCGCCATCCTCGCGAAGGGTGAACTGAGCGCCAAGGTGCATGTCGTGGCCGACAAGTTCTCCGCCAAGGCGAAGGCCATGATCGAACAGTGCGGCGGTACCGCTGAACTGGTGAACGCCCCCGCAGCTGAGTAATATCATTAAAAAGTCTTTACAATGAAAAAATTCATCGAAACCATTAAGAACATATTCAGGATTGAGGATCTGAGAAAACGTATTCTCTACACCCTCTTCATCATCCTGATATACCGTCTCGGCGCACACGTGGTGCTCCCCGGCATCAACCCCGGCGCCCTCTCCGCATTCTCCAGCGCGGCCCGCGAAGGTCTGCTCGGAATGCTCGACCTCTTCTCCGGCGGCGCTTTCTCTAACGCCTCCATCTTCGCCCTCGGTATCATGCCCTACATCACGGCTTCCATCGTGGTGCAGCTGCTCACCCTCGCAGTCCCCTATTTCCAGAGACTTGCCAAGGAAGGCGAGAGCGGACGTACGAAAATCAACCAGATTACCCGTTATCTGACCGTCGGCGTGCTCGCCGTGCAGGCTCCTGCCTACATCGCTCAGCTTACTGGTCAGTTCCCCGGCGCCGTGGCTCCCTCCATGCTGGAAACCCGTATCCTCGGCTTCTCCGCATTCGCCATCTGCGCTTTCATCCTGCTGATCTCCGCTACCCTGTTCATCATGTGGCTCGGTGAACGTATCACCGACAACGGTATCGGCAACGGTATTTCCATGATCATTATGATCGGTATCATCGCCCGTCTGCCTTTCGCACTCAAGGCTGAGTTCACCGCCCGTATCACCGAAATGAACGGCGGCCCGATCATCTTCATCATCGAAATCCTCCTCATGATGATCATCATTGGACTCTGTATCATGCTCGTCCAAGGTACCCGTCGCATTCCCGTCCAATACGCAAAGCGCGTCATTGGTAACAAACAATACGGTGGTGTGCGTAACTATCTGCCTCTTAAGGTGAACGCCGCTGGTGTGATGCCTATCATCTTCGCGCAAGCCCTGATGTTTATCCCCTTGACGTTCGTCAACATTTCCCAAGAGACCACTACAGGTTTCTGGAGCAGTTTCATCGATTACAACCGTCTGGGTTACAACGTGGTCTTCTTCCTGTTGATCATTGCCTTCACCTATTTCTACACGGCAAT
>JAGCUN010000037.1 GCA_017962845.1 Bacteroidales bacterium | reverse complement strand
TGAAATACGGGATGTAGTTCAGTTGGCAGAATACTTGGTTTGGGACCAAGGGGTCGCTCGTTCGAGTCGAGTCATCCCGACCAATGAATAAAAAGGTTCCGTAGCTCAGCTGGATAGAGCAACTGCCTTCTAAGCAGTAGGTCCCGCGTTCGAATCGCGGCGGAATCACAAAAGAACAAGCACCTACAAAACAATTTGTAGGTGCTTTTTTAGTTTTTGTTGTATAAATGCCCACTAATCATACTGACTATCGCACAATATTGTCTGACGCGGAATCCACTTCCATATTTTTTGTATCTTTGCACGCTTATTTCAGTAAAAACATATCACCAAAACCACCCCACTATGAAATTCAAACATTTCCTTATGCAGAGTTTTGCCGCCGTGTGTGCGGTTTTGCTGCTGGCTTCCTGCAACAGTAAAAAGGACGATAATAATTCTGAGGAAAATCCCACAAATCCAATGAACCCCAACATGGAGTACCGCACGCTGGGCAGCACCGGACTGCGCGTGGGCGTGATCGGTCTGGGCTGCGGCGGTTTCGACGAGATTGACTCCGCCACCTCCCGCCAGCTGGTGTATGCCGCCCTCGACAGCGGCATGAACTATATGGACCTCTATGACGCCAACCCCAAGGTGCGCAGCAACATCGGCTATGGCCTCGGCGACCGCCGCAGCGAGATGATCATCCAAGGCCACATTGGATGCTGGTGGAACGGTGACAGCTACGAGCGCACCCGCGATGTGGAGAAGTGCAAGATCGGCTTCGAAGACCTGCTCACCCGCCTCCATACCGACTACATTGACATCGGCATGATGCACATTTTCGACAAGATGGAAGATTGGGAAGCCGTGCAGGGCAGCGATTACCTCCAGTATGTCAAGGACTTGAAGGCGCAGGGCAAAATCAAACATATCGGTGTGAGCAGCCACAACGCGAAGGTGGCGCTGGCCATCGCCAAGAGCGGACTCGTGGAGGTCATCATGTTCAGCCTCAACCCCGCCTTCGACCGCACCCAGCCCGATGCCAACCCGTGGGATCCCAAGACTTACGATAACCTGCTGCCCGGCATCGACCCGGTACGCATGGAGCTGTACGACTATTGCGCGCAGCACAATATCGCCATCACGGTGATGAAGGCATACGGCGGCGGCGACCGCCTGTTAGATGCGGCAAAATCACCGCTGAAGGTGGCCCTCACCCGCGACCAGTGCGTGGCCTACGTCCTGTCGAAACCCTGTGTAGCCGTAAGTTTGTGTAGCGCCAGCAATGCCAACCAACTTGCTGAATACCTGCATTATCTGAAAGCCACCGATGAAGAGA
Organism: Bacteroidales bacterium; assembly: GCA_017962845.1. Classification (GTDB taxonomy): domain Bacteria; phylum Bacteroidota; class Bacteroidia; order Bacteroidales; family WCHB1-69; genus UBA1756. The sequence continues at coordinate 19,663 of JAGCUN010000037.1, read as the reverse complement.
AGGACTATAATGCAGTACTGAATGCCACCACTGCGCAGGCAGGCACGAGCGCGGGACAAGGCGGCTGCACCTACTGCAAACACTGCGCCCCCTGTCCGAAAGGCATCGACATCGCCAAAGTGAACGAACTGCTCGCCGAGGCAGAATTAGCCGGCAAGGTCTCGGCCGACTTGGCCGCACGCTATAAAAAACTGGAGCATCACGCCAGCGACTGCATCGAGTGCGGTGTGTGCGAGGAGCGTTGTCCTTTCGATGTTCCCGTCCGCGAGCGGATGAAAAAGGCCCAGCAAATATTTGGATACTAGAGTTTTTTGACTAATTTGAATTGTTTCATGAGAAATGTTGTTCATTTTCTTTGCTTGCGCCCAAAGAAAATGAACCAAAAGAAATGCGCTTTGCCGCTGCGCAAATTCCGGCTAAAATCGGCGCTCCCTCGCTAAACGGCGAAAACTTGCATCGCTTCACTTTGTTTCGCGCTGCTTCGGACAGTTCGCCGTTCTTCACGCTCGTTCGCACCGATTTCTTCACGCCTCCATTTGCAAGGCGGCGGTATCACCGATACTGCAACGCATTCATCTCGCATTTCGGAGAAATGCACTCTCAATAACCCCAGACAAGCGAACAAAGTAGTGAGTGCAGTCTGGGGAGGAGAAACGCCACATCGCAAACCGCGGCACGACGACAGAACGATAGGACATGTCGGTGGGTATGCCGCGGAATAACAACGAACTGTTCTTAAGATCCCTAATCATAAAAATCCTCAAACCTATAGAAAAAAAATTGTTCAATAAGAATCCTTGGCTGTTCAATGATGAAGTCAACCGTTTTTTACCATCTGCCGCAAGAAGTTTCAACTGGTTACAATTTATAACCGTTTCATTTCCTTCCTTTACTAGACGATGCTTCAGTACTTTCCAATAATTCCGAGGATTTGGACTGTCTGTAAGCACACCACACACATCCACTATAGAAAATATATCTATATTACATCAAAAAAACGGGGGCAACTTCTGATACCCCCGTTTTCAATTATCATTTTTCATTTTTCAACTCACTACACTTCCCAAGTGTCGCCACTGTTGAGCAGGTCGTCCACGCATTTGTACTTGCCAGTGGCCATACATTCGTCCATCTGGTCTTCATACAACTGGGTGTAAGACACCTTCTTAACATTACGGATAACACCAAGAGCAACAGGAAGATCGCCGCTCATACGGGCCAGCATCATGTGGATACCGGCATCCTCGGTGGTTTCATCATGGATCATGATGTCATCGAGGGTGATGCCGTTCTCACCGATGGTGACGGCTTCGAGGCAGCGGCCGTTGAAGCGGAGACCTTTGTTCTTCTCCTTACCGAAAATCATCGGCTTGCCATGCTCCAACACGATGGTGCGGTCGTCGCGGACGGCGCGGTCGGTGATGGCGGCATGGGTCTTGTCGTTGAAGATCATGCAGTTCTGCAACACTTCCACCACGCTGGTGCCGTCGTGCTGGGCGGCGCGGGTCATGATGTCGGTGGTGAGACCCGGCACGCAGTCAAGGGCGCGGGCGAAGAAGGTGCCCTGTGCTCCCATGACGAGTTCTCCCGGGTTGAACGGATAGTCAATCGTGCCGAACGGAGAGGTCTTGGTGACCTGACCGAACTTGGTGGTCGGACTGTACTGACCTTTGGTCAGACCGTAAATCTCGTTGTTGAAAATGGTGATGTTGAGGTCCTGGTTACGGCGCACCGCATGGATGAGGTGGTTACCGCCGATGGCCATGGAGTCTCCGTCGCCCATGTTCACCCACACGCTGAGCGCCGGATTGGCCAACTTGGCACCGGTAGCGATGGCGCAGGCACGCCCGTGGATGCTGTGGAAACCGTAAGTGTCCACATAGTAAGGGATACGGGAGGAGCAGCCGATACCGGAGACCATCAGGATGTTCTCTTTTTTGTGGCCAGTCTTCGGGAAAGTACTGAGCAAGGAGGCCAAGATGGCGTGGTCGCCGCAACCGGGGCACCATTTCACCATCTGGTCGCTCTGAAAATCAGCTTTCGTATATTCGCATTCCGCTTTGGGAACAAAATGTCTTTCTGCCATAACTTATTCTCCTAAAATTTTAGTGAAACAATCTTTTAACTCGCCCACCTCGAAAGGAAGTCCCATGATCTTGTTGTACTGTTTCATCGGACATTCGGGGAACTGGGTGCGCAGATAGCCGGCAAACTGACCGTTGTTGAGCTCGCAGACAACGATTTTCTTGTATTTGCGCAGGATGTCGCCCGTGTTTTTCGGCAGAGGACAGATATAGTTGAAATGGGTGTAGGCCACTTTCTTGCCTTCGTTGTTCATCTCTTCCACAGCGAGGGTAAGTGCACCGGCCGTGCCGCCCCAGCCCACCACGAGGAGGTCTGCGTCGGGGTTGCCGGTCACCTCCTGATCGGGGATGTAGTTGGCCACGCGGTTGACCTTCTCCTGACGGTTGTAGGTCATGAGGGCGTGGTTTTCGGGATCGGTGCTGAGCGGGCCGTCGGGGCATTTCTCCAAACCGCCCACACGGTGGCTCAAGCCTTCCATGCCCGGAAGAGCCCATTCGCGTGCGAAGGTTTCGGGATCGCGGCGGAACGGTCTGTAATTCGGATCATTGGGTTTTGCCAATCTCGGGGTAATGCTCGGAAGGTCAGCTACTTTCGGAATGCGGAAGAGCTGCGAACCGTTGCCAAGATAACCGTCGGTGAGCAGGATGACGGGAGTCATGTGCTCGAGGGCGATCTTAGCGGCATTGTAGGCCCAGTAGAAGCAGTTGGCGCTGGAAGAAGCGGCCACCACTACCAGCGGGGCCTCACCGTTACGGCCGTAGAGGGCCTGGTTGAGGTCGCTCTGCTCGGTCTTGGTAGGAAGACCGGTGGAGGGACCACCACGCTGCACATCCACCACAACCAAAGGAAGTTCCACCATCACAGCCAGACCGAGAGCCTCGCTCTTGAGGGAGAGACCAGGACCGGAAGTAGAGGTGCAGGCCAGTGCGCCAGCGTAGGAAGCACCAATAGCGGAGCAAACACCCGCGATCTCATCTTCTGCCTGGAATACTCTGGCACCCAGTGCTTTGTGCTTGGCCAGCTCGACCATCACATCGGTAGCAGGGGTGATAGGATAGGAACCGAGGAACAGGCGACGGCCCGAACGCTCGGCAGCAGCCAGAAGTCCCCATGCGGTGGCAACATTACCAGTAATGTTGCGGTAACGACCTTTCGGCATCTCAGCGTGAGCTGCCTCAATGATATGGGAATGAATGAGTTCCACCTTATCGGCATACTCATAACCTTCGGTCAAAACAGCCTTGTTGAGCTTCACCACATCGGGTTTCTTGGCGAACTTGCGTTCCAGATAGGCGAAGGTCTGGTCCAAGGTCTTGTGGGTCATGTAAAAGATAATACCGAGGGCGAACATGTTACGGCATTTCTCATACACTTTCTTGTCAGCGCCCTGCTCCTTGCCGATTCTCTCGGTGAAGGAGGTGACGGGAGCTTTCACGATGGCGTACTCACGCTCGAGTTCGTCGGTGAAAGGATCAGAAGTGTAGCCGGCCTTGCTCATGGCCTCATCGGTGAAGGTGTCGATGTCAACGATGACCACGGCGCCCTTTTTCGCCCACTTGAGGTTGGACTTGAAGGAGGCGGGGTTCATGGCGACGAGGATGTCGCACTTGTCGCCGGAGCTGTAGATGTGATTGCCCACGTGTACCTGATAGCCGCTCACGCCAGCGATGGTATTGTGCGGGGCGCGGATCTCAGCGGGATAGTCGGGGAAGGTGGCGATGTCGTTGCCGGTCAGTGCGGAAGCGTCGGAGAACAAGGTTCCCGAGAGCTGCATACCGTTGCCAGAGTCTCCTGCAAAGCGAACGACAATGTCTTCTTTTTTAATAATGTTATCTGCCATTCTATATATATTTATGAATTTTCAAATTATCTAATGTAGAGACGCGATGCATCACGTCTCTACAGAAATCGCAAATATTATTTCAACACGCCCAGTTCCTTACCAACCTTGGTGAAGGCTGCGATGCACTTGTCGAGGTTTTCGCGGGTGTGGGCTGCGGACACCTGAACGCGGATACGAGCCTGGCCCTTCGGAACAACAGGATAGTAGAAACCGGTAACGAAGATACCCTCTTCCTGCAACTTGGCAGCCATATCCTGTGACAGCTTAGCGTCGTAGAGCATGACGGCGCAGATAGCGGACTGGGTGGGCTTGATGTCGAAGCCGGCAGCTTTCATCTTCTCCACGAAATAAGCGGTATTCTCGTGCAGTCTGTCCTGAAGCTCATTGGTAGAAGACATCATCTCGACCATCTTGCAGCCAGCAGCGGCCACCATCGGCGGGATGGAGTTGGAGAACAGGTACGGACGGGAACGCTGACGCAGCATGTCGATAATTTCTTTCTTACCCGTGGTGAAACCACCGATAGCGCCACCGAAGGCCTTGCCGAGGGTGCCGGTGAGGATTTCCACCTTGCCACGGAGGTTGTAGTGCTCGGTCACGCCACGGCCAGTCTTACCCACCACACCTGCGGAGTGCGATTCGTCAACCATGACCATTGCGTCGTATTTGTTGGCGAGCTCCACAATCTTGTCGAGGGGAGCCACATTGCCGTCCATCGAGAAGACACCGTCGGTGACGATGAGGCGGAAACGCTGTGCCTGGGCTTTCTTGAGCTGTTCTTCCAAGTCGGCCATGTCGGCGTTGGCGTAACGATAACGCACGGCCTTGCAGAGACGCACACCGTCGATGATGGAGGCGTGGTTGAGAGCGTCGGAGATGATGGCGTCCTGATCGGTCAGAAGGGGTTCGAAAACACCGCCGTTAGCGTCGAAACAAGCAGCGTAAAGGATCGTATCTTCAGTGCCAAAAAATTCGGCAATCTTCTTTTCCAGTTCTTTGTGAAGGTCGGAGCAGCCGCAGATGAAACGCACGGAGGCCATGCCGTAGCCGTGGGTGTCGAGGGCCTCCTTGGCGGCAGCAATCAGCTGCGGGTTGTTGGCCAGTCCAAGGTAGTTGTTAGCGCAGAAGTTCAAAGCCTTCTGGCCGTTTTTAAGGGTAATCTCACCGCTCTGGGGGGAGACGATGATGCGTTCGTTCTTGTACAAACCTGCCTCTTTGATGTCGTTTAACTCATTTTGCAGGAAAGCTTGGAATTTTTGATACATAACGGTTATGATTTAAATAATAGATAAATTGAATATTCTATTTTATAATTTTGTTTTTCAATAATTTATAAAAAAAATAAAAACGCCCTCCCCTATCACATTTTCTTCTATAAAATGGCGTGCAAATGTAATTATTTTTTTGCATTCTTCATCAAAAAATATTCTCTTTTTCTAAATGAAAATTCATACCTTTGCAAAGTGGATTCTAAAATAAAAAACTACTGATTCTCAATTTGTTAGAAAAATGATTGTTTGTATTGCTGAAAAACCAAGTGTTGCCCGCGAAATTGCCCATGTGCTCGGAGCCCACCAATCGTGCCAAGGCTATATGGAAGGCAATGGTTATCAGGTCACTTGGACCTACGGGCACCTCTGTTGTCTGAAAGAACCCCACGACTACACGCCCAACTGGAAGCCTTGGACGCTCGGCGCCCTGCCGATGATTCCGCCCCGCTTCGGTATCAAAGTGATGGCGGCCCCCTCTGTACAAAAGCAGTTCAAAATTGTGGAGCAGCTGATGCTGCATGCCGACCGTATCATCAACTGCGGCGATGCCGGACAGGAAGGCGAACTCATCCAGCGCTGGGTGATACAGAGCACCGGCGCACGCTGTCCCGTACAGCGTCTGTGGGTCTCCTCACTTACCGAAGAGGCCATCCGTGAAGGATTCGCCAATCTCAAGGACGCCGCTGAATACCAGTCACTTTACGAGGCGGGACTTTCGCGTGCCATCGGCGACTGGCTGCTCGGCATGAACGCCACGCGCCTCTACACACTCAAGTACGGACAAGACCGCCAAGTGCTATCCATCGGCCGCGTGCAAACCCCTACCCTCGCCCTCATCGTCAACCGCTACTGGGAAATCACCAACTTCAAACCGCAGCAGTACTGGGTGCTGTCCACCCTCTACCGTGGTGTGACTTTCACCGCCACACATGGCAAATACGAGACGGAAGAACAAGGCCAGCAGGATTTGCAAAACATTATAGGAAAGCCATTTACCGTCACCGACATTACTACTAAAAAAGGCAAAGAAGCCCCTCCCCGACTCTTCGACCTCACTTCGCTACAGGTGGAATGCAACAAAAAGTACAGTTTTTCCGCCGACCAGACACTGCAACTCATCCAGAGCCTTTACGAAAAGAAACTCACCACCTATCCGCGCGTGGATACCACCTACCTCAGCGACGATATCTACCCGAAATGTCCGCAGATTCTACAAGGACTGGTCGCCTATGCACCCCTCACCGCCCCGCTGATGGGCAAAAAGCTGCCCAAAAGCAAGAAGGTTTTCGACAGCTCGAAGGTCACCGACCACCATGCCATCATTCCGACAGGTGTTGTGCCACAGTACCTTACACAGCAAGAAGGATTGGTGTATGACGAGGTGTGCCGCCACTTCATTGCCGTTTTTTACCCTGACTGCGAGGTGGCGAATACCACCGTGATGGGCAAGGTGGATGCAGTAGAGTTCAAAGCCACGGGACGGCAAATCCTCAACCCCGGCTGGCGCGTGGTGGTGATGCCCGCCAAGCAGAACGACGACAAGGATGACGACGACGATAAAGACAAGACCCTGCCCGATTTTGTGAAGGGCGAGCAGGGACCACACGAGCCAAAGTTAGCTGAAAAGTGGACCACGCCGCCCAAACCCTATACGGAAGCCACCCTCCTGCGTGCCATGGAAACCGCCGGCAAGTTAGTGAAAGACGAGGCCTTGCGTGAAGCGCTGAAAGTGAATGGGATAGGCCGTCCTTCCACCCGCGCCGCCATCATCGAAACACTCTTCAAACGCAACTACATCCGTAAGGTGCGCAAAAGCCTTGAACCCACCCCGACCGGTCTGGAACTCATCGGGTTGATACACGAAGAGCTGCTGAAAAGTGCTGAGCTGACTGGTATTTGGGAGAAAAAACTGCGTGAGATCGAACTCAAAAAATACGATGCCGCCACCTTCATCAGCGAACTCAAACAGATGGTGACACAAATCGTGCAGGTGGTGATGGCCGACACCAGCAACCGACGCATCGCCATCACCCCCAAAGAAGAGAAAGATAATGCCAAAAACAAGCAGAGTAAGAAGAAAAATAACTTAAAGCAAAGCAAGAGCAAATCAGATAAAAAATCTGATAATCAAAATAATAATAAAAATACGACCACTTCACAAAATGTCATTGTCGGAGGGCCTTGTCCTTTATGTAAAAAAGGAGTGATCATCAAGTGGAATGCGGCGTACGGCTGTTCCGAATGGCGCAACGGCTGTACGTGGCGACAGCCTTTCAATCAACATTAAGCCAAGAAAAGAATATGAAAAAGCAACAAGATCTAAAAACTAGGGCGGCCTATCAGGAGGGCACGGTGTCGGTATTGGGCAATGTATTGTTGTTTGCCCTGAAGATGTGGGCTGGTATTGTCAGCGGCTCCATCGCGCTGATGGCGGACGCCTGGCACACGCTGTCCGATTCGCTCAGTTCGGTGGTGGTGATTTTGGCGGCCATGTTGTCGCGCCGCAAACCCGACAAGGCGCATCCCTTCGGCCACGGCCGGTGGGAGCAGATTGCAGCCCTTGCCATTGCCGTGATGTTGGGCATTATCGCCTACTCCTTCCTCACCGACTCGGTGGAGCGATTGCAGCATCGCACTACCACTACCTTCGGAACCGCCGCCATCGTGGTGACGGTGGTCTCCATCGTGGTCAAGGAGGGCATGGCGCAGTACGCGTTCTGGTTAGGAAAGAAAAGCGACAACCTCAGCGTGAAGGCTGATGCGTGGCACCACCGCACCGATGCGCTCTCCTCGGTGGTGGTGCTGGTAGGCATTTTGTTTGCCAAGCGGTTTTGGTGGATCGACGGTGTGCTGGGCATCGCCATTGCCTTGCTTTTGTTCTATGCCACCTACGAAATCATGCATGAGACCATCACCAAGATATTGGGCGAGAAACCGCCGCAGGAGCTGGTGGATGGCATCATGAAAAAAGCCGCTGAATGCAGTCCTGCCGACCTTCAGATGCACCATTTCCACCTGCACAACTATGTCACGCATCAGGAGCTCACCTGCCACATCCGGCTGCCCGGCGACATGCCCTTGTCAGAAGGCCATGCCATCGCCACCCGCATCGAGCAGATGATCGAGCAGGAGTACAAAATCTCCGCCACGATCCATGTAGAGCCAATCGGTTTCGAGCATCCGGAAGACTGAGGAAATTGAAAATTGAATATGGAAATCAGAATCCCCGTGAGGTCTGTCATAATATGGCAGCCCTCACAACGTGGGATTTGCGCGGCGGGATGATCGCAGGATAGCGACCTGCGGGCGGAACAATTACAGCACCAGCATTTCCGCAGGAACATCTAGTTTGGAGAAAGCAAACAGTTTCTTGCCGAGATCTTTCAACGAGGCGCCAATGTGGTAAACTGTGCCGTCGATAATGAGGAAACGATCGTGATAGCGCGACGATTCTTCGATGATGATGGGCGGGTACTGCTGGTTGTATTTAAACAAATCTGCAGCCAGCACTGGTGATATCTTCCGCGTGATGATTTTGGCGGCCACATCCGTGTTTCTTTTCGACAGCAACAGCATAACAGATTCGTCGATATAATTGTCAATCAGCACGATGCTTTCTTTCGAAGATTTGATAAGGTCGGCTGCAAAGACGTAGGCATCGAAGATCTGTCCGTCGAAAAAGATACCTTGGGTGGGCGGCAGGGCGGTGCAGACGAAGAGATCAATTTTGCGGTCGTGCTCCGACACACGCTGCTCCAGCCGTTCAATTCGCTGGTTGACAGCATGTCCACGCAGGATATACTCCTTCAGCACCGAATTGGCCCAGCGACGGAACTCTATGCCCCGAACAGATTTCACCCGGTAGCCGACTGATAATACCATGTCGAGATTGTAATAATCGACTTGGTACGTTTTCCCGTCTCTGGCAGTTGTCGCAAAATTTGCGACAACTGAAAAATGTTCCAATTCTTCCTTCAAAGCATTATTGATGTGTTTTCCAATAGTTTTCACATCACGGTCAAACAAGAGTGCCATTTGCTGACGGTTCAGCCACACCGTTTCGTTTTCCACGCGCACTTCCAAAGATATACTTCCATCCGGCTGGTAGAGAATGATTTCGTTGTTGCTCATGATCAAGAGATTGTATTAGAATGATTGAGTAAATAATGTGACGGCAAAGATACAACAAAATCCAATATTTTGTTAATATTAAAATATATTTTGTTGAAATTTTGGTGGAAATATTTATACCCCCACACCTACGGCGTGCGTATTGCTGGGATGGTTGCCGCTACGCTACCGTTCCCTGCACCCCTAACGGGGTGCGGCATTAATGGAAACGACCGATGTAGATGTAGGGCTGTCATACGATGGCAGCCCTACAAACGTGGGATTTGTGCGGTGAAAAACCGCAGGCCTGCCGCTTATAGTATTACCACGAAAGGCCGATCACAAATCGCACACTGTAATCACTAGCTACCCATGTGAATGAGCTAGTCCCGTAGGTCAAATGGCTGGGATTCAGAATGCAACCAGCCATCAGGTCATCGGAATCCAAATCACCGTCTTTGTCGTAGAATTTGATATAATGCTCATTGGCACTGTAGCTGAGCGTAGTATTGACACCTGTCCAAGTGTGCGGCAGATCAGATGAGCTCACGTCTTCCACGCTGTTGCTGGTATAAACCACTTGGTTGTTGGCATTGTAAATCTTGAAATAGATGTCGGGGTCGCCACCACCGAAGAGTCCGGTATCCCATGAGCCGTTGTTAGCATCCAACATCGGGATGTTCTCCAAACGCAGCCAGGTGATGGTGAAATTGGTAGGGGTATAAGGCGGGTCAATCGGATCGGTGCCACCACCGCCACCGCCGCCATTCGACGGATTGATATAGATGTGCTTGGCCTCTACTTTATAATCGCCATTTTTGCTGTAAGCGTACAATCTCAACTCATAGTCACCCGTCTGGTAGCACATGAAAGACGGTGATTCGGAGTAGGATTCGAGTACGTCTCCGTAGGGGCCTTTGAGCTCCCACATGTAGGAGACGGCATTTACCGACAGGTTGACGGTGGAGAGCAACACGTACGGAGCATCCAAGTCGTAGTCGTACCGGTTTTCGGTAACGTAGGAGAAATTAACGATGGCCTCCTTCTGGCAGGCGGTCAGAATGACGGCGAGCATGCCGATGAATAAAAGTGTTTTTTTCATGATTTTAGTATTTGATTAATAATTGGTTTATAATAATCTTGACTAATTCCCTGCAGGTTGTACTGGAGGGTTGCTCTGCTGCGGCATGGGCTGGAGGTTGCTGGCGGGAGCAGGGGCGGGATTGCGGCTCCACACGCAACGTACGAAATCCTCCTTGTTGTACGGAGCTTCGCGCACCTTTCCGTTCTTGAAGTTGAGGTCATAGAATCTGAACTCGCCGCGCACTTTCTCGCCAGTCCAGTACCATCCCTCACCGAAATCCATCTCATAGCGGTGACTGTACATAATTTGCAGTTCGCCGAGGGCGGGCAGTCGCCATCCGTCGCCCTTGCAGCCGCAGGCACTCACGGCGGCATTTCGCTGCATCTTGCTCACCTCATCGTACGGGGTGGTGTACAGGTCGGCGGTACCCGGCACCAACACCGCACCCTGCGGAGGCTGCACATTGGCATTGTCGTTTTGTGCAAACATTCCTTGAATGCCCCACAAAATCATCACTAAAATACTGATTCTTTTCATTTTAAAAATATTGTTACAATTATTTGATTTTCTGTACATTGATAGTCGCCACCATTTGGGTACCTTCCTCAATTTCGGCATTACCACCTTTGATACACAAGAACAGCAAGCCCACAGGGCAAGCCACAATACCGAAGAACACTCCGCAGCCGATGGCGGCACCACGGCGGTTTTTGCCCGTAGCCGTGCGCGAATCAGCACTCAAAGGCCATAATTGTCCATAGATGTCAGTGGTGCTCACCGGTCTTGCAGTGACCGAAGCGGGAACACCCAGTCCGCGGCGGTGCTGGTACTGGATGTCCATGATGACCGGCGTGCCAGCGGCAATCAGGATTTTCCCGTCGTAATACACGTCATCGCTCACCACAGCGCTTTGGGGCAGCAGGTCGGGGTCGCTGTCGTCAATATCATCAACAACAAGTACGCCCACGGCGAGTGTTGACTGCGCATTGACATGGGAACTCCCAAAAGCCATCAAGGCAGTTAGAAACAGGATCATCAATAACTTTAATTTCATTTTTATACGTTTAAAATTCAGCCCGATTCCCAAAGGCAATTTTCCTGTTTTACCATTTTAAACATATAAAAAAGCGCGGGAATCTGAACCACTGCTCATCCCGCGTTCAAGGCCTTCGCATTGCCCCCTGCTGAGGATAAGCAATGCCGAAGCCCACGCTGTTGCATATCAGTACAAGTGTCACAAAATAATATAACACCCTCAGATGATACAATCCAATGGGCATTGACCATTGCCTTACCGTGCAGCAGGATTTAGAAGTTGCGAAGTTCTGAACGCCGCAGATAAGACGTTGACTCAACGCCTTTTATATATGTCTGTCGCCCGCCTTCCACCCGTCCGGCTTCGGAACGAACAACGCGGCAAAGATACAAAAAAATGAAAAATAAAACGGGAAAATGGGAAAAAAAATCCCCACGGAAGCTATGCGACCGCGGGGCTCTTTTTGATATTCGAAATCGCTCCTACTCTACAATTTTGATTTCTTCCATCAGGTTCTGGGCATTGGCCATCTTGTCGATGATGAACAGCAAGTAGCGCATGTCCATGCAAATGGTGCGTTGTACCTTGTTCTCGAAGGAGATGTCGCCGCTCATGGCCTCCCAGTTGCCGTCGAAGGCCAGACCGATGAGGTTGCCGTTGGCGTCAATCACCGGACTGCCGGAGTTGCCACCGGTGATGTCGTTGGTCGTGATGAAGTTCACTACCAGCTCGCCTGCCTCGTTGGCATAGCGGCCGTAATCGTGGTTCTCCCACAATTTGATGAGGTCTTTCGGCACGTCGAACTCCCAGTTGCCGGGCACATATTTCTCCATCACACCATCAAGAGTGGTGTAATAGTTGTAGGTAACACCATCGGAGGGTTTGCAATCCTGCACGCTACCATAAGTGAGGCGCATCGTGAAGTTAGCGTCGGGGTAGAAGTTGCGGTCCTGCTGCATCTCCATCAGACCTTCCATATAGAGACGGTTGGCGCGATTGCAGTTTACCGCTTCTGCCGCTTCACCCAGTTCGATATACATATCTACAATTTCCTGCATCAGGGCAAAGATGGGATCTTTGTCTAACGATTTCGGATTATCGAGCCAAGTATTCAACTTATTGGCATCCACAAAGATAGACTTAGCGAAAGCATTATTGACAAAAGCGGTGAAATTGCCACCATTCTTATCCCCTACCTTCTTGATGGTGGCCGGCTGCTGGTCGGGATTCACATCTTTATAAAAAAGATTCAACAGAGCGATCGTGACATCACGATCCAAATCTTTATTATAATCTTTGAAGAAATCAGGAACAGATGCCTTCAACGATTTGGCCAAAGCGTTAATGTCTTTTTGCTGGGCACCGCCATCAATAAAAGAATTGATACGGCGGAACTTAACGGCAAAGGCCACAGCCTCACCGCCGCGCCAGCCAGCCTCTCGCAGATAGGTCAGCGCTTTGGTGTATTTCGCCTGATGGTTCCAGTAGTTGTCCATCTCATCGAAAATGCCGTTGTACTTGGCTTTGCGTTCTTTGTCCTGAGCGGCCCACTCGCGGAAAGCCTTTTCCTGCTCGAGACGTTTGTCCAAAACCTTGTTGCGCTGCAGCTGTTTCACCTGTCCTATATAATATTTCCAGTAGTTGCTGACGCTGGCCTGCTTGGAGGCGTATTGGATGAACACGGCGGGATCGGCATCCATGTGCTTGCGGTACTGCTCCAGCTTGGTGGTGCGGCAATCCACGATGGCGGGACCTTCCAGTTCGATAACATTCTTCACGGAACCCGAAGCCGAGTAGCGGTCGGTGGAACCGGGATATCCAAGAATCATGGTGTAGTCGTTGGGCTGCACGCCCTTGAGGGAGATGGGCAGGAAGTGCTTCGACTTCATCGGCACATTGTCCTTGCTGTACTCGGCGGGTGAACCGTCGGGGGCGGTATAGACGCGGAAGATGCAGAAGTCGCCCTTGTGGCGAGGCCATGTCCAGTTGTCGGTGTCGGCGCCGAATTTGCCGATGCCCCACGGCGGGCAGGCCACGAGGCGCACATCTTTATAAACATCATATACAAACAATATGTATTGGTTGCCGTGGTAGAAAGGAACGATCTCGACCTCAACGCCGCTCTTCCCTTCTTTGTACTCTTTCACCAGCTTGCTGCAGTTCTTCTTGATGGCCGTGGCGCGGTCCTGCTCCGACATATTGTCGGTAACACCATCCAGCACAGCCGTTGTAACATCCTCAATATAATTCAGAAACGATACTGAAAGGCCCTCGTTGGGAAGTTCTTCGCCTTTACTTCTGGCCCAGAAGCCGTCTTGCAGGTAGTCGTGCTCCACGGAGGCGTGGCTCTGCACGTAGGAGAGCCCGCAGTGGTGGTTGGTGAGCAGCAATCCCTCGGCGGAGATCAGCTCGCCGGTGCAGCCGCCGCCGAACTGCACGATGGCATCCTTGAGGCTGGGCTGGTTGAAGCTGAAGATCTGCTCGGCGGTGAGTTTGCAGCCCAAGCGCTGCATGTCGGCCAAGTTCTGTCCGTTGATAGAATACGGCAGCCACATGCCTTCATCGGCACGGGCGCACAGGAAAAGCATCATCAAAGATGCGAAGAGAAGGTTGATTTTATGTTTCATAATCTGTAAAATTTCGTGGTGCAAAAATATAAAAATTTTGAAAAAAATAATCGTAATTTTGCACCCTTAATTTTGAAAAAGATAATGGCGGACATCGACAAAACCAAAGAACTGGAAACCAAGAAGATAGGATGGCTTCTCTTCGTTTATGCTCTTCCAGCCGTCATCAGCCAGATCATCGCTTCTGTGTATAACATTGCCGACCGCGCTTTCATCGGTCACGGTGTAGGGCCCTTGGCCATTGCCGGTTTGGCCATCACCATGCCGTTGATGAATATCATTCATGCTTTCGGCTCGCTGATTGGGGTGGGGTCGTCGGCGCGCATGTCGATTGTGCTGGGGCGCAAAGATAACCACTGGGCGGAGAAAATCTTGGGCAACAGCATGGTATTCACGCTCGTGCTGGGCGGCCTTGTCATGTTTTCATGCTATCTTTTTTTGGATAAAATTCTGATGATGTTCGGTGCCACTGCCGAGACAGTGAGCTATGCGCGGGAGTACATGGTCATTGTTTTGCCCGGTATGTTTCTGACCACGGTCACCTTCAACCTCACCGGGTTGATTCGTGCTTCCGGTTATCCCTTCAAGGCCATGTTTATTCTGGCGGGTGGTGCTATTCTAAACCTTGTTTTGGATCCGATTTTCATCTTCGTGTTCCATTGGGGAATTGCGGGAGCTGCGTGGGCTACCACTATTTCCATGACCACCACTGCCATCATATCCATATTGCACTTTGTACAAAAGCGTTCCTTCATCCGTTTCCAGAGGCACGCATGGAAGCCGAAAGGCTATATTTTCCGCAATATCACGCTGATAGGTCTGAGTCCGTTTTTGATGAACGTGGCGGCATCGGGTGTGGTGGCGCTGTTGAACCGGCAGTTGCTGCGTTACGGCGGCGACCTTGCCGTGGGCGCCTACGGTATCGTGAACACCTTCGCCCTGCTGATGGTGATGCTCATTCTGGGCGTTTGCCAGGGCATGCAGCCTATTGCAGGCTACAACTACGGCGCAGGGCACAACGACAGACTGAAGCAGGTGTATGTGCTCACCCTGAAGGTGTGCGTACTCATCGGGCTGGTGGGCAGCGTGGGCTCTTGTCTGTTCCCACGTGCACTGTCGCGCATCTTCACCACCGATGACACCCTCATCAACATCTGCATTCCGGCCATCCGCTACATCATGGTCATGTTCCCGCTGATTGGTTTCACCATCACCAACTCCAACTTTTTCCAGTCGATTGACAAGCCGTGGATTGCGATTGTCACCAGTCTGTCGCGGCAGGTCATCTTCCTGCTTCCGCTGGTGTACATCATCCCCTATCTGTTTGAGCAACAGTACATACCAGGACTTACCGGTATCTGGTTGTCGTGTACCATCTCTGATGTGATGGGGGCGGTGTTGGCGGCCATTCTATTGTACCGCAACCTGAACGTCTTCCGTCCGGGCCATCGTCCCGAGCCGAAGGTAATCCACGAGGCGGGACCGAGCGACGGCGATGAGGACTAAATTCCCCAGTATTATAGCACAAAATACTACACCTTCAACTCTCGAACCTGCTCTTCGCTCAAGCCAGTCGCTTTGGCGATATCTGAAATAGATACTCCCAATTCAAGAAATTTACGTGCCGCTACTAGGAGAGCCTCCCTACCTTCTGCTCTACCTTCTGCTCTACCTTCTGCCCGGCCTTCCTCCTTCCCCTCTTCTCTGCCTTTTTCCATCCCTTCTTCCAGACCCTTCTGGAAGCCTTCTTCAATGCCCAACCGGTGATGGTAGTCCATCGCGTCCTTCACATCCTCGTACTCCAGTACGCTCTTCTCATACTCTTGCTTTTCCATAGTGCTCAGTTTTGTTAATCGGCAGTCCTCGTACAGCTTGTGGAAGATGCCAAAACGCTTCGGTATCTCTCCCTCCCCCATCCTGTTCATGTTATGGATGGAGTAACACCACCGCTCCCGGTCATCCAGCAGCTGGTCGAACTGCATTTGCGCGGCAAATTTACTCAAATCTATCAAAACAAACGACATCCTGTCAGAAAAAATATTGTTCATCTCATCCTTTAGCGTCACTCGCTGCATAAACTCCTCACGGTTCGCCAGTTCGGGAATGCTGAAATCGGCCAACAAGACGGAAATGACGGGCGGAAAGTTGTACTTGCGGTCGCCCACCTTCAACGAGTTGCTGATGAGCCGCGACGAGTAGGCCACAATCCGGTTCTTCAGAAACTCCTGGCTGGTCTTCTGCATCTCCACAATAACTTGGTCGTCATTCTGCGTGGTACACAGCACATCCAGCACCACCCTCTTCTCGGTCGGCAGGAAACCCAACTGTTCGGTCGGCCGGTACGTGATGTCTGTTATAGTGCCGATGTAAGGCCCGATAAAGGTGTTAAGGAAATGGAGGAGGTTGTTCTTGTACGGCTCTGTGCCGAAGAAGCGCTTGAAACCAAAGTCAGTCAGCAGATTGATGTGATGGTTCTGTTCATTTTTCATAAAGAGTGATTTTTAGTTAATAATAAGTGAAAATAATCGGCGGCAAAGATACATCAAAAATCAACACAAAACCACTCTGCAACTTTTTGGCATAGAGAAAGTTGCCATTTTGGAAGTTTCATCCTCAAAATATGAATTTTTCGATCAAAAAAGTGCAAGAAACGAGAATTTTCTTCTGTTGAAAACCTGTTGGTAAATTGTTGATAAGTTTTTTTTCGACTATCGATTAAAAAGCGAACTAAATTCCCCAGTACTTCTTCACCACCTTGCTCTCGATGTCGTCCTCAATGTCGTCGGGCAGATTCGGGAAAAGGTCGCGGCCGATTTTGACCTCAAGGTCATCCACCGACATGGAGGATGCTTTCAGCTCTTGTTTCTCCGACGAGTTTTTCATCACAAAGCCGATGGCAGCGTAATTGCCGTCACTTTCGATGAGGAAGGCCTTGAAGAAGGCATCGGGCACTGCCACTTGGTTGGCGCCAATTGTGCCGTACTGGTGCGTGGTGAAAATGGGGCCGCAGACGATATACACCTTGCCATACTGTTTGGCGATACGGCGTCCCATCTTCTCGGTACGTTCCCAGCAGCCGGCATTGCAGTCGTGGTTTTGCGGACACATATTGGTAAGCAGAAAGCTCTCCAACATGGCTTGTTCGCTCCATTTCATGTCGGCAGCGGGCGCCATGTGACCGCGGTCCCAGCCGGAGCCACGGTAGTCGGCCAGTTCGGCCTGCCTGCCCTTGCACATCTCATCTTGTGCGAAGGCGTCATTGCGGGGCAGTTCGCCAGCGGCTTCGGCATCCGTGAGTTCGTAGGCCACCCAGTTGGGGACAAGCGTGGTGTGGTTGTAGGAGGTGGTGTAGCCGATGTGGCAGATGATGTCCTCATCGTCCGCAAACGCCGGATATTCAAGTTTCTGCTGCGGAGGCACTGATTTTTCCGCAGTCGCATTCCGCCAACCCACACACTGACTAGAAAGACAGCACAGGATCAGCGACAGAACCATCAAAAAACACAATCTTTTCATCCTGATTACTAAATTGAAATTGAAGCTACAAAAATACAATTTTTATTAAAAAAAACAGATCACGAAAAGCGAATCATATTCAGAAAATACACTATTTTTGCTTTGAAATTTTTCAAATAACAATTATTTAAAGAAATACTTTAGTATATTATATAATTTTGCAGAAAATCAATATATTATGAAAAAAATTATATGTATCATCATTCTTGCAACAATCTTTGTTGGATGTAAAAATGAGCCCACGAAACCAGAAGAAACCAATGGCGACAACGCATCCCCTGCCCTGACCGAATTGGACGAAGAGGAGGATGAGCAGGGAGAACCGTCAGCCATATACAACACCATCAACCAGATTTTGGACCAAGCTACTGAGAAGATGGAAGCAGCGCAAACGACCGACGAGGTTGCTGCAGTGGCCAATCAGTATTACGATGAATACTGGACGTATGCCACTGAACATCAAGAAGAATGGGGTACCCAGTTGAAGAAAAGCGAAAAGAAGAAATACGACCTCCGTGACAAAGAGTTTGTAAAACTCATACGGGAGAAATATTTTGAAGTGGGCGGCACAAAAGATGGGTTGCATCAATTGATGCACGACTTGCTCATCAAGTGCATGAAATACGACACGGCGCTGAAGGCAAACCAGGAAGAGAAAACTGATAACTGAAAGTGAAGTAGCGACGTCTACTTTCCGATGCAGAATTTCCCGAATATCGTGTTGAGCACGTCATTATCGGTGATGGTGCCGGTGAGTTGTCCGAGCTTGTCGAGCGCACTGCGCACGTCGATGGCGACGAGGTCGGTGGGGAGTCCCGTGGCGAAACCCTCCTCAATGCGGGCGATATCAGCAGCGATGCCCCGCATCAGGTCGTAGTGACGGGCGTTCGTCAGCAGGGTGTGATCACCCGCCGCACAGGCCTCCGCATAGCGGGATAGCGACGACAAAATGTCGTTCACATTCTGCCGATTTTTGGCAGAAATGGTCAAGATTTCGACATCTTTTATGCCATCTACAAATTGATTTCTGTCAATATTAAATTTATCTATTTTATTGACAACAAGGAAGATTTTCTTATTTGTTAAAGTAAATTCTTCAACTAACTGTCCTAACTCAGCGGTGACTTCTGACGGGGTTTCAGAAGCATCCACGAGATAGAGAATCACATCGGCTTTCTCCATCGCACGGAAGCTGCGCTCGATGCCCGACTTCTCGATAGTGTCGGCCGACTGCCGGATGCCCGCGGTATCGATCACACGGAACTGCGTTCCCCCTACCGTGAGGGTGTCCTCCACAGTGTCGCGGGTGGTGCCGGGAATGTCGGAAACGATGGCGCGGTCATCATCCAACAAAGCATTTAACAGCGTGGATTTCCCAACATTGGGCTTGCCGACAATGGCGACAGGGATGCCGTTTTTGAGCGCATTACCCGAATGGAAGGAAGCCACCAGTCGTTGCACCTCTTCCTTAAGCTCCGAAAGCAGCTGAAGAAACTTCTCTCTGTCAGCAAATTCAACATCCTCCTCGCTAAAATCCAGCTCCAATTCCAACAATGCCGCCAGCTGTACGAAACGTTCGCGCAAGTCGGCAATGGTGCGCGACACTCCACCTTTCAGCTGGTTAACCGCCAGGTAGTGCGCGCTTTCCGACTGTGAATCAATCAGATCGCCGACCGCCTCGGCCTGTGGCAGGTCCATCTTGCCGTTCATAAACGCCCGCATGGTAAACTCGCCCCGCTCGGCCAGTCGGCAACCGCCTTGCACCAGCAACTCCAAGATTTTCTGCTGGATGTAGCGAGAACCATGGCACGAAATCTCCACCATATCCTCGCCATCGTACGAATGCGGAGCGGCATACTTCACCATCACCACCTCGTCCACCAGCTGCTCGCCATCGTACAAACCGCAATAGTGGGCGGTGCGGGCAGGCCACTCCCCGAAACGGCTTTCACCACGGGTAAGCTTCCCGACGAAGTCGAAAGCCTGCGGCCCCGATACCCTGATGATAGCGATGGCACCGATGCCGGGAGCAGTGGAAATGGAGCAAATGGTCATATAAAGTTGAAAGTTGAAAGTTGAAAGTTGAAAGTT
>JAGCUN010000036.1 GCA_017962845.1 Bacteroidales bacterium | reverse complement strand
TGTCCCGCCGAGGACTACTACCTCAAGGCGCACCTCTTCGGCGACATCTTCGCCCGCGACCTGCTCACCCACGCCGACCGAGAGTTGGTGACTGTCAGCGCCTTGGCCGGTCTGGAGGGCGTGGAACCCCAGTTAGCCGCCCACGTGCGCGGCGCACGGAATATGGGTCTGACCGATGCCCAGCTGCTCGCCATCCCGAAGGTGTTGCAGGAGCGTGTGGGCAAAATGGAGGCGCACCGTGTCGCCGTGGCCATCCAGCAACTGGGTATCAGCGACTCCGCCAACGACCACCTCGCCAGCGATATATACGTCCAGGACTACGTTGATTTGAAGTCGAACTGGCGGCGGGGCGAGCCCAACACTGCCTACGCGCAGTACTTCATCGGCAACAGCTATCTTGCGCCCTACGACGGCGGTATGGTCAACGTGAGCTTCGAGCCGGGTTGCCGCAACAACTGGCACATCCACCACAAGCAGGTGCAGGTGTTGGTGTGCGTGTATGGCCGTGGCTGGTACCAGGAATGGGGCAAACCCGCCGTCAAGTTGGAACCTGGCGTGATCATCGAGATTCCCGAGGGCGTGAAGCACTGGCACGGCGCCGCCAAAGACAGCTGGATGCAGCACCTCACCTACCACAAGGACGTGCAGGAAGGGGCCAGCAACGAGTGGCTGGAACCGGTAGATGACGAAACTTACAATAAAGTGAAATAAAACCAAACAACAATATGACCAACCTCGAAAAATGCAACGCCGGTATCGAGTACTCGTATGCCGATGAGGAATTGATTGCCCTCAAGACCGAGGCCATCCGGCAGTGCGAGATCTTCAACGCCATTGATGGACGTGAATACGTGGCGCAGTATCACCAGTTGCAGCAGATGCTCGGCGCAGTGGGCGAACGCGTGTGGATTGCCAAGACCTTCAACTGCGACCGTGGCAAGAACATATTCATCGGCAACGATTTCACTGGCAACCACAACCTCACCATCCTCGACATCCGCGAGGTCCATATCGGCAACCATGTGATGATTGGCCCGAACACGCTGATCACCACGGTCGGGCACCCGCTTTCGCCAAAGAGCCGCCGCGAGTACCATGCCTTGGCCAAGCCCGTGCGCATAGGCAACGACGTGTGGATAGGCGGCAACGTCACCATCCTACCCGGCGTCACCATCGGCAACAATGTGGTTGTGGCGGCAGGTGCTGTTGTGACCAAGGACATCCCCGACAACACACTTGTTGGCGGCGTGCCTGCAAAGAAAATCAGGGATTTGGAGGACGACAAATGAACATCGAGCAAGTACGAGACTACACCCTGTCACTCTACGGCGTGACCGAAGACCAGCCGTTTGGCGATGACATCCTCACCTTCCGACTGGAAGGGAAAATATTCGTATGCCTTTGGCTGGGCGGTGGTGAGCATGATATGAAGGATTCTGAGCCCAGACTGGCACTGAAGCTGTCGCCAGAAAGAAATGAGGAACTCAGAGAACAGTTTTCCGCTGTAACCCCTGCCTGGCATTGGAACAAGAAACATTGGAGTGATGTGTATTACGAACAGATAAAAGATGCACGGGTTCAGGAATGGATTCGTGAATCGTATCAACTTGTAGCCTCGAAACTACCCAAAGCATTGCGACAGAAGTATTTACAATAAAAATGAATATAAAGGAGGATCATCAATGAAAAAAATCGCATTCATCATGGCAGCACTTCTTATGATAAGTCTGAGTGGCTACGCGCAGAAAAACCAAACCCAAAATCAAGGAAAGGAGAGCAAAGAAATGAACAAGACCTTAATCGTTTACTTCTCGGCCACCGGCACCACCAAGGCCGCTGCACAACGGTTGGCGAAAGAGTACAATGCCGACCTCTATGAAATCACCCCGGAGGTGCCGTACACTGCCGCCGACCTCGACTGGCGCGACAAAAACTCACGCTCCACATTGGAGATGAAGGATAAGTCGTCACGTCCCGCCATCAAGGGCCGCTGCGAGAACATCGCCGACTACGACACCGTGTGGATCGGCTTCCCCGTGTGGTGGTACACCGCCCCCACCATCGTCAACACCTTCATCGAAGCCCACGACCTCAGCGGCAAGACCCTCAACGTGTTCGCCACCAGCGGCGGAAGTACCGTCGATGGCTCCTACAACGACCTCAAGAAAGCCTACCCTCAGTACAAATGGGGCGAGAAGCGGCTGATGAATTGAAAATTGAGAATTGAAAGTTTTTAAATGACCTCTGCAGAGGTTGAAGTGACCTTTGCGGCGGCGTGGGCGGTCCGAAAGAGATTGAAGGCAACGCCAAGTTGCAGGTGGCGTTTGAGATGGGGAAGAAGGTGTGAATTTCTAAAGTTTCGCAGAACCCCAAACACCTGCTGCGCTACATCTCCGCTGTCTGTTGCCGCCTTCTGCGAGGACAACTAACACACATAGCCTCCTCTTCATCAAGCACATGGTGAAAAATACGCATCATTATTATCACCCTACACAATAATCTGCATTTTTTAACGTATTAATTAACGTATTTACAAATCAAAAACTAAAAAAATGAGACACTTTGCCTTTATTGCATTGACAATTTCAATGTTTATGAACCTTTGTGCCTGCAACCACCACGATGACAAGCGGCCTATTACCTTTAGCGAACTGCCCCACAGTTCACAAACCTTTGTGGAAACATATTTTTCGGACAAACAGGTGTCCGCAATCTTTAGAGAGAGCCATGGTGAGAATGAGTACGAAGTGCTTTTCAGCGATGGAGCTCAAATAGAATTTACCAGCAAAGGCGACTGGGATGAGGTGAAAGACCGCGATGAGGATGGCGTACCCACCGGGTTTCTGCCTACAGCAATGGCGAACTATGTTGCCACCAATTACCCCGGAGTCAACATCATTGAAGTAAATAAGGAACGTTCCAAATTCGAAGTAGAACTCAACAACGGCGTTGAACTGGTGTTCGACAAAAATGGAAATTTCCTCCGCTACGACGACTAACGGCAAAAACTAACAGTCAGTTAGAACAAGCATTGTAAACATTTGATAGGCACCGCCATAATGGTGATGTTGCCGATGTTTTTGAGTTGTGTTTCAATTCACCCATTTCGGGCATGTGGAATACACCGACAATGTCCCCGTGAATAAAAAAAAACATCCCGCGGGCCAGCAGGACATCAAGAAGTTGCCCTGCTGGCTCGTGTATGGCATCAAGATGCTGGCGCGGATGGGAGTGAAGAGAAAATGACAGGGAATTTTATTTGAGATTTTACGTCTTTCCGACAAATTTCTCTCCCCATTAAACTTTCAAAAATCTTCCCTATCTAATCCCCATCTTTTTTCGCGGGAATTTTATTCACATTTATTACTGATTTTTATGAGAAGAACCTTTACCCTCGTTCTCGCACTTCTATTGTGCGTGAACCTGATTTATTCCCAAAACCAGCGTATTGTTTGCGACGAAACCTGCAAAATAGAGGCGGGCTTTGACACCGCCCAGAGTAAAAGCGGCGGGAATTATGCCGTGGTGTCGCCCGTCGGACGCAGCTCCGTGAAAATGATTCAGCAGGCGCCCCGTCTGGAAACTTTGGAAGGAAAGACCATCGCCATTGTGGGCGAAAGTTTTATGACGCACGTCACCCATCCCGAACTCAAACGCTTGATTCTCAAGAATTATCCGACCGCCAAGGTTATCTTGTTGGACGAAATCGGCGAGGCGGGACCGTTTCCTGCCCCCGGTGTCACCCGCCAGCGCAAGGAGGAATTTGAAGCCAAGTTGAAATCGATGCATGTGGATGCTGTCATCGCGGGCAACGGCGGCTGCGGCCTCTGCACCCCGAAAGAGACCGGCTCATGCCTTACCGCCGAATATATCGGCATCCCTTCCGTCATCATCGCCGGTCCCGGTTTTGCCGACCAAGCCTACTATACCGCCTACAACAATGGCGTACCGGTGATGCGCGTGGCCCTGTACCCCGGCGCATTCGCCACCCACACCAACGAGGAGCTGATCCGCAACACCCGCGAGGTGCTATGGCCGCAGATTGTGGAAGCCCTCACCAAACCCATCACGCAGGAGGAGCTGGACCGCAGCGCCAGCCGCGACCACGGCGACATCCGCGATGACGCCTTCTACGGCACCCTCGACGAGGTGAACGCCTATTTCAAGGAGAACAACTGGAGCGACGGTCTTCCTTTCATCCCCCCCACATTTGAAAAAGTAAACGAGTACCTCAAATACACCGACTATGCCTGGGACGAGGTGATAGCCACGCTGCCGCCCGCCCATCGCAGCACCACCACGTGGCACGTGGCCGTCAACGCGGTGATGTCGGGCTGCAAACCGGAGTACATGCCCATCCTGATCGCGCTCACAAAGGCGATGGGCGACGGCAACTTCCGCCGCACGCTCGCCAGCACCCACGCGTGGATTCCCTTCTGCTGGCTCAACGGTCCCGTGGCGCGGCAGCTCGGCATCGACAGCGGTCAGGGGCAAATCAACGAGGAGGGCAACGTGGCCATCGGCCGTTTCATGAACCTCGCCATGATGAACCTCGCCGGCTACTACGTGAAGCAGGACCGTATGGGCACCTTCGGCTATCCGATTTCATGGTGCATGGTGGAAGACGATGCCGCCTGCCAGCGTGTGGGCTGGAATCCCTACCACGTGCAGCAGGGCTTCAACATGAACGACAACACCGTAACGGCCAGCTCCACGCTGCTGTGGGGCAACAACATGGCACCCTCCACCACCAATCCCGAGAAGGTGATGCTGCTGCTGGCGTGGGACATCACCGAGCGTTGCCAGTTCGCCCTCGGCAGCGGACGCCAATTCACCAACCGCACCATCCTGATGACCGAACCCGTGGCCGCCACCCTTGCCCAAAAGTACAAAACCACCGATGCGTTGGACAAGACCTTGGTGAGTGTGGCCCGCCGTCCCTCCAAGGAGCGCGCCTTCGCCAACTACTATGCCAACCCGGGCAGCGAGAAGGACGGTGGCGAGCATACCTTGAGAGAGTACAGCGCCCACATCAAGAAGGCCGAGCACGCCGCCATGACCGACACCCCGCCGTGGTACGACAGCGAGGCCGCGCAGATCAGCACCATCCCCACGATGCAGGCCGGCGCGACCGCCTATCTCATCACTGGCGATGCGGCCCGCAACAAGATGCAGACGATGCCCGGCGGCGGCTGTGCCACCGTGAAAATCGAGCTGCCCCGCAACTGGGACCAGCTGATGGAGGAGTTGGGGTACCAGCCGTTGAAAGAGTTCTATATCAAGTAGCTGCTGACTATCAGGAAAAATGTACGCATTCTCCCTGATATGTAGGGACGCATTGAATGCGCACGAATTATAGCATTACAATTTTATCGCAAGCAACATTATCTACGAAAAATCAGAAACATAGTGGATTTTTGAAAAAAGTTGTAATTTTGCGCATTCAAAATCCACCCTATCGTTTCACCAAAAACCACCCGCCTATAGAATAGAAAAAGATTAAAGTACAGACAACGCATGCGTTGTCTCAATATATTTATAATAAAGCGTTTTCGCTTTTCTTTGCAGGATCGAAATCTGGTAAATTTCATAATTCTTAATGCGAAAGAAAGCAAAAGCGCTCGCGGTTTATCCGTGAGCTTTTTGTTTGCATTAAGGGTTTTACCAGAGCCTCGATCCTAAACAAAAGTTCACGGATTTTTTTGTGTTTGTGGCGAAAAGCGAAAACAGTCAATAACCGATTGAACGAATGATTGTTACAAATATAAAAGAATAAATATGAAAAAAATCTTATCAATTTTATTATTGCTGGCAACAATGCCGGCGATGATTTTTGCACAGACCGACGACTGGGACGGCAGTGCGGAAATTTGGACGCAGGGTACGGGTACTGAAAGCAATCCCTATCTGATTGAAAGTGCTGAAAACCTTGCATGGATTTCCGAAATGGTGAACAATGGAGTAACTACCTACGAAGGGGTGTATTTTAAGCTCACCACAGATTTGAATATGCAAAATATTGCGTGGGTGCCGATAGGCAACAGCACTACCAATTTGTTCTGCGGCAAGTTTGACGGAGACCACCATTTTATTGACAATATCTCCGTTACAGGGAGTTACCCATACGCTGGATTGTTTGGCATTACAGGAGAGAATGTGAGAATTGCAAATCTGGGGGTGAAAAGCGAGATTAATAGCAATAGTAGTAGTTCTGGATACCATGGTGGAATTATAGGTAATATCAGCGGTGCTAATACCCATATTGAAAACTGTTATAATGTGGGCAACGTATCCTCTCGTTCCACCCTTAATTCTTTTGCCGGAGGAATTGTAGGTTCTATCAGCGTTACCGATGCCCGTATTGAAAAATGCTACAACACGGGAACCGTATATGATTACTCTTCTTATTCTTCTCAATCTTCTTCTGGCGGAATTGTAGGATATTGTGGTTCTTCATCATTAACGGTCGTTGACTGCTACAACACAGGAACTGTATATGCTCATGCATATTCTGGTGGAATTGTAGGATATTGTGGTTCTTCAGGTTCATCATTAAATGTGACCAACTGCTACAACACGGGAGACATTTCTTCTGTTAAGTATTCTAGTGGAATTGTTGGCTACTGTAATTCATCGTTAACTGTGATTTACTGTTACAACACGGGAAACATTTCTTCTTCTGGTACACATTCTGGCGGAATTGTCGGCTACTGTAATTCATCGTTAACTGTGGTTTACTGCTACAACATGGGAGACATTTCTTCTTCTGGTTCCACTACTTCTTCTGCTGCTAATGTCTCTTCTTATTCAGGAGGCATTGTCGGTTTTGGAAATTCATCCTTGTCATTGACTAGTTGCCACAACACAGGGACTGTTTCGTCTACTTCTTCATACACAGGATCCTCTGCTTCAAGTTCAGATCAACATATCAATGCGTACTCGGGAGGCTTGGTCGGTGGTAGTTCATCGGGTGTTGTGACAAAATGCTACAACAAGGGAGCAATTTCTGCTACCGCTTATAGTCGCAGCAGTTCTTATAATACTAGCACTTCTTCTATTAATAGACAATCAAACTCTGGTGGATTGATAGGTACAGGTATCGCTCGGATTTTCAATAGTTACAATCGTGGTGCGGTATCGGCTTCTGCGCACTATACAATACGATACAGTAGTAGCCAGCAAACTTCCTATACTAGCGGAACTCGACAAGTAGGTGGTCTGATAGGTAATGTTACTAGCGCATCATCCACTTGTATAAACAGTTATAACACAGGAATGCTTACGGGAGGGACAATGGGAGGCATCCGCGGAAACACAACGGGCACTGTCACCAACTGCTACTACTTGGAGAGTTGTGGAGGTACTGTGTCGGGAGGTACGTCCAAAAGTGAGGCATCCATGAAATCCGCTTCGTTCCCCATCTTGCTTAATACCGATAGTGTCGTATTTGTTATGGATGTCAACCCCAATGTCAATGACGGATACCCTATCTTTGGGGATTTAGTTTGCGGAGTCACAACACAAGAAGCTGACAATATCAATTTTACTTCGGCAAAACTCAACGGATTCTATACACCAAACGAGTACTGGCCTGGAGGGGATGCAGATGTGATAGGTTTTGAATACAAGCTTTCTACGGATGCAAACTACACCACCGTTTATACCAACGTCAGCACACCAGCATCATACAATCTTCATGGATTGCAATTAGGAACCACCTACCAATATCGCATGTTCGTGCAGAAAGATGGGGTTACCTATTATGGTAATATTGTGTCGTTCTCTACTTTATCCTGCGATTTGCAGGCATCGGTAGCCACTTCCGTTTCTGAAATGTGCGAAGGGAGTATTGCAACGTTCACCGCTTCATGCACTTCCGAGCACTCCAATTACTTTATTTATCAGTGGAACAATAATGTAACAGGGGACATCCTACAAGTAACTGATGGCGAAACTTATACGGTAACCGTGCAAGATACTAACGGATGTTCAACAACTGCCGAAGCATCAGTCACCGTCCATCCCCTGCCTAATGGTATCATCAGTGGGCAAACCTCCTTGTGCCGTGGGCAAAGCACTACGCTTACGGCTTCAGGTGCCAACCGTTACAGCTGGAGCACGGGGGCATCCTCTCCCACCATCACCGTGAACGAAAGCGGCACCTATACGTGTACATTCACCAATATCTACAACTGCAGTGCCGCCCGGGGAGTAACGGTGACCGTGTACGACAATCCTGTCATCACGGGTGAAACGGAGTTTTGCGCAGACGGCAACACCACCCTTACAGCCATAGGCGACGCCATCAGCTACACATGGAGCACGGGCGAAACCACTCCCTCCATCACGGTCACTACGCCCGGTACCTACAGTGTAACAGCAACTTTTGCGGGTGGTTGCAATTGTAGCAGCACTTCTGTTACGGTTGTGGAACATGAATTGCCAGTGGTAAGTATTTCCGGCACACCGGTCATTTGCAGCGGTATTGGTGCTCCGCTCAATGTTTCGGAAGGAATCAGCTATCTGTGGAGTACGGGCGAAACCACGCAGTCCATCACCGCCGACCATACAGGCATCTTCTCCGTCTCAGTAACGGATGCCAACGGCTGCACCAACGCTGCCTCTGTAGAAGTTACCGAATTGATTGGAATAGCCATTATCGGCGACAACGACATCTGTCAGGGAGAAACTACTACTCTTTCCGTTGAGATGGAGGGAGAATACGTATGGAGTACGGGTGCTCAAACTTCCTCCATCACCGTAAGCGAAGCTGGGCCGTATTCAGTCACGCTGTCTCTACCCAACGGCTGTTCAGCATCCGCTACTTCAAATGTTATCGTCAACGCATTGCCCAATCCCACCATCAGTGGCATCACCACCATTTGTCAGGGAGAGACCACCACCCTCACGGCCAATGACGGTGTGTCGTATCTTTGGAACAACGATTCCACCAATGCCTCTATCACAATAGGTACGGCAGGAATGTACACAGTAACCGCCACCAATGCACAAGGCTGTTCCGCCACGGCTTCCACATACGTCACAGTCAACGCACTGCCAACACCTACCATTAGTGGTATCACCACCATTTGCCAGGGAGAGGCTACCACGCTTACGGCCAACGGCGGCACCTTGTACCAATGGAGTGACAATTCCACAAATGCATCTATCACGGTGAACACACCGGGGCAGTACATGGTAACGGCCACCAACGCACAGGGATGCTCCGCCACAGCGTCCAGCTACGTCACAGTCAACGCGTTGCCAGTACCCACTATTAGTGGTAATACGAGCATTTGTCAAGGTACAACCACCATGCTTACGGCCAACGGTGGCACATCATACCTTTGGAGCAATAGTTCCACAAGTACCTCTATATCGGTGGGGACAGCGGGGATGTACACGGTAACGGCCACCAACGCGCAGGGTTGCTCGGCTGCGGCATCCACCTATGTGACGGTCAATGCGTTGCCAACCCCCACTATCAGTGGCAATACCAGTATCTGTCAAGGTGAAACCACCACGCTTACGGCCAGTGGCGGCGTATCGTATCTTTGGAACAACAATTCTACTAACGCCTCTATCACGGTAAGCACTTCGGGAACGTACAGGGTAACCGCCACCAACGCGCAAGGTTGCACAAGGAGTGTGTCCACGTATGTTACAGTCTACCCCACCTATAACACGCCTCGTTCTCGTGTTATTTGTCAAGGAGAGAGCTACGATTTCTTCGGACAATCACTTACTGAATCAGGAATTTATGAGCACACACTATACAGTGTACACGGCTGCGACAGTATTATTACGCTTACCCTAACGGTTCAAACTCCACAAGTAACCATAAGTGGCAATGTCAACTTGTGTGGAGACGACAGTACCATCCTTACGGCATCGGGTGCCGACAGCTATGTGTGGAGTACGGGCGAAACAACACCTTCCATCACTGTGGCACCCACTGCTACCACCACCTACAGTGTGACGGGTACGACCCTGTATGGTTGTAGTGGCACGGCAAGTGTGACGGTCAATGTGATGACGGTAAGTATAAACGCTGTCTCTATCAGGGTTGACTCCACCGTGTTCATTCCTGACGGACCACAATGTGTCAATGCGCTTGGAACGCAATGTTTCAGCTCCTCTGTCAATTTCACGGCATTTTCTCCAGGTGCCACCATCACTTCAGCTGCCGACATCTTGTCTGTGCGCATCAACATGGAACACTCCTACATCGGGGATATCAGCATTGCCCTGAAATGCCCGAACCAGAACAGCGTGCTGCTGATGGAACAGCCCTGCGGTGCTAACAACGGCAGGTACTTTGGTGAGCCTTTCGGATACACCAACCATACCAGCTACGATGAAACAACCTACTGCGATGAATCGCACAATCCTCCAGGAACTGGCTGGAATTACTGCTGGAGCGATAACACCAGCTATGCCCAGATCGCAAGCGGCTACTGCTACAACCATGTGGCAGACGGCAACTATAACAGTTCCATCGACTCCTCCAACGTGGCCGCCCGTACCAACTACTACCATCCGTACCAGACTTTTGGAAATCTCATTGGATGTCCTCTGAATGGTCTTTGGCAGATTGAGATTTGCGACCAGTATGGCATTGATAACGGTTATGTATTTGGATGGGAGCTCATCCTTGCCCCAGAAATTTTTAATGAAATCAATTTAGGAGACAGCACTGTTCTCGTCGCCTCAGGAGCAGAAAACTATTTATGGAGTACTGGAGAGACTACATCTTCCATTATTGTGGCTCCCACAGTTACAACCACCTACAGCGTAACAGGCACGAATCAGTACGGATGCACTGACACAGCAAGTATAACCGTGACGGTCACGACTCCTGCAGTCACACTTCCCACGGTCATTACTTCATCCATCACCGACATAACCCCCACCACTGCTACCTGTGGTGGCAATGTGACTTACAACGGCAATGCGGCTGTGACCGCACGCGGTGTCTGCTGGAGCACTTCCAACAATCCGACGGTTTACGATAGTTATACTGAAGACGGGACAGGGACAGGTGTTTACACCAGCAGCATCACCGGACTCATCCCCAACACCACCTACTACGTGCGCGCATACGCTACCAACAGCTTTGGAACGGCGTATGGTGATGAAGTAAGTTTCACTACACCATGCAACAATGTGGAAGTAACCATTACGGGTATTACCAGCCTCTGCGAAGGAGAGTCCACCACACTCGTCGTCACTGGTGCCGACACTTACTTATGGAACAATGGCAGCACGAACAATTCCATCAATATCGACGCTGAAGGAACATACAGCGTAATCGGCACTGATACCAACGGCTGCTGGGGTGCAGCATCCGCTATTGTTACTGTACACTCCATTACACTGCCTGTTATCTCTGTCAATGGGACCATCTCGGCTTGTCTGTCCAGTACTGCAACCCTGTTTTTAAATGAGAGTTATAGCTCCTATCTTTGGTCCACTGGAGAAGTGTCCCCCACTATCGATGTGTCCGAACCCGGCTACTATTGGGTGGCTGTCACCGACGACAACGGCTGCACTGCTACTTCTGAGATAATCCAGCTTGGCGCCAGTACACTTATCCCTGACACTGCTTCCATCTGCGTGGTAAGTGTGGAAAACAACCATAACCTGATTGTATGGGAGGTGATGGACAACCCCAATGTTGAGAGTTATCGTGTATATCGGGAAAATAATTATGCCAACGTCTTCGAGCTATTAGCCACTGTCCCTGCTACACAGACCAACGCATATTTGGACACTACTGCCAACCCGTCCGTCCGGGCCTACCGCTACAAGCTGACAGCAATGGATGTCTGCTATGGAGAAACTCCGATGAGCGATTTTCACAAGACTGTCCACCTTACCATCAATCAAGGATTAAACAATAGTTGGAATCTCATCTGGACTCCATACGAAGGGATGGAATTCCCGAGTTATCGTCTTTACAGAGGCACAAATCCAGATACACTTGATTTGATTGCCACTATGCCGTCCACCTTAACATCAATGACTGACTTTGAAGCACCAGAAGGGCCTCTCTTTTACCAAATAGAAATGGTGATGGATGGCAGTTGCCAGCTATTCATCCGTGACAACACTTCTTATACCAGCGCACGATCCAACATTGTGTACAATGGTATAGCCGCTATCACCAACTACGATGGCAGCGGCCTCACCCTCTATCCTAACCCGACCACAGGCATCGTTACCATCCGCCTAAATCCTGAAACCTGCAACTCAACCCCTGAAATCCAATTATTTGACATCTATGGCCGCAGGTTGCAAAGTGTGTCCGTAACAGGTGAAAATACCCAAGTGGATTTATCTCATTATTCCACAGGTGTTTACATTGTAAAATTGATGAATGGTGGCAAGGTGGTGGCCGTACGGAAAGTAGTGAAGGAATAATGATAGTTGTGACCAAGACAATGGCAATAAGAGTTTTACGACTAGGCACGTCTGTTGTGTGAAGGATTAAGTAAACAAATAATATAATCATTATTATATCAATAATTTAAAGTAATTTATCATGACAACTTTAGAAATCTTAAAAAGTAATCCCGATTATGAATCTTTTGTAAAAGATGGGAGCCAAGTAAACATTATTTTCTACCCTATTTTTGGCATAACTATTGTATTTTACAAGATTGTTGATTCTTTTGAAAGCTATTTTATTGCCCCATATAAACATGTATCGTTAGAAAATATTAAACAAGCACAATCTTTTGTTAAAGATGCCTTGGCAATTATGAAAAAAGATTTCAGATAACAAGAATAACATATTAATAGCGGAAGCCGAAAAGCTATAATAGAGTAAACATAATTAGAATTGAATTAACTATGACGAAAGTAGTAGAAACTCGAAAACTATTAGACCAAATGGACAAGTTATCTGAATTTGAAAGGTCTATCTGTGGGGAAAAATCCTTCACCGAAGACTCCAAACAGAAAGAAACGATTGAAGAAACTAATGAAAAACCGCTTAAAAACACAGGGAAATCTGAACAAGAAGAGGAGGTATGTAATGTTGTTGGCTCAACCGAAGATGCCCCCCCTTCCGAATATGATTCTTGGCTCGATTATTGGGAAAAGAATACCAGTAATACTGTACAGGATTTTTTTACTTGCCCCTCTTGCAATAAAACAAAGCAAATAAAGGTATTAAATGACAAAGGAGAAATGGTAGATGGTGCTGTTGGCGGACATGTTGAAAACCAAAACGGTGAAAGTTTCATCTGCCCTATTTGCAAAAAATGCAATGACGGAAAGGGGAACACACCAGCGTTCCGAGTCAGCAAAGAGCAGCTTCTACCTCTTCCTGTTCAGAAAAAGTAAACTTTGCAACAACCAGTAATGATTGGTAACAAATAATTGTAATCAAAAATGATACGATTTATAAGAATAATATCCGAAATAAAAATTGCAGAACTTGAGAGTAGTCATATTAGTCATCGGATAAGGGATAATAATGGTGTTGAGCTCGTCACATTTTATAAGAATGAGAAAGAAAAACTTTTTTCATTTCCTATTTGTACAACACTATTAGGAGAAAAATTTGCTTTGTTTTCATACGATGATGACAGCGATGTGGATAATCTGAATAGTATTATCAGAAATTACACTTGTTTTTTGAAAGAAATTTACACAATCTCTCCGATACCAGACGACAACGCAAGAATCAAGAATCTATTACGTCGTAGCCGGCCTTGCAAGAATACAACTCTGGACACTAACAACTACGACTTCATTGAAAAAGAATCAATAATACAATTTGTTCAGAATATGATAACTGGCGGTTATGTCGTCGCAGCATCAGGTAAACCTTTGAGAGAGTTCACTGATAAAAAATTAGCATCAGACTACTATGACATATTGAAAGAAGCAATCAATACAGTTATTAAATAGCCAATCAAATAGAATCCAGTGTTGAATTTCACTGTGATATTAACCCATAAATTCGCCCGCATCAAGCACGAAGTTACTGTGGCCAAAAGAAGGCGGGGAATTTATAGAAAGGAGATCTTCGTATGAAATCATTAATTTTCAGCGAGCAATGGCTTTTAGCTGTTCTGGACTTAATGTACAGGATGGAGAAGCTCTAAACCTCCTTCACTCGCCCCTGACATAAATGACAGTCAGGGGCATTTTTTATACAACATCATTCCCTTTCCCGCCATCCGCATCCATCCTTCCCCCGCAGGCCTGCGGACTGCGATCATCCCTCCGTCGGGAACCGTCCGGCGGGCACAGCCATTCAGGTGCTACCGATACCTGCGAGAGACACAACCAATGTCCTTGACAGTCTCTGGCATTGATTAGCCCCTCCATACTGGCAGTTGTTCCCAATCGGCAGGGAATCCCATCTCCTTAAAAGAAAGCAACCGATGTGTGTCTTCCATCAATGCTTTGAGGTTCTGCTTAAAAGAATTGCCTGGACTGACAACATCCACAATATACTTGATTGCAGAAAGAAGCACAAAAAGCTTGTTCTGTTTTAGTGTTTTTGCACTATCACGAGTAAGAAACGGGTGGATTGTGTTGTAAGGAAGTTTCAAGTGCACAACAAATCGTCTGTTCCAAATCCTGCTGTGATGGGCGCAGCAATTGCGCAAATTAGAAAACGCGTGCAGCCAGTTCGCAAACACATCCTCGTCACCAATGCCAAAAGCTCTTGCCACATATCTCTTCTCTGCATTTTTATCCAACAATTTGTACAGTCTGCTTAATGTCCCGAAAGACACCACTTCCAACGACATCCACGAAGGTGGCATGGAAGGGGCATCGTATTTTGTCTTAAAATGTTTGATGAAATCCTCATTACTTCGTTCCACATCATTTTCCACATCATTGATGAGCTTCAAAAAACTGTTCTCAGAGGCCCTGCTGTACTGGTTCCTATCCGTGTACCAAAAGGCATCATGGTGGCGTACAGAATATACCAGCGACAATTGTGTGCGAATGGCGATTTCAATTTTTTCCAATTCGTTAAAGACCAAATTTCTCAATCGGCGATCGAAAATATATAAGTCTACAATATCCTTGAAATCAATATCATCCCGTAGGAATCGATGGTCTTCCGATGGATGAATGTTATCTTGAAAAGGGTAGGTGAAAGCCCTAAGTCGGTAATAACTGATGTTGTGCAAATAGCATGCTGCCTGCTTTCTGTCGTGGAAGTGCAACCCTCTTTGCTCAAGGCGGTTGATTTGCTCTTCAATAGAGAGCGGTCTTTTTGAGTAGTGCATGAGTTCAGTGTTATCTATATTACTCGAAGACCTCCCTGGTGCGCTGTTCTTACGGGAAGCGTGGGAGGTCATATCGGCTGCAAAAATACACTTTTTTTTCGGGAATAAATGGTGTTATAAGAAAAAAATCAAAAAATTCACAAATAATCCTTTAACCGTGTGCAATTCGACACATTAAGACCGAGGCCGGACTTAACCGCTTCGTGATGACCCCGTCCAATCCGTGACTATGCGACCTTGCAACAATTGCTTGTTTTGGCCAATATGGAATCCTATAACGCATTGCTTATTGACCCAGAAATGTCCGCAGCAGGAGCGACTTCAAGCACTACGCCAGATGGCTGTCAAGCAGTTGCAGACGCTTGCCTCACTTGATATCACAAACCTTCCTCAATTGCCAGATCTTTAGGGGATATACCGATGTCAGTAGTTTTGACGGACTGCCTGCGAGCTGGTGGGCATCATCAACGCACGTTATCGCCGCCACTCATCAATTTATTCCCCCCCCCCATTTTAAACCTTTCCACCTACAAAAAGTCTATTAGACTTTTTGTAGCACTGCCTATGACCCAAAGAATACCCCTTTTCCTGCTGATATTGTTTTTAAACATCACCTCCGTTTTCGGACAAGCGGTCGTTGTTCCGCCCGACAGCACCGAAACCGATTATAAGGATGTGGACGATTTCTTGTTTGATACAGAGGGACTTGACGATGAGGATGCCGACTTCGGCGGCTACAACCCCGGCGTGATGAAGTCGGCCGATGATGTGTTTTCCAACAATGCAGCCGTGTCGTTCAACATCGCCTACTTCAAGAACCGCGGCTTGGAGTCGCGCTACCAGACCATCGCCAT
The DNA here is from genome assembly GCA_017962845.1 of Bacteroidales bacterium. GTDB lineage: Bacteria > Bacteroidota > Bacteroidia > Bacteroidales > WCHB1-69 > UBA1756. Next base: position 8,524 of record JAGCUN010000036.1, on the reverse strand, counting down.
CAATGGTTTGGAGATGGAGAACTTGGTGCTGGGCCGTGCCTCCAACACCCAGTGGGGCGGCCTCACCCGCATCTTCAACGGCGCCAAGTGCCACCTGAACCTCAGCGCATCGCCGTTCGCTTTCGGCGACATCGGCGGCTCCTCCAGCTACAACATCCGCGCCTCCTCGTTCCGTAAACAGCTGAGTGCCAACTACACCCTCGGCAACGGCAGCTACAACCACCGTTTCATGCTCACCTATGCCTCCGGCAAACTCAAAAACGGCTGGGCTGTGGCGGCCTCTGCCTCCGCCCGTTTCGGCACGCAACTCAACTACGTGAAGGGAACCTCATTCCTCGGTTTCTCCTACTTCCTCGGATTTGAAAAGCAGTTCAACAACCGCCATTCGCTCAGCTTTTCAGCATTTGGCGCGCCCACCCTGCAAGGACTGCAGGCCAACTGTGTGCCAGAGGTTTACGAAATCACCGGCACCCATTACTACAACCCCAACTGGGGCTGGTACGAGGGCAAACGGCGCAACGCCCGCGTGCGCGACACGCACGAGCCGGTCTTCCTGCTCTCGTACGTTTTCAACTCTGCCGACAAGAAAGTGCAGGTAACCACCACGTTGGGAAGCTCCTTCGGACATAAAAACACCTCCGCGTTCAACTTCGTGAAAACCTCCGACCCGCGCCCCGACTACTACCGCTACCTCCCCTCTTACTTCGACGACGATCCCGAACAGCAGGAGTGGGTGATACAGCAATGGGCTGAAAATGAAGACTATCGGCAAATCAACTGGGAACAGCTCTACGAAGCCAACCGCCAGTCAACGGCACTGGGCGGTCCATCGCAATACATCATCGAAAACCGCATCTCGCAGCACGTGCAGGTCTCCGGCGCCACCTCTCTCACCGCCCGGCTCAACGATCATATCAACCTCTATGCCGGCTTGGATGTGCGGGGATATCGCCAACGCAACTTCAAGAGAGTGAGCGACTTGCTGGGCGGCGAGTACTGGCTTAGCAAAGACAAATACGCCGACACGCTGGCCGACCCGATGCTCCAGTACTACGACATCGACAATGCCGAAGCGCACCTTGTGGAGGGCGACAAGTGCGGCCACGACTATGCCCTCAACATCTTCCGTGAGAACCTGTGGGCGACGCTGCAGGGCGAGTATGAGCACCTCCGCTTACATATCGGTCTCAACGGCACCATGAGCGAGGTGTGGCGCACCGGCTTTATGCGCTATGGCGCCTACCGCGACGAGGCCGCCGGCAACTCCCCCATGCAGCTCTGGCTCAACTACGGGGCCAAGGCGGGCATCGCCTACAAAATCGACAAACACAACACGCTCGAAATCAACGCACAATGGCAGACCGTCGCGCCCTCAGCCGCCAACATCTTCATCAACGCGCTTTACAGCAACCGCTTCATCCAAAATCTGACCAGCGAAAAAGACCTCGCCGCCGACTTCTCCTATAGCATGAACTACAAATTCATGAAGCTGCGGGCATCCTTCTATTTTGCCAATTTTCAAGATGTTACCGAGCATTACAACTTCTACCACGACCTTTACGGAGGCTTTGTCAACTATGCGCTTACCGGGGTGAACAAGCGCAATATCGGCGTAGAGCTGGGGCTGGAAATTCCTATCGGGAAGATGTTTGCCGTGCTGATGGCGGGCAACTGGGGCGATTTCATCTTCACCAACCGTCCGACGGCCTCCATCACCGCCAACAACGGCTATGCCGAACTGACACCCGGCAGCAAAGAGGTGGTTCACACCATCTATTGGCAGAACTACCATGTGGCCGGCACACCGCAGATTGCCGCCACTATAGGCCTGAAATTCAAGCACAAAGACTGGGAAGTGAAGATCAACGCCAACTATTTCGACAAAATTTACGCTGCCCTGAACCCCGAGCGTTACACCCCCGAAGCCCGCGGCTACCTCGACGAAGGAAGCGACCAGCTGAATGCCATCATCGCACAGGAACGGCTGAAAGGACAGTTCACCTTGGATGCCTCGCTCAGCAAGTCGTGGAAAATCAAGAAGCACACCCTCGGCTTCAGCCTCAAAGTAACCAACATCACCAACAACAAGAACCTCGTCACCTCTGTCAGCGAGCAGCACCGTTTCAACTACTCCGAGCACAACGCCGACTCTTTCCCCAACAAATATTACTATGCGTTGGGCACCACTTTTAATTTTGGACTGAGTTATTCATTCAATTAACATAAAATGAAAAACAAATTTATCTACCTGATTATCGTGATATTAGCAATCATTTCCATCTCTTGTCAGAAGGAGGAGGACATACCACCTGCCCTCACGCTCGACAAGGAGGCGAACATGACCATTGCCGAACTTCTTTCGCTCTACGAAATCAACAATTCGATAAGTTACAGCCAGATACCCGAAGGAACGGTCATCTGTGGCACAGTCACCTCCTCCGACAAGGAGCAGAACTGCTACAAATATCTCACCCTTCAGGATGAAACCGGCGCCATCATGATTGTGATGAAGAACACGGAACTCTTCAGCAAATATCCTGTCGGCTCCAAGCTCTTTGTGGAATGTGGCAACATGGTCATCGGGCACAAGTACCGCAACAAGCAGTTGGCGCTGCTGGACGATGGCGCGATGGTCGGCATCCCGAAAGCCGATGAGGGGCTCTATCTTTTTACGGATGGCAAGGCGGGACCGGAGCCGGCTCCATGGGTCATCACCTCGCGCAACCAGATCGACTCCACCTATTTCAACCGTCTGGTGCGGGTGGAGGGCGTTCGGATGCAGAACGGCGGTGTGGACACCTACTGTCCCGACACCGTAACCACCTATTGCTCACGCTATATGATGCTGGAAGACAGCACCTATCTCACGCTCCGCACCAGTGCGCGGGCCACCTTTGCGGGCGAACTGCTCCCTGCAGGGCGGTGCAACCTGAAAGGCATCCTCGTCAACTCCAGCAGCGGACCGTTGCTGTACCTCCGCTCGTTGGAGGATGTGGAGGTGAGGTAGAAGGGCAACTCTGCCGACGCAAAAAAACGTAACCATTAGTATTCCACCAAAATAGAAAAAATATGAAAAAGATGATTCTCTGCCTTTTGGCAATGATAATGGTACAGGTCCTTCCGGCACAAAGCGTGTATGACTTCACAGTCAAGGACATCAAGGGCAACGATGTGTCGCTGGCCGACTATAAAGGCAAGGTGTTACTGATTGTCAATGTGGCAAGCAAGTGCGGACTGACCCCACAGTATGAAGGATTGGAAGCCCTTTATCAGAAATACAAGGACCAAGGGCTGGAAATTCTGGCTTTTCCCTGCAACCAGTTCCTCGAACAGGAACCCGGCACCAACGAGGAAATTCTGGACTTTTGCTCCGTCAACTACAACGTCACTTTCCCGCTATTCGACAAGATTGACGTGAATGGCAAGGCGGAAAGTCCGCTGTACACGTTCCTCAAGGCTAAAGCTCCGTTCAAGGGCTATCCGGAAGGATATGAAGCTTTTGCCAGCCAGCTCACCAAGATCCACCAACAAACCGGCAGCGGATTTGAGAAAGGCAACGCCATTAAGTGGAATTTCGGCAAGTTCCTGATCTCCAAAGATGGCCAAACTATCCTGCGTTTCGAGCCTATGGTAAGCCCCGAAATGCTGGAGAGTGTCATTCAAGAGATGCTGAAATGAAACATCTTGACTAAAAAAGGTATAAATATGATACTCTATTTTTCGGGAACAGGGAATAGCCTCGCTATCGCACGGGCGATTGCGGAACATGTAGGCGACAAAGTAATGCCGTTGCGCGAGGCTGTGCAGGCAGACTTGTCGCAGGAGAAACGGATAGGGCTGATATATCCCAGCTATTGGTTCAACGCGCCACGGGCGGTGACGGAGATATTGCAACGACGCACACTGCCGATGCTCACGCCCGCTGTCAACGCCGACCTATGTGTGGGCTGTGGCATCTGCGCCGAGGTGTGCCCGCAAAGGAACATCGTGCTCGCCGACGGCAAGTCACACTGCGGCGACAACTGCACGCAGTGTCTTGCCTGTGTCCATTTCTGTCCGCAACAAGCCGTAGAACTCAACCACAAGCCCACGCCCAAAGCGCATCAATACCACCATCCGAAAGTGAAAGATATAATACGATGACAATGAAGCCAATGCTAATCCTACTGGGCATTTTCGCGCTTATCTCAATCACGGTGTTAGCAATTCTTTCGCACCACGCTTTCGGGTTGTGGCGACACGTTTCGAAAGAGCGGATACAATCGTCACCGAACTATAGAGACGGGATGTTCCAGAACCAGGAGCCGACTCCGCAGTTTACAGGCAACACCAACCCCATCAAAGCTTTGTGGTCGATGCTGACTAAGCACGATTCCGCACGCGTACCAAACGAACCCATCCAAGCCGTCAAGACCGATCTCCAGAACCTGCCAACCGATAGCGATTGGCTCGTGTGGTTCGGGCATTCGTCGTATCTGTTCTGCTTGGACGGCAAGCGGTACTTGGTGGATCCTCTGCTGAAGCCCGAATTTCCTGCAACACTGATGATGAAACCCTTTGCAGGCACCGACATCTACCGACCGGAAGACCTGCCGGATATTGACGTGCTCATTATCACGCACGAACATTGGGACCACATGGAATATGCCACCCTGCGAGACATCCGTGACCGCGTGAAAAAGGTCGTTTGTCCACTCGGTATCGCTGATTATCTGCGCTATTGGGACTATAAGGACGAGATAATTACGGAGATGGATTGGTACGAGGCGGCGGAGGGTATCACCTGCTTGCCGTCCCGCCATTTCTCCAATCGTCTGCTTCGTCGCAACCAAACATTGTGGGCATCGTTTATGGTCGAAGCCGGTGGCCGCAAGGTGTATATCGGCGGTGACGGCGGATATGACAAGCGTTTTAGCGAGATATATGAGCAATTCGGCTCTGTGGATTTGGCACTGCTGGAAAACGGACAGTACAATGCCAATTGGAAGTATATCCACACCACGCCCGAAGACCTCGAAAAAGTCGCACATGACCTGCAAGCCCAGCAGGTTTTCACCGTCCACCACGACAAATATGCTTTGTCTGTCCATCCATGGTACGAGCCGGACAGCGTGGCGCAAGACATCGCGTCCCGAAACAGCATTCGTTTGCTAGATGCGCTTATTGGCACGGTAGTGAAGTTTTAGACGGCGGTTATTTGGGGTTTCGTGACCTTTTGCGGCACAACACAGCCTTTCAATAAAGATGGCTTACAAATTGAGAAAAAGTGTATTTTTGCAAATTGAATTAGAATAAATACCACTTGAATCAATCAAACAATGAGAAAAAGAGCCATTAAGAAAACTTTGATTCTGTGCTTGATACCACTTGCTATAGCGTCTTGTAATTATGTCTCTCCCATTAAGGAATTGGAAAATTTGTTAGGGATAGATTTAACCAGAAAAGATGTTTCTTTTATAGATAGGCAAGAACAGTGGATTGGGCCAGATGGATACAAAATAGAAACATTCAACGTGATTAACTCTGATTGTTTATCCGACAAGAAGCATGAAATGTTGCAATATGATAATGAGTTTGTGGAGAGTAGATACAAAACGAGTGAGGTTTACAAATACGTAAAGAATACTGCAGGTTACTATTTTGAATCTAACCAAGAGAACACAGAGGAGTGTCTCTTCTATGATACGACCAACAACAAGTTGTATTATTATCTGATAATAATTTAATTTCAGGCTTCATAGCATTGCTGAAATATTATGAGTTATATCGCCGCAAGGGTTTTCGAGCCTTTGTGGCGGTGTTTGTTTTGTGTAATAAATATGCTGTACTGAATAAAAAAGTACATATTTTATTCAGTACACTTGTGTTATTGAATAAAAAGTAGTACTTTTGCAGCGAAATTTTGGAAGCAATATGAAAACCATCCTTCTTTCGCAACGCAAAGAACGCGATGATTTGTTAGCACGAAACTACATTCATCGTCATACAACGCTCAACACGGATGAACTGCTTAACAGTCATCTTATCAAATTGATAACGGGGCCACGGCGCGTGGGTAAATCGACGCAAGCATTGCTGATGCTCCGTAACAAGAACTTTGCGTATCTTAATTTTGACAAGCAAGAGTTGCTGGACAACTGGAATGCAGATTGGGTGATGCGCTTACTCGACGAAGTGTATCCCGGCTACGACTATTTGCTTCTCGACGAGGTGCAGAATCTGCCGCATTGGGATGTTTGGGTGAGCGAGCTTTTCCGGCAGGGGAAGAACTTAATCATCACCGGGAGTAATGCCAACATGCTATCAAGCGAGATGGCGACCGTGCTTACCGGCAAGTATCTGCCGATAGAGATGCTGCCGTTCAGTTTGGCGGAGTTCTTTGAATGGCACCATTTGGATCCCAAAGCCATCTTACCGGAACAGCAAAACGAAGCCACAGTTTTGGAGGACGACTATCTTCGTCTGGGTGGTTATCCTGAGACGGTTGCTGCACGATCCTTGACCACAAGTTACCTCAGCACGCTTTTTGATTCAATCGTTTGGAAAGATATCGTTAAACGCCATAAAATCCGCAAGACAGAGGATATTAATAACATGGCACTATATCTGTTGACGAATTTCTGCAATCAGTTAAGTGCAAATGATATAGCTAACGCGTTGAGTATCGGCAGTGTGGCCACTACGCAAAAATTCATGGCCTATCTCCATGAGCCTTTTTTGTTCTATTACCTGCCGCGCTATAACAACAAACTCAAGCTGATGGCAAAGGCGCCGAAGAAGATCTATGTGGTGGACAATGGTTTTGTGGCTGCGAAGGCATTTTCAACCAGCGATAACTTAGGACGTTTATTGGAGAACCAAGTCTTTGTCAACCTGTTGCGGAAAGGTTATGATCCGGAAAAGTCGATGTTCTATTATCGCACGCGTAATGACAAGGAGGTTGATTTCGTTCTGCGTGAGAACAACCGAGTGAAGCAACTGGTTCAAGTCAGTTACGAAATGACATCGAAGAAGACCATACGCCGTGAGTGCAGCGCCTTGGCAGAAGCCTCTCAGGAATTGCATTGTACCGATTTGTATGTTCTGACCTATAATGAGAAACGAACAATGGAATGGGAAGGAAGTGTAATCCAGCTCATGCCGGCTTCGGAATGGTTCAACTGAAATTCATTGTCTATAAACAATGGATTTCAAAAAAATCAAATTTCATTGTGTATAGACAATAAATGTAACAAAATAAAAGGTGAAAACCCATCAAAGCTCTAACATCGCCTCAATCGGCACGGTGCTATCCATTAAGCCGATGCGGGTGTCGGAGGCGTGGCGGTTGACGCCGGTGTAGGCGAGGGAGGCGTCCTCGTAGCGGCGGAACTTCAGGATGGCGTCATTCATTTGGGCTTTGTTGAAGACACCTACACGAAGTAAAAGATCGAAATCGTCAATGGTCAAACCTGTAACACGTTCAAATAATGAAGGTTCCAACTTACGAATAACATCCTCCAAACTTTCCTCACGATAATCTGTGAGGTACATGAAGATGGGGATGCGGGTGGCGAACTTCATCAGTTTTTCTTGAACCTCGCGACGTTTGGAACGGTATTCCTTCTCTTCGGCTGTGAGTTCCTTTTTCTTCTTGGGGTCGTTATTGTCGCCCGCCTCGCGTTTCAGTTTCTTGATTTTCTCGGCACGGTTGACGATGCTTTCGATGATGTCGCTGCCCAAGGCGCGGAAGCCTTCTATCTTCATGATGGTGGCCAACGCCTCGGGATTGTCGAGCACCCGTTGCAGGGTGGCGTTATCCACATTCACTAACTGCGCACTGTTCCACCGACGGGCTAACAGCGTGCCGCTGGTGCCATTATCCACAAAATCGAGGATTTCGGTGGCATCCACCCGCTTCATCGAACTACCGTCAAATTGTAGGATGGGCAGGAAGTTGATGAATTCATCTACCTTGTCGGTGATACGACGGTTGCTGTCCACATCTAACTGGTTGGCGTAGGTCACCACTTCGCGCAGGGCACGGTTGGGGGCAAAGTCGAACACATAGCAGGTGGGTTTGAGGATGGTATGCTTCGTGGGGTCGTCCTTGTCGGTTGCTGTCCATGGGCTTTGCACACGGAAAGCGGTCTGGAAGTAGGTTTCGGGACTTGAGCAGTTGCGCAGCATCAGCAGTCCTCCCAACGGACGCAGCGTTACACCTGTGGTCAGTTTGCCGCAGGTCAGCGTGATGGTGCGTGTTTTCAAAGGGTTGTCGCCCATAGCCTCACGAATTGGCCCTATGGCATCAATTCCAATGCCTGCCTTGGTGCCGCTACAGTTGATGATGGTGTAGTTCTGATAGAAGCCGTTGGTTGGGCGATGAAGCAGTGCTTCCATGGCATCACACGAGGCCACATTGGGCAGGAACCACATCGTGTGGGCGCAGAGGTCGAGCAGACGGGTGTCCTCGAAGGGCAAAGCAGGTCGCACATTGAGCGGCGAACTGCCGTCACCGAAGATGGAGGCTTTGCCACGGATGATG